>CAMEOT010000028.1 GCA_945929965.1 uncultured Lachnospiraceae bacterium
GGCTTAATTGACTATTATTGATGGTTACGCCCCGCATATCGTAAACCACCGGGGCGTAATTAACTATTATTGATGATTACGCCCCGTGTATTGAATATGGCTGGGATTTGTGCGCAAGTGCCCACACCAGGTCTTTCTTGTTCTCTAGAGTGGCTATGCTTTCGTAGCTCTCTAGTTTGGTGTAAAAACCCTAAAAACAATGAATTCCGTACAAAAAAGTTCCCAAATCAAGAATTTTTGTACGGAATTTCTTCATTTTGCACGCTCAGCGAAAATAACTGCTTTTTACATGTCAAAATCTCCTGTTTTTGTATTTTTTTAGCAAAAAATGGCGTTTTTAATACAAACAGAACTCCCAGAGTGGTCTATGGCAACCCTACGTTACAAGATAATAATATTTGCACATTTCACATCATTGGCGAGGTCGTACACGCGTCCGGTGGTGAGTCCCAGGACTTTGGGGCGCAGGACGGCATTGGGAATGTTCGCAACGACTCTTGCGGTCTCGCCGTTGCTCAGTGCCACATCGGTGCCCACCGGATAGAGAATGACGCTCTCCAAAAAGCAGCGCATGACGGTAATGTCCAGTTCTTCGGTCATGGACATGATCATCTCCACGGCATCTCTGGGTGAAAACGGCTTCTTATAAGGGCGTTCGGTCACCAGTGCATCATAAATATCGGAGATGGAGATCAGACGGGCAAACAGGTCGATCTTATCTCCCGTGACTCCCATGGGATATCCCTTCCCGTTCATTTTCTCATGGTGTTGCAGTACACCCAGCTTGATCTCCATGGACAGGTCTTCCTTCGGCTGAAGAATACGGTACCCGTATACCGAATGCTGTTTCATAATGGCGAATTCTTCGTCCGTAAGTTTTGCTGCCTTATTCAGGATCTCATTCGGCACCTTTGATTTGCCGATATCATGCAAAAGTCCCGCAATGCCAATCTCATAGACCTGTTTATCATCCAATCCGTATTTCCGTGCCACGATCATGGACATGGTAGCCACATCCACACTGTGTTTGAACGTATACTCGTCACTGACCTTCAGCGCACCGATATCCACTGCCACTGCATCATTATCTTCAATGGCTCGCAGCAGGTCATCTGTGATGCTCCTTGAAGCATTGGTGAAATCCGGTGACTGGGTATCCTGATACAAATACTGTACGCCCTGTGCAACCCGGCTCCGTACACTCTCGGAGATCTGCACCTTGGCAGGATCCTTCACCTTCACCTGGTCGTATTTTTTCTGTAACGGTTCCGGAAGTTGCTGCGTCTGATCAGCTTCTGCAGGCTTCACATCTTCCGTGCCTTCACAGGTATAGATACCCGTGACCCCCATTTTTTTCAGTGCATCAATATGAAAATCCTCCAGTCGGGTACGTCTGGCGATCAGTACGCGGCCTGCACGGTCTATAATCGCCTGATCGATCATCATCCCCGGCTGCACAATGCGCAGCGGAACGTATTTTCTCCTGATCATCGGTCCCTTCCCCTTTCCGAATGATTTACCTACTATTGCGAATGCAAATCACATCCCTAATAGCTATATCTTATCATAATTTAGGAATTTCTAACAGCTAAATTCATCAAAATAACATAATAAAAGACAGCTGTTTTCGACAAAATGGTCCATTTTTCTCAAAATCAGCTGTCCCGATCCGCTTCGGAATTTCCTATTTTGTATAACTGTAATTATCCCCACTGGTTTTTAACAATATCTGCCAGAATCTTCGCTGTGCCGTCGATACCGAACCGGCTGCTGTCGATCATGAGATCCTTATGGTCAAAAACGCTCTGCCAGCCGGGGATGTACGCCTTGTGATAGCGGTTTCTCGCCGCATCCACATCCCGCATCATCCTTTTTGCCGTCTGTGGATCCATCTGGAGATTCTCCACGCAGTTTTTCAGTCTCGCTTCATCGGGAGCGTAGACATACACATTCAGGTGATTCGGAAGATCCTCCAGAATATAGTCTGCACAGCGTCCCACTATGATGCAGGACCCCCTCGCCGCGAAATCCCGGATAATGTTCTTCTGGGTATAAAAAATCTCATCCTTTAAGCTGGACATCCCCATGCCCAGAGGATACTGTCTGCGGAAAAAGGTGGACTTCATGCTTTCCTCTTCATTACTGATGACTGATACCGGAAGCCCCATCCGCTTTGCCGTAGCCTCGACGATATCTCTGTCCAGGAATTCGATCCCCAGCATTTCGGAAAGCTCCTTTGCAATGGATCTGCCCATACTGCCGAACTGTCTTGAAATCGTAATCACATACTGTTCCATAGAAATCCTCTTTTCTTTTTCTATATCTTCCCGACCCACTTAGTCCGTGGTCACACGTACCGGTCTCTTCCTCCGTTTCTGCATGGAACGCACCACGCAGGACAGTGTATAGTTGATAATAAAATAGATCAATGCCGCCACACCAAACAACACAAATACATCGGACACATTCACATTACCGGTACCATTGTAACGGCTGGCAGCGGACAACAGTTGTTTCGTCCGAGCCATCAGTTCGATGGTCGCTACGTTTGCCAGATAAGAGGAATCCTTGATAGTAGTGATTACCTGGCTTAACAATGTAGGAATCACATTCCGGTATGCCTGGGGCAGGATAATGTAAATCATGACCTGTACTACATTGAAGCCCTGTGCATGACCGGCTTCAAACTGTCCGTGAGCGATGGAATTCAATCCTCCGCGGATGATCTCCGCAATAACGGAAGAAGTAAACAGAATCAGGGCTACTGCTGCCTTGAACAACAGTTTCGTCTCTACCGTGGTCAGTCCGAACAGCTTCCGGTTGAACAATTCCGGACAGGGACAGAACACCAGGCAGATAAAGATCCATAACAATAACGGGGTATTTCGAAACACTTCTATGTATACCGTGGCAAGAATGCCAAATATTTTCATTTTTTTACTTGTACAGTAGTTTCTGCACAATGCCAGTATGGAACCGATGACGATTCCCAGCACTACGGCAATCAGGGCAATGATCAGGGTGAACACCGTGCCTTTCAAAATGTATGCCATGACACCCTTCTGCCCTAAAATGGAAAAACTCGCTTCCAGATTACTCATTATCCGTCACCGTCCCTTCTGTTCTTTGAAACAGCACCCGCTGATCTCTCTTCTTCAGATGAATCTCCCAGACACTGGCAGTCTTAGAGAGAGGATAACATATAATGAAAAATAACAGTCCGCTGACCAGATATGCCGGAGCATAGGCGCCTCCGGTATTTTCACCGGTGACAAAGCTATATGTCAGCGAGATCAGATCCGCTCCGCCGATAATATACAGGCAGGAAGTATTTTTGATCAGATTAACGATCTGGTTCACCATGGGAGGCAGGATAATTTTGATACTCTGCGGCAGAATGATGTAATACATCCGCTCTACATAGGTAAATCCCTGGGACATTGCTGCCTCGAACTGTCCCTTAGGAACGGCTTCGATGCCCGCACGTACCACCTCAGCCATATAAGCTCCGGTGTACACGCCCAGTGCAACGATACCTGTCGGCAGGATTCCGATGCTGTGACCGGAAAATGCCAGTGCATAGTAGAAGAAACACAGCTGGAGCAGGATCGGCGTATTCTGCATGATCTCCACATAGACTCTGCTGATGACCTGCAGTATCTTTTTCCCACTGGTCGCCATCAGGCCGAAGATCACACCCAGCACCAGTGCCAACAGGATGGCGAAAATTGCTGTCTCCACAGTATTCAGAAGTCCTAACAGGAATGTGCTCCTGTACGCCCAGACCTTGCCCCAGGCTCTTGCTGAAATGATACCAGACATAGTGTTTCCTCCCGGTTACTCTTAATCTCTACAGCGTCCGGATACTCCGTAGTCTTCGGGCGCCGTAGACTGCTTCTTATTTCGTCTTTACTCTAATCCGTTCTCAGCAATCAGGCTGTCAATTGTACCGTCTGCCAGCCATCCCTGCACCAGCTCATCCACATATGCGGAGAGTCCGGAGCCCTTGGTGGTAGCCACGCCATACTCCTGAGGAGAGAATCTGTCATCAATGTAGGAACGTCCGTCGGTCTTATAAATTGCCAGGATGGACTTATCTACACAGAAGGCATCTACCTCACCGGCACTCAGTGCAGTGGAGATGGCAGGATAGTCATCATACTGCTGGAAGGAGATTCCGGTGGTCCACAGTGCAGGATCGAAGGTATCTGCATCAAATCCGCTGCCATCGATCAGTCCGGCCTCGATCATAGCATTTACCAGTGCTTTTGCAGAGGTAGAACCGGAAGATACACCGACCTTTTTATCTACCAGGTCTGCCAGAGAAGTAATGCCGCTCTTATCCTCTACCAGTACAGTTACATAATCGGTAAAATAAGGAGTAGAGAAATCCCAGCTCTGTTTTCTCTCATTGGTGATGGTGAAGGTAGCCAGTACACAGTCGATATCGCCGGAGTCCAGAAGCTCGGTTCTGGTAGCTGCGGTTACTGCGGTGAATTCTACATCCACACCCAGGCTTTCTGCGATCTTCTCCGCCAGGCTGATCTCCAGTCCGGAATATTCACCGGTCAGTGTATCCTGGAAGCCAAAGCCGACTACTGCATTCTTAACACCGACTCTTAATACGCCTCTGTCTACGATCGCCTGTACATCTGCTGCCAGTTCTCCATCAGTGGCAGATGCTTCTGTCGCTGCCTCGGTAGTGGCAGAAGCAGTACTTTCCGCAGCAGTTGTTGCTGCCTCTAAAGCGGTGGTGTCGGTGCTTCCGCATCCGGTGAACAGGGTTGCCGTCATTGCCATGACTGCTGCCAGTGCAGTCCATTTTTTCAGATTTTTCATAATACTCTTCCTCCTTTTATTTCCTCAAAATATATCTAAACACGAAGCCTTTCTGACTGACACGCTGCAAAATGCGGCTTCATGGATAGACCAACATAATAATACAGCTGCCGCTGTGCTGACCAGAGTATGGTTCACAGGATATCAGCGGATGATCTTGCCCAGGAACTGTTTTACACGTTCGTTGGAAGGATTCTCGAAGAAATGATCCGGTGTACCTTCCTCAATGATCTGTCCGTCTGCCATAAATACCACACGGTCCGCTACCTGTCTGGCAAATCCCATCTCGTGGGTAACGACCACCATGGTGATATTTTCCTTTGCCAGCTTGATCATGACATCCAGTACTTCTTGAATCGTCTCGGGATCCAGTGCAGAAGTCGGCTCATCGAAGAGGATGATCTTCGTCTGCGCACACAAGGCTCTCGCTATGGCAATTCTCTGCTGCTGTCCACCGGAAAGCGTTGTGGGATATACATGTGCCTTATCCCGTAACCCTACTACGTCCAGATAGTGATAAGCAAGGTCTTCTGCTTCTTTTTTGCTCTTATGATGCAGCTTCATGGGTGCTATGGTCAGGTTCTTAAGTACTGTCATATGTGGATACAGATTAAATTGTTGGAACACCATGGAGATGGACTCACGTATGATCTTCGTCTTATTCGCATGGGTCAGCTTCTGTCCGTCAATATATACATGACCGCTGGTAGGCTCCTCCAGAAAATTCATACATCGCACGGTGGTGGATTTACCGGAACCGGAGGGTCCGATGATAACCAGCTTCTCGCCTTCTTTTACTTCCAGATTGACATTTTTCAGTACCTGGAGATCTCCGAAATTCTTACATACATTTTCCAGTCTGATCATTTTGCTCCTCCATTCTGTGTTCCGGGCAGGAACTTATGTAACAGAAAAAGGCGCTTTTACCGGTTCGGTAAAAACGCCTTTGTTTTATGGGTTAAATCTTATACAGTTTTGTGCGCTTTGTCAAGCTTTTTATTTCATTAAATTTTTTAATACTTCTTTTGCCTTCTCCAGCTGATTGTCTACCGGGGTCTCACTATTGTAGTAAGCTTCCCCGTCAAACTCACACTCTACGTCCGGTTCAATACCGGTTCCGTGAATGTTGCGTCCGTTCGGCGTATAGTAAGCGCTGATGGTGATCTTGATCGCGGAGCCATCGGTAAACGGCATGATCTGCTGTACGATGCCCTTGCCGAAAGTCGTGGTACCTACCAGTGTTCCGATGCCGTAATCCTGGATCGCACCTGCCAGGATCTCGGAAGCGCTGGCACTGTTCATGTCTACCAATACTACCAGCGGCACTTCTAACGGGTTCTTGCCATCACAGGTATACTCGGTACGTTTACCGGCCTTATCCTCGGTATATACGATCAGGCCTTCCGGGAGGAGCTTTCTCGCGATACGTACCACTGCATCCAGACTTCCGCCGGGGTTGCCCCGCAGATCCAGGATCAGTCCCTTCATACCCGAACCTTTCACGGTAGCCAAGGCATCGGTAAACTGGTCGATGGTCACATCGTCAAACTCTACGATCTGAATATATGCCATGTCGTCATCCAGCATCTCGTATTTTACGGTAGGGCTCTCTACTTTGGCTCTTTCTACGGTGACATGCAGATAGTCACCCGCGCCCTGTCTGACGATGGTCAGGTCCACTGTGGTACCCTCTTCGCCGCGGATCAGGCTCACAGCTTCCGTCAGTGTCTTACCTGCGGTGGATTCACCGTCCACTTCGTAGATTATATCATTGGCTCTAAGATCCACATCCGCTGCCGGAGCTCCTTCGATGACACCGCTGATCTTCGGCAGGTTCGTCTCGGAATCCATGCTGACATACGCACCGATACCGTAGTAGATTCCCTGGGTCTGTTCGGTCAGTGCATTCAGTTCCTCTGCTGTATAATACTCGGAATACGGATCGTCCAAGGAATCCATCAGACCACGGAACATACCGTCCTCCAGCTGCTCGTTGGTGACCTCGCTTAAGTAAAAGTTCTCTTTTACCGTGTCCTCCAGCAGCTGCAGTTTTTTGATCGTCTGGGCATTGACGGCAGAATCCTCGTCATAGGATACCTGCGCCGACACATCGTCCTTCAGGGACACAATATTGTGAATCTGAAAGGCAATAAAGATGCCGCCCACGATCAGCAGGGTAGCTGCAAAGCCTACGATAATGCCGCTGAGAAATAGCCCTTTTCTTTCCTTATTTTCCTCCATAAAGCTCTCCTTTACTTCCAAAATGTTGTTGCAACACCACGTGTCTTTGTCGCAACACGCATTTCTCCGTGCTTCGCACTCTCGAAATGCTACATACATTCGCATTCCGGGCTATCGCCCTACTTGCTCATGTATGTTTGATTGTCTAATAGACAGATCACTTAGCCTGCAAGCAGTCACATGTCTTTGTCGCAACACGCATTTCTCCGTGCTTCGCACTCTCGAAATGCTACATACATTCGCATTCCGGGCTATCGCCCTACTTGCTCATGTATGTTTGATTGTCTAATAGACAGATCACTTAGCCTGCAAGCAGTCACATGTCTTTGTCGCAACACGCATTTCTCCGTGCTTCGCACTCTCGAAATGCTACATACATTCGCATTCCGGGCTATCGCCCTACTTGCTCATGTATGTTTGATTGTCTAATAGACAGATCACTTAGCCTGCAAGCAGTCACGTGATTCTGTCTATTGACAATCTATTGCGAAATGTAGTTCCAAGGTGAAGTATACGCTCCGTCCTTACGCACGCTGAAATGCAGATGATTGCCGGTGGATCGTCCTGTGGAACCTACCGCTGCTATGGTCTCCCCGCGGACCACAATATCATCCTTAGAGACATACAATGCCGATGCATGCATGTATATGGTATACAGTCCACCGCCATGATCGATCATTACATAATTTCCCATGGTGTTACTGTATGTGGCTGCCACCACCTGCCCGTCATAGGCTGCATAGATTGCCGTTCCCTTCGGTGCCGCGAAATCCACACCGTTATGGAACTGCTCGATTCCTAAGGTCGGGTGGATACGGTTGCCATAATCGTCGGATATTCTGGTATAGGATGCCAGGGGGAATTTGAATACACCGCCATCATAGGTCAGCACCGTACCGCTGGCTTCCAGAATTCTCTTTTTCTCCGCAGCAATCGCTGCCTCCAGGGCTGCGATCTCCGCATCCTGATCCGCGATGGACTGCTTATATTCCTTAATTGCCTGTTCCTTATTGCTGATATCGGATTCATAAGCGACAATGTCCCGGTTCTTCTGATCGATCAGAGCCTCCATGTTCGCCTGCTCCTGCTCCACACCGGCTTTTGCCTCGTCCAGGATCGTTTTCTCCTCCTCCAGCTCCTGCTTGCAGAGTTCAATATACTTACGGTTCTCCATGAAGTCTTTCCACTGTTGGCGGTCATATGCCATCACCAGGTCCATGAAATCCGCCCGGTTCAGGAAGTCGCTGAAGCTTTCTGCCTTCAGCATCATATCCACGATATAGGAGTCCCCTCTCTCATACATAATTCTTATGCGACGGATCATGGCATTTTTCTGATTTTCTTCCCGTTCCAGTGCCGCATCCAGTTCCGCCTGTGTCTGAGTGATCTCCTCCTCTTTGGCGGTGATCTTGCTCTTCAATTCCGCAATATTCTGTTCGATTTCGCTCAGGTTCCGATCCAGCTGTGCCACATAGTTCTTCAGATTGCTCTTCTGTGTCTCCAGATCCTTTTTGATCTTCTCCAGGTTACTCAGATTGCTCTTCATCGTTTCCCGTTCTTTTTGCGCCTGGCTGATCTGATCCTGTTTCTCCCGGATGCTGTCCGATGTAATGGAAGACATGCTTGTGGCATTCACCCGCAGACCGTACGTTGCAGACGAAGCGGTCAATATCAGACACAGTGCCAGGCACAGGAAGCCTTTTTTCTTCTTATTCAATTCTATCTCCATTCACTATAAAATAATCATGATGTATGTGAATCGTAATATTCGCATACATCATGACAAAAAGCTCCGGGTTACATGTTCTTACATTACTATACGTGCAGGTGCTTCCGGACTGTGGAAATACTTCCCAGGAAACCGATACCCACGCCTACGCCCAGAGATATCGGAACCAGGAAATGGAACACCTCATCTACCGACAGGAAATTCAGGAAACCGCTGAGTACCATAAATCGGTTCACCATGTAATTCAGTGCGTAATTATACAGGGAATAGATCAATCCCAAAGGTAGTGCAGCTCCGATCAGTCCGATCAGCATACCTTCCAGCACGAAAGGCGCACGCACGAAAAAGTCCGTTGCACCGATATATTTCATAATATTGATCTCTTCCGATCTCACAGAGATGCCGATGGCTACTGTATTGCTGATCAGGAAAATGCTGACAGCCAGCAGGATCACGATAATACCCATGGATACGTAAGCGATCAGCAGATTCAAACCACTTAAAGTATTGGCGGTCATCTCGGAGTAATTGACCTTGCGCACCTCCGGTATGGACTGCAGCCAGGTCACCAGTGCGTCCTGCATGGATACGTCACTCAAAAAAATCTCATAACTATCCTCACCGGCCAACGGATTCTCTGGAAATCCCTCCGCATAATCCTCCCCGAAATAGTCCGGTCCGAAAGTAGCCCATGCCTCATCCGCGGATTTGAACTGTACATCGGATACTTCTGCACGTTTGGCAATCTCCTGACCGATCTCCTCTATCTTCTGTTCGGAAGGAATCTGTCCATCTGTATGGCTCTCACAGCCATCCCATTCGCTATGGAAAAATACGGTGACAGACACGCCTTCTTCTGCCGTCTTCAGAATATTCTGGAAGTTGGCAACGATGGAATAGAACAGTCCGAATAAAAACAGACATGCCGAAATCGTCGCAATGGAAGCCAGGGAGTACCATTTATTACGGAAAATGTTGGCAAATCCCTGCTTAATCGTATATAAAAGTGTACTAATCTTCATCAATATACCCGCCCTTCTCTTCGTCGCTGATAATCACACCTTTTTTCATGGTGATCACTCGTTTCTGCATTGCATTGACGATTTCACGGTTATGGGTTACCACGACTACCGTGGTGCCGCTTTCATTGATCTCTTCTAACAGCTTCATGATCTCCCAGGAATTATTGGGATCCAGATTACCGGTG
Organism: uncultured Lachnospiraceae bacterium; assembly: GCA_945929965.1. Classification (GTDB taxonomy): domain Bacteria; phylum Bacillota; class Clostridia; order Lachnospirales; family Lachnospiraceae; genus Acetatifactor. Next base: position 10,017 of record CAMEOT010000028.1, read on the forward strand.
GGCTCATCCGCCAAAAGTATGGAAGGATTGTTCACCAGTGCTCTTGCCAGTGCCACACGCTGCTGCTCACCGCCGGAGAGCTGTTTGGTCTTCGCCTTGTATTTGCCGGCAAGCCCTACGGTTGCCAGAATTGCAGGAACATTTCTACGGATCTCACTGACAGGAGTCTCCACAATACGCTGTGCAAATGCTACATTTTCATAAACATTACGGTCATTCAACAGTCGGAAATCCTGAAACACCACGCCCAGATTACGACGGAATCTGGGAATCTGTCTGTGCTTTAATTTCGCCAGATCATTTCCCATAACATAAACACTGCCGCTGGTCGCCGTAAGCTCCCGCAGCAGTAATTTGATCAATGTCGATTTACCAGATCCGCTGTCACCTACGATAAATACAAATTCCCCTCTTCCGATGCTCAACGTTACGCCATTGAGTGCCGGAGAGCCGGAGGAATAGGACTTGCTTACATTGTCCAGGAAGATAATGCCATTTTCCTCTATGATCCGTTCTCTCTTCAGCCTTTGTGCTTCTTTATTTGCCATTTTATATCTTGCCTTTCTACTGCCTTGTCATCATATTGATTTCTTGCAGAGCCTCATTCGCAAAATCGCTCTGCAAGAAATCAATACTCATATGTTTCCATGTACTTCATATATTTTACAACCATCAATGCGATCTTGAAGGTGATGGCATCTTCAAATACACGCAGATCCAGTCCGGTACTCTTCTGGAGCTTATCCAGGCGGTATACCAGTGTATTTCTGTGAATGAACAGCTGTCTGGAGGTCTCGGACACATTCAGGCTGTTCTCGAAGAACTTATAAATTGTGGTCAGTGTCTCTTCATCGAAATCATCCGGACTCTTGCCTCCGAAGATCTCACGGATGAACATCTTGCACAGCGGAATGGGCAGCTGATAGATCAGACGACCGATTCCCAGTTCACTGTATGCGATAATATCTCTCTCGTCGAAGAAGATCTTGCCTACATCCAGTGCCATCTTGGCTTCCTTATAAGAACGGCTGACTTCCTTGATCTCATGTACGATGGTACCGTAGGCAATGCGGACTTCCCGGATACCTTCCTTGAGCAGTGTGTCTTCCAGGGCTCTGGCAGCCTTCTCGATCTCTTTGCCGGTATCGGTCTCGGCGAATTCCTTCACCACGATCACATTGCTCTCATCCACTGCGGTGATAAAGTCCTTACTGTTGGTTCCGAAATGGTTCCGCGCCAGTTCCAGGACATTGTTGTCCTTACCTCCTGCGGACTCCACGATCATAACCACACGGGGAACATCTGTCTGAATGTGCAGCTTCTTGGAACGGCTGTAGATATCCACCAGCAGCAGGTTGTCTAACAGCAGGTTCTTGATGAAGTTATCCTTATCGAATCTCTCCTTATAGGCCACTAACAGATTCTGGATCTGAAAAGCAACCATTTTGCCGATCATATAGACATCCTCACCGGTACCGCCGGCTACGAGAATATACTCCAGCTGCTGCTCATCGTAGATTTTGAAATACTGATATCCCTGAATCTCCTGTGAATCTGCCGGAGATGATGCGAACTCTACCGCAGGCTTGGAACAGTTGCCCATGTCCATGGTCGCAGCCACTTCCTTACCGTCCACATCCATGACGCACAGCTCTACTCTGGCGATTCCTTTCAATCCTTCAATGGTGTTCTGTAAAATCTGATTCGATATCATCTTATGCTCCTTCAGTCCCCAACCAAAATTTCTTCTTGACGTAGTACCCCATACATTACAAATGTACAAAAAGTCCGATAAAAAAGCAATAGTTTTTTATGCACTTTTTAGTAAAAATGCCATTTTCTTTTCTAATAAGCGTAAAAAAAGAATTCGGAAACTAATATTCCGAACTCTTTTTGTCTTAGCGTTTATTATGTATTATTTCTGCGCTAAATCCGCAGATCGATATTGGCACCAAGCTCCGGTGTTACACTGCGTTCCATAGCTGCGGAATCCATCATCTGTACGATTCCCTGTCCCAGTGCTTCGTTCGTATCCATCGCCTTGCCAAGTACAGCCGTTCCGACTTTCGTCTGCAGATTGTTCGAAGCCATTGCCATTGATAATCCTGCGATATCCATGATAACACCTCCTGTATCTGTTCATATCTCTCAGATTACGTCTCTACTATAACACATATTGTTTTTGATTTCCAGCACAATTAACGGACTCTGCGGATGCTTTTCTCCGTGATCTGGATCTTGCCTTCTTTTAACAGATGTCCTACGGCACGCTTGAATTCATTTTTGCTCATGCCGGTCTCGTGGGTAATGACCTCAGGAGCTGCCTTATCATTAAAGGGCAGAGCGCCTTCATAGCTGTCTAACAGCTTCTCAATTTTCTCCGCATCCTTTTGGATCTGCAGGTATGCTTTTTCGCGGATGCTCAGTGTAAGTTTGCCGTCCTCCAGCACTTTTACGACGCGGGCGGTCACCTGTTCTCCGATCCCTGGCTGCTCTGTGGCGCCAAAGAGTTCTTTTTTCGGGATCAGTGCGGAGAAACAGTCATCCACGGCTACAAATGCTCCGAAATTTTTGCTGATCTCATAGATCCTGCCGGTGACCTTGTCATCTTTTTTATAAGGGCTGTCCGTGCGCAGATGTTCATAGACATTCATGGTAGCGCAGAGTCTGCCGCTTTTGTCGATATAGAGGGAAGATAACACCTGATCTCCCGCTTTTACTTTGCGGGTCTGCTGCTTGAAGGGCAGGAACAGATCCTTCTCCAGTCCCCAGTCCAGGAATGCACCCACTTTTCCGATCTGTACCACCGTCAAAAGTGCCACCTGTCCCATTATTAATTTGGGAGTTCTGGTCGTGGCGATCAGGCGGTCGCTGGAATCCCGATACAGGAATACCTCCACCTCATCCCCTACCTTGGCTCCGGCAGGAACCTGTTTAGCCGGCAGGAGCACTTTGTCATCCGGTGCTTCCTTCGTTGCCAGATAGACTCCGAATTCTACTTTTTTCACAATTACAAGCGTCTGTTTTTCGCCTAATTTCAGTTCCACGTTTTCTCCTGTTCTGTCTGTTTCACAGCTTTTGTTTCAGTTATCGGTTCAATTAATTTTGCTATTATCACTACTGTTGTAGAAATTCTACGGATACATAGGGTCTGCCTTCCTCATCCCGCAGGCTGACAACATAGCCACTCTCCACAGATACTATGTAAGGATACAACACATCATCCAGAAATGCCTGCTTTTTATATTCCGCACGCATCTGGTGAATCAGGAAATCATCCGGCAGATACTCCATGGCAATGTTCACATATTGGCCGTTGTTCACGTGATGGTTGGTGTCCAGATGATGCTTTTTCACCACGATGGGTTCCAGCAGCTGTCCACCCTCCGGTACGGTGATCTTACGGGGGGCATAATCCATGTCCAGCTTTTCATCAATTCCGTAGCCCTTATGCATGGCTTCGTTCACCGCCACCGGTTTCCCCGTGGTCATATCTAACAGACTCCAGAGAGAGTTAGCCTTCGCCAGGTAATTTCCCTCTTCATCCAGCATTGCGAAATTACGGTATCCCAGAAAGCCCTTTAATTCATAGGGCAATGTCACAATTTTTACTCTCTCACCAAGCCTCGGATACCGGTCTACCACGATCTGCCAGGAGGATAATACCCATGCCTGTCCGATCTCCTTCATATAGACGATTCCGAGCCCCACATCTTCCGAATGGAAGGTGGAGCAGTCCTGAAAATAATTCAGCAGTGCATTCAGCGTAAGTTCCCCTTCGCTGTCCGTCTCACTGTAACGTATTCTGCTGTCAAATGCGTACATGTATCATATCTCCTTTTTCTGCCTGCCACTGTCAGCCCCTGTGAAACGTATTTACAGGGACAGCGGAGAGATTCCCAACAGCATCTGCACGATCTCCGGGAACATCTGCAGAAGGATCATCACGATCCAGAAAATGCAGTAGCAGAGCATTCCGGGATTGCAGATGACTGTTTTGAATCTCTGTCCCTTAGGGATTTGTCCCGGCTCCACTGCAAATCTTTTGCGGAAGACAATAAACAGAACAATTCCGGTAATCACTGCTGCCAGAATAAATAATACATAGATCATATAACCAATCCAGCCCGGCAGATATTGCATCATGAAGTCCATGATAGCCTGCGCATCCCCGCCGTTCATGACGATCTCCTGGTATTCGTCCAGATGAATTGCCTTCAACAGCAAAACACTTACCACAGCTCCCATAAAGTTGATACACATATGTAAGCCGATGGTAATCTTCAGGTTGCCGGTCTTCACATACAGAAATGCCAGGAACATTCCAAGCAACATTGCATACGCGAACTGGTTCAGGTTGCCATGGAACAGTCCGAACATCAGACCGGACAGGACAATAGCCACTCCCTGACCGTATTTTACGGTGCGATCCACGATCAGTTTGCGGAAAATATATTCTTCCAGGATCGGTGCACAGATCACCATATAGAGAAAGGTAACCATCATGTTGGACTCTGTTGCATAGGCCATAAGGGCATTATCTACTTCCGAGCCCTTCAGTGCACCGACTACCGTAGTGATCAGTGTTCCCACCAGATTACCGCAATACATCAATGCATAACACATGATCAGTGCCACAATGAACTGTCCGGGTTTCATACTTCTCTTCACAGGTGCTTCCCCGGGTATCCGCTTCACCAGTGCGATCAATATCGGCATACCGATCAGATACAACGGCAGGACAGCAAGGATCAGGTTGATGGTCGTATTCTCCAGCCACTCCGGCTTTACCTGTCCCACAACAGCCACGACTGCCATCTGCACTGCGTAGATGATCAATGTTCCGATCAGGAACCTCCAGCCCAGACTGGAAAAACTCTTCTTCATACTTTTTTCTTCCATGTTATCTCTCCCTCATGTCATAGAAAAAGCTGTGCACCGCAAGGATACACAGCCCCTTATTTTTCTGCTGTGGTCTATTCCCCAAGACCATTCTCTACAGCTTCTACCAGAGTCTTCAGTGCCTCTGCCTCATCCTCGCCTTCGCATACGAATTCGATCTCATCTCCGCACTTTACGCAGGCACCCAATACGCTCAACACGCTCTTGGCGTTAGCTGTGTTCTCACGGAATTTGAAAGTGATCAGAGACTTGAACTGCATTGCCTCCTTGCACAGGATTCCGGCGGGACGCAGGTGCAAGCCCGTAGGATTCTTGATTACAACTTTCTGACTTACCATATGACAAACCCTCCACTATCGATATTTATTCTGCATATTTTTCAATCATTCTTATGAATTTATACACCCATTACATTCCTATCATAGCATGAATGTAATTCATTCACAAGAACTTTTCCAAGACAACTTTCGCAATCTGTCTGTTTAGAACATGATATCCTGGATCAGGTTGGCAAGTCTCTGTGCTTCCTCCTGGATCACCTGCTGATCTTTTCCTTCGATCATAACTCTTACCAGAGGCTCTGTTCCGGAGGGACGGATCAGTACACGGCCTTCTCCCGCGAACTTCTCCTCCAGATTCTGAATAGCATCTGCGATCTCGGGATATTCCATGTATTTTTCTTTTTTATGGTTAGCTACTTTGGCATTGACCAGCGCCTGTGGCAGCACTTCCATGATCTGGGCCAGTTCGGACAGAGGTTTACCGGTCTCTACCATTACCTGTAACAGATGCAGCGCGCTGAGCAATCCGTCACCGGTGGTATTCTCATCCAGGAAAATGATGTGTCCGGACTGTTCTCCGCCGAGACTTGCACCGATTTCCTTCATGCGTTCCAATACATAACGGTCACCTACCTTGGTCTTCTCCATGGTAATGCCGTTCTTCTCAGCCATCAGGAAGAATCCCAGATTACTCATTACGGTTGCTACGATAGTGTCCTTTTTCAGGGTTCCCTTGCTCTTCATAAAGTTGCCGACGATTGCCATGATCTGGTCACCGTCTACAATCTTACCATTTTCGTCTACTGCTAAAAGTCTGTCAGCATCTCCGTCAAATGCAAGACCTACGTTTGCTTTCTCATAAACGACTCTTGCCTGCAGTTCTTCCATATGGGTGGAGCCGCAGTTGGCATTGATGTTGGTTCCGTCCGGGTTGTTATGGATGGCTACCACGCTGCCCCCCAGTTCCTTCAGGCATTCCACAGATGTGTAGAAGGAAGCTCCCTCCGCACAGTCTACCACGATCTTCAGACCGGACAGATCTACATTTACGGCTCTCATAGCATGGTTAATATACTCTTCTCTGGCATCGGTACGGTATTTGATCTTACCTACGCCGGGACCGATAGGGAACTTGATGCCGGGCATATTGTTCCGGATCAGCGCTTCGATCTCGTCTTCCATAGCATCCGGAAGCTTATAACCGTTGCCGTCAAAGAACTTGATCCCGTTGAACTCTACCGGATTGTGAGAGGCGGAGATCACAACTCCCGCATCTACTTTGTATTTCTTGGTCAGGTAAGCCACTGCCGGAGTCGGGATCACTCCCACATATACACAGTTAGCGCCTACGGAGCAGGCACCGGCCATCAACGCATTCGCAAGCATATCCCCGGAGATTCGGGTATCGCATCCTACCATGATCGTCGGCTTGTGTTCATTTTCCTTGGTGAGAACATACGCTCCCGCCTGCCCAAGCTGCATGGCAAGCAGCGGGGTCAGTTCCTCATTGGCAATACCGCGTACGCCATCTGTTCCAAACATTCTAGCCATTGTAAAAACCCTCTCATTCTATCTCTATTCTCTATTTCATGCCTTTTGAACCTGCGGGACTACCTGTTGATCAGGTACTACTGTCCGCATTTTTCAGTCGGATATGAATATTCACATCTGTATCTACCGTGATGTCTTCTGACAGATTAAATGTTACGGGAATCGTATAGTTCCCGGGTGTCAACTCTTCCAGACCGTTGTCTTCCATCCACTGGTTCAGATCCAGGACTCCTGTCACACTGCCGTCACGCAGTATGCTTATATTCCTGGATAATCCGGATACGGTAATGTCGTATTCCTCCGCTGTGGAAGTAATCTCTGCTTCCATGCCATCCGGTACTCCGGTAATGGAAATATTATCTGCCGGAATCGTAAGATCCTTGGTATCAATCGGTTCAATATAGACTGTGGCGGTAATCTTGCCATCAAAGCTCTTGTTCGCCAGTCGTACATTGGACGGCAGATATTCCTTCAGGTTGATGATATCTACCAGGTCACCGGACTGTCCGGTAATGTTCATCCTCTCTTCCGGTACAGTGATCGCAGAGATTCCCACCAGTGCAGATGCTGTTCCGGCGATTCTTACCGTAGGCACACTGCTCTCCACCTCACCGGTAGCCATATAGCCGTCCTCGGGTACACCCATATATTCAATTTCAACCGGCACTTCCTTGGTTGCCAGTACTTCCACCATCATATGTGCGGAATTTACATTTTTCTTGACACTTTCCAGGGTCAGCTCATTGTCGTCCGCATCATACAGCTTGATGTCTACGTTTGCGGACAGGCTGCTGGTGGAGTCTGTCACATTGATATCCACTCCGGCATGATCCACCTGCGAGATTGCGGATTTCGGTCCGGTAACCTCGATATTGGTCTGGTCCAGTGTTACGTTTCCGATCATGTAGCCGGAAGCCACTTCACCAATGGTATTGCTCTCCAGCTTGATCCACTTGCTGGTCTTGTCTTCCACGTTCAACCGCACCGAGTCGTGGTTGCCCTTGATTTCTACGGAATCATTGCTGACATTCTCACAATAATAAGTGATTGCTATCGTATTGATATCGGTCAGCTTGCTCATATCTGCTTCCGCCACGATATCGCTCCGGCGCAGTTCGGATTTTACAATACTCTGCGGTCCCGTAACGGTGACCCTTACCAGGTTACTGTTATCCAACACCTCGTAGACTTTTCCTTCTTCATCCAGAAGTTCCGTATTGATCAGTCGAACCTGAATATTATTGAAAGTCACGGTATCCTTCGGATCATAGATCTGCGCCACCAGGAACCAGAGCACAAACGCAAGTACCAGAGAAGCAAGCTTCAGTCCAAGATTACGTGTCAGTAATTTTTTCATTTCTTGTCACGGCTCCTTCCCTTCCAGATTCGCAGATTCTTATGTTCCTCACCGGTGCTGTTCAGAATCTTATGCATTCTGTCGCGAAGTGATTCTGCGTCCAGATTCCGTTCCAGTTCGCCCTCATAAGCCACGCTGATCTTGCCGGTCTCTTCGGACACGATCACAGTCAGGGAATCGGTGATCTCGGAGATTCCCACGCCGGCACGATGTCTGGTACCCAGCTCCTTGCTAAGTCCCAGGTTATCCGAGAGAGGAAGATAACAGGTAGCGGACGCCACTCTGTTTCCTCTGACAATTACTGCTCCGTCATGCAATGGTGTGTTATGTTCAAAAATATTAATCAGGAGCTGGCTGGTGACGATACCATCCACATCAATTCCTGTTCTCTCATAATCTCTTAAGGATACTTTCTGTTCGATTACAATCAGCGCACCGGTCTTCACCTTTCCCATCTCTACACAGGCCTTGGTGATCTCATTGATGGTCTTCTCGGAAAATTCTTCATTCACCTGATGATTATTATCAAACGGGAGCACTGAACTGATAATATTTTTTTTGCCCAATTCTTCCAAAGCTTTTCGCAGCTCCGGCTGCAACACCACAATCAATGCTGTCACCGCAAACCCCAACACATTCTGCGCCATCCACAGAATCGTCGTCATCCGGAAAAAATAAGCCAGCAGCAAAAAAACGAGGATGACAATCAGACCCTTGAGCAATACCCATGCCCGGGTCGTTTTCATCCACACTAACGCATAATACAGCAGCACCGCAATGATCAGAATCTCTGCCACATCGCCGAAATCCATAGTCGTACGGTAACTACTGAAGTTTTTCGCATATTCTGCCAGCTTATCCCATAACTGCATTTTTCATTAATCCCTTCAGAACAATTCTTCGTAATCGTCCGAGTCGTCCTGCGCCATATGATCACTGCTTATGGTAACGCTTCTGCCGCCGGTCATTTCCCGTCCGCGGTAGGGATTTTGCTGTCCATAAGGAGCTCTGCTTCTGGCAGGCGCTGTACGCTCTGTTACTACACTTCTTGCGGATCCTTCCGCACTTCTGACATTCTGTCCGCCACTCCGGCTCTGACCGGAAGATCTGCCCTGTTCCGCAGGTCTCGCGCTCTGTGGCGCCGGTCTGCGCTGGGTGTTGATCTTCTTCACAGTATTGGTAGGTGCCGACACAGTCATCTTCGGTACCGCTTTTACATAGTAATAATATTCATCGTCTTCAAACTGGACCTTTTCTGTCCTGCTGTAATCCAGGCAGAAGCGGAAGAACTCTATCACCTTACATACAATCACGGTAACAATCGCACCCAACAGTGCACTGAGGATGGAGAGATTCGTATCATACATAAGATCTCCCACCAGCAGGATAAGCACCTCGATCATGATTCCGGCCGCCATTGCAATGGTCCAGGAGTGATCCACGCTCATTCTGCGGATCAGGTATACCACAATCACGGTCACGGTAAATGCCACGATCATGACTAACATTGCCTTATTCCCCAGCATACCGTCGATTAGAAGGCGCAGTTTCGCCGTAGCCTCTTCCGCACCCATGGAATTGATGGTGGGCGCATTGCTGATCACCGTCTGGATCAGATAATACACTACAACGCCGCATCCTACGGATACACAGGAAGCAGGGGTTCCGATCAGTCCCATGGCAACCGGCATGACATAAGGAAGCTTCAGCATGCACAGAATGGGGGTCAGTACCACTACCAATGCTTCTTTGGCCGTGAATCTCAGGAACAGCAGATACAGCAGTAAAAATACCACCAGTCCCACTGCCGCCGTCTCAATGGATAAAGCATACATATGAAGCATTGTAAACAGCATGGCAAATACCACCATAAATCCGGTAGGCAGGAAAGAACATAACAGAGATACGATCAGAACAATCGCCATATTGTCTATCTTTGTCATATATCCCATTTTGCCGTTTATGATGCTCAGCACGATAAAACTAAGCAGGAATTTGATCACCGGCAGAATAAAAGCTTCGTTTCTGCTGTAGATCTTTTTCAGATTTTCTCTTAATTCCAGTAAAGCAGTCATATTTCCTCCATATCAATCTGCATCTGTTATTCATTATAAATGGAATTCAGCTTTTTCAGATTGTTATAATAGCATTTCAGGCTCTTCTTCGCCCTGGCATAACGCAGAGAGCAGATCAGGTAAGAGGCAGCTCCGTATACCACTACCGTAATTCCATAATACAGCAGCACATTTTTTGCAAAACTGATCAAGTCCATTTTGTAAATATCCTGCATAAAGGTCTCAAAATCATAGAAAACATATAAGGCAAAGCATACCGCATAAGCAATCGTAGCACACAGAATAGACTTCAAAACCTGTATTGCTATATAATCGCTGCGAAAATAACGGCCGATCGCCATATTCTTTTTGCCTTCATTCTCTTCATAGGATGCCATTTGGGTCATCAATATGATCTTTTCTTCGTTCAGCATAATTCCTCCGCCCGCAGATGCTTACAGATAGCGCATCCGGTCTCCGTCTCTGGATGAAGCAGGATGCTGCTTCAGCATCTGCTGTTTTTGGGGCAGCACACTCTGCAGGTCCATTGACATTTCATACTTACATTTCTCGCAGAATCTTCCGCTCCGGATAGGAGCACCACATTTCTCACACTGCAGATAAATTGCCGATCCTTCCGTCAGCTCCAGTCTCTCCTCCCGAAGCCATTGCTGGATCTGGGAAGGTTCCACATCGCAGTTCTCCGCTACATCCTGAATGCCTACTCCGGGGTTGGAACGGATATATTCCTTAACTTCCTGGAATTTGGCTTCCATTTTCTCCCGGCAGTGGGGGCACAGGATAGGTCCTGCCACATAATTAAATATATGCCCACACATTCTGCAGTTTCTTATATTCATAGTATCCTCACACCTTCCTCATCATAATCCGGCGCCGCATGCCAACGTAACACAATACACTTCAGATACGCCGTAGGATTTTAATAGTGCTGAGATCTCATCCAGCGTGGTACCGGTTGTATAAATATCATCCACCAGAATAATCCGGTCATATAATTTTACATCATTTCTGCCTATATTAAAAGCCTTTTTCAAATTATTTTGCCTTTCCGTGGGATTCAGTCGTTTCATTGGTTCCGTATTCCGTATTCTTTTTACCAGTTTTTCATCTACCGGAAGATTTAGACTCTTCCCCAATGCTCTGGCAAGGCACGCTGCCTGATTATATCCCCGCGACTTTAATTTCTTCCGGTGCAGTGGCACCGGTACCAGCACGTCCGGTGAAACTCTGCGAATAAACTCTCCTAAGTATTTTCCCATTTCCTCTCCGTAGAAATCCGCGTATTCCTGTCTCCCTTTGTATTTAAAGCGATAGAGAGACGGAGCCGCCGTGCCGTATTCATACAGTGTTCTGGCACGGTCAAACATATGCTTTCTGCCTCTGCAGTCCATGCAGAGTTCTTCATCTCCCTGTATCTTTTTTCCGCATTTCATGCACCAGGGAGGAGTCACTGTGCGGAGCTTTGGAAGACATTCCAGGCAGATTTTCTCCCCGAAAGGTTTCACGATTCTGTCACACACCGGGCATCTGGTGGGAAACAATAGCTTCCATATCATAATTATATCCCCTCCGGCAGGCCGCAGATCTCCCTGATTCGACTTTCCAATGCCGTGTATCTGCGGTTCTCACTGACATTGTCGATCATATTCCTCACCGTCTCGCTGCTGCCTAAGATCGTAACACAGTTCCTGGCTCTTGTGATTCCCGTATACAGAAGATTACGGTTAAACAGCATTCTGGGACCTCCGAGTAGCGGCAGGATCACTGCGGGATATTCACTACCCTGAGACTTGTGGATCGTGATGGCATAGGACAGCTCCAGTTCCTCCAGCCCGGAGAATGGATAATTGACCCTCCTGCCGTCATCAAACTCCACGAGAAGTGTAGACATTGTCTCATTGATCTCCAGGACTCTTCCCATGTCTCCGTTAAAGACACCCATGCCCTTATCAATGGGAATGTTATATCTGCCCACGATCTCCCACTCCAGTTGGTAGTTATTTTTGATCTGCATGACCTTATCACCTTCGCGGAAGACGGTATTCCCATAAGAATGTTCCTTTTTATGTGGATCCGCCGGATTCAGGTACCTCTGTAAGATACCGTTCAATGTCTCACAACCCAGGCTTCCTTTCCGCATGGGCGTCAGTACCTGAATATCGAAGGGTGTGGCATTTACATATTTGGGCAGCATCTCCCGGATCAGTTGGATCATATGTTTATAAATAACATTCACATCATTTCGCTCCAACAGGAAAAAATCCCGGGATTTATTGTCCAGAGCGATCTGTTTTCCCTTGTTGATACGGTGTGCATTGACTACAATGTCACTTTCGCCCGCCTGACGGAAGATTTTCTCTAAAGTTACCATGGGGAAGGCTTCGCTGTTCATCAGATCCCGCAGCACCTGACCCGGTCCCACGCTGGGCAGCTGGTCCACATCCCCAACAAGAATGAGTCTCGTTCCCGGCAAAATGGCTTTTAAGAGTGCCTGGAACAGTTGAATATCCACCATGGACATCTCATCAATGATCACTACATCTGCCTCTAATGGATTCTCCTGATTCCGTTCAAAGTTGGCTCTTCTGGTATCATCATCTGACAAGGCACTGTTCAGTTCCAATAGACGATGGATCGTCTTCGCTTCAAAGCCGGTCGCTTCTGTCATTCTCTTGGCAGCACGCCCCGTGGGCGCCGCCAGGAATATGTCCATTCCCTCCGACTCAAAATAACGGATGATCATATTGATAGTTGTCGTTTTTCCGGTGCCGGGTCCTCCGGATAAAATAAAGAGACCGTTCTTTATGCTTTCCTCCACTGCTTTCAGCTGCAGTTCATCCAGTTCCATGGATAGGTTTTCCGCCATACGCTCCAGTCTCTTACGGATTGCCATATTCTGTGCGGGAAGATTTTCTGCCTCCAGCATGGGAATATTCAGGTTCCGAAGCATATTGGCACAATTCAGTTCCGCATAATAATATGCCGCCGCGAAAACCGCATCTCCTTTTGCCACCAGCTTCCTGTCCATGATCAGGTTATCCACCTGCGGACGGATATTTTCCTCTGATACTCCCAACAGTTCCGATGCTCTGCGAAGCAGAAGTTCCAGCGGCAGAAAGCAATGTCCTTCTCCCACCGCCTGCAGTAGTGTATACAAAATTCCACTCCGGATGCGGTAATCGGAATCGGTGTGGATACCTATCCTCCCGGCGATCTCATCAGCAATGCGGAATCCCACTCCACTGACATCCTCCGCCAGTCTGTAAGGATTCTCACGCATCACGCTGTACATTTCCATTCCATAGGTGTTATATATTTTCACAGCCAGGGTATTGCTGATACCATACTGCTGCAGATAGACCAGGGCCTCTCTGAGGTCTTTTTTTTCTTCCATCTGAACAGCAATCTCCTGGGCTTTCCGTTCGCTGATTCCTTTTACTTCCGCCAGCCGTTCCGGTTCCTCCTCTATAATCCGGAAAGTATCATCTCCGAATTTTTTCACGATTCTGGCAGCCAGTGCTTCGCCCACACCCCGGATCGCTCCGGATCCGAGATAGCGTTCCATGCCGGCGCGATCGGTGGGTGCCACAGTCTCATAGGTCTGTATCTTGAACTGTCTGCCGTAGACCGGATGCTCTATGTATTCTCCCTCCGCAGAAATATTTTCTCCCTGTCCTAAGCCTTTACACATACCGACACAGGTCACTTCTTCTCCCTCTGCCACCAGTGTCATGACTGTATATCCATTATCACTGTTTTGATAGACAATATGATCTACATATCCTGTAATGTTATCCATTTCCATTCCTCATTCCGGTGTATGTTCTGTTACATGTGGCTGATCTCTACGAAAACGTAAGAGAAAACCGCTGCTGCGGTGATAGATTTAAGAAAGGGGCTGCCGGGAGCGGCAGCCCGAAATAGTTACTCAAGATTATAATTGCGCTTCATCTGTTCATACAGCATCTGTGCCAGTCCCAGGCTGTTCTGCTCTGTGGAATCCGAAGCGATCTGCTGTACCATCTCATCCTTGTAATAATCCATCAGCTGAGAGTTGGAAGAAGAGGTGCTGTCACTCTCCGGGATCGTCTTCATCATCTCTTTGAACATCTGCTCTACGAAATAGGCCTCGAACTGTTTGCAGGCATCCATGAGTTCATCATCGGTCGCTTTGGAATAATCTGCACTGTTTAATTTATCCTGTAATTTGGAAGCCGTCTGGTTTGCCGCGTTGGTATAAGCGGTGCTGTCTAAAGCAGAGCTCCCGTATAAACTGCTAATATCCATAATTTAGCCTTTCTATACGCTTCGCGTTACCTACGTAAGTTATTCGCCTGCTGCAACATCTCATCGGACGCTGTGATTGCTTTGGAATTCAGTTCGTAAGCTCTCTGTGCCACGATCATGTTGACCATTTCATCCACGACCTGTACATTGGAGCTTTCCAGATATCCCTGAATAATGTTGCTTCGTTCCACGTTATTGTTGGTAGCTTCGTTGATTGCCTGTCCGCTGGCTGCGGTCTGCTGATACAGGCTGTCTGCCAGTCTCTCCAGTCCGTTGGGATTGTTGAACTGGAATACACCGATAGTGATACCGATGGGCTGAGGATTGTTCTGTGCATCGGGATAGCACAGGCTTCCGTCCTTGCTGACCGTGATCTTACTCATTACATAATTGTTGCCAAGCACAATAGGTCTTCCCTGGGTATCCAGTACCGGAAGTCCTTCGGAGGTTGCCAGCATATTACCGCCGTTGGACGCCAGTGTAAACTTCAGATTACCGTTCCTCGTATAGTAAGTGTTGCCGTCTGCACCGCGCACTGCGAAAAATCCCTTTCCGTCAATAGCAAATGCTGTATCACTGTCGGATGCAGTCAGGTTTCCCTCCTTAAATACGGAACTGATGGATGCGTTTCTTACACCGAGTCCCACCTGTGCGCTGCTGGGCTTGGTATCTCCATTCGCTGAGGTGGTCTTCGTCTGAATGTTCTGATATAACAGGCTCTTGAATTCATTGACCTGTGTCTTGTAACCTGTGGTATTGACATTTGCCAGATTGTTGGCAATGGTATCCACATTTGTCTGTTGTGCGATCATGCCGGTCGCTGCTGTCCATAAGCTTCTGACCATATGTAGTCTCCTCTCAAGCTGTCCCTTATGTCCTCCATGACCCGGTTTCCCATCCTGAAATCATACTATATCTATATATCGGCTATTTTTTATTTTAGATTACTGGACTCTGCCAATCTGGTTCACTGCCACATCCAGAGTGTCGTCAATGGTCTGCACTACCTTCTGATTTGACTCATAGGCACGGGTAATGGAGATCAGATTTACCATTTCGGATACGATCTGTACATTCGCCATCTCCAGGTAACCGGATTTCACCTGGGCATTGGAAGCAATGGTCTGTGCTCCCTGAATTGGCTGATAGTATGTCTCACCATATTTTTCCAGATAGTCATAGTCTGCGAAATCCGTCACCTGGATCTTCGCCATTGCCTGACCATTCTGATAAATGGTACCGTCATCGGTAATAGAAGAATCGATCAGAGTATTTAACCGGATCCGCCTGTTCTGGGTATCTAAGACATAATCACCCTCTTCGGTTACCAGGTAGCCGTCCTTATTCAGCGTAAACTGTCCGGCACGGGTATACTTGGTATCGGTCTCCCCTGCCTTGTTGGTAAATTCGATGGCAAAAAATCCTTCTCCGGACAATGCCAGGTCATAGGTATTGCCGGTAATACGGAAGGATCCCTGTGAATAGTCGGTATAGTTCTCACCGATCTTCACACCGGGATTCTTGATACCGATTTTCTGGGCATTTCTCATGCCCACTGACTGGTCCTTGATCTTAACTGTCAATACATCATCAAAAGACTGGCTGGTAGAGCCTTCCTTTTTATAGCCGACAGTAGACGCATTCGCCAGATTATTGGTCATGATATCCATTCTGTTCTGTTCGTTTAACATACCGGTATATGCGGTATATAGACCTTTAACCATTCGTATCCTCCATTTGCGATATCGATCCTTCGACAAATGTTCGGCATCCTGCCATTTGCTTTATTAATTCTCTCTGTATCCTGCAAGAAACTCTACGTATTTACCGGTTCCGATAGCTACGGCTGTCATAGGATCCTCTGCTGTCATGGTGTTGATACCTGTCTTGGCAGAGATCAGATCCTCCAGACCACGAAGTAAGCTTCCACCGCCAGTCAGAACGATTCCTCTGTCCGCAATATCGGCTGCCAGCTCAGGGGGAGTCTTCTCCAGTACGCTGTGAATCGTCTCCACGATCTGTGCAGTAGTCTCCCGCAATGCTTCCTCGGTCTCCTCGGAAGATACCTTGACGGTCTTCGGCAGACCGGTAACGAGGTTACGTCCTCTGACATCCATATAGTCTACTTCTGCTCTCTTATAGCAGGAACCGATCTTGATCTTCAGATCTTCTGCGGTTCTCTCACCGATGAGCAGATTATGTTTTTTACGCATGTAACGAACGATGGCTTCATCAAAATCATCACCTGCGATCTTGATGGAAGCGCTGACTACGGTACCTCCCAGGGAGATTACCGCGATATCGGAAGTACCACCACCGATATCTACGATCATATTACCGCAGGGCTTGGAAATATCGATTCCGGCACCGATAGCGGCTGCAATGGGCTCCTCAATGATGGATACCTCTCTGGCACCTGCCTGATAAGTAGCGTCTTCTACTGCCTTTTTCTCTACTTCCGTAACACCGCTGGGTACGCAGACAGCAATACGGGGCTTACGGAAGGTTCTCTTACCCAGCGCCTTCTGGATAAAATACTTCATCATTTTCTCTGTTACGGTATAGTCGGAGATAACGCCCTGACGTAACGGTCTAACCGCTACGATATTGCCGGGAGTTCTTCCCAGCATCAGTCTCGCGTCCTCACCGATGGCTTTAATCTTATTCGTATCTCTATCAAACGCTACAACAGAGGGCTCCTTCAATACGACACCCTTTCCTCTGATGTATACCAGAATGCTGGCGGTACCTAAATCAATTCCGATATCTGTGCACTGCATTTTTTATTACCCCTTTCCGATGGTATCTATCTATAAGTCTTGACTCTACACGCTCTTTTAGTCATATACATCATATTATAACTGAATTTTTCCCATTTTCATAGAGGGTAAATATTAATTTTTATAACTATTCAGAACCATGCAAATATCATCGACTATTTGTCGAATTTTTGCAAATGGAGGCTGAATAGTTATCGTAACTCCTTCTCCAGCATCTTTTTCACATAGTATCCGGTGTAGGATTTTTTCACCTTTACGATCTCTTCCGGGGTACCCTGGGCGATCACTGTGCCGCCACGGTCTCCGCCTTCCGGTCCCATATCAATGATATAATCCGCGGTCTTGATCACATCCAGATTATGCTCGATGACAACTACCGTATTGCCGCCGTCCGCCAGTCTGTGCAGTATCTCCACCAGCTTGTGCACATCCTCAAAATGCAGTCCTGTGGTAGGCTCATCCAGAATATATATCGTCTTGCCGGTACTTCTCCTGGAGAGTTCGGTTGCCAGTTTGATACGCTGTGCCTCACCGCCGGACAGGGTGGTGGAGGGCTGTCCCAGCTTTACATAGGAAAGTCCCACGTCATACAGGGTCTCAATCTTCCTGCGGATAAAAGGCACATTTTCGAAGAAAGGCAGTGCTTCTTCCACCGTCATGTCCAGCACATCAAAAATGCTCTTGCCCTTGTATTTCACATCCAGTGTCTCACGATTGTAGCGTTTGCCGCCACAGACCTCGCAGGGGACATAGACATCCGGCAGGAAATGCATCTCGATCTTAATGATACCGTCACCACCGCAGGCTTCACATCGTCCGCCCTTAACATTAAAGCTGAAACGCCCCTTGCTGTAGCCTTTCGCCTTGGCATCTGCGGTGGAAGCGAACAGGTCACGGATCAGATCAAACACTCCGGTGTAGGTAGCCGGGTTGGATCTGGGAGTACGTCCGATGGGAGACTGGTCGATATTGATGACCTTATCCAGCTGCTCCACACCTTCGATTCCTTTATGTTTGCCGGGAATGCAGCGGGCACAGTTCAGTTCTCTTGCCAGGTGCTTGTAGAGGATCTCATTCACCAGCGAACTTTTGCCGGATCCGGACACACCGGTGACGCAGGTCATCACGCCCAGAGGGATCTCCACATCTATATTTTTCAGATTATTTTCCTGTGCTCCCAGTACTTTGATCCAGCCGGCAGGTGTACGTCTGGTCTCCGGTACGGGAATCCGCTTTTTGCCGCTGAGGTACTGTCCCGTAATGGATTCCGGGATCTGCATGATCTCCTCTGCGGTACCACAAGCGATGACTTCACCTCCGTGGGAACCGGCACCGGGACCGATATCTACGATATAATCCGCTGCCAGCATGGTATCTTCATCATGTTCTACCACTACCAGAGTATTGCCCAGATCCCGCAGGTTCTTCAGGGTATTCAGCAATTTGTCATTGTCTCTCTGGTGCAGACCGATACTGGGCTCATCCAGGATATAGCATACACCTACCAGGCCGGAACCGATCTGTGTTGCCAGACGGATGCGCTGTGCCTCACCACCGGACAAAGTAGCGGTAGCCCTCGCCAGAGACAGATACTCAAGCCCCACATCCACCAGGAAGCCTACTCTGGCACGGATCTCTTTCAATACACGCTCGCCGATGAACTGTTGCTGTTTCGTCAGGGTCATGGTGTCCAGGAACTTCTGCAGATCCCGGATGGACATGGAAGTGATCTCGAAAATATTTTTATCGCATACTGTAACTGCCAGGGATTCCTTTTTCAGACGCATGCCCTTACATTCCTTACAGGGAGTAATACGCATAAATGTCTCGTATTCCTGCTTGGAGCTCTCAGAAGCGGTCTCACGGTAACGGCGCTCCACATTTTTGATCAGACCTTCAAAGGCGACGGGATATATACCACTGCCACGCTGACCGGTATAATGCACCAGCACCTCTTTGCCGTTCGTTCCGTGGATCAAAATGTCATGAACTTTCTGCGGATAATCTTCAAAAGGCGTATCCAGGTCAAAATGATATTCCTTTGCCAGTGCCTGTAAAATAGCGTTGGTAAAGCTGGACTTGTCCGCACAGGACTGCCAGCCCATGACGGTGATGGCCCCCTCATTGATGCTGAGCCTCTTATCCGGAATCATCAGGTCCTCGTCGAATTCCATCTTATATCCCAGTCCGAAGCAGACAGGGCAGGCACCAAAAGGATTGTTAAAGGAAAAGCTTCTGGGCTCCACTTCGCTGACACTGATACCGCAGTCAGGGCAGGAAAAACTTTGGCTGAAAGTCACCGGTTCTCCTCCGATCACATCCACTACCAGCAGTCCTTCCGCCAGCTCCAGCACGTTCTCAATAGAGTCGGTCAGTCGGCGCTGGATACCGTCCTTTACCACCAGTCTGTCTACTACGATGTCGATGTTATGCTTGATATTTTTGTCCAGCTTGATTTCTTCCGTCAGTTCATACATACTGCCGTCGATCCGGACCCGGACATAGCCGCTTCTCTTGGCACGCTCCAGCACCTTGGCATGTTCGCCCTTACGGCCTCTGACCACCGGTGCCAGCAGCTGGATCTTCGTACCTTCTCCCATGTTCATGATCTGATCCACCATCTGGTCCACAGTCTGCTTGGAGATCTCTCTTCCGCACTTCGGGCAGTGGGGAATACCGATCCTCGCATACAGCAGACGGAAATAATCGTAGATCTCTGTTACGGTACCCACCGTGGAACGAGGGTTACGGTTGGTGGATTTCTGGTCGATGGAGATAGCAGGAGACAGCCCCTCGATGCTCTCCACGTTAGGCTTTTCCATCTGTCCCAGGAACTGTCTTGCATAGGAGGACAGGGATTCCATATAGCGTCTCTGTCCTTCCGCATAGATCGTATCGAATGCCAGGGACGACTTACCGGAACCGGACATACCGGTCAATACCACCAGTTCGTTTCTGGGGATATCTACGTTAATATTTTTCAGATTATGTTCATTGGCGCCGCGGATCTTAATGTACTCTCTCGGGCGCATCTTCTTTGCTTCTTCCATGATGTTTCATCCTCCAACGATTTCTATATTCACACAGTATGATGCTGTAATTTTCCAGTCCCAAAGCAGCCTGCACCACCAGCACCGGTACAAAACAGAATAAATATCTTGCCCGGGATTCAAAGAGCATCAAATAGAGAAAAATGCCCAAAAAGCTGATCATAAACAGACTGTCTACTTTGATCCGGTCCCGTCTTCCGAGACAGATTCCCGGCAGACAGGTCAACAGCATGATCCAGAAAAACTGGCAGATCGTATTATATCTTCCCGCATACCGGCTGTTCCTCCAGAATACATCCCGCAGGAATTCCGTAAGTTTCCCGCCATGTGCAATGGGCGCAAAAGCATTTTCATTATCGCCTTCCGTCTGCCAGCCCAGTGTTCCGTCATTGAAAGTCATGACCATTTTCCGAAGCCAGAAGTACAGGCTTCCGTCTGCGCCACGCTCCTGCATCCGCCCGATGGCTCTTTCGATCTCTGCCTGGTTGCGCTCTTTGACGGGTCTGTCCTGAAATTCTCCGAACGTAGTGCAATCATCCGGATTGTAACCGCCTGTCGTGGTCTCATTCAGTCCCATATAGAAATAATGATGCCAGGTTGCTGCAATATTTTCATTCTGTATCAGCCCAAGGTCTGATACCATTTTATCTTTCACCGCATTGCTTCCGCAAAACACTGCAACAAGAAGCACCACATCTGCGAGCAGCCATTTCCATCTGCCCTTTTCTCCCGAAAACAGTGCCGACCATGCTTCCGCAATCAGGATCGCAACCAGCAGGACATATACCGACGGCTTCATCAGTCCGCCCAACAATGCGCTTGCAAGTGCTAGTATCAGACAGATTCCTTTCGCTGCCATTTGTTCACAAGAACGATAGTATACATAAAAACAGATAGTCAGTACCGGAAATGCCATGCTGTATACATCCGTGTAGGGCACAATTTTCCAGGGGGTAAATCCTATGCAGGCAATATATATTGCTGCGCTAAGCCAGGTCGTTTTATTGCTTTTGGAAATACGCTTCACCGTAAGGCATGCCGCCAGCCCGGCTACGGAGACCATTCCACAACCGATCTGTATCCATAAAAATTCGCTGTTATACGGATAACTTATCCATCCCTCCGCCAGCTTATACAATATACCCAGTATATAAGAAATGGTTATATTATTCGGATATAAGACCAGATACAGATCATATCCCAGTGGTACTCCTCCGCTCATCAGATATGCATATCCTCTTACAATCTCCGGATCCCAGCTGGTATAATATGCCGTCTCTCTTGCAATATACGCATTTGCAAAATAAAGCAATACAAACAACGCCGGAAGAAACAGCTTCTGTGCTGTCTCCCATGCCCGGCTCCGAGCCCTGCTCGCTCTGCCAAGCCACAACATAATGACAATCAGGCATACCAGTCCCGCTACGAACAATACCACATTGGGAAGCAGTGTTGCCAGTCTGCAATTCTCATAATAAGGAAGCTTCTTATCAATAAAAATAATACTGAACAGAACCGGGAGGAACAGAAGCAGAAACAGAGCCGTCAATATTCTGTATATGATTTTTTCTGTCTTTTGCATCATGTTCCGGTTACTCCCCCATATCATTCAGCTGTTTCTTCAGTTCTATCATCTTATCACGCAGCTCTGCGGCCGCCTCAAAGTTCAGATCTGCGGCTGCCTTCTGCATCTTCTTCTGGATCTCGCCGATCAGCTTCTCCAGTTCCTTCTTCGTCATGGATTCCGGATCCTTCTCGAAGCGTACTTCCTCCTTGGCGATCACCTTGGAGATACTGATCAGATCCCGGACCGCCTTTTTGATGGTCTGCGGTGTAATGCCATGTTCCTCATTATATTTCATCTGAATCTCACGACGTCTGTTGGTCTCATCCAACGCTTCCCGCATGGAATCCGTAATGGTATCTGCGTACATGATGACATGTCCCTCCGCATTACGTGCGGCACGTCCGATGGTCTGGATCAGGGAGGTAGCACTACGTAAAAATCCTTCCTTATCTGCATCCAGGATTGCTACCAGTGTGATCTCCGGAATGTCCAGTCCTTCTCTGAGCAGGTTGATACCTACCAGCACATCAAATACATCCAGCCGCATGTCACGGATGATCTGTGCACGCTCCAGCGTATCGATATCGGAATGCAGATATTTTACCCGGATGCCGACTTCCTTCATGTAATCCGTAAGGTCTTCCGCCATGCGCTTGGTCAGCGTGGTAATCAATACCTTGTGGTGATTTTCCACCTCTTTATTTACTTCGCCGATGAGATCATCGATCTGCCCTTCCACAGGGCGCACCTGTACCTCGGGATCCAGCAGTCCCGTAGGTCGGATGATCTGCTCTGTCCTGAGCAGTTCGTGCTCCTTCTCATAATCGGAAGGTGTCGCAGATACGAACATCATCTGGTCAATGTGCGACTCAAATTCTTCGAAATTCAAAGGTCTGTTATCTAACGCGGAGGGCAGACGGAAACCGTAATCTACAAGGGTCTGTTTTCTCGAACGGTCTCCGGCATACATGCCGCGGATCTGTGGGATCGTCATATGGGACTCGTCCACGATGATCAAAAAATCATCCGGGAAGAAATCCAATAGCGTCATGGGCGGTGCTCCTGCAGGCAGTCCGTTCAGGTGCCGGGAATAGTTCTCGATGCCGGAGCAGAAGCCGGTCTCACGAAGCATCTCGATATCGAAATTCGTACGTTCCGCAATACGCTGTGCCTCGATCAGTTTGTCTTCTCCCTTGAAAAACTGTACCCGCTCCTTCATCTCTTCTTCGATATTGTCGCAGGCTGCCTTGATCTTCTCCTGAGACACTACATAATGGGATGCCGGGAAAATTGCCACATGATTCAGCTCCGCGTGGATTTTCCCCGTAAGGGGCTCCACCTCTGTGATCCGATCGATCTCATCCCCGAAGAATTCGATACGGATCAGATAGTCACCACCCTGCGCCGGATAGACTTCCACCACATCGCCGCGTACACGGAAGGTAGCTCGCTGAATGTCCATATCGTTACGGTTGTACTGAATATCAATCAGTTCCCGAAGTACCTCGTCCCGGTCCTTCACCATGCCGGGGCGCAGGGATACGATCAGATCCTGATATTCGTCCGGGCTTCCCAAACCGTAAATACAGGACACGCTGGCTACCACCACGACATCTCTGCGCTCCGCAAGGGAGGCCGTCGCCGACAGACGCAGCTTATCGATTTCGTCATTGATGGAAGAGTCCTTGGCAATATAAGTATCCGAAGACGGCACATACGCCTCCGGTTGGTAATAGTCATAATAGGACACAAAATATTCCACCGCATTCTCCGGAAAAAATTCCTTCATCTCCCCGTAAAGCTGCCCCGCCAGTGTTTTATTATGGGCAATGATCAGCGTCGGCTTGTTCAGGGCCTGGATCACATTCGCCATGGTAAAGGTCTTACCCGAACCGGTGACACCCAGCAGGGTCTCGAACTGATTGCCCCGCCGGAAACCTTCCACCAGCTCCGCGATTGCCTGCGGCTGGTCTCCGGTGGGCTGATATTCGGAATGTAATTTAAAATGATCCATCTCTAACTCCTGCTTCTATCTATGAATATACCAGTCAACTGAGTGATTACTACACCTTCCCGGTTTCTTAGTGTTGTTACCCGTTCAGTATATCATTCCTATTAAAAAAAGTACAGAGCAAATCGAATGTTTGTTCTGCACTCGTCAGCTGCCGCTTTCCAGATGTTCTCATATTTATTTCAGTAACTTGAGAGTTAGTTAAGCAAATCCACGAACGCCCACGGCGAACGGAACATCA
>CAMEOT010000029.1 GCA_945929965.1 uncultured Lachnospiraceae bacterium
CGGTGCTCGGTGCAGGACTGGTACTCTCGCTGGGCTCGGTGCTCGGTGCAGGACTAGGTGTTACCTCTGGTTCCGGTGTAGGTCTGTCCTTCCAGGGATTTGCTCTATGAACTTCACCATTCTGTACAAAAACATTACAGATTATACCACCAATAACATCATTTACATTCGAAACTGTAGCATTCGGTGCAAGCACATAACCATATATTTGATTGGTAATCTTTACTGTTGTTGCATCGCCGAAATTCCAAATAATATTTGCAGCCCAATCTGCATATTTGTCTTCTACATCATATAAACCCCAGCTAGGGTCAATATTTATATTCGGTGTTTCTACACTGCCATTTCCCGTAACATTAACAATTACCTTTTTTCCCGCATCTGCTGTTTTGATAATCGTTGCAATGTTATTTGCTATCTCTGAATCAGGAATATTTAATACCAATGTATTCTCGTCATTTGTTCTGCTATATAAGGATGCAGTTTCTTCTTTCATGCTCTCAATTTTTGCTGCAATCGTTCCCTTGATATCCGTATCTGTTATCTCAAAACCAGTTTTCGACAAATACGGTTCTGTCTTCTTTTCATAAACTTTTTTACCATTTTCATCATATTTAAAATGATAAAGCTGTCCCTGTATCTCTTCGATACTGTTTCTTGTTCCGTCACTGTTCATCCGGGCAAGTGCAACCATACTGGTACGATAACCTGTCACAAATCCACTATCGGTGGTAAAGTCGCCAATATAGCTTTTCCCGCCATATATAGGATTCACTGTTCCATCCATTGTTCCCACTGCAATATTACTTTCAATGTGTGTAGGATTCTTATATTCATTCGCGTATAAAATAAATGCATATGGATTATCTAAAACTGCTGTTTCAAATGTGTCCACAGTATTAGCAGCTGCTTGCGCAGTAATCCCCTCATTCCCTGCGACAGAACCCACTAGCAGCGCTGCCACCAGAACCTTTACGATTTTCTCTTTTACATACTTGCTAAGTCTGCTCATCTGATTTCTCCCTTATATGAAACCCCATGTGTTACTCCCAACACACTTAAACGTTTTCGTTCCTCTTTACATCTATTAAGACTATGGGTCTCATAAAAAAGGTTCAGATTTTTTATTAAATTTGTGATTTATTGCTTATTTTTGTTCTCTGGTTGTCTTTTTGAAGGCTCACAAGGGTACTCAGTCTTAATTACTGACCGTTTCCGTTAATACTCCATGTAGCAGGGCACGCTTCTTGGTACCGACGGAACCATAGCAGGTGGAGAGCGACACAATGTTCCCCCTATCGCTTAAGTCCGCATCCGAGGCATACAGGGAATGTTCCGTCGCCCACTGCACGTAATCGTCATAGGAAGCATCCGAGGTAAAGGTTGCGAAGCGGTCGCTGGTGCTTCTGGTCTCGTAATAAGCAAAGATTTCATAAATATAGACCTTATCTTCCGTATAGATATAGAAATACGGATTCTCCTCGCAGCTTGCGGTCCCCTTCAACAGATTTTTAAAACTACCGAACATGCTCTCATCCCGCATATTATGTCCGAAGACGAAGGTGTTCCGGTCCGACCAATCCGCCGAAGCCTCACAATCCATGAAAATGCATCCGGCATTTACACTTTCTCCCTCAAAAGAGTGCTTCAGATAATAATTGTTGTCCTCGCCCTGTACCACCGGATAGCTGATGTCAAGTGCCGGAAAATAAAGCCAGCCTCTGAAATCGGGGTTGGTCTTCTTGAGATTTGCAAAATCAATCTGCAGATCGGGGTAGTTTTTCACCTGTACTTCTTCTGTCTCCTCCACCCGGGGTTCTTCCACCACTACCTCCTGTCTTATGGCATCATATTCGCTTTTTGCCTTTTGCTCCGACAGATAGGAATACAGACTCATTCCTCCTGTGATCAGGACTACTGCCGCCAGTATTGCCGTGATGGCATTTTCCACTTTCTTATTCTTCATGCTTGTCCCCTTTTTGCGTTTTTTGCATCTGTCTGAATTTACTAATGATTATAACTTATTTTTAAGTATTCGTCTTTACGAAAGACTCACTTTTTGATATTTTTAAGTTATCATTATAAAACTATGGGGGGATTATATCTTATGATACATTGTTTTGCTATCCTTTCACTGCTTCTGTGCGGTGTCTGCTATACCGGCTTCCAAAAAGGGGAATACAAATGTAAATTCCAAAACATTACCCGGTTCGTCTGGATCATTTTCGGGGCTGCCCTGCTGCTTCGTCTGATCCTTGCTTATACCACCCACGGTTTCGGCAATGATATTGCCTGTTTTGCTGCGTGGGCTGACCGGATCTTCACCGTAGGTCCCGGAGCATTCTATTCCGCGGAGACTTTTACCGATTATCCGCCGGGATTCATGTATGTCCTGTATCTCATCGGGGCGCTGCGTTCCCTGCTTGGGATCCCTTATTATTCCAGCCTGCATATCATGCTGTTAAAGCTGCCTGCTATTCTGTGCGACATGGTCTGCGGCTATCTGCTCTACAAAGAGGCGACAAAAAGACTGCATTTTTCCGAAATACAATCTGCATGTGTAGCTTGTGCTTACCTATTCCAGCCGGCAATCATCCTGAATTCTTCCTGCTGGGGGCAGGTGGATTCCGTTCACACCCTGGTGGTGATCCTGATGTGCCTGTTTCTTATGGACGGCAAAATGCTTCCGGCTTATGCGATCTACGGTATTGGAGTTCTGTTAAAGCCGCAGACACTGATCTTCACTCCCGTCCTTCTGGTCGGCATTTTGGATCATGTATTTTTGCAGGATTTTTCCTGGAGGAAATTCTTTTATAATCTGTGCGGCGGTCTGGCTGTGATCTGCGGCATGCTTCTGTTGTGCGTTCCCTTCGGTCTGGATGCCGCCACCTCGCAGTATACTTCCACGCTGGGTTCCTATGAATATGCGGCGGTTAATGCCTATAATTTCTGGGGGCTGTTAGGCATGAACTGGGTGGACCAGAACACGATCTTTCTGTTCCTTCCCTGCCGTACCTGGGGATCCATTGCCATTGTGCTGATCGTTCTTTTTACTTTTCTGATTGCCTTGCGTTGTCGAAAAGAACCTTCACGCTATTTTTGCCTCGGTGCTTTTATCATTCTGACTATGTTCCTGTTTTCTGTCAGAATGCACGAACGCTATATGTATCCGGGACTTGCACTGCTGCTGTTCTGCTGTCTGTATAAACCCGCCGGCTCCCTGTGGAAATGTTATGCCGGTTTCGCCGCGCTGCATTTCTACAACACTGCCAACGTGCTGTACCATTACAATCCGCAGAACTATGACCGCAAGGCTCCCATAATTCTGCTGGTATCCGCAGGCATGTTATATTGTCTGTATGATTTCTACAAAATCATCTGGAAATATTATATTCATGGGGAAATGGTGACTGTTGCCGCCACAACCGCGGGTGACCTCGGCTCCCACTTCCGGGAACATTTTCTCTCCCCCTTAGCGCCCACACCTTCTAAGGAGCAGGTGCGCTTCACGAAAGCAGACCTGTGTCTGTTGCTGGCGATCTGTGCTCTCTACAGCTTTTTTGCGTTCTATGACCTGGGCGATCGCAAGGCTCCCGAGACAACCTACGACATGACACAGAATCAGGTCATCGAACTGGATTTTCCGGAAAATACAGTTCCCGTCACCCTGGCAAGTTACATCGCGCCCTGGCATCAGCGGCATTTTACGGCTGAAGTCCGTAGCTCAAAGGCGGAGGACTGGACGTACCTGGGCGAGATCATTCTGAACAATGTCTTCACCTGGCAGGATGTGTCCCTGGAAGATCTGACGCAGACAGCAGGCGTCACAGACGCCCGCTGCCTGCGTCTTACACTGACCGATACGGATGCGTCTCTGATCGAGCTGGTCTTCACCGATGCGGACGGTGAAATCCTACGCCCTGTGAATGCCTCTGCTTACGAGACTTTGTTCGATGAGAGCGATTGCTACCCGGAACGCTATTCTTTCCGTAACAGCATGTATTTCGATGAGATCTATCATGCCCGTACGGCTTATGAATTCCTCCACGGGCTGCCCACTTATGAAAATACGCATCCGCCTCTGGGCAAAATTCTGATCTCTGTGGGTATCGCTATTTTCGGGATGAATCCCTTCGGCTGGCGGATCATGGGTACTTTATTTGGCATCGCCATGCTACCGTTCCTCTATCTGTTGGGGAAGAAAATGACTGGTAATACTCCCGCAGCGGCTCTCGCCTGCTTCCTGTTTGCCTTTGATTTTATGCATTTTACACAGACGAGAATTGCAACGATCGATGTCTATATCACATTCTTCGTGATTGCCATGTATTATTTTATGTATAGCTATTGCAGCATGAGTTTCTATGACACGCCACTACATAAGACCTTCATTCCATTAGGATTATGTGGTGTCTGCATGGGGCTTGGCATTGCCAGCAAATGGACCGGTGTCTATGCCGGATGTGGTCTGGCACTGCTGTTTTTCGCGCACTTGCTGCGGCGCTACCGGGAATACCTTTACGCCAAAGCACATCCCGGCAAAAGCACAAACGGTATCGATCATAAATACATAGTGAAGAATTTCCCTAACTATACGATCAAGACCATTGATTTCTGTCTGACCTTTTTCGTATTGATCCCGGTAGTGATCTACCTGCTGTCCTACCTGCCTTTTGTGGACAATTCTCATCCGGGATTGTTTGACCGTATGCTGGCAAACCAGACTTCCATGTTCAACTACCACAGTGGTCTGGAGGCGACACATCCCTACTCTTCCTCCTGGTATGAGTGGCCCACCATAGTCCGTCCGATCTGGTACTATTCCGGATATCTGACCGATGCAGTCAAAGAGGGGATCAGTGCTTTCGGCAATCCTATTGTATGGTGGATCGGTATTCCGGCATTTATTTACATCCTGTACCTGTTAATTCGCAATAATGCGTTTCTTTGTTCTCTGGCAGAACACACAAAAACAGAGAGCTCCACAAATACTGCGATTACCCTGTCCCGCAGAGAATATGCAGCAGCTGCTTTTCTGGCAGTCGGCTACCTGGCGCAGTACCTGCCCTGGTTCTTCGTCACCAGGATCACTTTCATCTACCACTATTTCCCCAGTGTTCCTTTTGTAGTGCTGATGATCGTATACAGTCTGATGCAGTGGAAGAAGCATATGTCTGACCGCACCTTCGTCATCGTCTGCTGCGCTTATGCCGCGGTGGCGTTTGCCCTGTTCCTGCTGTTCTATCCGGTATTGTCCGGGCAGCCGGTGGATGTGGATTTTGTAATAAAATACTTACGTTGGAGACCGACCTGGGTATTAATCTCTGGTTAAGAGGGAGATATCACATGAATAGGATAAAATTTAATTTATTTCAACTTGCCGCTATGATTGGAAGCATCCTTTTTCTGTTTTTAACCGGAAGTCTACTGCTCCATAATCCTTCTTTTTCTACTTGGGGCAGTGCTCTTGTTTTCCTGTGTTTCCTGCTTTACTTTCTTCACAGGACTCATGGAAAAGAAGCTTTCTGCGACAAAATATATCCGTATTGCCTGATCGGATTTGTCATACTGTTTGGAATCTTTCAGTTTTCCCGGATCGAAGAATTACGTTTCCAACCCAGCTTTGATCTGGATGCCATCTATGGCGGTGCCATTCAATGGCTGGAAACCGGAAGTTTTCCGAATTACTATGACTATTTTGACTGGTTTCCCAATAACCTGGGCGGTCTTATGTTTCTCTATGTGCTATTTCGAATTGGCACCGTATTTACCGGAGATTACTTTCTGATTGCGGCATATGGCAACGGACTTTTACTGCTTCTGACACTTGTTATTGCCAGCCTCACGACACGTAAATTATTCGGAAGCCGCCACGGTTTGTTGACTTTACTGGTCAGCATATGTTTTCTGCCGTTTTCCTTTATGGCTGACGCCTTTTATACAGACTCTCTGTCTCTGCTTTTTCCGATTTTCCTGTTTTATCTGTCTCTGTTTACGGATGTTCCAGATTGGAAGAAAAAGATTGCCATATATCTACTGTCGGGACTTACTGCCACGATCGGCATTTTTATCAAACCTACTGTCTGCATCATGGTGATTGCTATTGTACTGTCTTTTCTTTTTCAGAAAAAATGGAAGAAAGCAGGCGGATATGTGCTGAGTGTCAGTCTGATCTATCTCGTGGTTTCGCTGATTTTTCACAATTACATGTACTCCGTCCATCTGGACTCTGGTCTGGCTGCCATTAAGAATACGCCTTCCCTGCACTGGATCATGATGGGGCTTACCGGAAACGGAGGATACAATCCAGCAGATTATGAATTCACACGTTCCTTCCAAAACCCTGCCTTGCGAAATCAGGCGCTTTGGAGCGAGATTGGAAACCGTATCTCCAAAAACGGTCTTACCGGTATGCTTGCCCTTTATGCAAGAAAGCTTCATCGCTGTTTCGGAGATGGCACTTTGGCACTTTCTGATTTTTTGGATGACAGTCCCGTTCATTCTTCCTGGCTTCATTCTTTTATTTTATACAGTGGGGAAAAATATCATTCTTATCAGGCTGTCTGCAATATGGTTTTCTATGCATTGCTTGTGCTGCTGGTAATTGCTGCTATGAATTGTATTCGCAGGACCGCATCACCATCTTCTGTTACCTCTGACACCCTTGTATCGGATCCGATCACCGCTTTGCAGGCGCCTTTGTTGGCTATTATCGGCATCACCGTGTTCCTTATGCATTGGGAAACAAGTGCACGCTACATCACCAACTATGTTCCGGTCCTACTGATTGTTTCCGTTTACGGAATAGAATGTTTACATGAAAGTATTGTTCTTTCCTCTGTAAAAAAACGGATTATCTCTTTTGTGGAACGTTACCCGGAAGAAATAAAAATCTTTTGTGCTGCTATTGGTTTTCGTATTATATTCTATCTGTTTTCCATAGTTGTTATGGCGGTCATGGGCAATTATTCCGGCGGAATCACTTTTTCGGATTTTCTGGAGGTATGGAAACGCTGGGATTCACAGCATTACCTTAATATTGCCGAGAATGGCTATGCGGGTGCCATAGAAAACGGAGAACATATTTTTTTGGTGTTTTATCCGCTACTGCCGTGGCTTTTGCGCTGTCTTGGTTTTTTCTTCCACGACATGCGCTTCTGCGGAATTTTACTTTCAACCATATGCTATGGAATCGGCTGTATCTTTTTATATAAAAATGCAAAAACAGAGTTTAATAAGCAAGCCGCACTGACCGCTACATTGGCCATCAGCGTCTTCCCCTTCGGATTCTTTTTCGGCTCCATTATGACAGAATCCCTGTTCTTCGCCATTGCTTCTGCCTTTCTTTACTATGTGAGGCAGCATAAATGGTCTATGGTTGCCATCCTCGGTTTTTTCGCCTGTCTGACAAAGGTACAGGCACTGCTTTTGGCATTTGCCGTGCTGGTGGAACTATTTTATTCTGAAGGTGGAGTTACCCTGCTCCGCGGCAAAAAATGGAGAGATTTCCTGCACAAGGTGCTTCTCCCCGGTTGTCAGGCTGCTGTCATGCTGTTTGGCTTTGTCGTATATCTTCTGATCAATTATCAGGTAGAGGGGGATCCTTTCCGTTTCCTGTATTATCAGTCCAATCACTGGTACAACGGATTTGCTCCGATCTGGACAACGCTGCACTATATCATTCAAAACGTCATCACCGGCTGGTACACCTCCACCGGTATGTGCCTATGGGTACCGGAACTCGTGTTGTTTTTTGTCTATATTGCAGGTATCATTTATGGTTTCCGCAGGAAAATGCGTCCCATGTACCTCGCCTACCTGATTGCCTTTTTCCTGCTGACCTACTCCTCGAGCTGGCTGATCAGTGCCGGACGCTATACCCTGTCTGCCCTGCCGCTGTTTCTGCTTGAAGGTGATTGGCTGCAACGTCATGAAAAACTCAAATTCCCCATATTACTGCTTTCATCCATGCTTATGATGCTGTATTTTGTGGGATATTTCAGTTGGAAACAGATCATGTAAAACCCGACTCCCTCAGACACAGACAGCGCATATCCATAAAAAAACAGTGCCCGGATCATATCTTTCATGATCCGGTCACTGTTCTCTATAATCTTGGGAATATCCTTAGCCTTCGGCGATGGCATGACCGGTGTACAGCTGGTAATATCTGCCCTTCTGAGCGATAAGTTCGTCATGACTGCCTCTCTCGATGATGCGTCCCTGTTCCAGGACCATAATACAGTCACTGTTTTTAACAGTAGAGAGTCTGTGGGCGATGACAAAGGTGGTTCTGCCCTTCATCAGCTTATCCATGCCGTCCTGTACAATCTTCTCAGTACGGGTATCGATAGAGCTGGTAGCCTCATCCAGAATCAGTACCGGCGGATCCGCTACTGCGGCTCTGGCAATGGACAGAAGCTGTCTCTGTCCCTGGCTTAAGTTCGCGCCGTCACCGGTAAGGACTGTGTTATAGCCATCCGGAAGCTGACGGATAAAGGTATCCGCATTCGCTAACTTCGCTGCTGCGATAACTTCCTCGTCGGTAGCATCCAGCTTACCGAAACGGATATTATCCATAACGGTAGCGGTGAACAGATGGGTATCCTGCAGTACGATACCTAAGGATTTTCTCAGATCTGCTTTCTTGATCTTGTTAATATTAATGCCGTCGTAACGGATCTTACCATCCTGAATATCATAGAAACGGTTGATCAGGTTCGTGATCGTGGTCTTACCGGCGCCGGTGGAGCCTACAAATGCAATCTTCTGACCGGGCTTTGCATACATCTCGATGTTATGCAGAACGATCTTGTCGTCGTTGTAGCCAAAATCCACATCGTCGAATACCACTTCACCCTGTAATTCAATATAATCTACTGTACCGTCTGCCTGGTGTACATGCTTCCATGCCCACATACCGGTTCTCTCGGGACACTCTACGATCTTGCCGTCTACCTTTTTCGCACGTACCAGAGTTACATAGCCTTCATCGGCCTCTACTTTTTCATCCAGCAGATCAAAAACTCTCTTGGCACCTGCCTGTGCCATGACGATACTGTTCAACTGCTGGCTGACCTGACTGATCGGCATGTTGAAGCTTTTGTTAAAGGTTAAGAAGCTGGCCAGCTTACCTAAAGTCAATCCTGCGAAACCGCCCAGTGCCATAGCACCGCCGACGATAGCACATACCACATAGCTTAAGTTACCCAGCTGTGCATTGATAGGTCCCATCAGGTTAGCAAATTTATTCGCATTATAAGCACTTTCGCACAACTCGTCGTTCAACTTTTTGAACTCTTCCAGGCTCTTGTCTTCATGACAGAATACCTTGACTACCTTCTGACCTTCCATCATTTCTTCAATATAGCCGTTCACCGTACCGATATTCTTCTGCTGCTTTACGAAATATTTTCCGCTCAATCCCGCTACCTTACTGGTAACCACCATCATCAGTGCCACCATGATCAGGCTGACGGCCGTCAAAGGTACACTTAATACCAGCATACTTCCCAGCGTACCGACTACGGTGATAAAACTGGAAAATACCTGTGGAATACTCTGGCTGATCATCTGTCTCAGGGTATCGATATCATTGGTATAGATGGACATGATATCGCCGTGGGAATGGGTATCAAAATACTTGATTGGCAGTTTCTCCATGTGTTCAAACAGATCATCACGGAGACTCTTCAGTGTTCCTTGCGTTATAGTTACCATGATACGGTTGTAAGCATAAGTAGCTGCTACGCCAA
This sequence comes from uncultured Lachnospiraceae bacterium, assembly GCA_945929965.1. GTDB lineage: Bacteria > Bacillota > Clostridia > Lachnospirales > Lachnospiraceae > Acetatifactor. The sequence continues at coordinate 9,756 of CAMEOT010000029.1, forward strand.
CCAGGTAAAAACCTGCCACCCGGACAATTTCCCGGAACAGATTACTGAAGTCCGGAGACTCCTGTCCGATCATGGGCATGATATAGTCATCGATCAGTCTCTGCATGAACAGAGTACCCTGAATGCTTGCCACAACGCTCAGCACAATACAGATCAATACAAAAATGAAGTGAATGCCGTATTTTTTGAAAATATACGCCATCAGTCTCTTAAATATTTTTCCCGGATTTTCAATACGTGTACCACCCTGCATTCTTCTGCCGGGTCCACGCATTCCGCCGCCCATAGGTCCTGGCATTATGACTCACCTCCATTCTCATCAAAGTCGCCGCCACCCGTCTGGGTCTGGGCTTCATATACTTCCTTATAAATGTTATTGGTACGAAGCAGTTCTTCGTGAGGTGCGAACGCATCGATCTTACCGTTATCCATAACAATGATGCGGTCTGCATCCTGAATACTGGAGATACGCTGTGCGATGATGATCTTCGTCGTACCGGGAATCTCCGTGGCAAATGCCTTACGGATCTTCGCATCGGTAGCGGTATCCACAGCACTGGTGGAATCATCCAGAATCAGTACCTTAGGCTTTTTGAGCAGTGCTCTGGCGATACACAGTCTCTGCTTCTGTCCGCCGGATACGTTACTTCCGCCCTGCTCAATATAAGTGTTATATTTCTCGGGCATCTTTTCAATAAATTCATCGGCACATGCCAGCCGGCAGGCACGGATGCATTCCTCTTCGGTGGCGTTTTCATCACCCCAGCGGAGGTTCTCTAAGATCGTACCGGAGAACAGCACGTTTTTCTGCAGTACCACGGATACCTCATTACGCAGGGTCTCCAGGTCATAGCTTCTGACATCCTTGCCGCCGACATAGACTGTACCCTCATTGACATCATACAGACGGCTGATGAGGTTCACCAGGCTGGTCTTGGAGCTTCCGGTACCACCCAGAATACCGATGGTCTCTCCTGCCTTGATCTCAAAGTTCAGATCGTCTAACACCGGCTTCTCACTCTGTTTATTGTAACGGAAGGTTACGTGATCAAAACGGATACTGCCGTCCGTCACATCGTAGTCGGGCTGTTCGGGATTGGTAATATCTGCCTTTTCATTTAATACTTCGGCAATACGCTTTCCGCTGGCAGCACTCATGGTCATCATAACGAAGATCATGGCTAACATCATCAGGTTCATCAGAATGGTCATGCAGTAGGTCAACAGACTCATCAGTTCGCCGGTGGTCAACTGACTGGAAACGATCATATGGGCGCCCAGCCAGCTGATGCCCAGGATGCATCCGTATACGGTAAACTGCATTACCGGCCATATGGTCACCATGGTGCACTCTGCCTTTTTGAACATCTTGTAGATGTTGTAGCTTGCCTTGTGGAACTTGTCGATCTCGTAGTCCTCACGCACATAAGCCTTTACCACACGCTGTGCGGCTACGTTCTCCTGTACGCTGGCATTTAAGTCATCGTATTTCTTAAATACTTCGCTGAAATACTTGGACACCGCCCGCATAATGAAGATCATGATAACACCCAGGAATACGACTGCTACCAGATAAATACTGGCTATTCTCGCATTGATCAGGAATGCCATCAGCATGGCGCAGATCAGGCTGACCGGTGCACGGAAGCACATACGTAAAAGCATCTGATATGCATTCTGCACGTTAGTGACATCCGTAGTCATACGTGTGACCAGTCCTGCGGTGGAGAACTTATCAATATTGGAAAAAGAGAAGGTCTGAATGTTCTCGTACATGGCTTCTCTTAAGTTTTTGGCAAATCCGGTGGATGCCTTCGCACCGTATTTACCACCCATGACACCGGCGAACAATCCGACAATGGCTGCCAGGATCATGTAACAACCGATGACAAAAATATGTTTCATATCTCCTGCCTGCACACCGTCATCGATGATGGATGCCATCAGGAGCGGAATCACCATTTCCATGGCTACTTCCAGGATCATGAATATGGGAGTGACGATCGAAGCACTCTTATATTCCTTGATCTGTCTGGCTAATGTTTTAATCATAGCTGATTTCCTTTCTGCTTTTCTTCTTAAATTATTTCTATGTAATTTCCTCGTTATTTCTTTACTGCTTCTTTTTTATTTTTTGGACGTTTCTTTTTTATTTCTTGGCTGCTTCTTTGCTGTTTCTGATTTTTCTACTCTGATAAATACTTGGTGATCTGCCTGTTGGGAGCATCCGTTAACGTCACGCTCTCCGTCCATTCCCAGATTCTGCATCATTTTATCCAGAATACACAAAAATGTTGCCTTTTCCTCTTCTGTCAGCCCTGCTTCCAGTTCCCGGTTAAAAATCCGGATCTGCTCTTCGATCAGATTATGATGCTCGATCGCTTTCTCTGTCAGAAGAATCCTTTTTAATCTGGCATCCTCCGTCGACGCTACCCGGATGAGATATCCCTTCTGCTCCAGGCTCTGAAGCATCACCGTCGCCGTGGATCTACGGATTCTGAATTCCTTCTCCACATCCTTTTGATAGACATCTCCCTGTCTGCTTTTATGGTACAAATATCCCAGAAGCGGTCCCTGCATTCCGTTAAGTTCATGACCGTCCTGCTGGGCAAAAATTGCTTCCATCTTCCGACGGATCATATTGTTGGCGGCCTTGATCTCGAATCCAAGCTGACGATTCGTCAGTACATCTTTCTCGTCCATTCTGCCTCCTTTTTTTCTATATACTTCAAACCATAAACTGCTAAAATCAGATTCTGCATTTTAGCATAGCATGAAAAGACGTACATTCAATGTTATTTTGCAAAAAAATGTTAGATAACTAACTTTTTTTGTTAGCCATCTAACATTATAACGCAATCTTTTTCGTTTGCAAGAAAAAAAATATAAACTCTTTATAAACTCCGTCAATCCTCCAGTACCCGATTCAGTATTTCATCCTCCAACACCAGTTTTTTCGCGGCTTCGCGGTACTTTTCCTCATGAAGGTAGGTATGGCGGTGGGGCTTAATTGTGGGAGCCATGTCGATGGCTTTGAGGAAATCGGGTTTCTTCATATGTAAAGTTTCCACATAATCCCAGAAACCGGTATCCTGAAGCACTGTGCTGACACGAATATAACGGTGATCCTGTACCTTTGCCATAATGTAGGTGGCAATACCTACCTGAATACCATGTAACTGCGGTACTTCCAGAATCTTATCCAGCGCATGAGAGATCAGATGCTCACTGCCACTGGTGGGAGCACTGCTTCCGGCGATCTCATTGGCGATACCACTCATAGCCAGGGAATCCAACAGTTCTTTTAAGAACAATTCATCCTTGATGCTCTCATAAGGAGTGCGGACGAAGCTGTTCACCGCTTTCTTCGCAATCATGACTGCAAAATCATTCACTTCGCCGCAGCCTGCCTTCTCTTCAAAGATCCAGTCGTAGAGTGCTGTGATCTTGGAGATCATATCGCCGATGCCGGAGTAGATGAACTTCTCCGGAGCGGTACGGATCACCTGAGTGTCCACAATGATACCGTATGCCAGTCTGGCGGGAACGCTGGTTCTCTTCCCCTGCACCAGAAGGGATGCACTGGCGCTGGAAAAGCCGTCACTGGAGCTGGAGGTCGGCACACTGATGAACGGGAGATTCCGCAAAAACGCCGCATATTTTCCGGCATCAATGACCTTGCCGCCGCCGATGGAGATCACCGCCTTCGCCTTATTCGGAATGGCAAACGCCAGCGTGATGATGTCGTCAATATCCACCGTATCCAGTTCATTATATTCTAAGACATTCACCTTAGCTTCCCTCAGGGAATTCATCACCAGTTCCCCGAACATGTCAATCAGTCCGTTGCCGAAAAATAATACGACCTGGTCCAGATTCTCCGCCTTCAAATAACCGCCGATTTTGCCTAATGTCCCGTTTCCGATCTTTAAAATGGACGGAATCGCCATCTCTTTTCCTATCTGCATGGTAACCTCTCCTTATGAATGATGTATTGATATTCTTTCACATAGAAACATTAACTTACTGATAATTTCTTTTTTAATATAACATTGCAATGTCAGATTGTAAATAAAATGTCAGAAAAGTGCACCATCTGGCGCACTTACAAAAAAGCAGACATTTCCACATAGAAATGACTGCTTCTATATCTTTCTCTCTCAGCCGGCACTGATTCCGAACATCTGCAACACCCATAAAAAAAGTCCCAACACCCAGCTGGAAAAAATTCCATACAATATTACCGGTCCGGCGATAGTGAAGATCTTGCAGCCGATACCGAATACCTGTCCTTCCTTCCGGTATTCCACCGCGGGTGCCGTCACGGAATTGGCGAATCCGGTGATTGGCACCAGAGCTCCGGCACCTCCCCATTTGGCAATCTTGGGATAAATGTGAAGTGCAGTGAGCACCACCGATACGAACACCAGGATCAAGGAGCACCAGCTGCCGGAGGTCTGCGGATCCATCCCCAGCACATTTCCGGTATAATTCAGGATCCCCTGCCCGATGCAGCAGATGATACCTCCGGTCAGGAACGCTTTGCCCATCTGTGCCCACAGATTATGGGTGGGGGTGACGCTTTTGACATACTGCTCGTACTCCTGCTTCTCTTGTGCATCCGGTTGTACCGAATCTTTCGACATATGCAGCGTTTCCATTCTGTTCCTCCTGATCTGTCCTCATTTATGATCCTGATAACAGAATACCCTGATCTTGTATTTTTATGCTGATTTTCATTTATTTTTCCGATACTTTTTTCCGACACCTGCGTAATTGTCGAAAATGGTGCGCATATCCTCCGGATCACCTTCTGCATATAAGGGAAGTCGATCACTTCCATCCAATACGCCGTGCTTCCTGGAATTTTTCTCGGATGTAAACAGTTACAGTATTTGACTGCTCTGTTTTTTCATGTGATAATAAAATCTGTAAGTACATTATGCACTCTGCGCTCTATGAGGGAGGTCTTTATGAAAAAAAATACAAAACAAAAATGGCGGACACTATTGTGTCTGTTAATGATTCCCGTATTCCTTACGGGGTGCCGCATCCGGACGACTCCGATAGGAGTATTTGCACAGCTTCTGTCCTATGCGGAAAATGCCGGAAGCAGTTCATCACAATCGTCTCATCACGGCACTTATCATCAGGAGCCGGATGCCACTCCGATGCCCCAGGTAGATTATGGCAGTCTGGATTCTGTGGGGACAGTAGAAACGGTCATGATCTATATGGTAGGCTCCGATCTGGAATCTTATTACGGCAATGCCAGCCTGGACATGAATGAAATGGAAGCCGCCGGTGTGGACACGGCTCACAATAATGTCATCGTCTATGCGGGCGGTGCCTCTAAGTGGCAGGACCGGGGATTATCCGGCGATGACTGTACAACGCTTTTGCTAAAGGATGAGGGATTTGTCCCTTTGGATACCTACCCTGCGGAAAATATGGGGAATCCCCTGACATTGAGCAGTTTTGTAAATTACTGCTTTGATTTCTTCCCCGCAGATTCCTACAGTCTGATCCTTTGGGATCATGGCGGCGGACCGGTCCTTGGTTATGGTGTGGATGAGAACTATAATGATCTGCTTACACTGGACGAGCTGGCGGAAGCCCTGGGAGATTCCATAGGTGCCCATCAGACGAAATTAGAATGGATCGGTTTCGATGCCTGCCTGATGAGTTCTCTGGAAGTAGCTTCCGTGTTAGCACCTTATGCCAATTATATGGTTGCTTCCCAGGAGACGGAGCCCGGCTGGGGCTGGAATTATTCTTTCCTGTCTGAGCTGTCCGGTGATCCGGTTTCAGGAGATCAGATGGGAGAAGCTATTATCGATGCTTACATGGATTACGGCGAATATGTCTTTGATATATATCCCAATCTGTACTCCGATCTGACCCTGTCCTGCATTGATCTGAATGCCTATGCGGAAGCTGAGGATGCTCTGAACACTTATTTTGCGGAGCTGGATACTTCCCTGGATGTAAAGAATTTCCCCAGGCTGGTGCGAAAGCGTGCAAGGGTAAGAGACTTCGGAAGCTACTCTTCCGATATGAACTACGGCATGGTAGATGTTCTGCATCTGTTAGAACTTCTCGGAGATAATTCGCAGACCGCACGGGATGCTGCCTCTGCTGTGGAGCGATGTGTCGTCTATTCCGACACCAATATGGAGAATGCCGGCGGTATCTCCATCTGTTATCCCTATCAGACGGATGAAGATTACCGGGATGCCTGCATCGAGATGCTTAACTACCTTGGATTTGCTCCGGATTACACCAGATTTTTGCAGGATTTCTATGCGATCCAGAATGGTGACACGCTGTTAGCCGACCGTGAGATCTCCGATGCCGCTACGACGGTAACTACGGAAAATGACGGTACTTATGATGAGTCGGATATCACTCTGCAGTTGACCCCCGAACAGCAGGAGAACTTCGCTTCCGGCGGATATTATATTCTCTGTAAGGCGAAGGAGGAAGGTTATGTCACTGCGGAGGAGGATCCCAGAGCGGATGATATGTATCTGTTCATTCAGGGCAGCAAGCGCGTGACTTTGGATGAAAATGGGGTGCTGCATGCAGCCTATAAGAACAATGCGCTGTATATGGAGGATGACGAGGGCGTATCCGATATTCCCATGATCCTGACAGAGTCGGATATCAGTGATGTGGAGAATCGTTATCTGTCCTTTGTGGTACTGATGAATTTCGATAATTGGGAGTCTCAGGCTGTACAGCTGCAGATTGCGGTAAATGAAGATTATCCGGATGGTATTATCCGAAATGCAATTCCCTTAAACAACGATGATGATGAGGTGCAGAGCGCCAACAAACAGCTGATCAATCTGGATGATTATGATAATATGTCTGTGGCAGCACGCTGCAGTTATGTAACACGGGATGAAAATGGGGATCTGCTGGATTTCTTCGACTGGGAGAAGTCCGGATGGATGATGGGATTTGAGGTGGATCTGACCTCGGATTATAAGACCGTGGTGCAGCCTCTGGATCATCCGGAGAATTATGTGTGCATCTTCTTCATGAAAGATTCCCAGGGAAATGTATCCTTCTCGGATATGATACCGCTTAAGTAATATAGCCTCTCCGTAGCCCGCATTGGGGCTACTGGTTTCTCTAAGGCTTCCAAGACGCAGAACGCCCACGACGAATGGGATGTCATGCCGCGATGTCTGTCGGAGGGTGTTGATATTTTCTTGAAAAGTGTAGAAAGACAGGGGGAAAGCGGACACGATGTCCGCGTCAGCCAAGCCATGTGTGCATGGCTTTTGGCGCACATGGATGGCGCGTGTAGGCGCCCCCGTCATAATGAGAACCACTTATCACTTTTCATTAGAAAATTCACACCCGGAGACGCGACATCAAGGCGTGATGTTCCGTTCGCCGTGGGCGTTCGTGGATTTAACCAATTATACATAATCCATCACGGTCGACATGGCAAGAAAGGAATAACATCTGCACACCGGTGTCCACCGCCTGTTGCCATGCCACGCCAAACTCGGGCTGCATGACGGTATAGGGGCGGACCTCAGTGATACCCTGCATCTGGATGACGAAGGCAACCATGCAAGTATACCCTGCCTCTGCTGCTTTCGCCAGCTCCCGCAGATGTTTCACCCCGCGTTCCGTGGGAGCATCCGGGAAGTAACCGATGCCGTCGATCTCCAGGGTGCAGCCTTTCACCTCCAGGAGGTATTTTTGCTCCCCTTTCTCCATATAGAAATCAATCCGGGAATTGCCATAGGTGTACTCCGGTCGGATCACATCATAGTTCTGCTTCTCCAGCCATTCCTTCACGACCTTGTTCGGTGCCTGGCTGTCAATATTGATCCAACCGATACTCTCCTTATAGACTGCCACCAGATCATATTGTGTCTTCCTGGCAGGGTTATCCGAGATCTCCAGCCGTACCGCTGCCCCGGGAAAGAGCAGTTCTCTACATCTTCCCGTATTTTTTACATGCACAGTCTCCGCCTTCCCGTCGATCTCCACATGGGCGATGAACCGGTTGGGGCGGTCGATAAATTTTCCTTCTGTTATTTTCCCGTATTTCATCGAAACCTCGCTATCATGTATCAAAATCTCTTCTAGCCGCACTCACCGCCCCGGAGGGACTTCACCAGCAGCGGCACTTCAAACAGCATCATTACGATCCAGCCGAACATATTCGCCCACGCTAAGCTGGCGAAGTCCATATGGAGCAGTCGGATCATTACAAATACTGCGACCACTCTGCCGAACATATTCATAAAGGTGCTGTACAATGTCACTTTCAGGTCACCGATGCCACGGAAGAATCCCTGAATACCGTTGGTCAGTCCCGGCAGGATGTACATCCAGGAGATCAGGTGCAGATAGCTGATGCCCAGAGATACCACCTGCGCATCCCCATCCTCGGCGAACAGAGCCATGATCTGCGGAGCCAGTCCCCAGATCACTGCAAACAATCCGATGGAATAGACCAGTTCGATCAACAATCCTGTTTGAAAACCTTTCTTCATACGCTCTTTATACCCGGCTCCCTTGTTCTGCGCCAGGAAAGTCGTCATGGCATGTCCGATATTCTGCTGGGGCGTGTAGGCGAAGTCATCCACACGGTTCACCGCAGTAAACGCCGCCATAACCGCCACACCCTGGGTATTGACTACAGACTGAATGATCAGTTTTCCAAGCTGTAAGCACACCTGCTGCATGGCGCTGGTGCTGCCGTAGCTGACGGTCTTGCCAAGTAAGCTCTTATCGAACACCCACCATTTTTTCCCAAGACATAAAAGTGGTATCTTTTTCTTAATATAAATTCCGCACAACAGACAGCACAATCCCTCACTGCACACTGTGGCAATGGCGCTGCCCGCCACACCCCATCGCAGTATCACCACGAAGAACAGATCTCCGAAAATGTTTAAAAAAGCACTGGTTACCAGAAAATATAACGGTGTCTTACTGTCTCCCAGCGCCCGCATGGTATTCGCCAGGAAATTATACATAAACGTAAAGATCAGTCCCATGAAAATGATCCGCAGATATGCGGAAGCCTCCGGGATCGCTGCCTCCGGCACCCGGATCAGTCTCAGTACCGGTGTCGCCAGCAATAGCATCAGAAGGGAAAATACTACGGAGAATCCGCAGCCCGCCAGCATCGTCGTGCTGATCTGTCTCGACAGCGTGTCGTAATCTTTTGCCCCATACTGAGAGCTCATTAACACACTGGCTCCCATGCACATCCCGCTGATCAGCAGAATCGCGATATTCATAATCGGTGTGGAAGTGCCCACTGCCGCCAATGCCTGCTCTCCCACGTATTTTCCTACGATCACGGAGTCCGCCGCATTGTAAGTTAACTGAAACAGATTGCCCAGTACCAGTGGAATCGTAAAAGATACTAAAGGGAGCAGTATCTTTCCCTGGGTCATGTCATGTTTCTCTATCGTACTCATTTTACTGTTGTCCTTTCGTTGTCATTTTCCGCAGTGATGGTCTTACCTGTTTTTCTGTAAGCGTTCCTTCCGTCTGCTCTTCCGAAGCTTCCGTGCCATCCTCTGCACCGGACGCCTCATTGCCACTGACAGATACCACGCTGTCCGTATCCGCACTCATCTGGCTGCCCTGCTTCTCATCCATGCTGTCACTGTTTTGTGCCGCCTGCTGCACATTCTCTGTGACGAAGCCATTCACTTCTGTTGTTATTTCCGCCACAGTATCCGTATCTTCCGCCATCTCCGCCTCTTCTGCAGTATCTCCTGACTTCGCCTCTTGCGCCGCTTCGTATACCTGCGACGGTGCTGCACACTCGTTCCCCGCTGCAGTATCCACTGCCTGCGCCGCCATATCCGCACCGGTGCTGTCTGCTATTTTGGTGCCGTTCATGGTCATATACAACACGCCCGCCACCACGAAGCACAGGCAGGCTGCCGCAATGCGTGACGCATAACGCAGCGGGAATCTATGTATTTTCCCGTTTTCTTTCTGCTTCTTGGTGTCGTTACTCTGTTCACTCCGGAGTAACAGTTCCTCATCCACACCGGACAGGGCACGGAATAATTTTTCTTCTTTTTCTCTATCTCTGTTTTTATCTTGTCCGCTCATTTCCCTACCTCCGTCTACAAAACGATTCCCTGCTGCTCCAGATATTTCTGCAGCTTTTTCCGCGTGCGGAACAGGGAGGTCTTCACCGTATTCAGATTCATGCCATAGTGCTCTGCAATCTGGGCATACTCTTCCACGAACCAGTATCTGCGCAGGAATACATTACATTCCTGTTCGGAGAGCGTATGCAGGAAAGCATTGATGCTCCGCTCTAACTCCGCTGCTTCCACGGCACTTTCCGTGTCATGGGCTGCGGGAATGCACTCCGCCAGTTCATCCAGTGTAGTATCCATGAGACCACTTCCCCGCTTTTTCGCATTTTTTGCTTTCCATCTATCAAACGATAAATTGCGGGTAATTGTTCCCAGAAACAGTTCCAGCCGATTCGGTTTTTTCGGAGGAATGGCATTCCATGCCCGCATCCAGGTATCATTCAGGCACTCTTCCGTATCCTCCCTGTCATGCAGGATGTGATAGGCAATGCTGTAACAATATTTTCCGTAACTCTTCTGTGTCTCTGCGATCGCCTGCTCGTCTCTCGCCCAGTACAGTTCCAGTATGTCTGTATCTTCCACAGGCTCTCTCCTTTCCAGAAAGAGCACTGCCACAATCTCAACCTTGTAACAGTGCCCCTTACTCTTCCTCTATTTATCCCATCTGTACAAATTAAAGCTGGAATTTCTTCGCATTTGCATTTAATTCGTCTGCAATCACATTCAGCTGCGCGGTAGCCTGTCTGCAATCCTCCACGATCTCAGCCAGTTGATCCATGGTTGCAGCCGTCTCTTCCGTACTTGCAGCATTGTTCTGGGAGATCTCGGTAAGTCCGTTGATCTTCTCCACCACATCAGTCTTGTAGTTCTCAATATGATCCAGTTCGCCGGAGATCATATTGATCTCACCGACTACCTTCTGAACCTCCTGGTTCAGAGTTCCAAAGACATTCAGCGTGGTACCCAGCTTCTCATTCTGCTGATGAATCTCTCCCACCACACCATTCATGATCTGAACGCTCTGATTGGAATTGCTGATCAGGTTCTCCACGATGCCGCGGATCTTATCAGCAGATTCCCTGGACTGGTCTGCCAGACCACGGATCTCTTCCGCTACGACTGCGAAGCCTCTGCCCATCTCACCGGCTCTCGCTGCCTCAATGCTGGCATTTAAAGACAGCAGGTTGGTCTGGTTCGCAATACCTGCGATGATATCGGTAGCTGCCTGAATCGCCTGTGCGGACTCGTTGGTGATATTGGTCTGCTCCTGCACCTGATCCACCGACTGCTGCGTATGAGAGCTGATCTCCAACAGTTCCTTCAAGGTGCTGTCCACGGTAGCATTGCTTTCCTTCATGTTGGCAGCGCTGCTGCTTAAAGCATTAACGCTGTCTGCGGTACGGTTCAGAGCATTGCTCATCTCGTTCATGCTTTCGCTGACTTTCTGGGTATCCGCCGCCTGTGTGGTAGCTCCCTGCGCAATCTCATTCACAGCTGTATTTACAGAAGAAATAGACTGTCCGATGCTGTCAAAATTGCTGGTGAATGTTCCCGTAAACTCATTCATATCCAGCATGGAATTATGAATATCCTGAATAATACCGGAGAATCCGGTCACTACGGAGTATACGGCCCGTGCGCTCTTACCTACTTCATCACTGCGGTTTAACAGCTTATCGGGAACCTTGAAGTTTAATTTACCCTCCGCAATCTGATCCAGGTTACCTACTACACCCAGTAGTGCTTTGGAGATCATGCCTACCACAATAAGTGTGGAGACACAGAATACTGCCACAAGGATCAGAATCGCTATTGCTCTTCCCGTTACAATCCCTTTGTAAAGTTCATTAACTTCCCTTACCGGCATACAGGCAGCCAGAATACCCACAACCGTGCCGTCCGTATTCTTTAAAGGTGCCAGATATGCATAGCATCCGGTATCACCCAGCTTCAGGGAATTGGAAAAATAGCTTTCTCCACCCAGTACCCTAGAAGCCACTTTTTCACTCAGAGTGATGGTATCTCCGGTCAGATTGGTCACAGCCAGATCGCTGCCCCAGAACAGTGCCACATCCACACCGGCATTCTGCTTGAAAGCATCGAGTACCTGCTTATTGTCCGTAAGATTCATTTCCCCCTTATAAAGAGCTCCGTTCTCATATGTAAAGTCTCCGGGAGCGGAATTGTTCAGACTCATTTCCAGTGCATATTCCGTCGCTAACAGCTCATGTTTCATCATCGCGTCGGAAATTCTGTCCCCTGCGGAATTCAAAGCCAGGATGGCAATGACTGCGATCGCCACAAGCGGTACCAACACGATCGCCAGGATCTTGACTACTATATTAGCTCCTTTTTTCACCTTCAGGAGCTTAGCTTCACCGATACCTGTCCCATTTCCTCTTTTGATCTGTTCTTTGCTTACCTCTTCTGTCATAAATAAAGCAACCTCCTTTGTATCTTTAACAGTCATGCATAATAGAATTATACCGCACTGTTAATAAAAAAGCTATGCTTTTTCTGCAATCAGATCCTGTATCACTTCGCCTGCGAGAATCAATCCCGCTACGGACGGTATAAACGAAATACTGCCGGGGATGGCTCTTCTGTCCGTGCATTTATGAGTGGTACCCGGAGGACAGACGCAGCCTGTCTTACAGCTGTTTTCCATATTTTCCAGTGGCTTCACCGGGCTTTCCGTAGAATACACCACCTTCAGCTTCTTCACACCGCGCTTTTTCAGTTCTCTGCGCATGACCTTTGCTAAGGGACACATGGTGGTCTTGTAGATATCCGCCACATGGAACTGCGTGGGGTCTAATTTATTGCCGGCTCCCATACAGCTGATAACGGGAACCTGCGCTTCCTTCGCCCGCATAATGATCTCCAGCTTGGCAGTCACGGTATCCACGGCATCCACCACGTAATCATACTGGGTAAAGTCAAACTGGTCAGCAGTCTCCGGCAGATAAAAGCATTTGTGCACCGTAACAAGCGCCTCGGGATTAATGGAATGCACCCGTTCCTCCATGACATCCACCTTGTATTTACCGATGGTCTTCCGGGTAGCGATGATCTGACGGTTAATATTCGTCAGGCAGACCTTATCGTCATCGATCAGGTCAAAAGCTCCCACACCGCTGCGTGCCAGAGCCTCCACCACATAACCGCCGACACCGCCGATGCCGAAGACAGCAACTCTTGCGCCGTACAGGCGCTGCATGGCTTCCTTGCCAATCAATAATTCTGTTCTGGAAAATTCATTTAACATTTCAGTTCTCCTACTAATCTACTGGGAATAATCTCGTAAGAGTATACCACAACTTTACAGGTTGTCATAGAGTCCCTGAATAAAATTTTTCACCTGCACATTATTTTCCGGTGTGGTGTCTTCCAAAGTCGCATGGATAAAGGGTTTGCGCTCCTTCATGAACTTCAGCACGGATGTATAATCCATCTGTCCAAGACCGCAGCCTACGGATCTAAGCTTCCCCTCCTCGGGGATAAAATCCTTGAGATGTACCATTGCTACATCCTCACCTAACAGATCGATGGCTTCGTCCACGATTGCCACCTGATCCTTATAATTACAGTAATCCAGCAGATTTACCGGGTCTAAAATGATCTGAAGGTTGGGCGAATTGATCTCATCCAGAACTCTTCTCGCTCTGGCGGGATTGTAGACAATATGCTTCCATACCGGCTCGATGGCGATAACAACGCCCATCTGCTCGGCATATTTTACGATAGGACGTAAGTTCGTGATAAAGGTCTGCAAAGCCTCTTCGCCATGGCATTCGGGTACTGCGGTATAAGTAACGTTGGGAGCACCGGTCTCGGTTCCCACCACACCGCAGCCTAGCCACGAAGCAAAACGGATATGTGCCATATAGCGGTGGGTGATCTTCGCAAGCTGCTCCGGATTAGGATTTGCCAGATTCAGATAGCATCCAAGCACCGCAACATCCACCTGATTTTTCGCAAATACATTTTTCATATACATAGCAAGTCCCGGGGTCAACGCCTCATCGGTAGTGGGAAACTCGGTGATCACCTTACCGGGTGCCAGATGTCCGCAGGCAAAGCCAAGCTCATGGACATTGGCAATACGCTCCTCAAAAGGAAGCTTTTTCGTATCATGTAAACGGATTCCTAACTGCATAATTTCCTCCATTTCAGGTTCAGGTCTGATCTTCCTGATTCTGCTTATCATCAGCGCCGGATCAACTCATCCACGCCTTCCAGCTCGTAAGCCTCTCCAACCTGTCCTTCGATTTTTACGTTATCCAGGGTCAATTTTGCAACATTTCTTGCAAAAAGTCCTCTCTTACTGCTTTTTTCTACACCATCCGACATGGCAGGTACATCACATTTTGCATCCTCGGCATAGCTGATGGAGATGTCCTTCATGCAAATCTCCTCGATCTTCTGCTCCGGAAGTCCGTCAAAATAAGCTGCTGCCACATGGCAATTGGTGCAATCCATATTTTCAAATACCATTTTTTTCACCTGCGGTGTTCTGTCATCCACAGGGTAGACATCTCTGGACTGTACATAGGTGGTCTTGCCGTCGGGGTCGCAGAAATAGAAGCAGTTGACCACAAGCGGTGTCATCACATGATCCAGGGTCAGATTCCGGAAAATGATGTTGCTTAAAATCGCATCTTTTCCTCTGCCGCGGCGAGTCTTGATACGCAGGCCTCTGTCCGTATGACGGAAAATGCAGTCCTCCACCGTCAGATTTACCACACCGCCTGCCATCTCGCTGCCCAGAGTTACGGCGCCGTGACCGTTCTCCATCAGGCACTGGCGGATGTGGATGTTCTCGGAAGGAGTCTTGTGCTTTTTGCCCATGTAGATCTTGCCGCTCTTGACTGCAATACAGTCATCACCCAGGGAGAAACGCACGCCCAGGATTTCCACATTTTTGCAGGACTCGGGATCCAGTCCGTCGGTGTTAGGAGAATCGCTGGGATTCTGCACCGTCACACCGATGAATTTCAGATCGTTGCTGAAATAGGGATGCAGGGTCCAGGAAGGGGAATTGCAGAAGGTCACTCCCTGTAAAGTCACATTTTTACATCCGCTGATGAAAAACAGTCTCGGGCGGAACGCAATCTTCATGACCTTGGGGTCCTTCCACCAGTTTTCCTTGGTAGCGTTGCCGTTGATCTTACCCTGTCCGTAGATTACCACATCTTCTGCACCGATACCGCAGATAATGCCGGAGAACATAGGTAAGGGATTGCCCTCCCAGGTACCGAGATTGTACTCGTCGGTCTCATCATAGCTTTGTAACATTCCGGGGAAGGTAGGGAATTTCTCTCTGTCGGTAAATGCCTTAAGCTCCGCACCCTCTGCCAGTTCGATACGGATGTGGCTTTTTAAGAACAGGCTGGTAATGCGGTAGATTCCTGCGGGGAAATACACTCTGCTGTTCACCGGGCATGCCATAATGGCAGCCTGGATAAAGTGGGTATCGTCGTGCTCGCCGTCACCCTTTGCGCCAAATCTGGTCACATCCAGGGTCACATACTCGTAATCTGTCTTGAAAGATACTTCGCCCTGCTTTTCACCGTTCACATAAGCTTCCACCACATATTTCTGATCCGGCTTTAAATCGAACAGGGAAGTGATGGTCTTCTCTGTGGTCAGAATAGTCTCACCGTTTAATTGTAATTCTATGGGCTGTTTTGTAAAATATCTGCCGCCGTCCGCGATCTCAATGGTCGCACTACGGGCAGTATGCATAATATGTCTGATTTCCATGCGCTGTTTCCTCTCGTTATTATATCATAAAGCTCACGAATTCGTGCTATCGCACTTTACATCCTGCTTCGCAGGATATTCGTTCGCTAATGAGCCCAGAAAAACAAATGTCTGTTTTGCAGCCACTTGTTTTTCCTTGAGGCTCATTATATCATGATTCGCACCTACGGTGCTTACCGTTGCTTCGCAACGATCATGATCAAATTCGCCGTTTGCAAAACGTTCTTACAGAATGTCTCTGAATAGTCAGCACATCTGATATTTTTCCGCTAACAATAAATACTCCGCACATGCCTTCTGTACAGCATCGCAGAATACCTTTTGGGATGTGTCATCCATGGCAAATTTTTTCTCTTTTACATCGTAGTACTGTTCCAGCATACGCTTTACTGCACAGCGGAAATTATCTAAAAGTTCTCTGTAATTTTCATAGATCTCCGGGCTGATCTGTTCCACCGTATGAAGCAGTGCTGCAGTGTAATCGGCGCCGTTTTCCGCGGTGAATTCACTCTCCGCATGCTTTTTTAACACACGCATCTGCGCCATGATATCCGGATAGCCTTCCTTTTTATTCTCGGTGGTCTCATATGCCGCATATGCGGGATATACCAGATCCGCAGCCTGATAGATGTTCCTGCGTCCCGCATCTGCCTGCACCTTTTTTAAGTCAAAGATGCCTTCCTCCGTACGGGGAAGTGCCTTGATGTCCTGAATTGTCATAGTTCCTCCTATATAACAAAGGCGTTCTCCTGCACGTTTATTGTAACAAAAGAACGCCGTTTTGTGTATGATCTTTTACAGAGTTACACCCTGCTTGAAAATAGCCATATCATGGAAGCCTGCTGCCTCGCTGCATACCTGCTTGCCGGAAGCGGTCTCCACTACCAGATCAAACAAAGCCTTAGTCTCCTCCTCCATGGTCTTATCCTCTACCAGTACGCCGGCATTGAAATCGATCCAGTTGGACTTTTTGCCTGCTAGGCGGGAGTTGGTCGCGATCTTCATAGTAGGAACCGGAGATGCGAAAGGAGTTCCGCGTCCCGTGGTAAACAGTACGATATGTGCTCCTGCGGCTGCCAGTGCAGTAGCTGCTACCAGATCGTTGCCCGGTGCAGACAGAAGGTTCAGTCCCGGAGTCTTCACGATATCGCCATACTGCAGTACGCCCTTGACCAGAGCACTTCCGGACTTCTGGGTACATCCTAAGGACTTGTCCTCCAGAGTGGAGATACCGCCCTTTTTGTTACCCGGGGAAGGATTCTCGTAGATGGTCTGATTGTGGCTCTTGAAATAGTTCTTGAAGTCATTGATCAGATCTACGGTCTGGTGGAACAATTCCTCGTTGGCACAACGGTTCATCAGAATGGTCTCTGCTCCGAACATCTCGGGAACCTCGGTCAGAATGGTAGTACCACCCTTGGAGATCAGCAGATCGGAGAAGCGTCCTACTAAGGGGTTCGCGGTAATGCCGGACAGTCCGTCACTACCGCCGCACTTCATGCCGATAACCAGCTTGCTGACGCTGATGGGTTCTCTCTCGAACTTGGATGCGTAATCGATCAGACCCTTGATGATCTCTACGGAGTCTGCGATCTCATCCTCGTGATCCTGGCACACCAGGAATTTCACACGGTTCTCATCATAATCGCCGATATAAGGCTTCAATACGTCAATGTTGCTGTTCTCACAGCCCAGTCCCAGTACCAGAACACCACCTGCATTGGGATGGTTGATCAGGTCTGCCAGAATTTTACGGGTATGCTCCTGATCGTCACCCATCTGGGAACATCCGTAAGGATGAGGGAATGCAATAACCTCTTCCACGCTGCCTTTAACGAATGCATTGGCCTGCTTTGCGATGGCGGTTGCCACGTTGTTGACACAGCCAACAGTGGGGATGACCCAGATCTCGTTACGAACGCCTACTTTACCGTCGGGACGGTTGAAGCCCATGAAAGTAACATCTTCTGTCTTCTTCTCCTCTACGGGAGTAGGATTGTAGGTGTACTCCAGCAGATCGCCCAAAGCTGTCTTTACATTATGGGTATGGATCCAGCTGCCCTCTGCGATGTTCTCCTTGGCATTACCGATACGGTAACCGTATTTGATGACCTCGCCGCCTTCGGGAATGTCAACAATTGCCATCTTATGTCCTGCGGGGATCTCCTCTCTGGCGGTAACGGTCTTTTGACCGTCACCTACAGAGACTGTGATCTTCTCACCGGCAGGAATCGTATTTAATGCTACGACTACATTATCATTGTCATTAATCTTTAAGAAATCTTGCATAATGCTGCCCTCATGCCATTTGCCTTAATATCATCCAGGTATGCTACGACTGCATCGGTAAGTCCGGGAACCTTGTTCAGATCCTGACCGAAGAAGTCTTCATTGCCCAGGAAGGAAGTTACAAAAGTCTTAGTGTCCTTCTCACAGTTTGCTGCGAAGAACTCCAGAACTGCCTTATCATCCATGATGTTGTATTCCTGACCGTCTCTGTGTCCGATCAGAGCCTTATCGCGGATCTCGGTGCCATGATAGAATGCCATCAGTGCTGCGATGGAGAAGGTCAGATGAGCGGGAAGCTTACCGGTCTTCTCAACATAGCCTAACAGGCTGGGCATACATCTTGCTCTCCACTTAGATACGGAATTTAAGGAGATAGCAAGCAGTGCATGATCTACATAAGGGTTGTCAAAACGGTTAACAACCTCACCTGCGAACTGCTTCAGTTCCTCCTCAGGCAGAGACAGGGTAGGGATTACTTCGTCGTAAATGGTCTTCAGCATGAAGTTACGGATATCGTCGTCATGCATGGACTGTCTTACGATGTCGTTGCCGCACAGATAAGAAGCCAGTACGAAAGAGGTATGCGCACCGTTTAAGATACGAACCTTTCTCTGCTTGTAAGGCTTCTGGTTGTCAGTGAAGATAACAGGAAGTCCTGCATCGGGAAGAGGGAACTCCTTGCTGATATCCTTAGCGGACTCAATAACCCACAGAGCGAACGGCTCACCGGTTACCATGATATGGTCTTCGTAACCCAGCTTCTCCCACTCTTCCTGTTCCGTAGCACGGGGATAACCGGTAATAATACGGTCAACCAGAGTAGATGTGAATACACATGCCTCATCTACCCACTTCTTGAACTCATCGCCCAGACCCCACAGCTCGATCAGCTGCATTACG
Source organism: uncultured Lachnospiraceae bacterium (assembly GCA_945929965.1). Classification (GTDB taxonomy): domain Bacteria; phylum Bacillota; class Clostridia; order Lachnospirales; family Lachnospiraceae; genus Acetatifactor. The sequence goes on from CAMEOT010000029.1 coordinate 28,814, forward strand.
CACTTCTTCAGCATAATACCGTTGTCATCAATCAGCTCTACGGGAAGCATTACCAGACCCTTGCTCATATCCCCCTGAAAGGTCTCGAATCTGTGATATAAGAACTTGGTCAGCTTACCGGGGAAAGTCTTGGGAGGCTCTAACTCGAACTTATCGGTATCATCATATACGATACCTGCCTCAGTGGTATTGGATACTACGAAACGTAAGGTATCGATCTCGGCAAGTCCCATGTACTTGTCATATTCATTATAAGTGTCTACTGCATCTGCAACGCTGGTTACGATTCTATTGATGATCTTGGCTTCACCGTTCACATTACCGCGAAGGGATACAGTGTACTGGCAATCCTGCTTGTGGAACATATCCAGATTGCCGAACTCGATGGGTTTGATCAGAACGATGTCTCCGTCGAACTTACCCTGCTCGTTGGCGATATCGATCATGTAATCTACGAATCCACGTAAGAAATTACCCTCACCGAACTGTACGACCTTGATAGGTCTCTCCTTTTTACCGGTCTTTGCCTTGTTTAAGATATCCATTTTGTCCTCCATTCTACGCATAGCGTATCCTATCTGCACCGTCTTACGGCACTCTGTTCCCTGCACTTACCTTCCCAATCGCCTCTTGGCAATTACGTTTTCAACGCCGGTGGTGTTTTGGGTTCTGAATTGTACAAAGTTTATGTAAGTACTTTCATGATTCATTTTACTTCAAAAAAGCTGTTTCGTCAATCACCAAAAACAGAAACTTATTTTTTGCTCAAACTATTGATTTTATCAGCAATATTTCATATTGCTAATATTTTGTCACAGGAGAAGTTGAAAAAGCATCTTGAAAAAAGAGAAGTCTTTCGTTATAATTCAGATATAGCTTTTTATGTAACTACTTACAGTTTTCTTACAAATTCTGTTACATAGGAGAGGAATCCGCAGATGACAATTTACGATATTTCTGAGAAGGCCGGTGTCTCTATTGCTACTGTTTCCCGCGTATTAAATGGAAGCAATAATGTAAGCGAGAAAACCAAGAAAAAAGTTTTGGACGTAATCAACCAGTATGAGTACACTCCCAACGCATTTGCCAGAGGGTTAGGGCTCAACACTATGAAGACCATCGGTATCATGTGTGCCGACAGTTCGGATCCATATCTTGCCAAGGCAATCTACTATATCGAGCAGAAGCTTCGTGCCAACGGTTATGACAGCATCCTGTGTTGTACCGGTTACAACCTGGATACCAAGGCAAGCTCCATGAACCTTCTGATCACGAAAAAAGTAGACGGCATTATATTGGTAGGTTCCAACTTCATCTACGAGAAGGAAGAAGACAACAAATACATTACGGATGCCGCTGTGCAGGTTCCTGTGATGCTGTTGAATGCTGCAATGGATGCTCCGAATGTGTACAGTGTTGTCTCGGATGATTTTACTTCCATGTATGACGCTACCCTGGAGATGATCCGTTCCGGTGTGAAAGATATTCTGTATTTCTATAATTCTACTTCATACAGTGGTAAGAAAAAGCTGGCAGGCTACCGTGCCGCCATGGAAGAAAAGGGACTTCTCACCAACGGAAGCTTCCTGCAGCTCTATCAGGGTTCCCATGAGGACATTCCCGCTATGGCAGAACAGCTGATCAAGCTGCACACAAAAGGCATCACTTTCCACGGTGTTATCGCCGCTGACGACTCTCTGGCACTGGGTGCCATGAAATACGGGCGTGAAATGAGACTCCGCATTCCGGAAGATCTGTCGATCATCGGTTATAATAATTCCATGCTGGTGAACTGCTGTGATCCGGAACTAACCAGTATCGACAATAAATTAGAGACGCTCTGCCAGCATCTGATCACAACTCTGATGGGTGTGCTTGGCGGAAACGAGATGCCGAAAAAGACCGTATTCTCCGGGGAACTGATAAAACGCGGCACCACAAAATAATTTTTTTCATCAATGACAGCAATGGGGGTAGCTGAAAATACCCTTTTTAGTATATTTATGGAGGAATTTAAAATGAAAGCATTTATGGACAAGGACTTTCTGTTAGAGACCGAGACAGCCAGGAAGCTGTTCCACGACTACGCAGAAAAAACACCGATTCTGGATTACCATTGCCATATCAATCCCAAGGAGATCGCTGAGGACCGTCAGTTCGACAACATCACCCAGGTATGGCTGGGCGGCGACCACTACAAGTGGCGTTTCATGCGTTCCTGCGGTGTTGACGAGAAGTACATCACCGGTGACGCATCCGATTACGAGAAGTTCTGCAAATGGGCAGAGTGCCTGGGCAAGGCTATCGGCAACCCCTTATTCCACTGGAGCCATCTGGAGTTACAGAGATACTTCGGTTACAACGGCGTTCTGAACAAAAACACTGCTGACGAAGTATGGAACCTGTGCAATGAGAAGCTCCATCAGCCTTCCATGAGCGTTCGTAACCTGATCAAGCAGAGCAACGTTACCCTGATCTGCACCACCGATGATCCTATCGATCCTCTGGAGTGGCACAAGAAGCTGGCTGCAGATGATACTTTTGATGTAAAGGTTCTGCCCGCATGGAGACCTGACAAGGCTATGAACATTGAGAAGCCCGATTATCTGGATTATCTGGAGAAGCTGGCTGCCGCTGCCGGCATGACCGAGATCAACTCTTTTGCAAGCTTAAAGGCAGCTCTGAAGAACCGTATGGCATTCTTCGCATCCATGGGTTGTAACGTATCCGACCATGCATTGGAGTATGTAATGTACTATCCTGCTTCCGACGATGAGCTGGAAGAGATCTTCTTAAAGAGACTGAACAAGATGGTTCTGACCAAGGAAGAAGAGCTGAAATTCAAGACCGCATTCATGCTGTTCGTAGGCCGCGAATATCATAAGCTCGACTGGGCTATGCAGCTGCACTACGGTTGTAAGCGTGACAACAACACCCTGATGTTCGAGAAGCTGGGTCCCGATACCGGTTACGACTGTATCAACAACTACGCTCCTTCCGCTCAGATGGCAGACTTTCTGAACGCTCTGATCGTAAGTGATGAGCTTCCCAGAACTGTCATCTACAGCCTGAATCCTAACGACAATCAGGCTATCGGTACGATCCTCGGATGTTTCCAGGATTCCACCGCTGTTGCCAAGATCCAGCAGGGTTCTGCATGGTGGTTCAATGATCACAAGACCGGCATGCAGGATCAGATGATCTCCCTGGCTAACCTGGGTAATCTGTCCGGATTTGTAGGAATGCTGACCGACTCCAGAAGCTTCCTGTCCTACACCAGACATGAGTATTTCCGCCGTATCCTGTGCAACCTGATCGGTAACTGGGTAGAAAGCGGTGAATTCCCCGCAGATTACGACACTCTGTCCGAGATCGTAACCGACATTTCTTACAATAACGCAAAGAGATACTTCAAGTTCCCTCTGGCATAAGAGATAAGGCGAAAAGCCCCCGGCAATGAACCGGGGGCTTATTTTTGTAAATTGAGAGTTAGCGAAAAAGCCACGAACGCCCACGGCGGGCGGAACATCACGCCTTGATGTCACGTCTCCGGGTGTGAATTTTCTAATGAAAAGTGATACAGCGGTTCTCATTATGACGGGGTCGCCTACACGCGCCATCCATGTGCGCCAAAAGCCATGCACACATG
>CAMEOT010000030.1 GCA_945929965.1 uncultured Lachnospiraceae bacterium
ATGATGAGGAGTACACCGGAGAAGACGGCGAAGAGTACTACGCCGATGATGAGGAGTACACCGGAGGAGAAGATGGCGAGGAATACTACGCCGATGATGAGGAGTACACCGGAGAAGATGGCGAGGAATACTACGCCGATGATGAGGAGTACACCGGAGAAGAAAACGGTGAAGAATACTACGCCGATGATGAGGAATATACCGGAGAAGACGGCGAAGAGTACTACGCCGATGATGAAGAGTATACCGGAGAGGACAAAGACGGCGAAGAGTATTATGCCGACGAGGAAGAACTCTATGATGAGGAATCCGGCTATGAGTATGAGGATGATGTAAAAGCACCCAAGAAACAGGGAAAAAAGAAATTCGCCGCTATCTGGTCGAAATTCCTGAATATGAGTGCCATGGACCGGATCATGGCAGCCACCGGTGTGGCAGTACTGATCTTAGCAATTGTGACCGGCAGCGTGTATGCCAGTGCCCGTATGGTGGACAATCAGGTATCGGAGTTTGTCAGCGTTGGCACCCAGTTAGACGGGATCCATATGATCGGCGAGCAGGGACTGTTAGCGGTGGCAGATGCCACAGTGGCTAAGATCGCGGCAGCGAATGCAGTGGATGAAGACTATGAAGATCAGAAGGAATACGACGAAGCCGAATATACCAACGGTGGTACCGTAGAGCTGGAACTGGTCTCCGTACAGAAGGACCTGAAGATCAAGTTTACCAATAAAAAAAGCGGAAAACTGATCTCCAACGTGCCGTTCAATGTGACGATCACGGATCCCAAGGGCAAGACCGCGACATGGTCTGACGATGACATGGACGGTATCATCTATAAGAAGGGCATTACCCCCGGTAACTATACGGTAGCGGTAAATGCTCTGACCGATGGAAAATATAAGGACTATACCCTACCTACCGGAACACAGAAGGTAGAAGTCAAGAAAGATATCGCCTACAAAAAGATTGATGTATCTAACGAGATCAAGAAGGAATCCGAGATCAACGCGGCAAAAGAGGATACCATGAAAAATGATACCGTGGTAGAGTCTGTGCTGGAAGATACAGTACAGTGGGTAGAAAGTAAGACACTGCCGCCCTCTTATCGTGAAATAGGAAAGGATAAGATTACCAATCCGGAGACCGTTGCTTACAGCGGTAACTTCCTGCGTATGGCGCATAATACGCTGACACTCGCTGTGGGAGACACCACAACGCTGAAACCTACCAATGAGAAGGCAACTAATATTTCTTGGAGTAGCACCGATGCGAAAAAGGCAACGGTAGATAATGGTACAGTAAAAGCATTGGAAGCAGGAAAGGTTACTATCATCTGCACCTATGATGTGCCAGGTGAAGCAACGCCGACGCCGACACCGACTCCGGAAGCATCGGCAAGTCCCACCCCTACACCTACGGCGACACCGACAGCGGAGCCTACCGCAACACCGACGGCGGAGCCTACCGCAGAGCCTACGGCGACACCGACAGCGGAGCCTACCGCAACACCGACGGCGGAGCCGACGGGGACTGCAGTAGCATCTGCAGGCACAAGGATGACCCAGACCATGGGAAGCGGCAGCATTCGGGCAGCATATACGCAGGCGGGCAGCAATAAACAGACAGACACCTGGGAAATTACCATTACCGATAAGACTGCAACCGCAGTTTTAGAGCCTGCCTCTGTAAGTGTAGCTGCAGGAGCGGAAGCAACATCTCAGATTAAGGTAACGAATTATACCGGGGCTACTTATAAGGTAGCTACAAAGAATGATAAAATCGCAACCGCAACCGTGGATGCAAACGGCAAGATCGCTGTTAAAGGCGTGGCTGCCGGTGATACCACCGTAACCGCAACCGTAACTATGGGATCCGTGACTAAGACACTGGATCTGGCAGTAAAAGTAACTGCTAAGATGGCAATTACACTGGATAAGACGGCAGTGACCGTATATCCCAAGTCTACCGCTACCGTAACGGCAACCGTCAGCGGAAGCGGCACTGTAACCGCAAGCTCCAGCGACACCAATATTGCCACGGTATCCGTGAACGGCAAGACCATTACCATCACCGGTGTGAAGGCCGGAAGTGCTACCATCACCGCAGTTTATAAAGAAGGTAATAGTGAGGTGAAGGCTACCTGTACGGTAAAAGTCGGAACTTCCAATCCCAGAGAAGATAAGACCACCGTATTAAAAGATACCAGCGGAAGAGAATTATATGTATCGGATGGCAATAACCAATATAGACTTGCACACTATGCGGATTATTACACCTCTTCCAAGTTCTACATTAAAGAAGCAACGAGATATACCGGATGGCAGACGTTGGATGGTAAGGTATATTTCTTCAAGGCAGACGGCAACAAAGTAACAGGTGAACAGGTCATTCAGGGAGCAAAGTACAATTTTGCAAGTGATGGTTCACTGGTAGTGGGCTCCGGCACCATGGGTATTGATGTATCCAAGTGGAACGGTACCATTGACTGGAATGCTGTGAAAAATTCCGGAGTGAGTTACGTTATCATTCGTGTGGGATATCGTGGATCTTCCCAGGGTGCACTGATCGAGGATCCCAAGTTCAAGACCAACATTAAGGGAGCAACCGCAGCGGGTATCAAGGTAGGAGTATATTTCTTCACCCAGGCTGTGGATGAGGTAGAAGCGGTACAGGAAGCTTCCATGGTACTGGATCGTATCAGCGGATATAAGATTTCTTATCCGGTATTTCTGGATGTGGAAGGCAGTGGCGGAAGAGGAGACAAGATCGATTCAGCCACTAGAACAGCAGTATGTAAGGCATTCTGTAATACGATCCAGAATGCCGGCTATACAGCAGGTGTCTATGCAAACAAGACCTGGCTCAGCCAGAAAATGGATGCCGGCGCATTAAGTGCTTACAAGATCTGGTTGGCACAGTATGCAGCTGCACCGACTTATACCGGACGCTACGATCTGTGGCAGTACAAGTCCAACGGTAAGGTCAGTGGTATTAGCGGAAATGTAGACCTCAACTTAAGCTACTTGGGATATTAAGATTTGCAATAAAGCCCAGACCGACTGCTCGCAGGCGGGTCTGGGGCTTTATTAGCAAATCAAACACACATGAGCAAGTAGGGCGAAGCCCGGAATGCGAATGGGTGTCACGGGTTCGAGAGCACGAAGTGCGAAGAAGCCGTGTTAATATTTACAAGGAACAGCCGATGAGACTGCTCGCAGGCGGGCCTGGGGCTTTATTAGCAAATCAAACACACATGAGCAAGTAGGGCGAAGCCCGGAATGCGAATGGGTGTCACGGGTTCGAGAGCACGAAGTGCGCAGAAGCCGTGTTGATATCCCCTCTATTTTATGGTAAAATATCCCTATATATAGCAAAATTGCGCTCTTTGCGCAGAACGGAGAAAAAATGAGAACTTATCTGGTAACAGGTGGTGCCGGCTTTATCGGTTCCAACTACATTCACTACATGTTCAAGAAATATGACAATGAGATCCGCATCATTAACGTCGACGCCCTGACCTATGCGGGCAACCTGGAGAATCTGAAGGATGTGGAGAAGCGCGACAATTACACTTTCGTGAAGGCCAATATCTGCGACAAGGAAGCCATCAGCAAGATTTTTGCGGAGAACGATATTGATCGTGTGGTACATTTCGCAGCAGAGAGCCATGTGGACAGAAGTATCCGCAATCCGGAGATCTTCGTGCAGACCAACGTGCTGGGTACCGCAGTAATGTTAAACTGCGCCAAGGCAGCCTGGGAGCTTCCAGACGGCAGCTTCAAGGAAGGCAAAAAGTTCCTGCATGTATCTACGGATGAGGTCTACGGATCCCTTCCCGATGATGACAATGCTTTCTTCTACGAGACCACACCTTACGATCCCCACAGCCCTTACTCCGCCAGTAAGGCAAGCTCGGACATGCTGGTGAAGGCATACATGGATACCTATCATTTCCCTGCCAATATCACCAACTGCTCCAACAATTATGGTCCTTTCCAGTTCCCCGAGAAGCTGATTCCTCTGATCATCAACAATGCGCTGCACGGCAAGAAGCTTCCGGTCTATGGTGATGGCAAAAATGTCCGCGACTGGCTGTATGTAGAGGATCATGCGAAGGCGATCGATATGGTACAGGAACAGGGAAGACTGTTTGAAACCTACAATGTAGGCGGACATAACGAAAAGCAGAACATTGAGATCATCCACATCATCATCGAAACTTTGCAGGAGATGCTTCCGGATTCCGATCCCCGCAAGGCACATATTAACAACGATCTGATCACTTACGTGGAAGATCGTAAGGGTCATGACAGAAGATATGCCATCGCGCCGGATAAGATCAAGGCAGAGATCGGCTGGTATCCCGAGACCATGTTCAAGGAAGGCATCCGTAAGACCATCGCCTGGTATTTCGAACATGAAGACTGGATGAACAATGTGACCAGTGGCGATTACCAGAAATACTACAATGAAATGTATGAAGAAAAGTAAAGAATATCTGCTAAATGGGAACGATGAACGTCGTTCCCATTCGGTGTGTTAAAAAACAAGTATTTTAAGGAGGTTTTTATGAAAGGAATTATACTGGCGGGAGGTTCCGGAACCAGACTTTATCCCCTGACAAAAGCAATATCCAAGCAGATCATGCCGGTCTACGATAAACCCATGATCTACTATCCGCTGTCGACACTGATGCTGGCAGATATCAGAGAAGTGCTGATCATTTCCACCCCGAGAGATCTTCCGGTATTCAAAGAGTTATTAGGAGACGGCAGCCAGCTGGGCATGCGTCTCGAGTATGCGGTACAGGACAAACCCCGCGGACTGGCGGATGCCTTTATCATCGGTGCGGAATTCATCGGTAATGACAGAGTAGCGTTGGTGTTGGGAGATAATATTTTCTACGGACAGAGCTTCTCCAGAGTACTGCGTACCGTAGCAGCAAGAGAAAAGGGAGCTACCATTTTCGGTTATTATGTGCGTGATCCCAGAGAGTATGGCGTGGTAGAGTTCGATGAGAACGGCAAGGCACTTTCCATCGAGGAGAAGCCGGAGCATCCCAAGAGCAATTATGCGGTTCCCGGACTGTATTTCTATGATAACGATGTAGTGGAGATCGCGAAGAACGTAAAGCCTTCCGCAAGAGGCGAGATCGAGATCACCAGTATTAATAACGAGTACCTGAACAGAGGAACCCTGCAGGTAGAGACTCTGGGACGTGGCTTTGCATGGCTGGATACCGGCAATCATGATGCTTTACTGGATGCCGCGGATTTCGTGGCAGCCTTCCAGAAGAGACAAGGACTGTACATCTCCTGCATCGAGGAGATCGCTTTCAAACGTGGATTTATCGACAGAGAGCAGCTGTTAGCACTGGCAGAACCGCTTCTTAAGACGAATTACGGAAAATATCTGGTAGAGGTAGCAAATGGACTCTAAGCTGCGGAAAATGGCGATCCTGGCTTCCATGGCAGTGATCCTGCTGGTGGCGCTCGCGGTAATGTATGTGAACAGGGAACAACTGTCATCCACATCCGGTGAGAACATGACAGCGTCCGGAGCGCAGAATGCAGGTGACAGCCAAGCAGTGGATCCTGTGCCGGAGGGTACCGGGGAGACGGATACCGCGGAAGCGGATGGCAGAATTGGCAATGATCTGAAAGCGTTTTTAAAAGACAATACATTTTTTGATCAGGAAGTAAACCCGGTCCTGGAGGCGGCGAAGGATAACAGCAACCGTCTGTCACTGGTAGCGACTTCTATCGAAAAGGATCTGCGTATCCAGATCGTGGATAATGAGGGTACGCCGGTGACCGGGGAGAGCTTTTATGTGCGTTTGGACGGCATGGGAGACTACAAGGATCTGGATCAGGACGGCGTGATCTATATCGGTGATCTGGATTCCGGAGATTATTATGTGGAACTGCTTCCCATCGAAGGATACAAAGTACCGGTCAGTGAGACCAAAGTGCATGTAAAAGACAAAGTCGAGTATCTGGCGATCGACGATATTTCGCTGTTGATCAAGACGGAGGACGAAGTCGATGCGGCTGCCGAGGACAGCGCCGTGGCAGGTGCTCTGGCGGATGCGGACAAGACGGAGATCCAAAAGCTGCAGACCACATCCGGCAATGCGAAGGTCGGCATCGATGTGTCCAAGTGGAACGATACCATCGACTGGGATAAGGTAAAAAATGCCGGAGTGCAGTTTGCCATCGTTCGTGCGGGCTACCGCGGTTCGGTTACGGGAAGTCTGGTGGAGGATCCACAGTTCATTGCTAACATGAAAGGTGCAACAGCAGCCGGAATTCCGGTGGGCGTGTACTTTTTTACCCAGGCCACAGATGAGAAAGAAGCGGTGGAAGAGGCTTCTGCCGTGCTTGAGCTGATCCGTGATTTCCAACTGACCTATCCCGTATTTATTGATACGGAAGGTGCCGGAGGAAACGGCCGGGCGGACGGGCTGGATGCGGAGACCAGAACACTGGTATGTGAGGCATTCTGCCGGACGATAGAAAATGCGGGATACAAGGCAGGTGTCTATGCCAGCCGCAATTGGTATAACAATAATCTGCAGACGGCGAGACTGGAAAATTATCATATCTGGCTGGCGGAATATCGCAGTGTGCCATTATATCAGGGGTATTACAAGACCTGGCAGTATACCTCCAAGGGAAAAGTGGACGGTATCGAAGGCAGAGTTGATATGAATATCACCTATGAATAGTCAATAAATTAAAAAGAGTGAGGATGAGATAAATGGGCAAAATAACAGTAGAAACCTGTGAAATTGAAGGATTGAAGATTATTACTCCTACGGTATTCGGTGATGCCAGAGGATATTTCATGGAGACCTACAATTATAATGATTTCAAGGCTGCGGGAATCCCGGAAGTATTTGTACAGGACAATCAGTCTGCATCAAAAAAAGGAGTTCTCAGAGGTCTTCATTTTCAGAAGCATTTTCCGCAGGACAAGCTGGTGCGTGTGATCCGTGGTGAAGTATATGATGTGGCAGTGGATCTGCGGGAAGGTTCTAAGACCTTCGGACAGTGGTACGGTGTGCTTCTGTCTGAACAGAATAAGAAGCAGTTCTTCATTCCGAAGAATTTCGCACATGGTTTTCTGGTATTGTCCGATTATGCGGAGTTCTGTTACAAATGTACCGATTTCTATCATCCCGATGACGAGGGCGGCATTGCTTACAATACACCGGATATCGGCGTAGAATGGCCAATTCCCGAAGGTATGGAGCTGACTTTGTCCGAGAAGGATACCAAGTGGGGCACCCTGGAACAGTACATGAAGGAAAAAGAGCATGAAAAAGAGTGTGAAAATAAGTAAGAAGACAGGCATTGCCCTGTTTGTGACAGCGGCAGTGATCATGGCTCTGCTCATTGTATTCCATAAGAATCCGGGACCTGCTGTGGATCAGAGCCAGGAGCTGACGAAAAAGATCATCTCCTGCGTTGTCATTGCGGCGGCATGTTTTGCGTTTATCCACTGGTATGATAAATTTACCGGACTGCCGGTAGAGTTATTCCAGAATAGACATCTGATCTGGAAGCTGGCGAAAAACGATTTTAAAAAGAGATATGCGGGTTCTTACCTGGGCGCGGTATGGGCGATGGCACAGCCGGTCGTAACGGTAGCAATGTATTATATCGTATTTGACAAGATCATGGGAAATACCAGTACACCTCTGCGGGAGGGCGTGGAAGTGCCTTTTGTACTTTTCCTGACAGCGGGACTGGTGCCCTGGTTTTATTTCAGCGAAGCATTGAATAACGGTACCAACGCATTGCTGGAATACAATTACCTGGTAAAAAAAGTAGTATTTAAGATCAGCATCCTGCCGATCATTAAGATTATTGCGGCTACTTTTATCCATGTATTTTTCGTATGCCTCTTACTGATCGTGGCAGCTATCTACGGTTATTATCCGACCATATATACGATACAGATCGTGTATTACAGCTTCTGCCTGTTTATATTTGTGCTGGCGCTGAGTTATACGACCTGCGCGGTAGTGGTATTTTTCCGGGATCTGTCCCAGATCATCAGCATCGGATTGCAGATCGGCATGTGGGCAACCCCCATTTTGTGGAATCTGGATGCACTGTCTTCGGAGTGGATCATGATCCTGAAGCTGAATCCGCTGGTATATATTGTCAACGGTTACCGAAGTGCGATTTATGAGAAGGAGTGGTTCTTCCAGGATTTCTTCTCCACGATGTATTTCTGGATCGTGACAGTGGTGTTATTTGGACTGGGAGCTGTGATTTTTAAGAGACTGAAAGTGCATTTTGCAGATGTATTATAACAACGAAACTAAGGAGAACTGCATGAAAAAAATGAAAAATTGGAGACCATCAGCATCTTTGCTGGCAGGTGCAGCGGTGCTCGGACTGTTGGTATTATTAGTGCCGATCGTGCGTATTATGCGGGATGCAGTTCCTTTCAGTGATGATTATGGCTATGGATATTTTGCCAAGTTGGGTTACCTTATGGGGAAAAATCTCCCGGGCGTATTAATGGGGGTGTGGGAGAATGTAAAGCATACCTGGTGGACCTGGCAGGGAACCTATTCTTCCATATTTCTGATGTCACTGGTACCGTTAGTCTGGGGAGAACAATATTATTTTTGGGGATTACTGTTTATTCTGCTGCTTTTGATCGGAGGAGTATTCGCACTGGTCAAGGCACTGGTGGTGGATGTACTGCAGGGAGGATGGCAACAGTGTCTGTACATTCAGGCGGTGACAGCGGCACTGGTGGTGGAACTGATGTATTATCCTGCGGAAGGGTTATTCTGGTACAACGGTGGAATCCATTATGTGGGAATGCATGGATTTGCAATGCTTTTGTTGGCGTCCTTAATCTGCCTGAGTGAAGGGAAGAAGGGGAGAATACGTAAGGGATTGCTGATCGCAGCCAGCATGATTCTTTCATTGATTGTTGCAGGAAGTAACTATGTGACGGCATTACAGACCTTTCTGGTATTTCTAACGATCATGGTGGCAGGTGCGCTGTTACATCGTAATATAAAAGGTCTGTTACGTCTGGTTCCGGCATTTTTTGTATATAGTATAGGATTTTATAAAAATCTTGTGGCACCCGGTAATACAGCAAGAGCGGAAGCTTTGGGTAATCCGGGAATGGCTCCGTTACAAGCGATACTATTTTCTTTTAAAGAAGCTTTTTCTCATATGTGGGAGTATACGGGGTGGATGACAATCGTTGTAATGTTGGTATTATTGCCGATGATCTTACAACTTGTGAGTACGACAAAGTTCAGATTTCGTCTGCCGTGGCTTCTGCCGGTGTGGTCGGTGTGCCTGTATGCTACCGGATTTACTTCAAGCCTCTATTCTCTGGGGCATGGAGGGGTTCCGAGAACATTGAATGCCGTGAAGATTACGTGGCAGGTTCTGCTGGTAGTGAATGAAATTTACCTGGTAGGTGCAATCTGGCAACAGCGTGCCGGACAGAAGGTGTTAGCTGCAGATTCCCCGAGAGGAAACTTCAAATGGTGGGTTTATCCGGTACTTGCCGTGCTGGCGATCCTGGTGGTTAAGACCTGTCCGAATCCTGTGGGAACTTATGTGAGCTACAGTGCCTACTATTATGTACACACAGGGGACGCCTATATGTATCACCAGCAATTTCTGAACCGGCTGGATGCACTAAAAGGAGAGGAAAAAGTGCTTGTATTTGAACCCTATGCGTACCAGCCGTGGCTGATTTACGTGGGGGATGGAAATCAATTCCCGAATCAGGGAAATAATTATCTGCTGGAACGATGGTATGGAAAGGAAAGCGTCTCTGTCGCGACAACAGAGTAGGAATAAGAGGAGTATTTTTGTGAAAGACAGAAGTGTTGACTGGAAAAAAATACTGACATGGAAGCCGGGAGAAAAGCTTTTAGCGATTGGATTCTGTCTTCTGCTATTGGCAGCGCTGATCCCGCTGTTTCGACTTACGATTTATGCGGTTCCTTATTATGACGACTATAACTTTGGAAGATTTGCCAGAGCTGCCATGGAACAGGAGCAGTCGAAATGGGCGGCGATCTTGGGCGCACTGGAGTGTTCCAGAACCCAGTGGTATGCATGGCAGGGAACCTATTCTTCTATTTTTTTCATGACCTTAATGCCGGCAATCTGGGGAGAACAGTATTACTTCCTGGGACCGGTGTTCATTCTGTTATTGCTTTTGGCGGGAAGCATGGTATTTACCCACGTGATCCTGCGGAAAGTCTTCGGAATGGAGAAATGGATCAGCCTGGCGATCCAGGCGGTGATCACCACAGCACAATTTATGTTTATCTATTCCGCGCAGAGCGGTTTTTACTGGTATAACGGCGGAATTCATTATGTGGGAATGCATGGCTTTGGACTGTTGTTTCTGGCTGTGTCCATCTGCATGGAGAGAGCAGAGGGCAGAACTGCGAAAGGACTGTTATTCATGGCATCGATTCTGCTTGCCATGATTACGGCGGGGAGCAACTTCGTGACAGCACTTCAGGGACTGCTGTGCCTGGTGACGATCCTACTTGTCAGTGTCGTACTGGAGCGTCGGAAATGCGGACTTTGGCTTCTCCCTGCTACGGCGGTATATATCATAGGTTTCGGACTGAATGTGGCAGCTCCCGGCAACTCCGTGCGGGCACAGAGCTATATCGGTTGGGGTTATGGACCATTAGAGTCCATCGGCAGATCCTTTTTGGAAGCCGTGAAACACATTCCGGAGTATACCGGTCTGGTAGTACTGACGGTGATGTTATTGTTGGTGCCTCTGATCTGGCAGGCAGTGAAAAGCACGGATTACCGGTTCCGTTATCCCGGGATCGTACTTGCCTGGTCCTTTGGCCTGTATGCCACCGGCTATACGCCAAGCCTGTATTCCCTGGGACATGCCGGCTTGTCCAGAACTCTGAATGCGGTAAAAATTACGTATTTCATGTTGTTATTTTTAAACGAGATCTACTGGTGCGGCTGGTTTAGACAGGTACTGGAAAAAAGAACAGAGAAAACCGCACAGAAGCTGCTTGCACGAAAAGGTGCTGCGGTCTGGTGGTTCTATGGGATCATCGGTGTGATGTGTCTTATGATTTTTAAGGCATCCCCCAATCAGGCGGGACATTATTCTTCTTACGGCGCTTATTATTATGTACACACCGGAGAAGCCTATAATTTCCATCAGGAGTATCTGGAACGGGTGAAGAGATTGTCGGGCAATGAGAGAAATGTCCACCTGCCGGCATACCGGTTCCAACCATGGTTTTTATGCATGGGAGACATTTCCGAGGATGCAGGCAATGAAGCCAATCGTTCCCTGGCAATGTGGTACGGCAAAGACAGCGTAACGCTGATAAGCGAGGATTAGAAATTTATGCAGGACAAGCAGGATAAGAGAAAACTGGCGATTGAGGTCGATAATGTCCAGAAAATCTATAAATTATATGACAAGCCTTCGGACCGGATGAAGGAAGCCTTCGGCTTCGGGAAAAAGACAAAACACAAGCTGCATTATGCCCTGAAGGGTGTGGATATGAAGATCTATCAGGGGGAAACCGTGGGCATCATCGGTACCAACGGTTCCGGTAAATCCACGATCCTGAAGATCATCACCGGCGTACTGAATCCGACTTCGGGAAGAGTGCTGGTCAACGGGCGTATTTCCGCATTGCTTGAGCTGGGTGCCGGGTTCAATATGGAATATAACGGCATCGAGAATGTGTATCTGAACGGTACTATGATGGGATTCTCCGAAAAAGAGATCGAGGCAAAGCTGCCGGACATTTTAAGCTTTGCAGATATCGGGGATTATGTCTATCAGCCGGTGAAGACCTATTCCAGCGGTATGTTCGTCCGTCTGGCTTTTGCTGTGGCCATTAACATCGAGCCGGAGATCCTGATCGTGGACGAAGCACTGAGTGTCGGCGATGTATTTTTCCAGGCTAAATGTTATCACAAATTCGAAGAATTCAAGAAAATGGGCAAGACCATTGTGTTCGTCAGTCATGATCTGAGCAGCATCAGCAAATACTGTGACCGCGTCTATCTGCTGAACCAGGGAAATATCCTGGGTGAGGGCAGCCCCAAAGCGATGATCGATACCTACAAGCGGGTACTGGTAGGTCAGTACGATGAATCCGAAAATGCCGGCGAAGAAGCGGAGAATCTCTTGGATGATGAGGATCTGCAGAGAGCCGCTACAAAAAAGGCGGATGGTGCTGCCAAAGATGCCGCAGAGGCTTCCATGGAGGCGAAGGGCCAGAATCCCAACGCTCTGGAATACGGTACCAAACAGGCACAGATCGAGGAATTTTATATTACGGATGACAGAGGGGTTCCCACCAATGCAATCCTGAAAGGCAGCATGTTCACTATTCATATGCGTGTACGTTTTATGGATCATATTCCGGCACCGATTTTTGCGTTTTCCGTGAAAAATGTTATCGGTGTGGAGATCACCGGCACCAATACCATGATCGAGAAAGCGTTCTTAGACAGCGTGGAACCCGGTGATGTGAAAAATGTGACTTTTACGCAGAAAATGAACTTACAGGGCGGCGAGTATCTGCTGTCTCTGGGAGTGACCGGCTACAATCAGGACACCTTCGAGGTCTATCACAGACTGTATGATGCCCTGAATATTACGGTAGTATCCGACAAAAATACCGTAGGCTATTATGATATGGATTCCGATACGAAAGTATGGGATGCAGAGGAGAAATAAGGAATGACAGAGACCATCGGCAAAGTAACACTGAATCTGGATAAGTATCCCGGAGAGGATTATTATTGCGACGGCAGTGTGGAGGACGAGATCTTAGAGATCGTAAAAAAATACAGTACCGTGGAATATGACCGGATCATTGCGGAGAGAAAAGAATGGCCGGTATTATATCATCTGTCTGCCCTGCGGGAAAATATCGTGGATTTCCTTCCTATGAAAAAAACGGATAAGGTGTTGGAGGTCGGCAGCGGCTGCGGAGCCATTACGGGAGCACTGTCGAAAAAAGCAGGCCGGGTGACCTGTGTGGATCTCTCGAAGAAGCGCAGCCTGATCAATGCCTACCGCCACAGTGACTGTGAGAATGTGACGATCCATGTGGGCAATTTTACGGATGTGGAGCCGGATTTACCTACCGATTACGATTATATCTGTCTGATCGGGGTCTTCGAGTATGGGCAGGCCTACATAGGCGGTAAGACGCCTTATGAGGATTTCCTGAAGATTCTGCAAAAGCACCTGGCGAAGGAGGGCAGGATCGTCATTGCCATTGAGAATAAATACGGTCTGAAATATTTCGCCGGCTGTAAGGAAGATCATCTGGGAGACTGGTTCTCCGGAATCGAAAATTATCCGAATGGCGGTGTGGTGCGTACCTTTTCCCGGAAAAAACTGGAGAAAATATTTGATGCCTGTGGCGTGGGGGAGCGGAGCTTCTATTATCCGTATCCCGATTATAAATTTATGACCACGGTCTATTCCGACGCGTATCTTCCGGGACGGGGAGAACTGTCTAACAATCTGCGGAATTTTGACCGTGACAGAATGTTGTTATTTGATGAAAAAAGTGCCTTTGACGGCATCGTGGAAGAGGGGCTGTTCTCTGTATTTTCCAACTCTTACATGGCAATTATCGGTAAGCCACTGGAACTGAAATATGCAAGATATTCCAACGATCGTGCGGAAGAGTTCCGGATCCGTACCGAGATCCTTACGGATACAGAGGGGAAGAAAACCGTTCGGAAATATCCGCTTACGACAGAAGCCGAAGCCCATGTGCGTCACATGGCGGAAACATACGAAAAATTAAAAAAGCGCTACGCCGGAAGCCGGCTGGATGTCAATGTCTGTCATCTGTGCGAAGAAGAGGGCGCCATTTACGCGGAATTTGAGTTTGTACCCGGAAGACCTCTGTCGGAGCTGATGGACGAGTGTCTGGACAGACAGGATGTGGAGGGATTCCATGAACTGTTTGCGGAGTATCTGGAGAGAGTAGGCTACGGGGAGGATGTTCCGGTAGCAGATTTTGACCTGATCTTTGCCAATATTCTGGTGGATGGGGATCACTGGACGCTGATTGATTACGAGTGGACCTTTGACCGCGTCATAGATACAAAAGCACTGGCGTTTCGGGCAATTTACTGTTATGTTCTGGAGGACGAAAGACGCAATGCGTTGGAACTGGACCGGATCTTAGACCGTCTGGGCATCACGGAAAATGAGGCAAGACAGTACAGAGAGCAGGAGAGCTCCTTCCAGAAATATGTCACCGGACAGAAATTGTCCATGGGCGAGATCCGTAACCTCTTAGGCGGCGAGATCTATCAGCCCACGGATTGGATCGGACGCTTTCGGCAGACAGAAGGAGAACTGAGAGTACAGATCTACGAAGACAAGGGACAGGGATTTTCTGAGGAAAATTCTTATTTCCCGGAGAATGTCTATGCAGAGGAAAAGTTGGCGTTCTTCACGGTGCATTTTGACGGCAATGTACATTCCCTGCGGATAGATCCCGCCATGTGTTCCTGCATGTGTAAGGTGCGGGAGCTTACATTGAACGGACAGCCGGTACCACTGCAGGAGAAAAAGGTATTTTTTACCAACGGAAAAATAGTAAAATCCGCAGACGGTGCGGAGTATCCCAGCATTGTATTCCCCACGGAGGATCCGAATATGACCGTTCGTGTGGATGCCCTGAACCGTCAGGCGGACAACAGTTTATCTGTAAAAATGGAGATCGTGCCGATTCCTCTTGCCATGGCACAGGATATGGCGGGGGCAGTGAAAAAATTTTTCTAAGGAGACGTAAAGCTTGGGCATTCGGACCGCAGTAAAGCAGATACTTGTCAGACAACAGGATAAAAAATATGAAGCTAAGTTAAGCCGGCTTCGGGTGACTTATGAACAGTGGGCATCGGAGCAGGACCGGGAAATCGCGGAACCCCGGGAAATCGCGGAACTTGTGGAATTCGTCATTTTCCGACAGGCGGCGGGACGGCTGGCAGATAATGCGGCAGAGTGGATCAACGCGTATTTTGCAAAGCATCCGGAAGCAGAAATCGTCTACGGTGATGAAGACCTGATGAATGAGAAGGGAGAGCGTTGCATTCCCTGGTACAAACCCTGTTGGTCACCGGATCTGTACAGAGCCTTTTTCTATGTGGGAAGTGTCGTTGCGGTACGGAGCAGTCTACTGCAGAGAATGGGAGAAAATCCGGTCGTGACGGAGAATGAGAGCACCGGAAAGGAAATTCTTTTTACAGATGCCGGAGAGATCCGGTCGCTGATGGATCGCCTGTTTTTGGGAGCCGGAGGGTTCGAGAGAGATTGCCATTCCATCGGTCATATGGAAATCGTGTTGTTCCATGGAACTTTTTCTGCAGACGGAATAGGAATCCAGGGACCAGATGCACGTGCAGACCGGGACAGCCGGGAGTGCACTCCCTGGGAAAATTACCAGCAGACGAAGGCGTCACCGCAGCTGGCGGTGGAACTGGCCTCCAGGGCGGCGGAAGGTGCCAAAGAGTTGTTCGCAGGAGAGCTTAAAGTCTCGGTGATCATTCCCTCCAAAGATAATCCGGAGATACTGGAGAAGTGCCTGCGTTCCCTAACGAGAAGGTCGGAGAGCAGGATCCCTGTTGAAATTTTGCTGGTGGATAACGGAAGCAGTGTGGGAAATAAGCAAAAAACGGAAGAACTGATCGGACGGATCCGGGAAGGTGGTGTCCCTGTCCGTTATATTTATGAACCGGCGGAATTTAATTTTTCAGCGATGTGCAACCGGGGAGCTGAACTGGCGGAAGGAAAGTTTTTACTGTTTTTAAATGATGATATAGAAGTGTGCGGCAATGACTGGCTGGACAAAATGGTGATCCGCGCCATGCAGCCTTATGTGGGAAGTGTGGGACTAAAGCTGTATTATCCGGATTCTGTGAAAATACAACACGACGGTATTGTCAATCTGCCAGTGGGACCGGTGCATAAGCTCCAGTTCATGGAAGACGATAAGTCTTATTATTTTGGCAGAAATTGCTTTGATCTGAATTGCGTGGCAGTGACGGGTGCCTGTCTGCTGATAAGGACAGAGGTATTCCGGGAGACGGGTGGATTCCGTGAAGCACTGCGGGTGGCCTATAATGATGTGGATCTGGGATTTTGTCTGGTGGAAATGGGATATTACAATGTGGTGCTGAATGACTGTTTTGCGTATCATCATGAATCCCTGAGCCGTGGAAGCGACGAAAGTCCAGAGAAAATGCGACGCCTGACGGAAGAGAGAGAACTGCTTTACCAGATGCATCCTCAGTTCCGCGGAGTGGATCCTTTTTACCCTATGGGACTGAACCGGGAAGGATTGGACAGTCGTGTGGTTCCGGCATATCTTACGGACCGGAATCTTTTACAGGAGCCGGCATGGCAATGTGAGAGCCGGCAGGAGCTTCTGGAAAATGCAAGACAGGATGACTGCCTGATGGCACGGGTGGAAACCGCAGGACCGGAGCGGATCCAGGGGTACAGTGTGATCCTGGGAGACGATAACGCATGTTATGATAAATTTTTAGTATTGTTTCCCGAAGATACGCAGGGACAGCGGGAGGCGGACCGGAAGGTATGGACCATGAATATCTTACCCGCATATAGGCAGGAACTGGAGGAGAATCTCCCGGACCAGAAAAATGTGGCGCTGGGGGGATTCTGTGTGAAACGGAAGACAGAGCAGCTGCCTCCGGGAAATTATGGAATCGCCGTTCTTGCGGTTCATCGGATCAGTAAGCTGAAACTGTGGAATACAACAGGAAAATATATGACGGAGGAAAAACATGTCGGAGATCAATTATCAAGAAGCCTACGAGAGGGAGCACGAGAAATGTGCGGACCTGGCAGATAAGATCGTAGTGCTGGAATCGGAAAAAGAGGACCTGCAGTTCAAACTGGACCGGATCAAAAAGAATAAATTCTGGAAAGCCACAGGTCCGGCGAGAAGTCTGATCCATTTCGCACAGAGACAGAGGGATCGCTTGTCCCATTGCGGCGGACCGAAGGATATCCTGCGTAAGATCCGTAACAAGACCCGCCAAAAGAGTCTGATGGAGTCCTACGGAACCGGAAGCTTTCCCGATGCAGCACAGAGAAAAAAAGAGGAAGAGACGATATTCCCTTATATGCCGAAGATCAGTATTCTCGTTCCGCTGTGGAACAATAAGAGAGAGTTCCAGATCCAGATGTTGGACTGCGTCATGAAACAGACCTATCCCAACTGGGAGCTGTGTCTGGCAGACGGTTCCGACGAGGAGCATTCCTATATCGGGGAACTTTGCAGGGAATATGCGGCGAAGGCAAACGGTCGTATCGTATATAAGCACCTGGATCATAACGGCGGTATCTCTTATAATACCAACGAATGTTACAAGCTGGCTACCGGAGATTATATCGGTCTGTTTGACCAGGATGATATTCTGCACCCCTCGGTATTGTATGCTTATGTGAAGGAGATCAACGAGCAGGGAGCGGATTATCTCTATTGTGATGAGACCACATTCAAAGAAAACGACATTAACAAGATGCTGACCATGCATTTTAAGCCAGACTATGCACCGGATAATCTGCGGGCCAATAATTATATCTGCCATTTCAGCGTTTTTTCCAGAAAACTCTTAGAAGGAGAGGAACTGTTCCGTACCGCATTTGATGGTGCCCAGGATCATGATATGATCCTGCGTCTGACCGACAGAGCGGAAAAAATCGTTCATGTTCCAAGACTGATGTACTACTGGAGAAGTCATGAGGGCAGTACCGCAGCCAGCATTGACGCGAAGCCCTATGCCATTGAGGCAGCCAGGGGGGCTGTGGCGGATCATCTGAAAAAGCATGGCTTTAAGCATTTTCAGATTACCAGTACCAGGGCCTGTGCCACAATTTTCCGTATTCGTTATCAGATTCTGGGAGATCCGAAGATCTCCATCGTGATCGCCAATAAGGATCACGTTGAGGATCTGAAACGCTGTATCACTTCGATTCAGAAGAACAGTACCTGGAGTAATATAGAGATAATTGTGGTGGAGAACAACAGTACCACGCCCGAGATCCGGGACTATTATTCCCAGCTGTTAGGACTGTCCGGTGACGATTCTTATGAAGAAAGATGCAAGCTGCATACAGTCTGCGGCCATGACGGCGGTATCCTGCACAGTGAGGACGGGCGCATTTCAGTAGTGACCTATCATGGAGATTTTAATTATTCCGCAGTAAACAATCTGGGCGTATCCTATGCTTCCGGGGAATATATCCTGTTGCTGAACAACGATACGGAGGTTATCACGGCCAACTGGATGGAAGAGATGCTGATGTATGCCCAGAGAGGGGATGTGGGTGCCGTAGGTGCCAAGCTGTATTATGCGGACAAGACAATCCAGCATGCCGGTGTGGTCATCGGACTGGGAGCACACCGTACCGCAGGACATACCCATTACCGTATTCCGGTACAGAACCTGGGCTACATGGGACGTCTGTGTTATACCCAGAACGTCACAGCTGTGACCGGTGCCTGCCTTTTAGTGAAAAAGAGTCTGTATGAACAGGTGGGGGGCCTGGATGAGAGCTTTGTGATCTCCTTAAATGATGTGGATTTCTGCCTGAAATTGCGTAAACTGGGACTTTTGAATGTGTGGACTCCTTTTGCGGAGCTGTATCATTACGAATCCATCTCCAGAGGACTGGACGATCAGGGGGAGAAGGCCGAGCGCTACAACAAAGAATCCGAGCATTTCCGTGAAAAATGGAAGGCCGAACTGGAAGCGGGAGATCCATATTACAATCCGAATTTCTCCCTTGACCGCAGCGATTACGCACTGAAGGATCCGGCAGTTAGCTGACATGAAATAGTTCTTTTCAGTAGAGGGAATCTATGTTAAAATATCACCGGAGAGCGTTTACTGAAGATATGGAAAGATATTGAAAGATAGCGATAAAACAGGAGGATAGGAAAATGAGTTATATGGACGAACTGAATTTCTGGTTAAATGATGATTATTTTGACCAGAATACCAAGGATGAACTTCTGGCAATCCGTAACAATGAAGCAGAAGTGGAAGATCGTTTTTACAAGGAACTGGAATTCGGTACCGGCGGCTTACGTGGTGTGATCGGTGCGGGAACCAACCGTATGAATGTATATACCGTTCGTAAGGCAACTCAGGGTCTTGCCAATTATATTATCAAGCGCGGTACACAGAGTAAGGGTGTGGCAATTGCATTCGACTCCCGCCGCATGTCTCCCGAGTTTTCTGATGAGGCAGCAAGATGTCTGGCAGCCAACGGCATCAAGGCATACATTTTTGAATCTTTAAGACCTACCCCGGAACTGTCCTTTGCCCTTCGGACGTTAGGATGCACCGCAGGTATTGTAGTGACCGCCAGTCACAACCCTCCTGAGTACAACGGCTATAAGGTATACTGGGAGGACGGCGCACAGGTAACCGCTCCTATCGATAAGGACATCATTACCGAAGTACAGTCTATCAAGGATTATCATACCGTGAAGACCATGAGCAGAGAGGATGCTGTGGCAGCAGGACTCTATGAAGTGATCGGCAAAGAGATCGATGACAAGTACATGGCAGAGCTGAAGAAGCAGATCATTCATCCCGATGTTATCAAGGAAATGGCAGATGATATCAAGATCGTATATACTCCGTTATGTGGTACCGGTAACAAGCCGGTAAGACGTATCCTGTCCGAGTTAGGCTTCAAGCATGTCTATGTGGTTCCCGAGCAGGAGAATCCGGATCCGAACTTTACCACACTGGATTATCCGAACCCCGAGGATCCCAAGGCATTTACCTATGCTTTACGTCTGGCGAAGGAGAAGGATGCAGACATCGTTCTGGCAACCGATCCCGATGCAGACCGTCTGGGTGTCTATGCAAAAGATACTAAGACCGGCGAGTACGTGGCATTTACCGGTAATATGTCCGGCATGTTGATCGCAGAATATATCTTAAGAGAGAAGACCGCAACCGGTACCATGCCCGAGAATCCTGCCCTGGTAACCACCATCGTTACCACTAACATGACCAAGCCTATTACACAGACTTACGGTGTAAAGCTGATCGAGGTACTGACCGGATTCAAGTTCATTGGCGAGCAGATCAAGCTCTTCGAGCAGACCGGCAGCAACAACTATGTATTTGGTCTGGAAGAGAGCTACGGCTGTCTGGCAGGTACCCACGCAAGAGATAAGGATGCTATTGTAGCGGTAATGTGTCTGTGCGAAGTAGCAGCTTACTGCAAGAAACACAACATGACTCTGTGGGATATGATGGTATCCATGTATGAGAAGTACGGTTACTTCAAGGAGACCCAGTACACTATCACCATGAAGGGTATCGACGGTGCAAGACAGATCGCCGAGATCATGGAGAAGCTTCGTAAGAATCCTCCTAAGGCATTCGGAGATCTGAAGGTAGAGAAGTTCCGCGATTACCAGAACGATGTCATCATTGACATGGAGACCGGCGAGAAGACCACCACAGGGCTACCCAAGTCCAATGTTCTGTACTTCGAGCTTCCCGATAATGCATGGTGCTGTGCACGTCCTTCCGGAACCGAGCCCAAGATCAAGTTCTACATGGGCGTCAAAGGAACCAGCTTAGAGGATGCACAGGCTAAGGTAGAGAAGCTGACCGAGGATGTAAAGGCAGTATTATAAGTGAGAATTTTATAAATTAGTATAGTTTTTTAAGAGCGAATCGTCCGGACAGGACGATTTGCTCTTTTGTAGCAACGGAGGTATCTGTGGCAAAGCTAAACAAGGCAAACCTTAAGAAAACTCTATATTATCTGCAACGTAACGGCCTGAGGGAAACCTGGATCTCTGTAAGGGAGCGCCTGACAGAGACAGACCGCTATTTTTTTGTGCCCTGTTCGGAAGAGGAACTGGAAAAGCAGAGTGACAGAAAATGGGACAATCCCATTACTTTCAGCATTGTGGTACCCCTTTACCGGACTCCGGAGACCTATCTGAAACGAATGATAACAAGTGTTATGGCACAGAGCTATCCCCACTGGGAACTGATCCTGGCGGATGCTACTGAGGATCGCAGTGTAGAGGAGACGTTGAGGCAGCAGGGATTCCTGAAAGAGCAGCCGATGGATGGGGAGACAGAACCTGTCGCTGCAGATCCTAGGATCCGCTATGTGCATCTGAAAGAAAATGCGGGAATTGCTGCCAACACCAATCAAGCACTTCCCTATGCAAAGGGAGAGTATATCGGTCTGCTAGATCATGATGATGTATTGACACCGGATGCATTGTACGAAATGGCAGATGCGGTTACCCAAGCATATAGCAGAGGTATCAAAGCCGTTTTCGTCTATTCCGATGAGGATAAGTGCGACGGAGAAGAGACAAGATACTATGACCCAAATCATAAAGAAAACTTTAATTACGATTTAATTCTGAGCAATAACTATATCTGTCATTTCCTGGTCATGGATGCGGAACTGATGAAGAGACTGCAATTCCGACCGGAATGTGACGGCGCCCAGGACTATGACCTGGTGTTACGGGCTGTGGCAGAAGTGCTGGCGACGGACGGGCAGGCCGGGGAGAAGAGTATTCTTCATATCCCCAAAGTGTTGTATCACTGGAGATGCCACGAGGCATCCACAGCAGCCAATCCCCACAGCAAAAAATACGCTTACGAGGCGGGACTTCGGGCTCTGCGGGATCATGCCGCACAGCGGGGGATCCCTGCAACTGCCTGTGAGACCAGGCATGTGGGATTTTATCGTTTACAGTATACAGATGTATTACAGAACCGCCCGGATGTGGCAGCCGTGGGAGGCAGAGTATTGTCCGGGAAGACTGGCAAGATCATCGGCGGCAGAATGACTGCGGAGGGGAAGGTGTTCTACGAGGGGCTGTGGCAGGGATTCGGAGGATATCTTCACAGAGCGGAGTTGTCCCAGGATGCGCAGGCGCTGGATCTTCGCTGTATTCGTATTCAGCCTTCCTGCCGGGAAGTATTCGAGAACATTGTGGGAGTTCCGTATACTGAGATACGAAGACACCCGGGAGAGCAACCGGTATTTGATGTAACTGTACTGCCGACAGGGGTGGACATCCGAACCTTAAGTCTGCGATTGTCCGAAACATTACGGCAACAGGGAAGATTGCTTTATCTGCCGGAATATCCGGGGGAGTGTAAGACATTATGAGTGAAATAACAGTTGTTATACCAAATTACAACGGAATGAAATATCTGCCGGAGTGCATGACCTCTCTGTGTGAGAGACAGGAGAACGCTCCGGAATACGAAGTACTGATCATCGATAATGCCTCTGCGGACGGAAGTGTGGAATATCTGGAAAAGGAATGGTGCCGGAAGTCGGGAGTAAGAGTGAGCCTGATCCCGATGCCTGAAAACACCGGCTTCTGTCATGCAGTGAATCTGGGAATCCGCAAGGCACAGAGCCCCTATGTGATCTTGTTAAATAATGACACCAAAGTGGAACCGGGATTTTTGAGGGGATTGTACGATGCCATCCGTGAGGACGAGAGGATATTTTCCGTCAGTGCGAAGATGCTCATGTGGGACAAGCCGGAGCTTATCGATGATGCCGGGGATCGTTACTGCGTCTTGGGATGGGCGTATTCCCGCGGAAAAGGACGCCCGGCAGACAAATACGAAAAAAATGTCAGCGTATTTTCCGCCTGTGGAGGAGCGGCGATTTACAGACGTTCCGTATTTGAAGAGATCGGTTATTTTGATGAAAACCATTTTGCCTATCTGGAGGACCTGGATATCGGTTACCGCGCCCGAATCTACGGTTATGAGAACCGGTACGAGCCTGCGGCAGCTGTACTGCACTATGGCAGTGCATCCACCGGGTCCCGTTATAATATGCGGAAGACAGAACTGTCCTCCGCCAATAATGTCTGTGTCATCGGGAAAAACATGCCGCTTTTTCAGTGGATCCTGAATCTGCCATTTTTTTTGCTTGGATTTGGCATAAAATTTCTGTTTTTTTGCAAGAAGAGAATGGGAAAACTATACCTGAAGGGATTGCTGAATGGTCTGAAGAGATCTGTCGGACCTGTGGGAAAGCAGACGAAAGTACGCTTTCAATGGAGTCATTTGTGGAACTATGTGAAGATCCAGTGGCAGCTGTACCTGAACATTTTTCGAATTCTTATGAAATCTTAAGAATTTGCTTCATAAATTCTTAAGTTGAGAAAAAACCACCGTTATTGTAGAATGAAATCGTTAAAAAGAAGCTTTTCAGACTTACAGATTGGGTGACCTATATGATAAAAGACAACCAGAAAGTCTTTAACAGGCTTCTTGTGATAATAGATGCGCTGATCACAGCAGCATCCTTTGTCCTTGCCTATTATATCAAATTTTATATATTGAATGACGGTCCGGGGATCGGTGTCTTGCCGATTCAGGATTACTACTTGCTACTTCCCTTTATTGTACCCGGGTATATGTTTCTGTATTACCGGTGCAACGTGTATTCTCCGAAGCGAACCGTCCGCCGCAGACATGAGATATACAGTATTCTGCAGGCAAATACCATTGGCCTGGCGGCTTTGATCATTATCCTGTATATGATCATCCGTGAGATCAACTTTTCACGATCCGTCATGGCGATTTTTTATGTCCTGAATGTGTTCCTGACCTCCGTATTCCGTATTTTCATGCGTAAAGCCTTACGGTCTATCCGTAAAAAGGGATACAACCTGAAACATATTTTGCTGGTGGGGTATTCCAGAGCGGCGGAGGAATATATCGACCGGATACTTGCGAATCCTCAATGGGGATATGTGGTGTGTGGTATTCTGGATGAACACATCCCGGGAGGCACCATCTACAAAGGGGTAAAAGTCCTGGGAACACTTGGCAATCTGGAATACATTCTGCCGGAAAACAAGCTGGATGAGATCGCTATTACATTGTCTTTGAAGGATTACGATTATCTGGAGGGTGTGGTAGACATCTGTGAGAAGTCCGGTGTGCACACGAAATTCATTCCGGATTACAGCAGCCTGATCCCCAGCAGACCTTATACAGAGGACCTGATGGGACTGCCGGTGATCAATATCCGTTATGTGCCCCTGACGAATACCGGTAACATGATGATCAAACGAGCAATGGATATTGTCGGTTCCATCTTCGGTATTATCATTACTTCACCGATCATGCTACTTTCGGCTATATTGGTAAAATTATCCAGTCCCGGACCTGTGATCTTCAAGCAGGAACGGGTAGGACTTCATAATAAGTCGTTTTACATGTACAAATTCCGCAGTATGGCAATGCAGTCGGCGGCGGAAGAGAAAAAGGGCTGGACAGTGCGGAACGATCCGCGTGTCACGGGAATCGGCAAGATTTTACGGCGTACCAGTATTGACGAGCTTCCGCAGCTGTTTAATATCCTTAAGGGAGATATGAGTCTGGTGGGACCGAGACCGGAACGCCCCCAGTTCGTGGAGAAGTTCAAGGAAGAGATTCCTCGTTACATGGTAAAACATCAGGTAAGACCGGGGCTGACCGGCTGGGCACAGGTGAACGGTCTGCGCGGCGATTCCTCCATCAAGAAGAGGATCGAATACGATATTTATTATATTGAGAACTGGACAGTAGGGTTTGACATTAAGATTATTCTGATGACCTTCTTCACCGGATTCATCAATAAAAATGCTTATTAAATATTTACGAATGCAAGGAGAAAACAAGATGGCAACAAATTCTAACAATCATGGCGGCAATGGTCAGAGACCTGCCGGAAGCGGAAGAAGACCTTCCGGAAATGGACAGAGACCTGCGGGACAGAGACCTGTGGGACAGAGACCTTCCGGATCGAGACCTGCCGGCAGCAGTAACGGACAAAAGAGAGAATCCGCGAAGCAGCGTGCAGCCAAGAAGAGAAGAAAAGTTATCATCTTTGGCATAGAGATCGTAGTGATCCTGGTCATGGTAGCAGTACTGTATCTGGTAATGACACATACCAATAACGAAGGCCCGAAATTCACTGTCTTAGAGACCGAAGAACTTCGGATTCCTGAAGAGGTGCAGCAGGACGAGACCATGAAGGGCTATATGAACATTGCATTGTTCGGCGTGGATGCGACAAAAGAAAGCCAGTTGTACAAGGGCAGCCGAAGCGACAGCGTTATGATCGCCAGTGTTAATATGGATACCGGTGATATCAAGCTGGTCAGCGTATATCGTGATACCTACCTGAATATCGGTACCGATTCTTATCAGAAAGCTAACGCAGCTTACTCCTATGGCGGAGCGGAGCAGGCAGTTAAGATGCTGAACATGAACCTGGATATGGATATTACGAATTTTGTAACCGTAGGATATAAGGGACTGAGCGAAGTTATCGATGGTCTGGGTGGTATCTATATCGATGTAGACTCCGAGGAGATCAAGCATATCAACAACTATCAGATCGGTATTGCAGAAGTACTGAAGTGCGACTATACACCGGTAACCGAGACCGGAACGCAGCTGTTGAACGGTCTGCAGGCCACTGCTTACTGCCGTATCCGTTATACCGCAGGTAACGATTTCAAGCGTGCTGCCCGTCAGCGTGAGGTCATTCAGGCAATTGAAGATCAGGCGAAGAAAGCAGATTACGCAACACTTTCCAAGGTATTCAATAATGCGATCGATGATATCTACACCAGCCTGGATTCCAAGGATATCCTGGATCTGTTAAGCAATATTGCAAATTATCGTATTGTGGATGAGGGAGGTTTCCCCGAGGAGACCATGCGTGACACCGGCAACATCGGTGCTAAGGGAAGCTGTGTTATCCCTGTGGATCTGGAGAGTAATGTAGTATGGCTCCATCAGTTCCTGTTTGATGATGCGAACTATACTGTTACCGACAGTGTAAAGGAATACAGCAGAAAGATTAATGCAGACACATCACCGTACCTGAATAAATAAGCGAACTGGAATACAAGGGAGTCTTCCGAATAGATCGGGGCTCCCTTTTGATTTAGAAAAAAACTTGTGTAACCGGCTGCGATAAAGTATAATAAACCAGAGATTGGAAAGTAAGGAGCGCTCTGTCATGGAGATCGATGTGATTATTCCTCTGTATAAACCGGGGAAAGAATTATTTACATTATTGGATAAGCTTGGCAGTCAGAGCGTGCCGGTACATCAGGTGATCCTCTTAAATACGGAGGAGAAGTATTTTGAACAGCTGATCTACGGAACCAGATTTTTAGAGCAGTATCAGAATATAAAAGTATATCATGTATCCAAACGGGAATTCGACCATGGCGGAACCAGGCGGATGGGCGTGAAAAAGTCCTCCGCCGATGTCTTTGTCATGATGACGCAGGATGCCATGCCGGTAGATAATAAGCTGATAGAAAATCTTATCGAACCTCTGCAGGGGACCACAGCAGTGTCCTATGCCAGACAGCTGCCGAGAAAAGATTCCACACCGGTAGAAAGCTATACCAGAGAATTCAATTATCCGGACAAATCCCGGATCAAATCTGCGGAGGATCTTAAGACCCTGGGTATCAAGACTTTTTTCTGCTCTAATGTGTGTGCGGCATATCGCAGGGAGATTTATGAGGAACTGGGCGGATTTGTCAGACATACCATATTTAATGAAGACATGATTTATGCGGCGAAGGCAGTGGAAGCCGGATATTCGATCGCTTATGCGGCGGATGCTGAGGTTGTACACTCTCATAACTATACCAATGGGCAGCAGTTCCATAGGAATTTCGATCTGGGGGTATCCCAGGCAGAACACCCGGAAGTGTTTGCGGCGTATCCTTCGGAATCCGAAGGAAAACGGATGGTGAAAGATGTGACGGCATATCTGCGGGAACAACATATGACCGCAAAATTGCCCCATTTTTATATACAATGTGCCTGTAAATATGCAGGCTATCTATTAGGTAAGAATTATCGCAGGCTCCCGAAAAAATGGGTTCTTGCTTTTACTTCCAACAAAGAATACTGGAAACAGAACAGAAAGGATGCATGACTATGTGTGGTATCGTAGGATATATTGGAACAGAACAGGCAGCACCGATCATTTTAGACGGTCTGTCCAAACTGGAGTACCGTGGATATGATTCCGCAGGTATGGCCATTTTTGATGGTGAGAAGATCAACACCAAAAAGGCAGTGGGAAGACTGAAGGTTTTAGAGAATCTGACCCATGGCGGTGCAAATATGAAGGGAACTTCCGGTATCGGACATACCCGTTGGGCAACTCATGGCGCTCCCAGTGACATCAACTCCCATCCCCATATGAACAATGCGGGAACGATCGCCGTAGTACACAACGGAATTATCGAGAATTATATTCCCCTGAAGAAAAAGATGCAGGATAAGGGCTATCAGTTCGTATCCGAGACAGATACCGAGGTACTGGCACATCTGTTAGACTACTATTATAAAGGAAACCCCCTGGAAGCCATCACGAAAGTGCTTCACCGTGTGGAAGGATCTTATGCACTGGGAATTATGTTTGCAGACCAGCCGGATAAGATCTTTGCAGCCCGTAAGGACAGTCCTCTGATCGTAGGTAAGAGCGAAAACGGCAGCTTTATCGCTTCCGATGTTCCCGCTATTTTGAAATACACCAGAACCGTATATTATGTAGACAATCAGGAAGTCGTGGAATTACAGCAGGATGGTCTGCGTTTCTTCTCAGTAGATGAAGAAGAATTAGAAAAACAGCCGGTTACCATCGACTGGGATGCCAATGCAGCTGAGAAGGCAGGCTATGAGCACTTCATGCTGAAGGAGATCTACGAGCAGCCTAAGACCATCAACGATACCATTTCTCCCCGTATCAAGGATAATGATATCGTCATCGAAGAACTGAATATGAGCGATGAGGAGATTAAGGAGATCACAAAAATCCATATTGTGGCATGTGGTTCCGCATATCATACCGGTGTTACCGCAAAATATGTCATTGAAGGACTGGCAAGAATCCCGGTAGAAGTGGACGTGGCAAGCGAATTCCGTTATCGAGATCCTATCCTGCAGAAGGGCAATATGGTCATCGTCATCAGCCAGTCCGGTGAGACGGCGGATACTCTGGCAGCATTACGGGAGTCCAAGGAAAAGGGCTTCAAGGTACTGGGTATCGTCAATGTCGTCGGCAGTTCCATCGCCAGAGAGGCTGACAGTGTTATGTACACCTGGGCAGGTCCTGAGATCGCCGTTGCAACGACCAAGGCTTACAGTGCACAGCTGACCGCACTTTACATGCTGGCTATGAAGTTCGCCAAGGTGCGTGGAACCGTTGATCAGGAGAAGTTCGCCGGAATGCTGGCTGACCTGAGATGCCTGCCGGATCAGATCGAACTGCTGCTGGGACAGAAGGAGAAGATCCAGCATTTCGCCAACCGTTATGTGGGCGCAAAAGATATCTTCTTCATTGGACGTGGCATTGACTATGCGATTTCCCTGGAGGGATCCCTGAAGTTAAAAGAGATCTCTTATATCCATTCCGAGGCTTATGCAGCCGGAGAACTGAAGCATGGCACCATTTCCCTGATCGAAGATGGCACCCTGGTAGTGGCTTTGGCAACCCAGCCGGCTCTGTTCCAGAAGACCATCAGTAATATGGTAGAGGTAAAGGCAAGAGGCGCTTTTGTCATGGCGGTTACCATCGAGGGCAACAAAGCAATTGAGAAGGCAGCGGATTATGTGGTATACATTCCCGAGACGAATCCGTACTTTACCAATTCCCTGGCAATCATTCCTCTGCAGCTGTTTGCTTACTATGTGGCAGTGGGACGTGGCTGCGATGTAGATAAGCCCAGAAACCTGGCAAAATCCGTTACGGTGGAATAACAAGGAAAATCCGGAGAGGTGAAAACTTCTTCGGATTTTTTGATCTTTCATAATTGCTTCAGAAAGTTATCACAATTCGGTCACAATTGACGGTTATACTGTGTTCATAAGGTGAGAGGAAGAACTGAAATAACAACGAAGAATGGTAAAAAGAGTTTCTCACTTACAGATAGGATAGGAGGAAGCATTATGTACGAGAATGATAATTTTTCCGGTTACGAAACCGGCAATGAAAATACAACCGGTACATTCAGTGGTGTAAGCGCTGCGGAAAGTGCAAACGGTTATACCACATACCAGATGGGCGGAAGCACCGGCAACAATACAGAGCCTAAGAAAACCAAAAAGCATGGAGGCTATTTCCGGAAAGCTATGGTAAGTGTCAGCCTGGGACTTTTCTTCGGATTGTTTGCCGGTATCGGTTTCTATGCGGTACAGCAGGGTACCGGGATGCTTAAGACCGATACGGATACCGCAGTGGTAAGTGAGATCGCTGCCGAGGCAACTACAGAAAGTACACAGAGCAGTGTACAGTCAGCTACTAATGTTACTTATGTAGAATCCGATGTGTCCGACGTGGTAGAGAAAGTAATGCCTGCCATGGTATCTATTGTGAATAACTTTACCGAGACAGCCAATGTCTTCGGACAGCAGTATACACAGGAAGAAGCAGCCAGCGGTTCCGGTATTATCGTAGGCAAGACCGATGATGAATTGCTGATCGTATCTAACAACCACGTAGTAGAGAGCGCAGATACACTGACCGTTACTTTTATCGACGGCAGTGAAGCACAGGCACAAGTAAAAGGACTGGATTCCGATATGGATCTGGCAGTGATCGCAGTATCTTTAAATGATCTGAGTGATGATACCAAGAATGCCATTACCGTTGCTACTTTAGGCAGCAGTGATGACCTGAAGCTTGGTGAGCCGGTAATCGCCATCGGCAATGCACTTGGATATGGTCAGTCCGTTACCAACGGTATCGTAAGTGCCCTGAATCGTGAGATCACTCTGGAGAACGGTTCTACCGGTACTTTCATCCAGACCAATGCAGCTATTAACCCCGGTAACTCCGGCGGTGCACTGCTGAACATGAACGGTGAGGTCATCGGTATCAACTCCAACAAGATCGGTGGTACTACCGTAGAAGGTATGGGTTATGCCATCCCTATCACTTCTGCAAGTCCCATCATTGCAGACCTGATGGAGCGTCAGACCAGAACCAAAGTAGCTGAGGATGAAGTCGGTTATATCGGTATCTCTCTGCAGGAAGTAACTTCCCAGATCTCTCAGATGTACAACATGCCGGAAGGCATCTATGTAGTATCCGTAGAGGAAGGCAGTGCAGCAGCGAATGCCGGTATCATGAAAGGTGATATCATTACCAAATTCGACGGCAGCAGCATCTCGTCCTACTCTGATCTTCAGAAGACATTACAGTACTATGCAGCCGGTGATTCCGCAACTATAACGGTACAGAGACCTCAGAACGGTGAATATGTATCTGTAGAACTGAATCTGATACTGGGCAGCAGACCTGCAGACAGAAAATAAATATAGCGATTTTTAATCACAAAAATCGGATGGTTAGAATAATCCCCGGAAGACCAACTGGCTCTCCCGGGGATTTTTGTTTAGAAAAACTTCACTTGTAGCAGCCATTCGAATTAGATATAATAAACGTAGGCATGAGCAGTGCCAGAAGAAAGCAGCAGGAATCGTGGATAACGCAAACCGACTGCTTGCAGGCGGGATTACGTAAGACACGATACGTGTAGGGCAAAGTCCGGACATCAAGGTAGAACGAAGTGATACCGCATTGAGCGCTGCGCAATAGATAAAGAGGAGAATAACATGACTGATAATTATAATGATGATTATAGAGAAGTAATTCCCGAGGAGGAAAAAACAGAGACTACTCTGAGCGAAAATCGGGATAATGAAAAAAATAGCGACGATACGCAGGTAGTGGATACTGCTGGTGAAAATTCCGCTGAGAAAAAGACAGAGGACAAAAAGGACAGCAGCGAATATGAGGACGTCTGCTTTATTTGCCGCAGACCGGAGAGCAAAGCCGGCAGAATGTTCAAGCTGCCCAATCATATCTGCATTTGCGATGACTGCATGCACAAGACTATGGAGACTGTGAGCCAGTTCGACTACCAGGGTATGCTGAACAATCCAGGCGATCTGAACCAGTTTGGCGGACAGAACGGCTTCCCCAATATCAGCTTTGTGAACCTGGCAGACCTCCAGGGAGACGGCGGCATCCCCAACAAGCAGAAACTCAAGAAGAAAAAGAAAGCCGAAGGTCCTAAGCCGGTATTCAACATCAAGGATATTCCGGCACCCCATAAGATCAAGGCAAGCCTGGATGAGTATGTGGTAGGACAGGAAAAAGCCAAAAAAGTCATCTCTGTCGCAGTATACAACCATTATAAGAGAGTTGCGACTGATACCATGGATGAGATCGAGATTGAGAAGTCCAATATCCTTATGATCGGTCCCACCGGTTCCGGTAAGACTTATCTGGTGAAAACACTGGCAAGACTGCTGGATGTGCCTCTGGCGATTGCAGATGCAACTTCCCTGACGGAGGCCGGATATATTGGAGACGACATCGAGAGCGTAGTATCCAAGCTGCTGGCAGCCGCAGGTAACGATGTAGAGAAAGCGGAGAAAGGTATTATCTTTATTGATGAGATTGATAAGATCGCCAAGAAGAAAAATACCAATTCCCGGGATGTCAGTGGTGAAAGTGTACAGCAGGGAATGCTGAAATTACTGGAGGGTGCCGAGGTGGAAGTACCGGTAGGTGCCAATAGCAAAAATGCCATGGTGCCCCTGGCTACGGTGAACACCCGCAATATCCTGTTTATCTGCGGTGGTGCATTTCCGGATCTGGATGAGATCATCAAGGAGCGCCTGACCAAGACCGCATCCATCGGTTTTAATTCCGAACTGAAGGACAAATACGATAAAGATACCGATATCTTATCTAAGGTGACCGTAGAGGATATCCGTAAGTTCGGCATGATTCCGGAGTTCATCGGACGACTGCCTATCATCTGTACTCTGCAGGGACTGAGCAAGGAGATGCTGGTGAAGATCCTGAAGGAGCCGAAGAACGCGATCCTGAAGCAGTACCAGAAGCTCCTGGAACTGGATGAAGTGAAACTGGAATTTACGGATGATGCCCTGGATGCAATTGCCGAAAAGGCTATGAAACGCGACACCGGCGCCAGAGCCCTGCGTTCCATTATTGAGGATTTCATGCTGGATATCATGTACGAGATCCCCAAGGATGACAACATTGGAAGAGTCACCATTACCAGAGAGTATATCGAAGGAACCGGTGGCCCTATCATTGATATCCGCAGCAATGAGATTCTGGAGCCTGTGGAGAATCTGAAACAGATTCCGGCGGAAGAGAAATAAATTGAGAGTTAATATAAGAAATGCTATCGAATCCCCGGAGTCCTTGGCTACT
>CAMEOT010000031.1 GCA_945929965.1 uncultured Lachnospiraceae bacterium
TATATAGTTGCAGACAATGCAGCTATGATTCTCTCAGGAGAATTTACAGATGATGGTGATGTATTAGAGAGTACAGTAAGAGGTATCAAGCTTGGAGATAGCATAGACAAAGTATTACACGTTTTATCATTTGAAGATGCGATTAGAGAATTGAAAAACATATACAATGAAAAGCAGAGTAAATAGAAACAGAGTTAACTCCATATCTAATGACACCCACATCCCAGTGGGTGTTTCAGAGAGTAAAAGTTGTAACCCAACTGCCCCCCAAACTGGCTACAAACAAAAAAACAGGAAGCCTTGAATTATCAGGCTTCCCGCTTTACTAAATAATGCGGAAGATGGGACTTGAACCCACACGGTATTGCTACCACAAGATCCTTAGTCTTGCTCGTCTGCCAATTCCGACACTTCCGCATAGCGATACAAAATAATAATCATCTCGCATCACGCAAGAATGATAATAACATCTTCCCACAGCAATGTCAACATGATTTTAAAATTTGTAGGAATTTTTTATACACTTAAGACAGTTTGGGATAATGAGCATTATTTACTTTTACCTATTTTTTGTTTCTGTTATAATAATTAATAAGAAATATGGCATAGACGGCTATCGGAAAATACAAACGAAAAGGAACAACAATTATGGAATCAAGAGTGGAACAGGCAGCAGAGAGAAAAATGTGTGGTTACAACTGTGCGCAGGCAGTGGCGTGCACGTACTGTGATCTGGCGGGAATTGACGAGGAGACAGTGAGGAATCTTACCCAGGGCTTCGCGGCAGGTATCGGTGGCAGCATGGAAGCCACCTGTGGAGCCGTCATCGGAGCGGTCAATATTCTGGGACTGATCAACAAGAATCCCCAGCGGACAATGCAAGGATCCCGGAAGATCATCAATCGCTTCAAGGGACAGAACGGGACAGTGATCTGTAAGGAATTAAAGGGTATTACCGACGGTGTCGTGAAGAGAGAATGCGTGGATTGCGTCAGGGATGCTGCGGCTTTTCTGGAAGCGGAATTACCGGAAAACTATGTAAATCCGGGAACGGTAGTAGATTAGAGGTAAGACGAAATGAATACAAAAGAAACTTCAGCGGATAAAACTAAATACCGCCTGGCGGAAGCAGCGAAAAAGTGTATGGCGGCTTCCGGCACCGATGCCATGACCGTGACACAGATCGTGCAGACCTGCGGCGTGACGAGGCAGACATTTTATCGGAACTTCCAGGACAAATATGACCTGATCAACTGGTATTTTGATAAGCTCTTACTGGAATCTTTTGCGCAGATGGGGGATGGGCTTACCGTATACGAAGGTTTGACCAGGAAGTTTGAATTTATTCAGAAGGAGAGGGTCTTTTTCGCGGGAGCATTCCGCTCGGACGACCACAATTCCCTGAGGGAACATGACTACGAATTGATCCTGGAGTTCTATACACAACTGATCAGGCGTAAGACCGGCAGACAGCCCAAAGAGAATATTTTATTCCCTCTGCGGCTCTATTGCAGAGGTTCTATTGATATGACCGTGGAATGGATTTTTGCTCCGAAGGAGAGAACCCCTGAGCAGATGGCGGCGCTGTTAGTAAGTGCATTTCCGGCACCGGTGACAGAATTATTCCAACAGTTAGGCGTATTACGTTAAGAAAAAATAACCAAAAACATTTGTAAAAAATAAACAAAAGTAACGGACAAAATATGAAATTTCTGTAAAAAGTGACAGCCGGGGCAAATTGTCACTTTCTTTATGCGATGTTTACAGTTAGAATAAAATTATCAATAATATCGTTTTTATGTCGAAAGGAGATTATGTATCATGGCAAACAGAATTATGCTCAACCAGACATCTTATCACGGTGCAGGAGCAATCGCAGAAATCGTAACCGAAGCAAAGGCTCATGCTTTTCAGAAAGCATTCGTATGTTCCGATCCGGATCTGATCAAGTTCGGTGTGACCGGAAAGGTAACCAATCTGCTGGACAAGGAAGGTCTTGCTTATGAAATTTATTCCGATATTAAGGCGAACCCCACCATTGACAATGTGAAAAACGGTGTGGCTGCTTTCAAGGCATCCGGCGCAGACTATATCATCGCCATCGGCGGCGGCTCCTCCATGGATACCTCCAAAGCCATCGGCATCATCATTGCCAACCCTGAATTCGAAGATGTACGCAGCCTGGAGGGCGTAGCACCTACCAAGAAGCCCTGCGTTCCCATTATCGCAGTGCCCACCACAGCAGGTACCGCAGCAGAGGTTACCATCAACTACGTTATCACCGATGTAGAGCGCAAGCGTAAGTTCGTATGTGTAGACCCTCATGATATGCCTATCATTGCTGTGGTAGATCCCGAGATGATGTCTTCTATGCCTAAGGGTCTGACCGCTTCCACCGGTATGGATGCACTGACCCATGCAATCGAAGGTTACACCACCAAGGCAGCCTGGGAGATGACCGATATGTTCCATCTGAAAGCCATCGAGATCATTTCCAAGTCCCTGCGCGGCGCGGTAGCTAATACTAAGGAAGGCCGCGAAGGCATGGCTCTGGGTCAGTACATTGCCGGTATGGGCTTCTCCAACGTAGGACTCGGTATCGCTCATTCCATGGCACATACCCTGGGTGCCGTATATGATACCCCTCATGGTGTTGCCTGCGCAATGATGCTTCCTATCGTTATGGAATACAATGCTGACTGCACCGGTGAAAAGTATCGTGAGATCGCCCGTGCTATGGGTGTGGAAGGTGTAGATCAGATGGATCAGGCTACCTACCGTAAGGCTGCTGTAGATGCTGTCCGTAAGCTGTCTGAGGATGTTGGTATTCCTTCCAAGCTGGAAGCACTGAAGGAAGAAGATCTTCCTTTCCTGGCAGAGTCCGCACATGCAGATGCCTGCGCACCCGGTAACCCCAAGGATGCAAGTGTAGAGGATCTGACCGCATTGTTCCGCAAGTTAATGTAATCATTAAATTTGCTACTGTTTTTCCGGAAAATAATATGGTATGCTAAGAAACGAGCAGGCTTGCGAGAGCAGACCTGCTCGTTTTTAAAGGAATATGAACGAAATCAACAGGACAAAGGAAACAATAATGGGCAATACAAAACATACCAAAGAGCAGATCCGTGAAAGGATCCAACAGAAAAAGCTCCTCTTTGACGGAGCCTTCGGGACCTATTACGGAGGAAAATATGACACGAAACAGCTGCCGGAGCTGGCGAATCTGGAAGCCCCGGAACGGGTGAAGGAGATTCATACGGAGTACCTTGAAGCGGGAGCGCAGATTCTGCGTACCAACACCTTCGCAGCCAACAGCTTCTGCATGGATAGGTCCAAAGAACAGATCGAGGAGACTCTGCGAAGCGGCGTACGCCTGGCGAGAGAGGCGGTGGCTGCGTGGAGAGCATGCACCGGTGAGACAAAAGAAGTCTATATCGCCGGAGATGTCGGACAGATCCCTTATGATGCGCTGGCACAGAAGGATACTTTATGCCGCGAATACGAAGAGATCTGCCGTATTTTTCTGGAAGAAGGCGTGGACTTTTTTGTCTTTGAAACTTTTTCCGAGATGGAAGAGCTCCTGCCTGCGATCAAAATGATCGGGGAACAGGCATTTATTACGGTACAATTCTCTGTGAACCAGTTCGGTTACAGCAATGCAGGCTTAAGTGCCAGAAAGCTGTTGCAGAGAGCGGGAGCGATAAAAGAGATCGATGCCGTGGGCTTTAACTGCGGCGTGGGTCCTTCTCATATGTACCGGATCCTGCAGACACTTTATAAGCCCGCAGATAAATTCCTCACAGCCCTTCCGAATGCCGGTTACCCGCAGATGGTCACCGGACGCATGATCTTCACCGGGGATAACAGAGAATATTTTGTAGACAGAATGCAGCAGATGATAGCTCTTGGTGTGGATATGGCAGGCGGCTGCTGCGGTACGACACCGGAATATATCTCAGATCTTGCGGGAAAGCTGGACTTTACCCAGTATCCGCAGACACAGGAAAAGGCAGAACCGGAGAAAAAACAGGCTGGCACAGAGGATTATTCTTTTTACCGTAAAAAGGAAGCAGAAGGCGGGAAGAAACTGATCGCCGTTGAACTGGCACCTCCTATGGGTATTGACGATGAAAAACTGATGG
The DNA here is from genome assembly GCA_945929965.1 of uncultured Lachnospiraceae bacterium. Taxonomy (GTDB): domain Bacteria; phylum Bacillota; class Clostridia; order Lachnospirales; family Lachnospiraceae; genus Acetatifactor. The sequence continues at coordinate 4,146 of CAMEOT010000031.1, forward strand.
ATGCCGCACATCTGCTGCAGAGAAGCGGTGTGGATGTACTGACTTTTCCGGATTCTCCCTCGGGACGTACCAGAGCGGATTCTATTCTCATGGCGGAAAAGGTAGCGCGGGAGACCGGTATGTGTGTCATGCCTCATATCTGCTGTCGTGATAAAAATGCCATCGCTATGCGCTCCCAGCTATTAGGAGCTTATATCAATGGTATTCACAATTTCCTTGTGATCACCGGTGATCCGATCCCCTCCATGGTGCGTACCACGGTAAAGAGTGTGTTCAATTTTGACTCCGTAGGTCTCATGCAGATCCTTGCGGATATGAACGAAGAACAATTTGCACAGGCACCGGTAAGCTACGGCGGTGCCATCAATCAGGGCAGACGGAATCTGGAAGTGGAGATCGGCAGAGTGAAGAAGAAAATAGCGGTAGGAGCCACATTTTTCCTGACCCAGCCCATATCCACGAAGGAGAGCGCGGACAGAGTACGCCGGATCAAAGAGGAGACCGGAGCCAGGATACTTTGTGGCATTATGCCGTTTGTGAGCCTTAAGAATGCCACATTCATGAAAAATGAGATGGCTGGCATCGATGTGACGGACGAAGTGTTGGCGAGATACCGTGCGGATATGACCAGAGAAGAGGGAGAGCAGGCCGGCGTACAGCTGGCGAAGGAAGTGATTGCCATGACGGAGGACTTTGCGGACGGCTATTATTTCTCCTTCCCTTTCAATAGGGTGACTATGCTGGAAAAAATACTGGATTAATGGGTTGTTTTTCAAAAAACGATCAAAAAAAGCGTTAATAAATCTTGGAATCATCCGAAGTAAGTAGTATACTGTAATTAGTAGTAAAGAGCTTATGGTCAAAAGGCTGATTCAAAACAGTTAACACGGAGGTGACTGTGATGAGTATTAACATTCAGGCAAAAACGAATTATTCTTTTCTGTTTTCCGGGCTGAGTTCCTCTGCATCCAATGCGGTAAGCGGCAACTGGCTGGCAGATTATGCAAGTATTAAGAACGGCAGCTATGGGAAACTGATGAAGGCATATTATGCCAAGGACAGCGGCGATAGCAAGACCGCAGCATCCAATATAGCAAACAGGACGACTTCCACAGAGGCACAGAAGACGGCGCTGGCGAAGGTTGAGACCACGACAGATGCTCTGAAGGAATCCGCAGATGCATTGTTGGCTACCGGGAAAAAGGATCTGTTCACGCAGAAAGACATCATCACTAAGGATGAGAACGGTGTAGAGACTTCTACCAAGGGGTACAACATTGACGCAATTTACAGTGCAGTGAACAGCTTTGTGACAAATTACAATAGCGTGATGTCTGCTGTGGATGATGTGAACGATACCACAGTAAATAACCGCGCGGAATCTCTTGGGAACACTACCATTGCCAACAGTAAACAGCTGGCGAAGATTGGTATCACCATGAAAAATGATGGCACCTTATCACTGGACAAGGATGCTTTTATGAAAGCGGATATGTCTTCTGTAAAGAATTTGTTCCAGGGAAATGGCTCCTACGGCTACCGTGTATCCGCACAGAGCTCCATGATCAATTTCGCAGCAGATCATGCATCCACCAGAACAAGTCTGTATACAGGAACTGCAGGATACACCGGTCTCTATAATGCAGGTAATCTGTTCAGCTCTTATATGTAAAGCCGGTAAAAAACATAACTTATAATCGTAACATGCGGCTGACTGCAGTCGCATGTTATTTTTATGAAACCGGGAAATCGTGATTATTTTATATACATTTGAAATAATTTGAAAAATAATGTTGACATTTGGTGCAGGGTGGTGTAATATACACTTGTTCGCAGAAATGGCGGAATTGGCAGACGCGCACGGTTCAGGTCCGTGTGGTAGTGATACCATGAGGGTTCAAGTCCCTCTTTCTGCATTGCAAAGCGGTGATCATAAGATTATCGCTTTTGTTTTTCCCAACATTTTTTATTCCCGGACTTTTGGGATTATTTTTCAAATTATTTGAAAAATAGTGTTGACATTTATAACTAAATACTGTAAGATACATCTTGTTCGCAGAAATGGCGGAATTGGCAGACGCGCACGGTTCAGGTCCGTGTGGTAGTGATACCATGAGGGTTCAAGTCCCTCTTTCTGCATCACATGGCGGTGACCGAAAGGTTGCCGCCTTTGTTGTATTCGGAATCCGATAAGAATATCATAAGAAATCAGGGAAGAGGTGAAAAGTATGGCAACCAGCAAAAGGGACAGGATAAAAACAGACAGAGCGTCGAAAGTGCACAAGGACTGGTACAAGCTGGATCTGTCTGCTATCGTATATCCTACTTTGCAGCGAAGAGATTTTTCTTCGGTGTACCGGTTGTCCGTTCTGCTTAAGGAAGAGATCGATCCCGAGATGCTGCAGCGAGCGGTGAACCTGACCATGCCCCGTTTCCCCACGTATAAGGCAGCCATCCGGAAAGGGGTATTCTGGAGATACTTGGAGCCGAATGACCGTCCGGGACCTTTTGTGCAGGAGGATGTAAAAAATCCCTGCCAGCCCATGTATTTTAAAGCCAACAATCGTTATCTGGTAAGGATCTATTATTATCGTAACCGGATCGCACTGGAGGCGCATCATAGTCTTGGAGACGGTACCGGAGGCATGTGTGTGTTACAGACTCTGACGGCCACCTATCTGCGCCTGAAAGGGCATGCGGAGATCGAAAACGGTGGTTTTGTGCTGGATATTTTAGAAACACCGAATCCGGGAGAACTGGAAGACGCCTACATGAAATATGCCAACGCCAAGGTATGTCCGCCCAGACCGGGAGAGAAGACTTACCGCGTCCGGGGGACGAAGGAACCTTTTTACACCCTGAATATCATAGACGGTATTATGTCGGTGGCGGAGGTCATGAAAGTGGCGAAAAGCTATAATGCCACTATTACGGAATATCTAAATGCTGTGTTACTCTATGCCTTGATGCAGAAGCAGGAGAGCGAGTGGCACTTGAAACTTCGCCCGGTGAAGATTGCCATGCCGGTGAATCTGCGGCGCTTTTTCCCGTCGAAAACCCTGCGGAACTTTATCACCATGATTTATCCGGGGATCGATCCGAGACTGGGAGAGTATACTTTTGAGGAGATCGTGACGCAGGTGCATAACTATATGCGCTATTATCTGAATGAAAAGCTGCTGCGGGGCGACATCACCACCAACGCGGAGACCCAGAGGAATCCTTTCATCCGCATTGTGCCGCTGTTTATCAAGGATCTGGTGGTCCGGCAGTTCTATACGAAGATCCAGGATAAGAACTCTTCGGCGGGTCTGACCAACATGGGGGCATTAAAAGTGCCGGAGACCATGAAGCCCTATATTGAGCGGTTTGATATTTATATGGGACAGCCTTTTTCTACGAGAACGAACTGTGCCATTGCAAGCTTTGAAGATATCCTGACCATCAATTTTGCCAGCAGTATTGCCGAGACGGACGTGGAACGATTGTTTTTCCGCAAGCTGGTACAGGATGGCATTCATGTGAAAATTGAGAGTAACCGGTAATTCTTCCGGTTAGAAAGGAAATGCTTATGTCATATTGTGTAAATTGCGGCGTGGAACTGGACGCTTCGGCGACAAAGTGCCCGCTGTGCGATACCCTGGTCTATAACCCAAAAGCACCGGAACCTGTGACGCAGCCGTCTCCATTTCCAAAGGAAAAAGGGCAGGTGGAAGTGGTAAAAAGAAAAGACTTAGGGGTGCTGCTGACGGTTATCGTACTGGCGACTGCAGCCACCTGTGGCCTGTTGAACGCTTTTGTGTTCCAAAGCAACCTGTGGTCCTTAGCTGTGATCGGAGTATTTCTGGTGCTGTGGGTGATCATGATCCCGGTGGTCATTTATACGAGACAGCCAATCTATCTGTCGATTCTGTTAGATGGCGTGGCGGTGGTCGTATATCTGTATCTGCTGACTTATCTGACGGGACATAACGGCTGGTTCTATGGACTGGGCCTTCCGATTGTACTGTTGGTGACAGCGGTGGTGGAAGCGGTGACCTTATGTATCCGGAGACTTCCGATGTCCTTCCTTACGGGAGCGTTGTATCTGATCTCGGGAATCGCCGTCTTGTGTGTGGGACTGGAACTGCTGATCGATCGTTACTTAAGACAGGAGATCATGCTTGGCTGGTCAGCTATTGTACTGACCGTCTGCGTGATCGTGGATATTACCATTGCAACCCTTTTATCCCGAAGAAGACTGCGTAATGCGGTGCGAAGAAGACTTCACTTTTAGCAGGAGGAATTTATGGCACTGGTAGGAAAAAACAGTGAGAAGAACAATCAGAATTTAATGCAGCTGATCCGCAGAGTCCACGGTTTTGTGGAGAATCCGGATCTGGAGAAACACAGACAGTCCCAGGATCATATTGGTGAACTGTTAGGGAACAGCAGAGAAATACAGTACCGTCCGGTGGAGATCGAAGGTATGGAAGCGGAGTGGGTCAGTGTGAACCGCGCCCATATGAAAAAATATGTGATCCTGCACTGCCACGGCGGCGGATATTCCACGGGCAGCAGTGTCTATGCCAGAACCCTGACTTCCAAACTGGCATCGGGGACCTCCATGGATGTATTGTGTTTTGACTATCGCCTGGCGCCGGAACATCCTTATCCGGCAGCTACGGAGGATGCCATGAAAGCCTGGAATTATCTGATGCTTTTGGGCTACGGAGCCAGAGATGTGATCATTACCGGGGATTCCGCCGGCGGCAACCTGGCACTTTCCCTGGTGTTAAAATTAAAAGAGCAGGAGCGTCTGCTTCCGAGAGGCATCGTACTGATGTCTCCATGGACGGATCTTACCAGCGAAGGCAAGACTTTTCAGACCAAAGCGGAACTGGATCCGGTACTGGACAAGGAGTATATTGACCGTATGACAAAGGCCTATGCACCGGCCATGGATCTGACGGATCCTTATATTTCCCCGCTGTACGGAGATTTTCACGGATTCCCGCCCGTATATATCCAGGTGGGAGAGAATGAGATCCTGTTAGACGATTCCCTGCGGTTATATAAGAACCTCATCAAAGCCGGAGTATCTGCCCACATCGACCGTTTCCCGGGAATGTGGCATGTATTCCAGATGTCACCCTTCAAAAAAGCCAACGAAGCGATGGATAAAAACGCGGAATTCATCTATTCCGTGTGCAGATAAAAAATCTTTTTATATAAAAAGGATTTTTCGGACAGGCACAGAATATTAGAAGTAGGGGCAGGAGGAACTATGACGATCAGAGAAAGCTTGGAACAGTGGGAGAAGGATTATTTAAGTCCGTATGCATCATTGAGTGTGAACTCCAAAGGGCGTCTGCGACCGGAGGAACAGTGTGATATCCGTCCGGTATTCCAGAGAGATAGAGACCGTATTATCCATTGCAAGGCATTCCGCAGGCTGAAGGATAAGACGCAGGTATTCTTAACGCCCGAAGGCGATCATTACCGCACGAGACTGACGCATACGCTGGAGGTATCCCAGACGGCCAGAACCATAGCCAAGGCACTGAAACTGAATGAGGACCTGGTGGAAGCCATTGCACTGGGACATGATCTGGGGCACACGCCATTCGGACATGCCGGGGAGCGTGCGTTAAACAGAGTATGCCCGTTTGGATTTGAACATGCCGAGCAGAGTGTCCGGACGGTGGATATCCTGGAGAAGGACGGCAAGGGACTGAATCTGACCTACGAGGTGCGTGACGGTATCCGGAACCACCAGACCATCGGTAAACCCCACACCCTGGAAGGCAAGATTGTCAGACTTTCCGATAAAATTGCCTACATTCATCACGATATGGACGATGCTATCCGCGGAGGGATCCTCACGGAAGCGGATGTACCTAAGGAGATCTGTGAAGTGATCGGCAGCAGTCCCACCGAGAGACTGGATCATTTTATTCATGATATCGTGACTAACAGCATGGACAAAAATGATATTCTGATGTCGGAGCCTGTGGCGGATGCCATGACGAAGATCAGACAGTTCATGTTTGAGAGAGTTTATAAGAATCCGGTGGCAAAGAGCGAAGAAGGAAAAGCAGAAATGCTGATGGAGACCTTGTACCAGCATTTTCTGAAGAATTTAGATGATCTGCCGGAAGAGTATCTGAATCTCCTTTCCGTAGGAGAACCCAGAGAGAAGGTCGTCTGCGATTATGTGGGAGCTATGACAGACCGTTTTGCCATCGCGGTATATGAAGATATCTACATACCCAAGTCCTGGCAGCGATAGGCACAAGACAAAATAGGAGTTAAAAACGTGTATTACCCCGAAGAACTGGTAGAAGAAGTCAGAGCCAGGAATGACATCGTGGATGTGATCTCCGGCTATGTCTCATTGAAAAAAAAGGGAAGCAACTATTGGGGCTGCTGTCCTTTTCATAACGAAAAAACACCTTCTTTTTCGGTGTCGTCCAATAAGCAGATGTATTATTGCTTCGGATGCCATGCCAGTGGAAATGTATATACGTTTCTCATGAAGTATGAAAACGATACTTTTCCGGAGGCAATCAAGATCCTGGCAGACCGTGCCGGGGTAAAGCTCCCCGAGGTAGAGGAGACGCCGGAACAGAAGAAAAAGGCAGGCAAGCGCATGCGCCTGCTGGAAGTCAACAAAGAAGCGGCGAAGTATTTTTACTACATGTTACGTGATCCCCGTGGTGAAGTGGGAATGCGGTATCTGACAGATCGAAAGCTCACCGATGAGACCATGCACCATTTCGGACTGGGCTATGCCGGGAAAAACGGCGAGCAGGTGGTACAGTATCTGCGGAAAAAAGGATTCACGGACGAAGAGATCAAAGACTCCGGTCTTGCGATGTTTTCCGAGCAAAGAGGACTACGCAGTCAGTTCTGGAATCGTGTCATGTTCCCCATACAGGACATTAACCACAGAGTTATCGGCTTCGGTGGCAGAGTCATGGGAGACGGGGAACCGAAATACCTGAACTCCCCGGAGACCATGATCTTCGATAAGAGGAGGAACCTCTACGGACTGAATTTCGCAAGAACCTCCAGGACGGGCAATATTATCCTGTGCGAGGGATATATGGATGTGATCGCCATGCACCAGGCGGGCTTCACTCAGGCGGTGGCATCCCTGGGAACGGCATTTACGGTGGAGCAGGCAAACCTCCTGCACCGCTATGCGGAAAATATCCTGTTAGCCTACGACAGTGACGGTGCCGGGACCAAGGCAGCGCTTCGAGGTATCGGCATCTTAAGAGAAGCGGGACTTACCGGTAAGGTCATCAACATGCGGCCTTACAAGGACCCGGATGAATTTATTAAAAATCTGGGCAAAGAAGCTTTTCAGGAGCGCATCGATCAGGCGGAGAACAGTTTTTATTTCGAGATCCGTATCTTAAGCGAACAATACGATCAGAGCGACCCGGAGCAGAGGACGAAGTTCCACAGAGAGATCGCACAGAAGCTGTGTGAGTTCTCGGAAGATCTGGAACGGGAGAATTACCTGCAGGCGATCGCCGAGAAATACATGATCCGCCCGGATGACCTTCGGAAGATGGTCGTAGGTTATGCATCCCAGACAGGATTAGCCAAGCCGATTCAGCGTCCCAGAAGCGGTGTGCAGAATAAAAGCGATCCGGCGGAGAACGGAAGGCGGTCCCAAAGGCTCCTGATCACCTGGATCAGCGATGATCCTTCCCTGTATACCATTGTACGGAAATATATTTCACCGGAGGATTTTACCGAGGAATTGTACCGGAAGGTGGCAGAGAGAATGTTCGCGGAGTTAGACAGTGGACAGTTTCAGCCGGCGGGAATCATCAGTATGTTTGAGGATGAAGAGGAACAGAGGCAGGCGGCGGAGCTTTTCCACACCACACTTCCCGAATTATCCACCAGACAGGAGAGAGAAAGAGCTTTTCACGATATACTGCTGGCCGTCAAACGCAACAGTTACCAGTATTGCATGACCAATCTGGGAAGCGATGTCAATGCAGTCATGCAGGCAGTGAAGGGCAAAAAAGCACTGGAAGAATTACAAAGGACCCATATTTCCCTGGAATAATGGGATTTATGTTTCCGAATAGTTATAAAAAATACGAAATATGGCTATAAATAATGGCAATGAAAGGATGGAACCACGAAAATGGATGAAAACACACAGGCAAAATTTGCGGAGAAGATAAAAGAGCTCCTGAATATGGCGAAAAAGAAAAAGAATGTGCTGGAGTATCAGGAAATCAGTGACTTCTTCGCGGACATGCCTCTGGAAGAGGAACAGATGGAGAAAGTTCTGGAGTATCTGGACCAGAACAACGTAGATGTACTGCGGATTACTGATGACGATGATGTGGATGACGAAGAGATCATTCTGACCGATGATGACGAAGTGGATGTGGAGAACATTGATCTGTCCGTACCGGAAGGCGTCAGCATTGAGGATCCCGTCCGTATGTATCTGAAGGAGATCGGTAAGGTTCCTCTGTTAAGTGCTGAGGAAGAGATCGAACTGGCACAGAGAATGGAAGAGGGCGACCAGGAGGCGAAAAAGCGCCTGGCAGAGGCTAATTTACGTCTGGTGGTAAGCATTGCCAAGAGATATGTGGGTCGTGGAATGCTGTTCCTTGATCTGATCCAGGAAGGTAACTTAGGTCTGATCAAGGCAGTAGAGAAATTCGATTATCGTAAGGGATATAAATTCTCCACCTATGCGACATGGTGGATCCGTCAGGCTATCACCAGAGCCATTGCGGATCAGGCTAGAACCATCCGTATCCCCGTGCATATGGTAGAGACCATCAACAAATTGATCCGCGTGAGCAGACAGCTGCTGCAGGAGCTGGGAAGAGAACCGACCCCCGAAGAGATCGCAGCAGAGATGAACATGCCGGTAGACAGAGTGCGTGAGATCTTAAAGATCAGCCAGGAGCCGGTATCCTTAGAGACTCCTATCGGTGAAGAGGAAGACAGCCACTTAGGTGACTTTATTCAGGACGACAATGTGCCTGTTCCTTCCGATGCAGCAGCATTTACTCTGTTAAAAGAGCAGCTGGTGGAGGTGCTCGGTACTCTGACAGAGAGAGAGCAGAAGGTACTCAGACTTCGTTTCGGTCTGGATGACGGACGTGCCCGCACCCTGGAAGAAGTGGGTAAGGAATTCAATGTTACCCGTGAGCGTATTCGTCAGATCGAAGCAAAAGCACTTAGAAAATTACGTCATCCCAGCCGCAGCCGCAAGCTGAAGGATTATCTGGATTAATGGCGGAAGTTATATTATCCAATCGAATGCAGGCATTAACAGACATGGTCACTCCCGGCACTGTGATAACAGATGTGGGGTGTGACCATGGTTTTGTATCTGTCTATCTGGTGCAGAAGGGCATTTCCCCGAGAGTGATCGCCATGGATGTAAGGTCCGGACCGTTAGAACATGCCAGAGAGCATATCAGGGAGTACGGACTGGAGGACAGGATAGAGACAAGACTTTCTGACGGCCTGCACAGCCTGAAGACCGGAGAGGCTGCCGGGATGATCTGTGCCGGCATGGGTGGACCTCTCATGGAGAAGATTCTTACCGAAGGAAGAGAACAGGCGAAAGAATTTCGGGAACTGATCTTACAACCTCAGTCGGAGATCCCACATTTTCGGGCATTCCTGATGGAAGAGGGATATCTTCTGTTGGATGAGAATATCATCTACGAAGAAGGAAAATATTATTTTATGATGAAGGTGCGCTGGCTGGGCGAGATGTCGGAGAATGCGGTGAGAGCACAGGTGCGAGAGTCCTGGAAAGCGGATGACGCTGCATCCGGACTGACCGGGCAGTTTGGCCCGATACTGCTGTACCGTAAGTGTCCGCTGCTTTTGAATTATGTAGAATGGCAGCTTATGGAACATAGAAAAATCGCGAAGCGGCTGGAGAAAGAAGCGGATGCAGCGAATCCCAAAACAATGCGGCGCAGGAAGGAGATTGCGGAGGAGACCGCGCTGCTTACCCGGGCACTGGAGTGGTATGATAATGGTAAGGAACCGGATTGCATTTAGATAATAAGACCTGCAAAAGAAGATTACAAAAGGACAGGGTGAGAAAAATGATCACAGTAAAGGTAAACGGTGAAGAGAGACAATATCCTCAGGGGGCTACCTACGAAGATGTAGCCAATGATTACCAAAAGGAGTATGATAATCTGATCGCACTGGCAGCAAGAGACGGCAAGATCAGAGAACTGTTCAAAAAGCTGACGAGGGATTGTGAGATCACCTTTTTTACATTGAAAGACAACGTAGGGAATAAGACCTATGTGCGCTCTGCCACCATGCTTTTTTTGAAAGCCGTATTTGATGTCTATGGCAGAGAGGCGGCGCAGAACTGCAGAGTAGAGTTCGCAGTGGGCAACGGATCCTATATCTCCCCCAGGGGACAGATCGCTTCGACTGCGGACAACGCTGCGAAGATCCGAGACAGAATGCGGGAACTGGTGGCGGCAAAGACACCTTTTTTAAAAAGATCTTATGCACTGGATAATGCCATGGAACTGTTTCACACAGAGGGCATGAAGGATAAAGAAAAGCTGTTCCGTTACCGCAGAGGCTCTTTTGTGAACATCTATGAGATGGATGGCTATTATGATTATTATTACGGTTATATGCTGCCCAATGCAGGCTATGTAAAATGGTTTGATGTCATCGCGTATGACGAGGGCTTTATGCTATTGCTGCCGGATAAGCAGGATCCCACGAACGTAAAACCTTTTGTGGAGCGGAAAATGTTGTTCCGGACACTGAAGGAATCGGAAGAGTGGTGCAAAAAAATCGGCATCGAGACCGTAGGAGACTTAAATGACCAGATCTGCCGTGGCTCTCTAAGTGAGCTGATCCTGGTACAGGAAGCGGAGCAAGAGCGCAAGATCGGCGAGATTGCCAAGGATATCGCAGGCAGGGGCGGTGTGAAGTTCGTTATGATCGCGGGACCTTCCTCTTCCGGTAAGACCAGCTTCTCCCACAGACTGTCCATTCAGTTAAAGACGCTGGGAAAGACGCCCCATCCCATCGGACTGGACGATTATTTTGTAAACAGAGAATTTACCCCCAGGGATGAAAACGGAGACTATAATTTTGAATGTCTGGAAGCAATCGATGTAAAGCAGTTCAATGACGACATGTGCAGACTGTTGGCCGGCGAGCGTGTGGAGCTGCCTTCCTTTAACTTCAAGACCGGAAAAAGGGAGTATAAGGGCAATTTCAAACAGCTGGGACCCGATGATATTCTGGTTATCGAAGGTATCCACGGTCTGAATGAGAAGACATCCTATGCGCTTCCCGAGGAGAGTAAATACAAGATCTATATCAGTGCGTTGACCAATATTAACATTGATGAGCATAACCGGATCCCGACTACGGACGGAAGACTTCTCCGCCGTATGGTCAGAGATGCAAGGACCAGAGGTGCGGATGCGAGACGCACCATCGATATGTGGGCTTCTGTACGCCGGGGCGAAGAGCAGAACATTTTCCCGTTCCAGGAGGATGCGGATGCGATGTTCAATTCCGTGCTGATCTATGAACTGGCGGTATTAAAGCAGTTCGCAGAACCGCTGCTGTTCCAGATCGACAAGGGAGAACCGGAATATTACGAAGCCAAGAGACTGTTAAAGTTTTTAGAGTATTTCCTGGGTGTGACCAGCGAAAGCCTCCCGAACAATTCTCTGTGCAGAGAGTTCGTAGGCGGAAGCTGCTTTAACGTGTAAACTATTCAGAGTAGCGCAATTCTGCTGACAGGCGTCGAATGCTTGCATTCGTAAGACTGTGCGGCAGAATTGATGCGACGAAGTAACCACATGAGCAAAAAGTAAGCATCGTCAGATGCGATTTTGCGAATGTGGTTCTGAATAGTTTACACGGCTACCGGGGCAAACCTACCTGACAGGCGTCGAATGCTTGCATTCGTAAGACTGTGCGGCAGAATTGATGCGATTTTGCGAATGTGGTTCTGAATAGTTTACAAACTAGTATAAGGGATAGTTACCAATGACACAGAAGAGGGCGGGCAATGTTATCAACAGCATAGCGGTATGGGTCGTGCGGCTGACAGGGGCAGGGATTTTTTTGTTCCTGTCCTGGTATGCGCTTCGCTACACGCAGTACATGGATCCGGCGGTGGGAGAATTCCCGGTGAACATCAGGGATTCCATGGGGCAGAACCTTTTTTGTGTGCTAGTAGTTCTTCTCATATACGCGGGCTTTCGCATGGCAGGACGGCGGTTGAGTAATCGACCAAAGTTTTTACTGTGGTCATCCATAAGCCTCTTAACAATGGTGACTTTATGGATGTGCATCGCCGGTCACTGGTGGATCAGTGCCATCGTACGTCCCCCAGAGGGAGATCAGCTGTATGCCTATGTAGCAGCACTGTCTTTTGCAGAGGGAAATTACAGCTCCATACTTCCGGACGGCTACTGCGGAATCTATCCGCACCAGCTGGGATTTACGGCGATTCTGGAACTTTTCTTCAAAATCACCGGAACCACGGAATTCTATCAATGGCAGAAGCTCAATGTCCTCTGCCTTGGTGGAATTGTTATCCTGGGATATCTGACTGTGAGAGAGCTGGGTGGAAAGTGGGCAGAACAGATTCTGTATTGCCTGCTGATGGCAGCCTGTTTTCCCCTGATTTTTTATACAAGCTGGGTATACGGAGAACTTTTAAGCATTATCTGTTCCCTGGCAGTGGGATGGATGCTTTTATGTTATGGGAACCGCAGGAAAAAAGGATGGCTGATCAGTATACTGCCGGTGTCGGTTATGGGCATGCTGGCAAGGAAAAATTTCCTAATCCTGTTACTTTCCCTTGCGCTGGTACTTGTAGTGTGGGGCGTGGTGCAGAGAGATCGATGGGCATGCCTTTTTGCGGGACTTGCGTTGATTCTTCCGTTATTGTCTTATCAGGGGATCTATAAAATGTACGAAGTCCGTTCCGGCTACGAACGCAGTGCGGGTCTGCCGGTGACCTCATGGATTTCCATGGGACTTCAAGAGAATCAGGGCAGATATGGCTGGTATTATGATTACCCGCTGGCACTGTATAAGGAAGTGGGACAGGATGCCGGCATTGTGGAGGTACAGACGTGGGAAGATATCCGTGAAAGATTACATACTTTTGCGGGATCCCCGGGGTATACCTGGAACTTTTTCCGGGAAAAAATATTATCACAGTGGAATGAACCGTTGTACCAGTCTCTGTTTTTTACCACGAATTTCCGAGAGGAATACCAACCGGATCCGGACAGCACTGCGGGGAAAATTACGGTGGGAGGAGCGCTTTTTTATCCGCTTTTTCTTATCTGTGACAAGATGCAATTTTTACTGTATTTCGGAATGTTTCTTTATTTTTGCTTCGCGGTGAAAAAGGATGGAAATATGCTGCGGCATATGCTGGCAGTGACATTGATCGGAGGCTTTTTATTCAGTATCCTTTGGGAAGCCAAGGCACGCTATATTTTCCCTTATTATGTGGTTATGTATCCGATGGCAGTCACAGGATATTGCCAGATGATCCGGAGCCTTAGAAATGCCCTGGGTAACAGAAAACAGACAGGAGAGCAGAAAAAAGTGACAGAGTTACGCCGGGTGGCATAAACTGCTTGCTTTTTTGCCGGGGAACAGATATAATCGAACAAGTGTAAGTAAAATAGATGATCGCGGCTGCTTTATGCAGGTGAGGAAAGTCCGGGCTTCACAGGGCAGGATGCCAGATAACGTCTGGTGGAGGTGACTCCAAGGCTAGTGCAACAGAAATATACCGCCGGCTTTATGCCGGTAAGGGTGGAAAGGCAGTGTAAGAGACTACCGTCCGGCTGGTAACAGGCGGAGCCATGTAAACCCCATCCGAAGCAAGACCAAACAGAGAGCGATAGGCCGGCCCGGTCTGCTTTCAGGTAGGTCGCTTGATGCGGCTGGTGACAGTCGTACTAGATAGATGATCGTCATATACAGAACTCGGCTTATTTTTTGCTTACATTTCTCGAGAAATGGCGGACTGCGTAATGCGGTCCGCTGTTTCGTTACAGGAAACGGTGGCACGCGGAGAGGAAATCATAAATGAGAAAATTTCTTATTAGCATGACTGGTATGAGCTTTATTATGAGTTGTACATTGCTGCTTACGGGGTGTGGAGCAAAGCAGCAGGATGCTGCAACTGCGGAAGAGACAGAAAGTGCTTCTTATATTGAGGAGGGAATCCTGCCGGATATCACGGAATTTGAGATCCCGGAGGAGATCCCGCAGAAGCTGACGGAGACGGATCTGCGGGTATTTCAGTCTCTGGTGGGTGTCCGGGCAGGTGATCTGCAAGGCAGCGGTGTGATCTATGATGAGAATGAGGAGTCTATGCTGATCGTGACGGCAGGGCATGTGCTGGAGCATGATACAGGTGAGTTTCTGGTGACTTTGCCCGATGAAACGGTCGTCGCAGCTTCCGGTATCGTGAAAGCGGAGAACTGTGATCTGGCATTTTTATGGGTGGATAAGGCAGACCTTACGGAAAGTACGTGGGAATCCTGCCTTGTGGCAGATACGGACCGGAACGCCTTTGATGCTTTGGAAGTCTATGAGGATGTATGGATGTATGGCGGCACTTCGGGGCGGCCGGTCTATGCGTTTGTAGTGGAACCATGGATCTATGTGGAGGATTTTACACAGTACATGCTTCTATTGCAGGGACTGATGGAGCCCGGAATGTCTGGCGGAGGTGCCTTCACGGAGGACGGAGTATTCTTAGGGGTCCTGTGCGGCGCGGATGAAGAGGGGAAAGTGGCTGTGGTTCCCTACAGTATCATCGAGAGCGAACGAGCAGGACTTGACAATCCGTGAAATATGATAGAAAATAAAAAGGATGGGTTTTAGACCCAGATTGGAGGAAAACACAATGACGAAAATAGATGTAGTATCCGGTTTCCTGGGTGCCGGTAAGACCACCCTGATCAAAAAATTATTAAAGGAAGCATTGGACGGCAGCAAGACCGTTCTGATCGAAAATGAATTCGGTGAGATCGGTATCGACGGCGGCTTTTTAAAAGAAGCCGGCATCGAGATCAAGGAGATGAACTCCGGTTGTATCTGTTGCTCTCTGGTAGGCGACTTCGGCACTTCCCTGAAGGAAGTCATCAGCACCTACGCTCCCGAGCGTATTCTGATTGAGCCCTCCGGTGTCGGCAAGCTGTCTGATGTCCTGAAGGCTGTGGAGAATGTGGCAGGTGACCTGGATGTGGAGATCAACAGTGCAGTAGCAGTGGTAGATGCGTCCAAGTGCAAGATGTATATGAAGAACTTCGGCGAATTCTTCAGCAATCAGATCGAATACGCCGGAACCATTATCTTAAGCAGAACCGATAAGGTAGACCAGGCGAAGCTGAATGCCTGCGTGGAGATGATCCGTGAGCATAATGACAAGGCAACCATCATCACCACACCGTTAGCGCAGCTGGACGGCAAGGAAGTACTAGGGACCATCGAAGGTGCTGACAAACTGGAAGATATGATGAAGGAAATGTTAGAGCACATCCATGACGATCATGATGAGGATGAGTGCTGCGGTCACGATCATGACCACGAACATCATCATCACGACCATGATCATGATGACCATGACCACGAGTGCTGCTGCGGACATCATCACGACGATGATGAGGACGGGCACGAACATCACCACCATCATGACCATGATGAGGACGAGCATGAGCATCACCATCATCACGATCATGACGAAGACCATGACCATGAGCATCATCATGAACATGACGAGAACTGCACCTGCGGTTGTCATGACCATGACCACCATCATCACCATCATGCAGACGAAGTGTTCACTAGCTGGGGTATTGAGACACCCAACACTTACAGCGCAGAGGACATCGAGAAGATCCTTACCGCTCTGGACAGCGGAGAGTACGGTGCTATCCTGCGTGCCAAGGGTATGGTACCCGCTCCTGACGGAACCTGGGTATATTACGATTATGTTCCCGAAGAACATGACATCAGAAGCGGTAAGCCGGAAGTCACGGGTAAGATCTGTGTCATCGGTTCCAAACTGGACGAGGACAAGCTGGCAGAATTGTTCCGCAAGTAAGTTGGCAGGACATATTTTGCATGTAGCAGGAACAGTAGGATAAATAGAGAAAGGTATGAATTATGACAAAACCGGTTTATATCATAAATGGGTTTCTGGAGAGCGGTAAGACGGAATTTATCACATTTACGTTAGGACAGCCGTATTTCCAGATCAAGGGCAGGACCCTGCTCATCCTCTGCGAAGAGGGCGAGAATGAGTACGACCCCGCACTGCTTAAAAAAAGCCGTACGGATGTGGTGCTGATCGAAGAGGAAGAGGAGTTCAATCCGAATCATTTGATCGAACTGGAGAAGCAGTATAAGCCTGCCCGCATCATTATCGAGTATAATGGCATGTGGAACTTCAAGAACATGAAGCTTCCCTGGTACTGGAAAGTGGAACAGCAGATCACGACCATCGACGGCTCCACCTTCCCCATGTACTATACCAACATGAAGTCTTTGTTGGCAGAGATGATCCGTAAGTCCGAAATGATCATTTTCAACCGCTGTGACGGCATCAAGGATCTGAATGTATACAAGCGTAACATCAAGGCAGTCAATCCTGCCGCAGATGTGATCTTTGAGGACTCCAACGGTGAGATCGACGAGATCTTCAAGGAGGATCTGCCCTACGATCTGAACCAGGATCCCATCGTACTGGACAACCAGGGCTACGGCATCTGGTATCTGGATTCCATGGATCATCTGGAGCGTTATGCGGGTAAAAATATCCAGTTCCTTGCCATGGTATTAAAGCCCGAGGAATACCCCGACGGTTATTTCGTACCGGGACGCATGGCAATGACCTGCTGTGCCGAGGATATGGCATTCTTAGGTTATGCCTGTGAGTATGCGGGCACGAAAGACCTGAAGCAGAAGGAATGGGTCAAGGTGACAGCGAAGGTTGCCAAAGAATACTTCGCAGACTATAAGGGAGAGGGTCCCGTACTTCATGCCATCAGCGTGGAGAAGGCAAAGGCTCCCAAGGATCCCGTGATCAGTTTTAATTAGAAAGGATCAGCTCTATGAAAAAGAATCCCATAAAGAGCGACCTGCGGGAGACAACAGCAGGAAAAGTGACATTTCTTTTCCTGCTGTTTTTGTATACCGGGGTCATGTTATATCTGTTCTGGATGGAATGCTATCAGGTGCCGGGATTCCAGTCGGATATGCCGGACTATGTGAATAAGGTGGCAGGCATTGCGGGAAATTATGAATTCCCGTATCCGATCCTGTTCTGGACTGCCAGACTTTCCGCATGGCTGATCGGAGCGAAGGCTGCAATGGCGGTCACCACGGCGCTTTTTAACCTGGCAGCAGTGATCATCACGAAGTACTATATGAACCGTGAGATCCGTAAAAACAGTCATTATGAAACTTTGTCACATAAAAAGCAGGTCATGACCGACATTGTGGTGACGCTGCTTGTGTTTGCTCTGTTTCTGCTGTCGAATCTGTATTCGCCCAAAAATACGGCATTTTTCGGCTTTGATTATGCATACCGCTGCATGGGCATTTATACACCGAATCCTTTCTGGAATGCCACTTACCTGGCAACCAGACCCTTTGCGATTATCTGCTTTTTTGAGACGGTAAAGGTATTATCGGAATATCAGAGGGATTTTCAGTGGAAGAACTGTACGCTGTTTGCAGTCAGCCTCCTGCTGACGACCATGACTAAACCGAGCTTCACTATGGTGGTGGTGCCTCTGATCGGTCTGATCCTGCTGGTGCAGCTGATCGTAAGCCGCGGAGAAAGTTTTCGCAATGCGTTTCGTCTGTGCGTGACCATGATACCCACGGGGATAGCCCTGCTGTATCAGTTCTCCGGAATCTTTACCGGGACGAATGCTATGGGGGAGGAGACCGGGATCGCCATCGGTTTTGCAAAAGTATGGAGTAATTATTCCAAAAGTATCCCGTTGAGTATTGTTATGGGTATGGCATTGCCCATAGGCGTCCTTTGCTTAAATCTGCTGTTCGATCTGAAAAGTATAAAGCAGAACAGGTATTACTGGTTTGCGTGGTTAAGCTATCTTACAGCAACTTTGATGTTCTTAGTCTTCTATGAAAAGGGCTTCCGCATGATGCATGCGAACTTTTCCTGGGGATATATGCACGGCATGTTTTTCGTATTCCTGATGACACTGATCGTTATGATGAAAAATATCCGGGAATGGTGGAAGAGCTGGAAGGTGATCTTCGTGGTTGGTGAGCTTGCTGTTCTTCTGTATCATCTGGTGTGTGGTGTGAATTTCCTGATGTATGCTGTCATGGGGAATGATCTGGCCGGTTTTTAGATGCCGGGGGGTAAGGCAGAGCATGTAGAAAGCTTATCGTGACAGACAAGATACGAAAAATGCAAAAGTTACATAAGATACTATGAGAAAGGAGAGTGTTTCATGAGTATGAGCATAGTAGCCGGTCTTCTGATTCCTTTTTTGGGGACGACTGCAGGGGCAGCCTGCGTCTTTTTCCTGAAAAAACAGATTGGCGGCAACATTCAGAGAATATTTACCGGATTTGCTGCCGGTGTCATGGTGGCAGCTTCGGTGTGGTCTTTACTGATACCTGCCATGGATATGTGTGAAGAGATGGGAAAGCTTGCATTTCTTCCCGCAATGACCGGCTTTTTGATCGGTATTGTTTTTTTGTTGTTCATCGATAGTCTGGTGCCCCATCTGCATGTGGGCAGTGAGGCTCCGGAGGGACATAAGAGCAGCCTGAACCGTACGGCTATGCTGATGTTAGCCGTGACCATTCATAATTTCCCCGAGGGTGCGGCTTGTGGTGCTATTTTTGCCGGTGTGCTGAGTGGTGACGGAACGGTTACCATGGCAGGCGCCCTGACGCTGGCTATCGGTATTGCCATTCAGAATTTCCCGGAGGGAGCTATTATCTCCCTGCCCCTTCGCAGTGAGGGTAACAAGCGGAGCAGATCCTTCGCACTGGGCGTGTTGTCCGGAGCGGTGGAACCGATGGGCGCAATACTTGCCATTGCACTGGCAAGCATTGTGACACCGATTCTTCCGTATATGCTGGCATTTGCCGCAGGCGCCATGATCTATGTGGTCGTGGAGGAGCTCATTCCGGAAGCCAGTGAGGGAGAGCATTCCAACCTGGGAACCATTGCCTTTGCGATTGGTTTTGCATTGATGATGATGTTGGATGTGGCACTGGGATAATGTGAACAGGGTAACATTTGCAAAAGCAAAGTAAGAACAGTAGGAAGGGCGTACGGGAATGTCCGTGGAAAATGAAAAAGAAATACAACAGCTGAAAAACCGGATCCGTGAACTGGCAGATAAATCCTACAACCAGAACCAGTACACCTTTACCGGATTCTTAGGACTGGCGGAGCAGGATGCCCTGTGGCAGGTGGAACGGGAAGTGAAGTTCGCAGGGATCACCTTATACGGCGGCAGGGAAGAGGCAGAGCGGAAGATCCTTCGCTTCGGCAGTGAGGCGGAGCTGGGCTATGAACAGCCCTTTCCTATCTGCTGTATCCGGATCAGACCTCTATCCGCGAAATTTGCAGACAAGCTGTCCCACAGGGATTATCTGGGGGCACTGATGAATCTTGGTATTGAACGCAGCACCATCGGCGATATTCTGCCGGGAGAGGGCGAAGCTTTTTTGTTCTGTCAGGATACCATTGCGGAATTTATCTGTGATAATCTGGAGCAGATCCGCCACACCCACGTGAGGTGTGAGGTGGTGGATGCGGCGGCAGAAGTACCGCAGGAAGAACCGGTGCGTCAGGTCATTCAGGTAGCAAGTCCACGTGTTGATGCTGTCATTTCCAAGGTATATAATAAATCCAGAAGTGACTGCCTGGAGTTGTTCCGGGCGGGAAAGGTATATGTAAACGGCAGGCTGTGTGAAAATAATTCCAAGTCCCTGGAGGCGGGGGATGTGGTAAATGCCAGAGGCTACGGTAAATTCCGTATAAGCGGTGAACCCCATGCCACGAGGAAGGGGAAGCTTGCCATAGAGGCGGAGGTATATCCGTAGGGAAGTATTTCCGTAGCGGTTCGGTCATGAGAGGATAGTTACCTTGCTTGTAAGGAAAACCGAAGAACAAAAGGAGGTTAAACAGTGTATCATTATACTGCGATTCAATGGTTATTTTTCTTTTATTTTTACTGCTTTTTCGGTTGGTGTTTTGAATCCACATATGTATCCATAAAGAGCAGGAAATTAGTTAATAGAGGGTTCATGCGCGGACCGTTCCTGCCGCTGTACGGCAGCGGCGCCATCATGATGCTAGTCGTGTCCATGCCATTCCAGGACAATCTGGTGCTGGTCTACATCGCCGGATGTATTGGTGCCACGGTGTTAGAGTATGTCACAGGCGTGACCATGGAGGCATTATTCAAAGTCAGATACTGGGACTATTCCAAGAATAAGTTCAATTTCCAGGGACATATCTGCCTGGGGTCCTCGCTGGCATGGGGCGGTCTGACGATCCTGATGACGGAGTTTATCCATAAGCCCATTGAACATCTGGTATTGTCCATCCCGGACAGTATCCTCACTTCGGTGACACTGCTGCTGACGGCGCTGATCGGTGCGGATTTCGCGTTGTCCTTCAAGGCAGCCCTGGATCTGCGGGACGTACTGGAGAAGATGGAGAAGGCCAAGGAAGATATGCTTCGTATCCAAAAGAGACTGGATGTCATCATTGCTGTGACCAGTGAGGATCTGGAGAATCGTAAGGAAGGCTTCAGCGATAGTCTGGCACAGAAGAAGGAAGACTTTACTGCAAGTATTACCACCAGAGTGGAGGACCTGAAGTCCAACATTGAGGGCAAGCTGGAGGGCTTCCGCACTTCCGCACAGAAATCTCCCAACCAGTATCTGGAAAGCGTGAAGAACGAGGTCGCCGAGTTGCGGCAGAAGTACACCAGAAGCGTGGCAGACAGAGAGAATGTCAGCAGCTTACGAGATTTTTTCCAGCGTGACATGATCCGTTCTAACCCTACCATGAGTTCTGAGAAATTCAAGGAAGCCCTGGAAGAATTAAAACAGCATTCCAACAAGAAAAACTAATACAGAATAATACAGAATACGTAACAACAAAGTCTGGAGCCGATCACTTTCTGCACCGAAAGTGACCGGCTTTTCTGTTGTAAAATACATTCTGCAACTGCCAGCCTTAAACAAATCTTAAAGGTTTTTCCTGTTTTTTATTAATCGTTAATCTGTTACAATAAATTCATCAGCGGGACATCTGTGGACAAAGCAGATGTTCTGGCAGCGTAAGGGAAAGCTCCTTGCGCATGAAGTGTCCGGGCTGCATCCACCGGCACAGAAATGAGGGAGAGTATGTACAATATATTGATCTGTGATGATGAGAAGGATATCGTAAACGCGTTAAAGATATACTTGAATGACAGCAATTACTATTTTTTAGAAGCTTTCGACGGGGAGGAAGCCGTGCATGTGGTAGAGACGAAAGAGGTGCATCTGGTACTGATGGACATTATGATGCCGAAGCTGGACGGCATACAGGCGATGTTAAAGATCCGGGAGAAGAGTAACGTGCCGGTGATCCTGCTGACAGCCAAAGGTGAGGATTCCGACAAGGTGCTGGGACTTACGGTAGGAGCGGATGACTATATCACGAAGCCGTTTAATCCCATCGAGGTATCTGCCAGGGTGAAATCACAGCTGCGGCGTTATATGCAGCTGGGTGGCGGAAGTGTGCGGCCGGATGTGATCAGAGTCGGAGGTATTGAACTGGATGACAAGGAGAAACGGGTGACGCTGGATGGTGAACCGGTAGCACTGACACCTACGGAATATGATATTTTAAAGCTGTTGATGCAGAATCCGGGGCAGGTATTTTCTCCGAGAGAGATTTATTCGAGGATCTGGAATGATCTACCGCTTGGCAGCGAGAATACCGTGGCAGTGCATATCCGGCATTTACGGGAAAAGTTAGAGATCAACCCGGCGGAACCCAGATATCTGAAGGTGGTCTGGGGACAGGACTACAAGTGTGAGAAACAGGGATAAGAGCAGGCAGGAGAGCGGAGCTGCTCTGGGAAATAAGGAGACAGGAGTATGGATAACAAGGAAGAAAATAGCAGGAACACAGAACAGGACAGAGTGGCAAATCCGGTGGAAGAAACAGCGAGTACGACGGTAGAACCGGCGTTGTCAGAGAATAAAAGGGAACGGAAAAAAAGAGAAAAAGCCGAGAAAAAAAAGAATGCGCCGGCACAGGGAAACAGCCTGTTGGGCAGTACACTGGCCAAGGTCGTGGCATTTGTTCTGATGATCGCAGCCGCAATTGTGGGGGCGTTGGGACTCTATGGTACCTGTATGCTTGCAGACAGTGGAGCGTATTCCTCCGGTAAAATGATGTTTATCCATGATCAGCTGTTGTACCGGCAGGTCAATCAGGATCTGTATCAGATACGTGACTGGTATGAGAATGAGAGCTTGCAGACCATGGAAGCCTATTGCAGACAGAGGAACATCTGGGCGAAGGTGGAGTGCTACGATCTGGATACGGATGAATTCCTGGGAGAATGGAAGAACGAGGATTATGTAGACAAGACAAATGATCTGACCTACCGGCTGGAGTCCCAGGTGTGGCATAGTAAGGATAACACCTATATCGACACGGAAGATGCATCTGCCTCTGATGGCTATGAAAGTTATGGAAGCTCTGAAAGCTCTGATATCATGGAACTTGCGCCATCTGTCGATACCGGGTCTGATGTGGAAAGCATAACGGCAGCGGAGCAGGAAGCCCTTTCCTCTGGCAATCTGGAGAAATATCTGGATCTGGGGGACAGCGTATCCTTAGGTGGAGAGATTTATGTGCCGGTTGAACGGGCGGAACAATATGCAAAGTGGATGATCAAGGATGCCTTAAGTGAGACAGAATGGACAGAACGGCTGCAGGCGGAGGATGCAGAGAAAACATTAGCAGAACGCGACCTGCGTATTGTGGTTACCCTGACAGTGAATCCCAGCCTGCCGAAGGAAGACGAATATGCCCTGATCTATCATCAGGCAGAGCAGTTTTATGATAACCGAAATGTGATCCCCGTGGTATGCTGTGCGGGAACGATACTGGCATTATTATGCTTTATCTTCCTGTTGTGCAGTGCCGGACATAAGAATGGCAGGGAGGGTATTACCCCCAGTGCGATCCATGAGATCCACCTGGATGTGTATACAGTGGTCGTTGCCATTGGAGCTTTTACCGGTCTGTACCTGGCTTTTGGATGGATCGGTATGAACCCAAGTATGATCAATCTGATCGCGCTGGTGGTACTGTTTGCCGCAGAGGTGATATGGTGCACCCTGTATTTCATGGAGCTGGCCATCCGCCTGAAAATGGGAAAATGGTGGCAGAATACGATCCTGTATAGAGTGTTCCGGTTCTTCGGAAGATTCTGCAAGAGAGTTTTCCGCGGTATTGTGAAATTGATCCGTGGGATTCCTATGGTATGGAGAACAGCACTTTTGTGCCTTGCAGTCTGCGTGGCAGAGTTTTTCGCTTTAATACTGTTTTATAATGATACAGATGTATTACTCTTTTTCTGGGCCATAGAGAAATTTATTCTGTGCGGTGCGATTACTTTTGTGGCATTGATGTGCAAAGAACTGCAGGAGGGCAGTGAAGCATTGGCGGACGGAGATCTGAATTATAAGCTGGATACCTCCCATATGGTATTGTCCTTCAAGGAGCACGGAGAGAATCTGAACCGCATCGGCGAGGGAATTTCCGCAGCCGTGGAGCAGAGGATGAAGAGTGAACATCTGAAGACGGAGCTGATCACGAATGTGTCCCATGACATAAAGACCCCGCTGACTTCCATTATCAATTATGCGGATCTCATCGGAAAAGAAGTGTCCGGTGATGCGAAGGATACTGGAGACGGTGCCGGTACAGAGACTGCACAGGAGAGAGAGCAGCATATATCGGAGTATGCCGAGGTGCTGCTGCGTCAGTCCCAGAAGTTGAAAAAGCTACTGGATGATCTGTTGGAGGCATCCAAAGCTACCACCGGCAATCTGGAGGTCCATCCGGAGGTCTGCGATGTGTCGGTATTGTTGTCACAGGCGGTGGGGGAATACGAGCAGCGCTTTTCTGAAAAAAAGCTGGAGACCATCGTAAAACAGCCGGAGGAGACCGTGAAGGTCATGGCGGATGGCAGACATCTGTGGAGGGTGTTCGACAATCTGTTAAACAATATTTACAAATATGCCCAGGCAGGAAGCCGTGTCTATCTGAATGTAGAGCATGACGGACAGAATGCGAACATCATTTTCCGGAACATGTCGGCTTACCCGCTGGAGATGTCACCGGAGGAGCTGGAAGAGCGGTTTACCAGAGGGGACAGATCCCGCCATATGGAGGGCAACGGACTGGGACTGTCCATTGCCAAGAGCCTGACGGAGCTGCAGAAGGGCGATATGGAGATCGTTACGGACGGTGACCTGTTCAAGGTGGTGATCACGCTGCCGGAGACGGTGTAAACTGTTTTTTACGAATACGAGCACTCGACGAAACTCTGAGAAAATTTATCTGACTCTGAATAATTACAAATTTTCTAAAAATAGTATTGACAAAACAGAAAAGAAAGATTATTCTTAGACACATAAACAACATTCATAAGTTTACCAAACCTGTGAGGAAGAGTAGTAAGCCTTAGGGAATTTTACAGAGAGCCGTGGATGGTGGGATCACGGTAAAGGAACTTTCGCCGAATGGACTTCCGAGGCTGGCCCGAGAACAGATCAGTTTTAGGCGTCAGCGGGATTCGGACCCGTTATCAAGCCGATGGATATGATAGTATCCAGAGAAAAGTGGACAAAATTCGTAAGGAATTGTCAAATTGAGTGGCACCACGATGATGAGCAGGAGCTTATTACCGTCTCAAATGTATAGGAATATACATTTGGGGCGGTTTTCTTTTTTATTCGGGGTTCAGTAATCTTATGAGCAAACTAATTTCAATTGCGTGGATACGCAGAAAGAGAGGAATAAGATTATGAAGAAGAGAATTTTAGCAGCAGTATTAACCGCAGTTATGGCAATGGGTGCCCTCACCGGATGTGGCAGCACAGGAAGCAAGGATAACTACACCATCGGTATTATGCAGTACGCCGTACACGGATCCTTGGATAACTGTCGTGAAGGATTTTTACAGGGACTTGCCGAAGAAGGCATCGTAGAGGGTGAGAACCTGACGATCGAATATGTCAATGCACAGGCAGACAACGGAACCTCCGCCATGACCGCCAGTAATTTCGTAAGTAAGAAAGTAGATATGATCTGTGCCATCGCAACTCCTTGCGCCATGGCAGCATATAATGCTACAATGAATACGGATATTCCCGTGATCTACACCGCAGTATCCGATCCTGTGGAAGCAGGTCTTGCAAATGAAGACGGTACTCCCGTAGGCAGCATCACCGGTACTTCCGATGCGTTAGCAGTAGATGCACAGTTAAAAATGATCCGTGAGGTACTTCCCGAAGCAAAGACCATTGGTATCATCTACACCACCAGCGAAGCAAACTCCATCAGCACCATCGCAGAGTACAAGGCTCTGGCAGGCAACTACGGATTTGAGATCGTGGACAGCGGTGTTACCGCAATGTCTGAGGTGGCTCTGGCAGCAGCGGATGTGGCATCCAAGGTAGACTGCATTACCAACCTGACCGACAATACCGTAGTAAGTGCACTGCAGACCGTACTGGATGAAGCTAACAAGGCAGGAATCCCCGTATTCGGTTCTGAGGTAGAGCAGGTTAAGGCAGGCTGCGTGGCATCCATGGGTCTGGAATATATCGAGCTTGGCAAGCAGACCGGCAAGATGGCAGCGAAAGTCCTGAAGGGAGAGGCAAAGGCTTCCGAATTGAATTTCGAAGTGATCTCCGAGCCCAGCCTGTATGTGAATTTCGCAGCAGCAGAGAAGATCGGTCTGGAATTACCTGAGAACTACAAGACCGATGCTTACCAGTCCTTTGACGAGATCGTAGTACAATAATTGGAATAATGCTGCCGTCAGGCAGAAAGTAAAAGAGTAATCTGGATATACAGAATTATAAGATATTACTTCGTGTCCCCGGTGAGACAAAACGAGGAACAACCGTTAAGCCGTGAGGACAGAAGATATCTGTGGAATGGAGAGGACTATGGCGTTATTATTAAGCGTACTGGAACAAGGAATGATCTACGGCATCCTGGCACTGGGTGTCTACATTACCTATAAAATACTGGATTTCCCGGATCTTACGGTCGATGGCAGCTTCCCCTTTGGGGCTGCCATCACTGTGCGTCTGATCAACGGCTTCGGTGTACCGGCGATCCTCACACTTCCCATCGCTTTCCTCGGCGGAGCACTGGTGGGAATCTGTACCGGACTGATCCATGTGAAATTAAAAGTCAGAGATCTGCTCTCCGGTATTATCATGATGACCGGTCTGTATACTATCAATCTATGGGTGGCAGGCTCCGGCTATGTAGCTATTTTTGATAAGGAAAATATTTTCAACAACAGCTTTGTGAATAGTATTACCCCGGGCTTCTTGGTAAATTTCAAAAATGTGATCATTATTTTCCTGATCACCATGGTAGCAAAATATCTGTTAGACTGGTACATGAGCACCAAGTCCGGATTTTTACTTCGTGCCGTAGGTGACAATGATACCATCGTTACCAGCCTCGGCGTGGACAAGGGACTGGTGAAGATCGTGGGTCTGTCTATTGCCAACGGCCTGGTATCCTTAAGCGGCTGTATCTATGCACAGCAGCAGAGAAGCTTTGAGATTTCCATCGGAACCGGTGCGGTAGTCATTGGTCTTGCCAGCGTCATCATCGGCACCAGTCTGTTCAAGAAGGTAACATTCTTCCGTGTGACCAGCAGTGTAGTGGTAGGATCCATTCTCTATAAGGCATGTGTGGCAGTTGCCATGTTTGCAGGCATCAGCCCCAACGCTATCAAGCTGATCACAGCAGTCCTGTTCCTGATCATTCTCGTGATCAGCATGGACAGAAAGAAGGTGAAAGCATGCTAGAGCTTATCAATATCAATAAAAATTACAATCCCGGTTCGGTCAACGAGCTGTGTCTGTTCAAGAATTTTAACCTGATGGTAAAGGATGGAGAATTCGTATCCGTCGTAGGAAGTAATGGTTCCGGTAAGACTTCCATGCTGAACATCATCTGCGGAAGTATTGCGGTGGATAGCGGCAAGATCCTGATCAACGGAGAAGATATTACAAAACAGAAGGATTATATTCGTCAGCGCCGGATCGGCAGAGTGTATCAGGATCCCTCCAAAGGGACCTGCCCCAGCATGACGATCCTGGAGAACATGTCCATTGCGGAGAATAAGGGCAAGCCGTATAATCTGGGACGTGGTGTAAATAAAGCAAAACTGGAAACTTATCGTGAGATGTTACGACCTCTGAATTTAGGTCTGGAGGATAAGATGGGCGTGCAGGTCGGTTCCCTCTCCGGAGGACAGAGACAGGCGCTGGCACTGCTCATGGCGACTATGACACCGATTGATTTCCTGATCCTGGATGAGCATACCGCAGCGTTGGATCCTAAGACTGCGGAGATCATCATGGAACTCACCGACCAGGTCGTGAAAGAGAAGAAAGTGACCACCATTATGGTCACTCATAACCTCCGCTATGCTGTGGAGTACGGCAACCGTCTGATCATGATGCATGAAGGAAAAGCAATCCTGGATAAAGCCGGGGAAGAGAAGAAGAGCATTAACACAGAAGAGATTATGGGAATCTTCAATAAGATCAGTGTAGAATGCGGTAACTAAATTGAGAGTTAGTGAAGAAGCCACGAACGCCCACGGCGGATGGAATGTCCTTCCTC
>CAMEOT010000032.1 GCA_945929965.1 uncultured Lachnospiraceae bacterium
CGGTTCTTAGCCCCAATGCGGGCTACGGGGATTCGATAGCATTTCTTAATTAACTTTCAATTTACAACATCTCTGTGCTGATAGTACCACTTGTAAAGCCCTGTCGGAATCGGTATAATATAGGTAATTGGGAGGTAAATATATGCTGCTTACATTAGTACCGCTTTTTGATGAAAAAATGGCCGTATGTGCCTATTCCTTTTTTACCCAGAGAGAAAATTACCTGTTGAATCCGTTGCTGCTTGGGACAGCACAATTTGATGGGGCATCACAGATCACCGGATTGGAATTGATCCAAAAGATGGGAATCGATACATTGTCTCAGGGAAAAGAGATTTTTGTACCGATCACCAATATTTCTATTTTTGCGGATATTACGGAGCAGTGCGATGCACCTCATGAAAAAATCGTACTTTTGATCGATAATACCATTCCGCCGATTGAAATGTATGTCAATCGTCTGAAGGAATTGAAACAGCAAGGCTATAAACTTGCCATTCGTAAGCTTGCGGTCAGTGATTTTGAAAATTACAGAGAAGTCCTGAAGCTGATGGATTATGTCCTTCTGAATAACCGTAAAATAGCCATTGATAAAGCCAAGATTTATTTCGGGAAATTATTCCCGAATATCAGTCTGTGTGCCGGTAATATTGATACCATGGAGGACTTCGAGAGACTGAAGGAGACCGGCGGATATCGTTTCTATGAGGGTAAGTTCTATCGTGTTCCCATTACGAAGGGACAGACAGATGTGGCACCTTTGAAGGGTAACTATATTGACCTGCTGAATATTGTGAACAACCCGGATTTTGAACTCACAACAGCGGCGGATATCATCAGCCGTGATACCGCACTCACGATCGATCTGCTGAAAATGGTTCAGCCACTGGCTGTAAATTCGGAGATTACGTCTATCCGTCATGCGGCTGCCATGCTGGGACAGCGGGAACTGAAAAAGTGGATCAACACGGCAGTAGCCAATGCTTTGTATGCGGATAAGCCGAATGAGGTCACCAGATTATCTCTGCTTCGTGCGAAATTTGCCGAGAATCTGGCGGAAGCGTTTGGTCTGAAGGCGCAGAAAGATGAATTGTTCCTGATGGGATTGTTCTCCGTGCTGGATGTGATCCTCGAGAAACCCATGGCAGAGGCTTTGAAGGTGGTCCATGTGGCTGGAGAGATCAGCAATGCACTGATCTACCGCATCGGCGTACTGGCACCGGTGTACGATTTTATGCTGCAGTATGAGACAGCCAACTGGGCGGAGGTATCCCGCCTGATGCTATTAAAGAATATTGATATGAATACAGTATATGAAGCCTATACATCGGCGTTGAAGTGGTATCGCACCGTACGTTGAGTGTATTAAAAAATGTACTTGTGTTTTGTATACATTTATGTTATTTTCTTGAATGACTTGTAATTATATCCTCCGGCAGACCAAAGGGACGCCAGATGGAGGAATAGTAGCAAAGGCGCAAAAAGCGCGGAAAGGAAATTTCATATGAAAAAAAACAAGACACTTGAGATGGTACAATTGGCCGTACTCATCGCGATCATGCTGATTCTGGCATTTACCCCGCTTGGGTATCTGCGCATCGGACCGTTAGCAATCTCTCTTCTGACCATTCCCGTAGTCATCGGTGCAATGCTCTTAGGACCCGCAGGCGGAGCCGTACTTGGACTGGTATTTGGATTGACCAGCTTTTACCAGTGTTTTGCAGGAGATCCTTTTGGAGCAGCGTTGGTAGCAATGAATCCGTTTTTCACTTTCCTGGTATGCATCCCTACCAGAACTCTGATGGGATGGTTGTCCGGTGTGATCTTCAAGGCACTGTGGAAGATCGACAAGACGAAGACCGTAACTTACTTCGTGACCGGTCTGCTGGGAGCATTTATGAACACTCTGTTCTTCATGTCCACTCTGATGATTTGCTTCGGTCATACCGAGTATCTGCAGAGCATGAATGCAACCGGAGCGAATCTGTTTATGTTCGCCGTAGCATTCTGTGGTATCAACGGAGTACTGGAGATGCCTATGAGCTGTGTAGTAGGTGGTGGTGTTGCGAAGGCAGTCAGCGTAGCACTGAAGAAAAATGCAGCAATCGAAGAGAAATAATCAGACTTTCCGAAACGAAAAATATATAAAATATACAAACAGACCCCCGGAGTATGACAGATGGTCATGCCGGGGGTTTTCCATGTAAAAATATTGACACAGAATTCATGTGCCGAAATGCATATATAGGCAGAAAGGATGCTCATTACAGAGACGCCCACATTGCCTGCAGGGTATCTGCCGTGGCAGCAACATTCCCCTGGATCATGGGAGCGGATCCGCCGCCTTTTGCAGAAAGTTCCCGGCGCATACGGTCTGCCAGTTCCTGACAGTTACAGGAAGCACTGCCTACAATAAATCGATAACCGTTTGTATCGTCTCCGGCAAAGATACCACAGTAACCGGAATATTTTCCGGTCAGCAAATTTACCGCGTTGCGCAGAGCAATGGCATCCAGTTCACCGACGAAGAGAAGCACGTGGTGTACTTCTTCCGGGGAAGGGAGTGCGTCCATCTGTACGTTCAGCAGCTCCGCCTGCAGGGCATTGGCGCGTTCTTTTTGCAGCCTTGCATCCTCTTTGGCGCGGGCAACAGCACCCGCTACTTCCGGCTGTTTCGCAGAGAGCAGAGAAGAAATTGCCCAGACGGAATCCTGTTTTTCAGTATAATCTGCCAGAGCACGGTCTCCGCAGAGAATATTGATGCGGACACCGCCCCGGTGGCTCTGTACATTTACAATTTTGATGAGACCGATCTGTCCGGTGGTATCTACATGTGGAGCACAGCAGGCACACAGATCCACGCCGGGGATCTCGACAATACGTACATTTTCCGTGAGCGCCAGTTTGCTGCGGTAATTTAAGCTCGCCAGTTCTTCGGCGGTGGGCCAGCTGATGTTGACCGGAAGATTTTTCCAGACATAAGTGTTAGCCTCTTGCTCGATGAGACGCAGCTGCTCCAGAGAGACTTCTCCGTTCATATCCAGTGTCACTTCTCTGTCACTTAAATGGAAGCCTACGTTTTCCAGTCCGAAATGAGAGTGCAGTAAGCCGGAGATCATATGCTCTCCGGAGTGCTGCTGCATGAAATCAAACCGGCGGTTCCAGTCTACATGACCGGTGATCCGGGTGCCGGCGGGAAGTTCGCAGGCCAGTTTATGATACAGGATGCCCTGTTTAATGCTGACATCCAGTACTTCCTGATCGTTTAAGGTGCCTTTGTCGGCGGACTGACCGCCCTCTTCCGGGAAAAATGCGGAAGCGTCCAAAACGATCCGGTAATATCCTTCTTCCTTGTCGGGAACACATTCCATCACCACGGCTGTGAAGTCCGTCTGATGTACATCTTCATAATAGAGTTTGCGGGTTCCCTGGGAGTTCATTTGAGCATTTTCGATACGATCCATAGATGCCTGTCCAATCTGCTGTCCGAAAACAGCGTTATGAGATGTTTTGTGATAACGAAAAATAGAAAATACATTTCTATTCTATATCAGGTTCCGGGGAAAAAGCAATGGAAAATGTAAGCTTTTACATAGCTTTGGCAGATTCTCCAAGGGTTATCGGGATTGCAGAGAGGTTTTTTGTAGGTTTTTACGCAGACAGGGTCTATTGCGACGCATTTCTTTTTATGATATAATGAATCGATTATGCAGATACCAGATTTAAACGGCAAAAGCCGACCATGCTTGCATGGGGAGGCAGGTGCCGATTTAAATCGCCAAAACATGAGGAAGCAGCGATTTACAAAGCAAATCTGCGAAATCCGAATGTTTTTAGAATTGCGAAAGTTGCAACGCAACGGAGCAATTCGTGGGTATCGTAAGCTACTGAGAGAAATACAAACGTCGCAAAAGCGGCAGAATGTGAGGAAAGAATGAAGGCATTTTTGATTTTGGAAGATGGAACGGTGTTCGAAGGAACGCACATCGGTGCAGACAAAGAGATCATCAGTGAAATCGTATTTAACACATCCATGGCCGGATATCTGGAGGTCCTGACGGATCCGTCCTATGCGGGACAGGCAGTATGCATGACCTATCCGCTGATCGGTAACTACGGCATATGCAAGGATGATTGTGAGTCAGAGAGACCCTGGCCGGACGGATTTATCGTCAGAGAGCTTTCCCGCATTCCCAGCAACTTCCGCTGTGACTGCACGATTCAGGAATACTTAGAGGAGAACGGTGTGCCAGGTATCGCCGGTATCGATACCCGTGCACTGACCAAGATCCTGCGTGAGAAGGGTACCATGAACGGTATGATCACCACCAACGAGGCTTATGATCTGAACGAAGTGCTTTCGAAGCTGAAGGAGTACACCACAGGCAAGGTAGTGGAAAAGGTGACCTGCAGGGAAAAATATGTCGTAAAGCCCACCACAGATCTGGCACAGAACGGACCGCTCTCCGGTGCAGCGCGTTTTGATAAAGAAGCTTATGAAAAGGGTGTCAGAGAGCCCAAGCCCGCACTGGTAACGGAGCTGTCCGGACAGGGACTGAAGGTAGCTCTGTTAGATCTGGGAGCCAAGAGAAATATCGCCAGATCCCTGGCAGAGAGAGGCTGTGAGGTGACCGTATACCCCGCTGGAACTCCTGCACAGGAGATCATTGATGATAATCCTGACGGTATCATGTTAAGTAACGGACCGGGAGATCCCAAGGAGTGTACCGGTGTGATCGCCGAGATCAAAAAGTTATACGATACCGAGATTCCTATTTTCGCAATCTGTCTGGGACATCAGCTGATGGCTCTGGCTACCGGCGCAGATACCCATAAAATGAAATACGGACACAGAGGAGGCAACCATCCGGTAAAGGATCTGATGACCGGAAGAGTATATATTTCCTCTCAGAACCATGGATATGTGGTAGATACCGATAAACTGGATCCGTCTGTAGCGGTTCCCGCATTCATCAATGTCAACGACGGTACCAACGAGGGTCTGTCCTACACCGGCAAGAACATTTTCACCGTACAGTTCCATCCGGAAGCATGTCCGGGACCCCAGGACTCCGGTTACCTGTTTGACCGGTTCATTCATATGATGAGAGGAGAGAACTAAGATGCCCAAGAATCCTAATGTAAAACGAGTAATGGTAATCGGCTCCGGTCCTATTGTCATCGGACAGGCAGCGGAATTCGACTATGCAGGTACCCAGGCCTGCCGTTCCCTGAAGGAAGAGGGAGTAGAGGTAATCCTGGTGAACTCCAACCCTGCGACCATCATGACCGATAAAGATATCGCAGATAAGGTATATATTGAGCCCCTGAACGTAAAGGTTCTGGAGCAGATCATTGAAAAGGAAAAGCCCGACAGCATTCTTCCCACCCTGGGAGGACAGGCTGGTCTGAACCTCGGCATGGAGCTGGAGGAATCCGGTTTCCTGGCAGCTCACAATGTAAAGCTGTTAGGTACTACCGCAGCTACCATTCGTAATGCGGAAGGCCGTCAGGAGTTCAAGGATCTGATGGAGCGTATCGGCGAACCCTGTGCAGCATCCAAGGTCGTTGAGAACGTGGAAGACGGTGTGGAATTCACCAACACCATCGGCTATCCTGTTGTACTGCGTCCTGCTTATACCCTGGGCGGTTCCGGCGGCGGTATCGCACACAATCAGGTAGAACTGGAAGAGATCCTGGAGAACGGTTTACGTCTGTCCCGTGTAGGACAGGTACTGGTAGAGCGTTGTATCGCGGGCTGGAAAGAGATCGAGTACGAAGTAATGCGTGACAGCGCAGGCAACTGCATCACCGTATGTAACATGGAGAACATCGATCCCGTCGGCGTGCATACCGGAGACAGTATCGTAGTAGCGCCTTCCCAGACCCTGAGCGACAAGGAGTACCAGATGTTACGTACTTCCGCTCTGAAGATCATCAACGAACTGCAGATCACCGGTGGATGTAACGTACAGTTTGCACTGCATCCCACCAGCTTTGAATATTGTGTTATCGAGGTGAATCCCCGTGTCAGCCGTTCTTCCGCACTGGCAAGTAAGGCGACCGGGTACCCCATTGCAAAGGTAGCAGCGAAGATCGCACTGGGCTTTACTCTGGATGAGATTAAAAATGCCATTACCCACAAGACCTATGCCAGCTTCGAGCCGACACTGGATTACTGTGTAGTAAAGATCCCCAGACTGCCTTTCGATAAATTTATCACTGCAAAGCGTACTCTGACCACACAGATGAAGGCAACCGGTGAGGTTATGAGTATCTGCAATAACTTCGAGGGAGCACTGATGAAGGCCATCCGTTCCCTGGAGCAGCATGTGGACTGCCTGCGCAGCTATGATTTCAGCACTTTGTCTGTGGAGGAACTGTTAGAGCGTCTGAAGATCGTGGATGACCAGAGAATCTATGTGATCGCTGAAGCAATCCGTAAGGGTATCAGTTATGAACAGATCCACGACATTACAAAGATCGACCTGTGGTTCATTGACAAGATCGCCATTCTGACCGAGATGGAGCATGCACTGGAGACACAGCCCCTGACAGTGGATCTGCTGAAGGAAGCCAAGAGAATCGAGTTCCCGGATAACGTCATCGCAAGACTGACCGGCAAGACCGAGGAAGAGATCAAGAAGATGCGTTATGACAACGGCATTAAGGCTGTTTACAAGATGGTAGACACCTGTGCCGCAGAGTTCGCAGCTTCCACTCCTTATTATTACTCCGTATTCGGCGGCGAGTGCGAAGCCAAGGAGACTACCGGACGCAAGAAAGTCCTGGTACTGGGTTCCGGTCCTATCCGTATCGGACAGGGTATCGAGTTCGACTATTGTTCCGTACATGCTACCTGGGCATTTTCCAAGGCAG
Organism: uncultured Lachnospiraceae bacterium; assembly: GCA_945929965.1. Classification (GTDB taxonomy): domain Bacteria; phylum Bacillota; class Clostridia; order Lachnospirales; family Lachnospiraceae; genus Acetatifactor. The sequence goes on from CAMEOT010000032.1 coordinate 6,880, forward strand.
GCTATGAGACCATTATCATCAACAACAACCCGGAGACTGTAAGTACCGACTTCGATATCGCAGATAAGCTGTATTTCGAGCCGCTGACTCCGGAAGATGTGGAATCTATCGTAAATATTGAGCATCCCGACGGCGCTGTGGTACAGTTCGGCGGACAGACCGCAATCAAACTGACCGAGAGCCTGATGAAGATGGGCGTGCCCATCTTAGGTACCAAGGCGGAGGATGTAGATGCCGCAGAGGACAGAGAACTGTTCGACAAGATTCTGGAAGAGACCGAGATTCCCCGTGCAGCCGGCGGTACCGTATACACCGCAGAGGAAGCTAAGGCGGTGGCCAACAGACTGGGCTATCCCGTACTGGTACGTCCTTCCTATGTATTGGGCGGACAGGGCATGCAGATCGCTATCTCCGATGAAGAGATCGAAGAATTCATGGAGATTATCAATCGTATCGCACAGGATCACCCGATCCTGGTAGATAAGTATTTACAGGGTAAGGAGATCGAGGTCGATGCTGTATGCGATGGTACCGATATCCTGATCCCCGGTATCATGGAGCATATCGAGAGAACCGGTATTCACTCCGGAGACAGTATCTCCGTATACCCGGCTCCGACCATTGATAAAGTGGTAAAAGAGAAGATCGCAGAGTACACCAGAAGACTGGCAAAGGCACTGCATGTCAAGGGACTCATCAATATCCAGTTCATTGCCATCGGTGAGGATGTGTATGTTATCGAGGTTAACCCCCGTTCTTCCCGTACCGTACCTTATATCAGTAAGGTAACCGGTATCCCTATCGTGGATCTGGCTACCGAAGTAATCATCGGCAAGACCATCCGTGAGCTTGGCTATGAGCCCGGCTTACAGCCCGAGGCAGAGTATTTTGCCATCAAGATGCCTGTGTTCTCCTTCGAGAAGATCCGCGGTGCCGAGATCAGCTTAGGACCGGAGATGAAGTCCACCGGTGAGTGCCTGGGTATTGCCAAGACCTTCAACGAGGCTCTGTACAAGGCATTCCTGGGAGCAGGTGTGGAACTGCCCAAGTACAAGAACATGATCATTACCGTAAAGGATGCGGATAAGGGAGAGGCTATCGAAGTCGGAAGACGTTTCGAGAAGCTGGGATACACCATCTACGCTACCAGAAGTACCGCAGCCGCTCTGAATGAAGCAGGCGTGAAGGCAAGAAAGGTCAACAAGATCTCTCAGGAATCCCCGACCGTTATGGACCTGATCCTGGGACACAAGATCGACCTTGTCATCGATACCCCTACCCAGGGCCGTGACAAGACCAGAGACGGTTTCCTGATCCGCCGTACCGCTATCGAGACCGGTATCTACTGCATCACAGCAATGGACACCGCCAATGCTCTCGTGACCAGCATGGAGCACATGAACGATTGCAAGGAACTGACACTGGTGGATATTGCACAGCTGTAAAAATATAAAAAATGAAATTGAGCAGGAGGGAATATTTAAAAAATTTTCTCTCCTGCTTGATTTATGTCAAAAAGAGAAGAACGCTGACTGCAAAAGTGCAAATCCGAAAATAAAATCCGTAAGTGCGGCATATAATAGGCGTATGGTAAATATTGTATGATCGTAAGCCTGTATACCGCAGGCGGATTGGAGTCTCATGTTAGAAGAACATTACCCTTTTGTCGCACAGCCCCTTCCCTATGAATACGATGCCCTGCTTCCGGTACTGGATGAGGAAACGCTGCATTTTCATCATGATAAGCATTATCAGACTTATGTGGATAAGCTGAATGCCACACTTGCCGATTATCCGCAGCTTCAACAGATGTCCTTGACGGAACTGCTCACTTCGGAGGATAATAGGCTTGCGTCCCTGCCGGAGGAAGCCCGGAAAAGCATTCACAATAACGGTGGCGGCGTATACAACCACCAGCTGTATTTTGACAGTATGCGAAGCCCTATGGGACAGGAACCCTGTGGAGCGCTGGAAGAGGCACTGGTCCGGGATTTCGGATCCGTGAGACAATGGAAGGAGCAGATGTCACAGGCTGCCACAGGAGTCTTCGGTTCCGGATGGGCGTGGCTTGTAAGCGACCAGGACGGCACCCTTATAATCCTGACCACGGCGAATCAGGATGTCCCGGATCTGAAATTGTATACACCGATATTTCCCATAGATGCATGGGAGCATGCCTATTATTTACAATACCAGAACCGCAGACCGGATTATGTAGAGGGGTGGCATAAGCTGATCCATTGGAAGAAAGCGCAGAGACGTTACGAGCAGGTACTTTGCAGACTGGAAAGAGCGGCCGGGGAAGCGGAAAAATTGCAAAATAACGGCCGCACGACAGAAGCAAACGGCAGATAGTGTGCAACGTGCGGAGTAGAAGAACAGAAAGAGGAAATGACTATGGAGAACAGACCGATCATAAAAAAAGAACAGGTAGAGACTGTCTATGACAGCAGATTCATCAAGGTGTTTGATCTGCAATATGAGCCGGGAAAACATTATTTTGACGCCACCAGAAGGACCAAAGAAAATCTGGCAGCGGTAAAGAATGATGAAGAATTTAAACAGATGCTGCCGGATGCGGTGAGCTGTGTTGTGATCCTGAAGGTCAAAGGACAGGAGCCGAGACTTTGCCTGAGCCGCGAGTATCGTTACCCGGCAGGACAGTTCCTGTTAAGCGTTCCGGCAGGACTTCTGGACCCGGAGGATGCGGCGGAAGAAAATCCTGTATTCCATGCGGCAATCCGGGAACTTCGTGAGGAGACCGGCATCGCGCTGGAAGAGAGCGACAGCATCCGTCTGGTGAATCCGCTGGTATTCAGCACCCCCGGTATGACGGACGAGAGCAATGCACTGGTGCAGATCACGCTGAACCGTGAGGAAATGCCGAAGGTAAGCCAGGACGGTGCCGTTGGCACGGAATGTTTTGACGGCTTTTTATTACTGACCAAAGAAGAAGCACAGAAAATCCTAAAAGACGGCGTGGATGATCAGGGGCTTTTCTATCCCTTATATACCTGGGCGGCACTGATGTGCTTTGTGACGGGAATGTGGGAATAATTGTTGAGCAAATAAGATGATGAACGAAAAGCGTGTGGAGAAATCTGCACGCTTTTTTTGAAATTTGTAACAAACAGCGAGAGATCCTTCGTTATGGTTAACAAAGAGGAAGGTTGCCACCCGCTCAATTGGATTACAAAAAATACAAAAAGATGATCTCGCAGATCGGTGCCAGCTGCCAGATCCGTGAATGGGAGCCTGCAACTGAAAACAAAGAGTCAGAGGTTTTGGGAACACTGTTAGATAGGGGATGGTGGGTTTATGGCACTGTGCAAAGCACTCCTGTGGCTGATCCTTCCGGTATTTATTGCGGTCCGGATCCCAAGCCTCGGTGTTGCCGTCATCATGATGGTCATTATGCTAATAGAACTTACGGTGGCTATTTGGAAGGGCTGGTTTAAAGTGCCTGTGAAAAAGACGATTATCGGTATGTGGATGCTTTTTACGGTTTTGCCTGTCCTGTTGCTGGCTGCAATGTATGCACTTCATATACTGGTAGTGTATCAGGAAGAAAGAATCCGGGACTTTTTATCTCGTTCCGGAAACGCATATTACATGACGTCTATGCTTCATAAATTTAATGAGAACATTTTACTTTGGGGAAACAGCGGAAACAATGTGCTCGAAGGTTTGCCGGAATTTAATAAAGATTACGTTTTTTCCTATATTCTGAACAGTTACGGAAAGTTAGCCGGAATTGTTGTGATCGTTCTTCTGGCGGCATTGGTGGTGTTTATGTTCGGAACTTCAGTTCGGCAGAAAAATGAACTTGGCATGGTGATGGGATTCGGATGCGGAATGATCATTTTATTAAATGTTCTCCTGAATCTTGCCGGAATTTTTGGATGGATCCCGCTGACGACAACATTCCTGCCGTTCTTATCTGTTGGCAGAAATAATATTTTACTGTCTTATGCATTGGTGGGAATTATTATGAGTATTTACAGATACAAAGATGTATATCCAAAAAAGTTCAAGGCGTTACAGGTATCATTGCAGAAGACCATTACTTTGAATCTGAATATGTAACATGGTAATAAAAGTAATGCAAATAAAAAGTCCATGAGCAGGAAAACTGTCCATGGACTTTTCTATATTGTGAGCAGAACTCACTCAATGCATTTCGCAAGCTTACGAGGGCAATACCGATAAAATCAGTATCTCCACACTCATCATATCATTCATCCGCCCGGATTTCACGGCTTCCTCAGTCTCCACGCACTGCTTTACCGCATTTTTCAGTACGGAAGTCTTGAAGTGGGAGGCCTGCGCCACGTATTTTCCGGCGGCAAAGGGCGGCACGCCGATCTTGGAGGCAATGGTCTTGTTGTCGTGACCGCGGCTTTTTAATTCCTTGGTCTGGAGCAGGAGGTTACATTGTCTGGCGATCAGGAACAGCACCCGCATGGGAGGCTCCTTTAAGGCTAGCAGATCATAATAGAGCTGTAATGCTTTCTGCGGCTGTTTTTCCGCAATGGCATTGACCATATCGAAGATGTGGTTGGTGATGCGGGTGGTGCAGACAGCTTCCACATCCTCCGCGGTGACTACGTCACGATCGAGACAGTAGCAGATCAGTTTCTCCAACTCCATCTGGATATTTTCCATATCGGTGCCGGTCTTGGAGAGCAGGAGCTGTGCGGTGTTCTCGGAGATCTTTTTCCCTTCTTTGCCCAGAATACCGGCAATCCAGCGTTTCAGTGTATTTTCATCCTGTACTGTGAACTCTGCCACATATCCCTTGGCCTGCACAGCTTTGTAGAGCTTGCTGCGCTTATCCACTTCACTTTCCGTGAACACGAAAAAGGTTGTGTCGTTGGGGTTTGCCAGGTATTCCGCCAGCTTTTCCCCACCGGCTTTGAAGAGCCCGGTATCTTTGAAAAACATGACACGGCGTTCTGCCAGAAAAGGCAGCGTCTCTGCCAGATCGATGACCTGTCCCAAGGAGAAATCCTTCCCCTGATAGAAATGGGTATTCATCTCGTCGCCGTCCTGACACAACGCCTTACGCAGACGGGTCGTGTACTGGTTCTTCAGATAACGTTCCTCTCCGTAGAGCAGGTAGATCTGTTTGAAATTGCCGGTTTTGATGTCTTCGTTGATCCGCTGCATAAATGGTGTTCCTTCTATTCCTTACGGTATTTTCTTAAAAGAGTATACCCCATTTCCTATTGAGGTTTCAAGGGGTGTATGCTATTATGGAACAAAACAGTTCGACCATGGACATATACGAGAGACACAATTATGCTTGCATGATTGTGTGAACGAATATGTCCATGAGTCAAGCGCCAATTCATGAGCAAAGGTAGTCACGAAGTGACGGAAAGCGCAGCAGCACGACTTTGCGAATGGCGCGGGTCGAACGAGGAACAGCACTGTAGCTGCAATACCATAAGAGGAAGGAAGAGAGAAATGAGCAAGAAAAGCGGATTCATGCAGGAATTTAAAAAGTTTATTTTGAGAGGAAATGTAATGGATATGGCAGTCGGCGTGATCGTCGGCGGCGCATTTACCGCTATCGTTACTTCTCTGAATCAGGACATCCTTACTCCGGTTCTGGCAATCTTCGGAGGTACGGATTTCTCTAATTTATATGTAAAACTGGGAAGCGGCGATACCGCACCGGTACTGATGTATGGCAATTTTATCACAGCAGTCATCAATTTCCTGATCACAGCATTTGTGATCTTCTGCCTGGTAAAATTCATCAACAAGCTGGGAGATACCCTGCATCACAAAGAGGAGACTCCTGCGGCACCTACGACGAAGAAATGCCCGTTCTGTAAGAGCGAGATCGCTATTGACGCAACGAGATGCCCTCATTGCACATCCAAACTGGACGAGCAGTAAAGTAATAGAGCAGTAAGGATCGAAACAGACCGTGGAGGAAAGCATGGGTAAAACACATAAGAAAATAGTGCTGGCAGGAGTCTGTTGTCTGATGATAAGCATGCTGACAGGCTGCGGAAATGATACTACGAAAATCATCGAAGGGATGCAACTGGTGGAAACACTGGATTATCAGGGTGCATTGACAGCCTTTGACGAAGCGGAAGCACAGAAAGAGAACAGCCGTCTTATTGCAAGAGGCCGGGGGATTGCCAGCATGGGGCTGACAGAATATGATCAGGCAGTGCAGTATTTTACAGAGGCGTTGGAGCTTAGTGACGGCTGGGTGCAGAATGTAGACTACGATATGAACTATTATCTCGCAGCCGCCTACCGGAAGAACGGACAGCCTGCGGAGGCAAAAAAGGTATATGATGCCATTCTGGGACTGAAGCCGGAGGAGAAGGACGCCTACTTCCTGCGGGGATCGGCGGAACTGGAACTGGGAGACTACGAGAGTGCCAAGGCGGATTTCGACAAGGCAATCTCTATGGACCCGAAAAATTACGACCGGCTGATCGAGATCTACGAAGCCCTGGCAGACTACGGATACCGGGAAGTCGGGCAGGAGTATCTGCAAAATGTACTGAATACGGCAAAACAGCTGGATGCCTATGACAGCGGTCGTATTTATTATTACCTGGGAGATTATCAGAAAGCCTACCTGGCACTGGAAGAAGCCAAGGGTAAGGGTGGAGTGGACAGCTATCTGTACCTGGGAAAAGCTTATGCTGCCACCGGAGATTATAATTATGCCTCCAGCGTATACAGCAATTATCTGTCCAAGCAGGGACCGGATGCGGAGATCTATAATCAGCTGGGATTATGTGAGATGGCGAAAAAGGACTACCAGAAGGCATTGGAAGCATTTCAGGCAGGAAAACAGATCGAAGGAAACAGCCTGATGCAGACCTTGTCCTTCAACGAGATCGTAGCATATGAATATCTGCAGGATTATCAGAAAGCGGCAGTGCTGTTAAAAGCCTACTTACAAAATTACCCGGACGACCAGGCGGCCATCCGGGAACAGCAGTTTTTATCTACGAGGTAGAGGAGCAATCCTCTGCCTTTTGTCGTAATTGCAGAAGTTCGATATAATCCAAAAAGGATGCTGCGTTCTGGGGACTGAAATGCTGTATGATATCCACCAGCTCAGCCACGGTCATGCCGGGAGCATATTCTTCATTTAAGGTATCCAGATTATAACGATAGGAAGTACGCCCCAACAGATAATCAACGGTCACTCCGAAATAATCAGCCAGTTGCAGTAATGCTTCCTGATCCGGGAAGTGAATATTGTTCTCGTAATTAGAGACGGTGCCAACGGATACTTTTAATATGGCAGCCAGTTCCTTCTGATAGATGCCCCGTTCTTCCCGCAGGGATGTAAGGATCTCACCGAAACTCCTCATATTGCCTCTCATTCTGCCGCAGATGCAGCACTATTTAAATGTTTTCTTTTAAGATTTGATGAAGTCTATTTTACTATATTTTAGTTTTAAAGGAATGACATTTTAGAAATAGATGAAAAATGTATAAAAGAAAGTCTAAAATTAATCTTACCTAAAAACAAAGGAATATACATGGAAACTCCTTTTGGGGACTCTTTGAGAAATCCTCTCATTTACAGCTATTGCTATTTTGCAGGATACCCGATATAATAAACCAAGAATTAGGTTCAACTAACTGATGAGCGAATCATGTGAAACTCCTCAGAGGAAACGGAGCTGCTGAATCCGCGGACTGCCGGAGGGTATCTTCCGGGAGGAGTTTTTCAGCCCTTATAGGGGATTCACGAATGAGAAGGTTTGGGAATAAAAAGTTTAGAATAGAGGATAAAGGAGAAGAACAGAGATGAATTATTTAGAGATTGAAAAAGTAATCGGAAGAGAGATCCTGGATTCCAGAGGTAATCCTACCGTAGAAGCAGAGGTGACTCTGGTAGATGGTACGATCGGTCGTGGTATGGCTCCCAGCGGAGCATCCACCGGTGAATTCGAAGCACTGGAGTTAAGAGACGGAGACAAGAGCAGATATCTGGGCAAGGGCGTGCAGAAAGCGGTGGAGAACATTAACACCGTAATCAACCAGACATTGCAGGGAATGGATGCTTCTGATATTTATGCGATTGATAAGGCAATGATCGATGCAGATGGAACCAAGGATAAGTCCAGGCTGGGAGCCAATGCGATTCTGGCAGTATCTATTGCCAGCGCGAGAGCAGCAGCGATTTCCCTGGATATTCCCCTGTATCGCTTTTTAGGAGGTATCTCCGGCAACCGACTTCCGGTTCCAATGATGAACATTATCAACGGCGGTTGTCATGCGCTTTCTTCCGGACTGGATGTACAGGAATTCATGATCATGCCCGTAGGTGCGCCTTCCTTCAAGGAATGCTTAAGATGGTGCGCTGAAGTATTCCACGCACTGGCTTCTATTCTGAAGGACAGAGGACTGGCTACTTCCGTAGGTGACGAGGGTGGTTTCGCACCGGCATTAAAATCTGACGAGGAAGCTATCGAGACCATCTTAGAGGCTGTGAAGAAAGCAGGCTATGAGCCCGGCAAGGACTTCAAGATCGCTATGGATGCCGCTTCCAGCGAATGGAAGACTGGCAAGGCAGGTGAATACAAGCTGCCCAAGGCAGGCACCGTATTTACCTCCGAAGAACTGATCGCACACTGGAAGAAACTGGTGGAGAAATACCCCATCATTTCTATAGAAGATGCACTGGATGAGGAAGACTGGGAAGGCTGGAAGAAGCTGACCGCAGAACTGGGCGACAAGGTACAGTTGGTCGGCGATGACCTTTTCGTAACCAACACCGAGAGACTGGCAAAGGGAATCTCCCTTGGCTGTGGTAACTCCATTCTCATCAAGCTAAACCAGATCGGATCCGTATCCGAGACGCTGGAAGCCATCAAGATGGCACACAAGGCCGGTTATACCGCTATCTCCTCTCATCGTTCCGGTGAGACCGAGGATACCACCATTGCAGACCTGGCAGTGGCACTGAACACCTGCCAGATCAAGACCGGTGCTCCCAGCAGAACCGAGCGTGTGGCGAAATACAACCAGCTGCTCCGTATCGAGGAAGAGCTGGGTGCAGCAGCCGTATATCCCGGCATGGGCGCATTCAACGTTCAGAATTAATTTGCTTTTATCCAAAACTATTTTGGTTTCTCTTTTTCTCTTCAGGGACTGTTCGAAAGGACAGTCCCGTTCGCGATTTATATGGATGCCTGGATCCGGTAGAGAAATTTGGAAAATACTGTATTGACTTTGACCGGAACTCTGTGATAGAATCTCAACGTTGCGAAAACAGAAAAATAGCATAAAGACATTAGGTATAAATTGGAAACGACACATGTGCGCACTGCTCACTGATTAACGAACAACACACATGTGTTTCTTTACGCCCATTTTTAGAAAAGGAGGGCATCCAATTATGCCGAAAACAAAATTACAGAGCATTATTTTCACCCTGATCATGGCATTCGTTATGGTGTACGCTATGGTCTGTTACAACATCGCACTGGACAAGGGAGGAATGACCAACGAGATCTTCTTGTTAGCGTTCCACGAGATTCCTATCATGTGGCCCATCGCCTGCATTTTGGAATACTTTGTAGTGGAAAAGCTGTCTCAGAAACTGGCATTCCGCATGGTATCCCCGGAAGATAAGCCTATTTTCATCACACTGGCAATCTCTTCCATGATCGTATGCCTGATGTGCCCGGTGATGAGTTTTATCGCCACCTGCCTCTTCATGCATCCCGGCAATCAGATCATTGCCCTGTGGTTACAGAAGACAGTCCAGAACTTCCCTATGGCACTGTGCTGGCAGATCTTCTTTGCAGGCCCCGGAGTGCGGAATGCGTTCGGGTTTGTGGTAAGGAAATTAAATCGCCAGAAATAAGTACTTTCACTGCGATGATATAATTGACTATCGAATGCGAGTGTGCTAACATGAGCAGATAAAGAGACAACGAGGTCCGTAGAAGCGGAAATCGTTGTCTCTTTTCTTTTATTATGAAAAAGGTATGAAAATAAAGAGGTGAAACCTATGAGCGAACAGGAAAAGAAACAAAATACAGTCGCGGAAGTGCTGGTGAAATGCCTGGAAAATGAAGGCGTAAAATATGTCTTCGGTATTCCGGGAGAAGAAAACTTAGATATGATGAATGCACTGGAAAAGTCAGACATCCGTGTGGTTGTGGTAAGACATGAGCAGGGAGCTGCATTCATGGCGGATATGTACGGAAGACTGACGGGAAAGGCAGGTGTATGTTTTTCGACACTGGGTCCCGGTGCCACCAACCTGATCACCGGTACTGCAGATGCCAATTCGGATGGTGCACCGTTAATTGCCATTACCGGACAGGTGGGAACGGAGCGGATGCATCTGACCTCTCATCAGTATTTGGATCTGGTGGAACTTTTTGCGCCGATTACCAAGAGAAGCAAACAGATCGTTAATCCCAATTCCGTGAATGAGATTGTAAGAATTGCTTTTAAATATGCGGAAAGCGAAAAGCCCGGAGCCTGTCATGTGGATCTGCCCACAAACGTGGCAAAATTGCCGGTCAGCACCGGCATTGCCGGACAACCACTGAAAAAACCGGAAAGAGATAAAGAGTACGCTTCCTTTTCCAGCATTGATCAGGCAGCGGCAATGATCTTCAAGGCAGAGCATCCTGTGATTCTCGTGGGACACAGCGCGGTGAGAAATCATGCGGGAGAAGCACTGACCAGTTTTGCGGATGCACTTAAGATACCAGTGGTCAATACTATGATGGCGAAGGGTATCATTCCTTTTAATAACAAATACTCCATGTGGACGATCGGCATTCCTCAAAAGGATTACCAGAATAAGGTGTTAGACATGGCAGACCTAGTGATTGCCGTGGGATACGATATCGTGGAATTTGCCCCCGGAAAATGGAATGAAGGGGGAAAACACAAGATTCTCCATATCGATCAAAGGACGGCGCATATCAACATGCTGTATCAGCCGGAGGTGGAGGTCGTCGGTGATATTTCTTATTCCTTACAGCAGATCCAGTACCGCAGCGATGCCAAGGAAGAACCGGAAGATTTTTTAAAACTGCGGGAAGAAATGGTAGCGGAATACGAAAGTTATGCAGATGATACTTCTTTTCCCATGAAGCCCCAAAAGATATTGCATGATGTGCGGAAATTCATGGGAGCAGATGATATTGTGATCTCGGATGTAGGTGCCCATAAGATGTGGATCGCCCGGGAATATAATTGTTATAAACCCAATACCTGCATTATCTCCAATGGCTTTGCCACTATGGGAATTGCTGTTCCGGGAGCGGTCGCAGCCAAGCTGATCTATCCGGAGAAAAAAGTACTGGCAATCTCCGGGGACGGAGGCTTCATGATGAACAGCCAGGAGTATGAGACAGCGCTCAGAGAGGGGACACCAATCGTAACACTGATTTTCTCCGATGCCAGCTATGGGCTCATCAAATGGAAGCAGATGGATCACTTCGGGCACAACTGCTTTGTGGATTTCCAAAATCCTGATTTCGTGAAGTATGCCGAAAGCATGCATGCGAAAGGCTATCGCGTGGAGAAGGCGGAGGATCTCCTGCCGATCCTGGAAGACGCTTTTCAACAGAAAGTCCCCTGCATCATCGACTGCCCTGTGGATTACAGCGAGAACACCAAACTCTCGGAGTACCTCCATCAGAAGTTTGAAAAGTAGAGAAGTAAATATTGGCGCTTGGAATCAAGATATGGGTACAGTTAATTTGTTTCAGTATAACTGTACCCACTAATTTTGAAAAAATGGGCACAGATGCACTGAACAAGTCATTTCATGTCTGTTTTTGTAGCTATCGAGGGCACAACGGACTGGCACAGGGGTTCGTGTGCCCTTTTCCTTCCGTATCGAGGGCACAGCAGACTGGCACAAGGGTTCGTGTGCCCTTTCACCTTAGAATCATGGGCACGGGTGATACGCAAAAGTCTCGTTGTGCCCAGACGCAGCCCCGCAGTTGACAAAACAGGGAGATCCGTAGTATTTTGAAACAGAAAATACTGTCAGAAATTATCAGGATACGGAGATAGGAATACATGAAGATCTACTTGGTAAGACACGGGGAGACGGACTGGAATCAGGCGGGGCTGCTGCAGGGGCAGACGGATATTGCGCTTAACGCCCAGGGATTGGAACAGGCGCGCGAGGCGTCCAGACGGTTAAAAGAAGTGCCGTTTGAAATCGCATTTTGCTCGCCGCTGATCCGGGCAAAGCGTACGGCGGAGACCATCATAGGCGACCGGAAGATCACCCTTACCACAGACGAAAGACTCAGAGAACTGAATTTCGGACCCTGGGAAGGCGTGGACATCCGGACGATCAAGGATGCCACCAGTCAGCCTTTTACCAACCCGGGCAGCTACATCCCGCCCGAGGGAGCAGAGAGTTTTGCACAGTTATATAAAAGGAGCGGTGAATTCGTAAGTCAGGTGCTCCTGCCGCTGGAAGGCACTTACGAGACAGTGCTGGTAGTAGCGCACGGCGGAGTGAACCGCAGCATTCTGAATCCCGTCTTAGAGATCCCTGTGGATGACTTCTGGCGGATGCATATGGGCAACTGCGCCACTGCGATTCTGGAATGCAAGGACGGGAAACTGTCCCTGCTGGAATATACGGACAGCCAGAGTGCCAACACGAAGAGCAAACTGCTGTAGGAAATAGGGAGGGAAAAAGATGCATATAGACAGAGAAGATATGCTGGAACTGACCAGGAGAATGACCGTTTCCCGCAGCTGTTTTTCACGGATTGCCGGAGCGTACATGGATGAAGAAGGATTTATTGACGGCACATTCAACACTCATTTCCTGAAACTGTCGGGAAGTGAAAAGGAGAAAAATCTGAATATCGCCAAGACGGTGCCCTATTCCAACACCAACGTGAATCTGAAGAATTACCGTTTGGATCAGGGTGCCAGGAGACCGGGCAGCGTGATCCAGCTGCTGGAAGCACTGCGTCAGTGTGAACTGAAAAATGATGCATTATTGTACTCCCTTTATGAATATATTGGAGAGAGATACCAGCCGGGATATCCTTATGCCATCTATCTGTTCTTCGGCAGCTACGATGTGCCCACCAAGGGCAAAGATAAGGAGAACCAGTGGGAGTCCGAGGAGGTCTACCAGTTCCTCATCGGCACCATCGGTCCTGTCACCGGGGATTATGAGGCAGGGAAACCGGAAGCCGGGTTCCTCTATCCGGCATTTGCCAACCACAGCACAGATATTGATGGCATCAATATCTATCAGGCGGAGGAAGGCACGCAGCTTTTTGCAAAAATACTGGGTGTACAGGCTTGACAGAAGAGCGTTTCTTCCCTATAATACGCACTGGAACAAAATGAATAGAGATTCATAAAACCCGTAAGGGAGTGGATTTTTCAAGATATAGATCTTATTTTCGCCACACAGCAGAAATGTTGTGTGGCGTATTTTGTTAAAGGAGCAGAAAATGAACCAGACTTATATGAAAGAAAAGAAAATATTCCCCTTAGTCATGTCCATGGCACTTCCCATGATGCTGTCCATGGCATTCAATTCCCTCTATAATATTGTGGACAGTTATTTCGTGGCAAAACTCAGCGAAGATGCCATGACCGCGCTGTCCCTGATCTATCCGGCACAGAATCTGCTGACTGCCGTGGCGGTGGGCTTCGGGGTGGGCGTCAATGCCATGATCTCCTTTTATCTGGGGGCGCAGAATCAGGAAAAAGCGGATAAGACCGCGACCCAGGGCATGGTGCTGGGCGTATTGCACGGTGTGCTGCTCATGATCCTGTTCCTCTGCGGAATGAACGTATTTCTGGGAATGTTCACGAAGAGTGATACGGTGCGGGCACTGGGCATGGAATATTCGAATGTAGTGTTCCTGTTTTCCACCATTGTGACAGGAGGCATCACACTGGAGAAAATATTCCAGGCGGTAGGACGCATGCGTGCCACCATGGTCAGCATGATCGCCGGATTTGTGGCGAATATTGTGCTGGATCCTCTGTTGATCTTCGGTATCGGACCTTTTCCCCGGATGGAGATCTCCGGAGCGGCACTGGCGACCGGAATCGGTCAGGTGATCACATTACTGGTATATATCATCTACTATGTGACAGATCCCCTGCCGGTGAAACTACAGAAAAAATATCTGCGCCCGGAGGGAGAAATCTGCGGCAAGACTTATGGCATCGGTATCCCGGCGACGCTCAACATGGCGTTGCCGTCCCTGTTGATCTCTGCGCTGAATGGTATTCTGGCAGCATATTCCCAGGGGGATGTGCTGGTACTGGGCGTTTATTATAAGCTGCAGACCTTTATCTATCTGCCTTCCAACGGTATCATCCAGGGCATCCGCCCTCTGATCGGCTACAACTACGGTGCCGGAGAACGGAAGCGAGTGGAGCAGATCTATCGTCTGACACTGGAACTGACCGCCGGGATCATGGCGATCGGTACGGCACTGTGCTGGCTGATTCCCGGAGGACTGATCGGACTGTTCACTGAGAACCCGGAGACCATCACCATCGGCATCACGGCACTGCATATCATCAGCCTGGGATTTATCCTGTCCGCAGTCTCGGTTACCAGCTCCGGAGCCCTGGAGGCGCTGGGACAGGGTATGGCTTCCCTGGTGATTTCTGTGATGCGTTATGTGGCGGTGGTCATCCCTGCGGCATTTGTCTTAAGCCGCATCATTGGTGTCACCGGTGTATGGTGGGCGTTTGTCTGCACGGAGAGTGTGACCGCGGTGGTGGCGTATGTGCTGTACCACAGAGTGTGGAAGAGGGCGTAAAGCGGCCGTTCCCCCGCGGCCGTTCACCCCGCGCCATTCGCAAAAACGCCTCTGCGAGGCTTTTCGCTGCTTTGCAGCTGCTTTTGCTCATGAGATGGCGCTCCCCTCGTCGATTTGCATAGAGACGGCTCCTTACGCAAGCGTAAAGCCGTCTCCGCACAAATCGACGGGTGAACTGATGTATACACAATATCTTGTATCCTTTAATTGACTTCCCCTACAAAGTGTTGTAGAATGGATGGTGATAGGTTTTATGGGCGTAAGCCATGGGGACATGAGATTAAGGGGGTACACAAGATGTTTCAGGTAATCAAACGAGATGGTTCCAAAGCAGATTTTACACTGACGAAGATCAATGATGCCATTATGAAGGCTTTTACTGCGACGCAGATGAGCTATAATAACGACATCATTGATCTTCTTGCGTTACGGGTGACCGCGGATTTCCAGAAAAAGGTGGAAAATGATGAGATTCATGTAGAAGATATCCAGGACAGCGTGGAGCGTGTGTTGGGACAGGCGGGCTATGAAGAAGTAGCGAAGGCGTATATTCTGTATCGCAAGCAGCGGGAGAAGATGCGTGCCATGAAGTCCACAATTCTGGACTACAAGGATGTGGTCAACAGCTATGTCAAAGTCGAGGACTGGCGAGTGAAGGAGAACTCCACGGTGACTTATTCCGTAGGTGGTCTGATCTTAAGCAATTCCGGTGCGGTAACGGCGAACTACTGGCTGTCCGAAATCTACGATGAAGAGATTGCCGAGGCACACCGCAATGCGGATATCCATATCCATGATCTGTCCATGCTGACCGGTTACTGCGCGGGATGGTCCTTAAAGCAGCTGATCAAGGAAGGACTGGGCGGCATCACCGGCAAGATCACTTCCGCTCCGGCGAAGCACTTATCTGTATTATGTAACCAGATGGTGAACTTCTTAGGAATCATGCAGAACGAATGGGCAGGAGCACAGGCTTTTTCCTCTTTTGATACCTACCTTGCCCCTTTTGTAAAAGTAGATCATTTGAGTTATCCTGAAGTGAAAAAATGCATCGAAGCATTTATTTACGGTGTCAACACTCCCAGCCGCTGGGGCACCCAGGCTCCTTTTTCCAACATCACGCTGGACTGGACGGTGCCCGATGACCTGGCAGAGCTGCCGGCACTGGTAGGCGGCGTGGAGATGGATTTCAAATACAAGGATTGTAAGAAGGAAATGGACATGGTCAACAAGGCATTCATCGAGACCATGATCGAGGGTGACTCCAACGGCCGCGGTTTCCAGTATCCGATTCCGACTTATTCCATCACGAAGGACTTTGACTGGTCCGATACCGAGAACAACAGACTGTTATTCGAGATGACCGCAAAATACGGTACGCCGTATTTTTCCAACTATATCAATTCCGATATGCAGCCCAGCGATGTCCGCAGTATGTGCTGCAGACTGCGTCTGGACCTGCGAGAACTGCGTAAGAAGACCGGAGGATTCTTCGGCTCCGGTGAAAGCACCGGAAGCGTTGGCGTTGTCACCATCAATATGCCGAGAATCGCATACCTGTCTGCCAATAAGGACGAATTCTACGCAAGACTGAATCATATGATGGATATTGCTGCGAGATCCCTGAAGATCAAGCGCGGTGTCATTACAAAGCTGTTAAATGAGGGACTGTATCCTTATACCAAGCGGTATCTGGGCACCTTTGAGAATCATTTTTCTACTATCGGTCTGATCGGCATGAACGAGGTGGGCCTAAATGCCAATTGGCTGAGAGCGGATATGAGCGATCCGAGAACCCAGGAGTTTACCAAGGAAGTACTGAATCATATGAGAGAGCGCCTGTCGGATTATCAGGAGCAGTACGGAGACCTTTACAATCTGGAAGCGACTCCGGCGGAGAGTACCACATACCGGTTAGCCAAGCACGACAGAAAGCGCTGGCCCGGTATCAAGACGGCAGGAAAGCCCGGAGATACTCCTTACTATACGAACTCTTCCCATCTGCCGGTGGACTATACTGTGGATATTTTCGATGCACTGGATATTCAGGATGAATTGCAGACCCTGTATACTTCAGGTACGGTGTTCCATGCGTTCCTGGGAGAGAAGCTTCCCGATTGGAAAGCAGCGGCTTCCCTGGTGCGGACTATCGCTTCCAATTACAAGTTGCCATATTATACGCTGTCGCCGACCTATTCCATCTGTAAGGAACACGGTTATCTGGCTGGAGAGGTGAAGGTATGTCCTCATTGTGGGGCGAAGACCGAGGTGTACAGCCGCATCACCGGTTACTATCGTCCGGTGCAGAACTGGAATGATGGTAAGTTACAGGAATATGCCAACAGAACGGAGTATGACATTGTCCATTCTTCCTTAAAACGTCCCACCAGAAGTGTGGTAACGCTGTCCAATTTTGCGGAGGACGTGGAAGTGAAGGTGGAGCAGCCGCAGGATATCAAGTATCTGTTCACGACCAAGACCTGCCCGAACTGTAAGCTGGTGAAGGAATATCTGAAAAATGTGCCCTACGTGACCATTGACGCGGAGGAGAACATAGAACTGGCAAGACGCTACGGCGTAATGCAGGCACCGACACTGGTGGTAGTAAACGGCGACAGTCATAAAAAATATGTAAATGCTTCAAATATCAAGAAGTACGTTGACCAACTGACATTAGTTGGGGTAGAATAGAAACAGGTCATGAGGCATCGCCCGAAGGCGGTGCCTTTTCTGCGGTCATTACAGATACACCGCAGAGGGTAATTTACACAATTGAGAAAATAAAATGCAACGAAAATGATTGCAGAATGGAGGAAATATGATCAACAAACTGATCGCTCGAATCAAAGAAACCAACGCACCGATCGTGGTAGGACTGGATCCTATGATGAAATTCGTGCCGGAATATATTAAAAAGGCGGCTTTCGCTGAGTATGGTGAGACCCTGGAAGGTGCCGCAGAAGCAATCTGGCAGTATAACAAGGGTATTGTGGATGCAATTTATGATCTGGTACCGGCTGTGAAGCCTCAGGTGGCAATGTATGAGCAGTTTGGCATTCCCGGTATGGTGGCATTTAAAAAGACCGTGGATTATTGTAAAGAAAAAGGTCTGATCGTCATCGGCGATATCAAGCGCGGTGATATCGGATCCACTTCCGAGGCATACGCAGTCGGACATCTGGGCAAAGTACAGGTAGGCAGCAAGAGCTATTACGGTTTTGATGAGGATTTCGTGACTGTAAACCCTTATCTGGGCTCCGACGGCGTGAATCCTTTTGTGAAGATCTGTAAGGAAGAGAAAAAGGGCATTTTCGTACTGGTGAAGACTTCCAATCCCAGCAGCGGCGAGTTCCAGGATCAGTTGGTGGGCGGCAGACCGCTGTATGAGCTGGTGGGAGAAAAGGTAGCAGCCTGGGGAGCTGACTGCATGGGCGATTCTTACAGCTATGTAGGTGCTGTGGTAGGCGCAACCTATCCTGAGCAGGGTAAAGTGCTTCGTAAGGTAATGCCCAAGGCATTTATCCTGGTGCCCGGTTACGGTGCACAGGGCGGTAAGGGTGCAGATCTGGTACACTTCTTCAACGAAGACGGACTGGGTGCCATCATCAATTCCTCCCGTGGCATCATTGCCGCATATCAGCAGGAGAAGTATGCACAGTTCGGTGAGCAGAATTATGCAGATGCTTCCCGCGCGGCCGTACTGGATATGCGTGAGGATATCGCACAGGCACTGGCAGCACGCTAAAGACGCGCATGTCCACGTTTGACCGGCGCGTGGGGATAGGCTTATGTGTTTGACGGCATAATATACAAAGGTATGGGGTGTCCGCAAGCGGACAGATGGGAGAACGAAGGATGAGAGAAAAACTATATATTACCTTCCATTCGGAGGATGAAATCAGACATTTTGTGGATACCTGCAATGAATTCGATGATGCGATCGATATCCGTATTCAGAAGACCGCAATGGATGCGAAGTCTCTTTTGGGAATGCTTCTGATGAAGACGGAGGAACCGCTGGAGATTGAATACGCCTGCTACGATGATGAGGATAATTACGAAGAGTTCAAGCAGGCTATTCTGGAAAAGTATGATGCGAAAGTCGTACCGGCATCGGAAAAATCTGCTGAAAATAAAATTGTTTGAAAAAATTAAAAAATTCTATTGACATTTTCGCCTGCAGCAGTTAAAATACATACTGTTGCAGGCGAAAACCTGTAAATGTACGTGTAGCTCAGCTGGATAGAGCGTCTGGCTACGGACCAGAAGGTCGTGGGTTCGAATCCTGTCACGTACATCTAAGGCCCCGGAGATGATGTCTCCGGGGTTTTTGTATCTCATTTTAGAAAAGTTTTAGAAATACTTCCCAGTCCGTATATTTACGTAGTACTTATGTCATGCTAAAATGATGGTGTAAGCGGAAGGAATCGAGAAAATATGGATAAACAGGAATTTGTGGACCGACTGCGGATGGCACTGAACGGACGAGTATCTCCGGGGCTGGTCATGGATAATGTAAATTATTACGAAGATTATATAAATACGGAGATCCGTAAGGGGCGTACGGAAGAGGAAGTCTTAGAGAGCCTGGGAGATCCGCGGCTGATCGCCCGTACGATCATCCAGACTAATAACGGAGACGAATATTCCGGATACCGGAACACCGTCTATGGCAACGGAGAGTATAGAGAGGCAGCAGAACCGAACCTGCATCGCAGTTATACAGAGGATGGAAATGACGGTTCCCACCGGAATAAGGTGGCAGATGTACTTGTAAAGCTTCCTGCCTGGGTGTGGGTGATTCTTGGAATTCTGGTGGTAGTGCTGATCTTCAGTGCGGTATTTTCTGTATTGTCATTTTTGGCACCGGTATTGGTTCCTATTATGGTAGTGTTGTTTTTAGTGAAGTTGTTCCGCGACTGGCTCAACTAGTAACTATTCAGAGCCGTTAAATATAACCGAAGGGATGTCGAATGCTTGCATTCGTAAGAACCGTCGGTTATATTTATTTGGCGATTTAGCATCTATGAGCAAAAGGAAAGCCTCGAAGAGGCGATTTTGCGAATGGGCTCTGAATAGAGTTAATTACCACGTAAAAAGCCACCAGGGGGAAGCTGGTGACTTTTTTGAGGGGAGTATAAATAAATAATACATAAGGGTGCAAATAGAATCATGAAGGGGTTTCTATCTACGCATCTTATTATAGTACTAACGTCACAAAAAAGCAAGAGGAAATTTAGTTCTAAAGTACCAAAAAATAAAATAGCATAAATTTCTGCAAAAAAGACATACTACTCCTGTAACTTAAAATAATTCCGATCAGGAGGTCACAGATATGTCTAATAATTACGATCAGAACAACGAGAACAAGTACAGTAACGCTTATGGTGAGAATCAGAACTCTCAGAATAAGCAGAACAGTAAGAATCAGAGTAAGAATCAGAGTAAGAACCAGAACAAGGACCAGAGCGAGAATAAGGAGCAGAACAAGTACTGCTAGTTTTTTGTGCATAAGAAGTCAGGGGCGTTCGCAGGAACGCCCCTATTTACATATTTTTGGAATGCATATATAATGATTTTATGTTTGATGAGATACGGAGGAATGAATGAGACGTTTTGAATTGATCGCCCCCTGCCATTTCGGCATGGAATCTGTGCTTAAGAGAGAGATCACGGATCTCGGTTATGATATTACGGAAGTGGCGGACGGCAGGGTCACTTTTTACGGAGATGAAGAAGCTCTGTGCAGAGCTAATATTTTCCTGCGGACAGCAGAGCGTATTCTGATCAAGGTGGGAAGTTTTCATGCCGAGACTTTTGAAGAATTGTTTCAGGGGACGAAGAGTCTTCCCTGGGAAGAGTATATTCCGAAGGACGGAAAGTTCTGGGTGGCGAAGGCCGCCAGCGTGAAGTCCAAGCTGTTCAGCCCCTCGGATATCCAGTCTATTATGAAAAAGGCAATGGTAGACCGCCTGAAAAGTCAGTATGATATTTCCTGGTTCCCAGAGGATGGAGCTTCTTTTCCCATTCGTGTATTTTTGATGAAGGATGAAGTGACGGTGGGATTGGATAGCACCGGAGAATCTCTGCACAAGAGAGGTTACCGAAAGCTTACGGCGAAGGCTCCCATTGCGGAGAATCTGGCAGCGTCTCTGATCCTGTTGACCCCCTGGAATGCCGGCAGGATCCTGGTGGATCCTTTTTGCGGAAGCGGAACGTTCCCCATAGAGGCAGCTATGATGGCAGCCAACATGGCTCCCGGCAGGAACCGTAGTTTTACGGCGGAGGACTGGCCGCATA
Organism: uncultured Lachnospiraceae bacterium; assembly: GCA_945929965.1. Classification (GTDB taxonomy): domain Bacteria; phylum Bacillota; class Clostridia; order Lachnospirales; family Lachnospiraceae; genus Acetatifactor. The sequence continues at coordinate 27,975 of CAMEOT010000032.1, forward strand.
TTGTAGGTAAAAAGGTGTGGTATGACGCTTCCGATGAAGCGGAAGAGATGGTGGATCTGTCGGTGGAGACAGATATTCAGGGATACGATATTGATGAGGATATGGTGAAGATTGCCAGAGAGAACGCGAGACTTGCGGGAGTGGATAAGCTGATCCATTTCCAACGCAGGGGCGTGGAGGAACTCCATCACCCGAAGAAATACGGTTTTATTATTACGAACCCGCCTTATGGAGAGCGTCTGCAGGATAAGAGCCAGATGCCGCAGTTGTACCGCACCATCGGTGAGAGATTCCGGGAACTGGATTCCTGGAGTATGTATCTGATCACCGCATACGAGCAGGCGGAGAAGGATATCGGAAGAAAAGCGGATAAAAACCGCAAGATTTATAATGGAATGATGAAGACCTATTATTATCAGTTCTTAGGACCGAAGCCGCCGAAGAGAAGAGAAGTATAGCCTTCCATGAAAAAACGACTGCAAATCAGAGATCAAAAACAAAATATGACACTGACACTGATCCTGTGGCTTGTGTTAGGTGCCGTGTCTATGGGGGGAATGCTGCATGTGGCAGCACATAAGACAGTGGTCATATCCGCCAGAGGACAGGAACAGGGAGAGATTGTCCCGGAATATCGTACCGGTGAAAACGGAGAGATGCAGCTGCCCATGATGACAGACCATGTGGCTGACAGGCAGATCTGTATTCCGTTAGAAGCAGGAACCAAGGCGGAGAATGTAGTAGTAGAGAACCATTATATGGAAAAGGAACTCTGGGTCTACATACAGACCGGCAGGAAGACCTTCTATAAGGAACATAAAATCACGGGAGATCTGACACTTGTGGAAAAAGGAATCTGCGAGTCTCGGAATGAAGGTGTATTGCTGCGGCTGACAATGAAGGATGTGTTGGAATATCACAGTACTTTGGAAGAGGGAGTGTTACGAATTGATTATGTGATGCCGAAGGAACTCTATGACAGGATCGTGGTACTGGATCCGGCAGGAGGTGGCAGCAACAGAGGTGTTACGGCTTCCGGCTGCCAGGAAAAGGACATCGCTCTTAAGGTGGCGAAACAGACGGCACAGCTGATGGAAGATCAGAAAGTAAAAGTGTATCTCACCCGCTCGGAGGATACGGAGGTATCCAAGGAAGCCCGGAGGATGTTCGCAGACTGGGTAGGAGCGGATCTCTATCTGGAGATCGGGCTGTCTGCGAATCCGGAGAATGAGGCTGCCTATGGAATCTGCGCGGAATATAACGATGAATATTATATTCCGGAGTTCGGAAATCTTCAGTGGGCAGATTGTTTGGCAAGGCAGGTCACAGTGGCTGCCAGCAACCGTGCGGTGGGAGTTGTTCCCGCAGCCGATGGAGATGTATTGTGGGATCTGACGATCCCGGCGGCGAGAATTTCGCTCGGCTACGTAACGAACAGCAGTGAGAGACAGCTGTTAGAGCAGGACAGTTATCAAAAAAAGCTGGCGGAAGGTATTGCGGAAGCCATCAACGAGGTTTATACTAATACGCAATGATAAATACGGTAAGGAGTATAAAATGCAGGGAAGAATCGTATTTGCAACCGGCAATGCCGGCAAAATCAAAGAGATCCGTATGATTATGGAAGATACCGGAATGGAAGTGGTATCCATGAAAGATGCGGGAATCCGAGTAGACATTGAGGAAAACGGACAGTCCTATGAGGAAAATGCGTTGATCAAAGCCCGTGCGGTGGCTGCCTTTACGAAAGATATCGTGATGGCGGACGATTCCGGACTGGAGATCGATTATCTGAACAAGGAGCCGGGCATCTATTCCGCCAGATATCTGGGGGAAGATACCCCATATTCTGTGAAAAACGCGAATCTGATAAACCGGTTGGAAGGTGTGCCGGACGAAGAGCGTACCGCAAGATTTGTCTGTGCCATCGCGGCTGTATTGCCCGACGGGCGGGAACTGACCACGAGAGCCACCATAGAGGGAAGGATCGGCTATGAGGAAAAGGGAGCAAACGGCTTCGGCTATGATCCTATTTTCTATGTGCCCCGGTTTGATAAGACGACAGCAGAATTAACAGAAGAAGAGAAGAATCAGGTCAGCCATAGAGGCAAGGCATTGCAGCTGATGAAAGAGGAACTGAAGAAATATGAAGATACTGATCGTAAGTGATACCCATAAAAAGAATGAGAATTACTTTAAAGTGTTGGAAATGCATCACCCGGATATGGTGATCCACTGTGGGGATGCGGAAGGCAGCGAATATGCGCTGTCCTCCGCGGCAGAATGCCCAGTGTATATTGTCCTTGGGAATAACGATTTCTTCTCGGATCTTCCCAGAGAGATCACGCTGGATATCGGTCCTTATAAGGTCTGGGTGACTCACGGACACAACTATTATGTATCCATGGGCAATGAGACGATTAAAAAAGAAGCCATTGACCGCGGTGTGGATATCGTGCTGTATGGACATACCCACCGCCCGGTGATCGATATCGATGATGACATTATTGCCGTGAATCCCGGCAGCCTCTCTTATCCGAGACAGGAGGGTCGCCTGCCGTCCTATGCCATCATGGAGATCGACAGGGATGAAAAAGTACATTTTACCATTGCCTATCTGTGATAATTCCTCTTGACAGAGAGAAAAATTCTAGGTTATAATAACTCCTGCGTTGCGGGAGTCCGCAACGCAGCCTCGGGGTGTGGCTCAGCTTGGCTAGAGCACCTGGTTTGGGACCAGGGGGTCGCAGGTTCGAATCCTGTCACCCCGATGCGTAACTTAGGTTTTGTGTTTATTTTTCAAAAAATTAGTACAAAACTGTTGACAAATGATGTCGGATAAGTTACAATATGCTTCGTCGGTTTGCTAATGCAGTTAACGACAGATATGTGTTCGTAGCTCAGCTGGATAGAGCAACGGCCTTCTAAGCCGTGGGTCGGGGGTTCGAATCCCTTCGAGCACATTTGAGATAAGGAAGACTTTTGGTCATCACTGTCTCGCATGGTGGGTATAGCGCAGTTGGTTAGCGCGCCAGATTGTGGCTCTGGAGGCCAAGGGTTCGAATCCCTTTATCC
>CAMEOT010000033.1 GCA_945929965.1 uncultured Lachnospiraceae bacterium
TTACACCAAAGTAATCAACAGGACTTCTCTAAAATCTTTTAGGGAAGCAGTAACCTAGCAGAAAAGGACTGCTCCCCCGGACATAGATGCGGCGGAGACTGTGAGATTTTCTTGGAAAGTGGTTGAGCCGCAGGGGCAACGCGAACACGATGTTCGCGTTAGCCGATAAGTGCCATGGATGGCAACGTAAAGGCGGCCCCGTCATGATGAGAAGCACCTGGCCACTTTCCTTTAGAAAATCCACAGTTGTAGCTAGCATCCGAGTCTGGGGCGGGCAGTCCTTTCTGCGTGGATTTTAAAGCAACTATTCATTTAACTTTCAATTTATCATACTTTTAGTACACACGGATAATGCCGGAGATTTCCCTCACGACGGACATTCCCTCCATGATACGGATGGCGTCATTAAAATGTCTCTCTTTTACGAGATCGGTGATGACCACGATCTCGGCAATGCCGTCGTGGCTGCGCTTCTGTACCATTTGGGCGATACTGACATCGTTGTTGCCAAGGACTCCGGCGATATTGGCCAGTGCTCCGGCACGGTTCTCCACCTGAAGCCGCAGGAAGAAACGGCTCTTTGTCTCCTCTACATCCAGTACAGGAAGCTTCTTGTGGCTGTCGCTGCCGATCTTGCCGCAGCTTCCATGGATAATATTGCGCATCACATCGATGACATCTCCCAGTACCGCACTGGCAGTGGGCATCTGTCCGGCGCCCCGTCCCATGAACATGGCATCGTCGCAAGCCTGACCATGAACAAATACGGCATTGAAGGAATCTCTGACTGTGGCAAGAGGATGGCTGTCCGGGATCAGTGTGGGATGTACTTTTACTTCAATTCCTTTACCGGTAAGCTTTGTAATACCAAGCAGTTTGATCACATAGCCGAATTCTTTTGCATACCGGATATCCTCTGCTGTAATCTTCGTGATGCCTTCCGTATAAACCTGAGGAAACGTCACGCGGGAACTAAAAGCGATGGATGCCATAATGGCGATCTTGCGTCCCGCATCATAGCCTTCCACATCCGCTGTGGGATCTGCCTCCGCATAGCCCAGTCTCGTAGCCATATCCAGAGCTTCCTGATAGCCCATACCTTCCTCGGACATTTTGGTCAAAATATAGTTTGTCGTACCGTTGACGATTCCCATGATCTCCGTCAATTGACTTCCCGCCAGACTCTGACGCAAAGGTCGGATAATGGGAATGGCTCCTGCTACAGCTGCCTCGAACTGTAAGTCACATTTATTCTCCGTGGCAACCTCAAACAGCGGATCCCCATACTCCGCCAGCAGATCCTTGTTGGCGGTGACCACCTGCTTTCCGGCCTTCATGGCTTCTTCCACATAAGTTCTGGCCGGTTCTATACCACCCATGACTTCAATAACGATCTGGATTTCTGGGTCTTCCAGAATTTCCTGCCAGCTATCTGTGAACAACTCCTGTGGGATTCCTTCTCTTACCTTTCCGGAATTGCGCACCAGAATCTTTTTAATCTCCAGATGTGCTCCTGTCTTCAGGCAGATATCCTCTTCCTGCATCCCTGCCAGCTTGTACACACCGCTTCCCACGGTTCCTGCTCCCAGTAATGCTGCATATATCTTACGGTTCTCGCCCATGATTTCTCCTCTCATTGTGCCGTAACACCTGACGATTTCTTCTGTTTCCAAATATCTTTCTGTATCTTTGCAATTTCCAAAAATAACTATATCTCATTATAACAAAAAACATTTATAACGCAACAAAAACCGTCCTTATCAGACGGTTTTGTCAATTTTTTATATCGAAACAGCTATTCTTATTCCAGTGCGCTTACCCCAGTGCCTTCTCCAATTTCTCAATCACGATCTTCAATGCTTTGATTCTGGCATATTTTTTATCTACAGATTCCAGAATGTGCCAGGGAGCATATTCCGTGCTGGTCTTCTGGAGCATTTCGTTCACAGCGTCTTCGTACTGGTCCCATTTGTCGCGGTTACGCCAGTCTTCGTCCGTGATCTTCCACTGCTTCTCCGGGGTGTTCTGCCGCTCTGTGAAGCGTTCCAGCTGGGTATCCTTGTCGATCTGTACCCAGAACTTGATGATCACCGCGCCCCACTGGGACAATTCCTTCTCGAACTCGTTGATCTCGTTATAAGCCCGTTGCCAGTCGTTGGTACTACAGAAGCCTTCCAGCCGTTCTACCATGACGCGACCGTACCAGGTACGGTCAAAAATGGCAATATGTCCGGTCTTAGGAAGTCTCGTCCAGAATCGCCAGAGATAATGTCTCGCTTTCTCGTGGGGTTCCGGGCTGGCGATGGGGTGTACCTCGTAGCCTCTGGGATCCAGTGCTCCCGCGATCCGCTTGATATTGCCGCCCTTGCCTGCGGCATCCCAGCCTTCGTAGGCGATGACTACCGGAATCTTTTTCCGATACAGGCGGTAATGCAGAGCATTCAGCTTCTTCTGCAGATGACGCAGTTCTTTCTTGTATTCTTCCTCGGAGATTTCCTTGTCCAGTTCCACCTCGGACAGCTTCGGCATCTTCACCAGCGGGAATACATTCTGCAAAATGGGTACAGCAAGGCTCTCATTCTGCATGGCCACATGGATACCACTGCATAATGTCTCCAGCACTTGCAATTCCGCCCACTTTTTGTCCCCGGAATCTATGATGTACCAGGGAGCTACGGAAGCGTTCGTATCTGTGAGGTATTTGTCAAAGACTTCCTCACATTTGTCATAATGCTTGTTCTGCCACCAGTCGTTCTCGCCCACACGCCATGCGGTATCCTTGTTACCTTCCAGCTCCTCCAGGCGCTTTTTCTGTTCCTTTTTCCCGATCTGGAAAAAGAGCTTCAGCACCAGATAACCGTTATCCGTCAGCTGTCGTTCGAAACGCTTGATGCTCTCAATACGCTCCGCATACTGCTTATCCGACAGTTCGCCCCGAAGCCTTCCCTTCGTCACCTCATCCATCCAGCCGGAATCCAGGAATTCGAACTTGCCGGCTTCCGGAATTTTCACAAAATACCGATACAGGAAAGGCTTCCGCTTCTCCTCCTCCGTCGGTGCCGACATGGAAGCCACCTTAAAGAATCTGGGATCGATATTTTTAATAATTCCGCCGATGGTACTGCCCTTGCCGGCAGCACCCCAGCCCTCGATCAGCACCAGCACCGGGAGCTTATGCTCCTTGATCTGCATCTGGAGTCTTAAAAGTTCCTCCTGCGCTGCATCCAGTCGTTTGTCCAGTTCCTCTTTATCCGGCTTTGCCGCCGGGATCCACTGTTTCAGCATACTGTAACCACCCTTTCCAGAAATCCTCATTGTACAAAACTTACATAAGTCTAGTGTATACCATTTTTGAAAAATATAAAAGCAATTGGGAAATTTATTTACAGATATTATTTTTCCATCCGTTCTCTGATATTATTGTAGATTTCCCGGGTCTGCGCATCATCTGCACCGTTTAGAATAACGGTGCTTCCCCCTACTTCCATGACTACATAAGTATCACAGTCGTTATGAGTATAGCGGATGTAATCTGCGTGGATTTCATCGCGAAAATGTCCCATGGAATATTTCAGGTTGCCAAAACCGTTTGTCCGGATTGTATTCGTATCCCGGAACATATTCTCTTCGTAAGCAATGCTTTCGATAGCGTCATATTTCACTGTGTAATCCTGCCAGCCCTCCGCCTGAACAGTAAATTCATTTTCTCCGTAACAGATCTCGATTTTTCCCGTATATAACGTCCATACCGTAAATAGCACACACGCGAGCATTATAATCACATAGACCGCAACCACTTTATGGTTGTAGTGTACTGCCAGCCCTTTTCCGGTGCGCAACTTCTTTCTATAATAGAGATAAGAATACAGGATGCTGCCAAAAGCTGCTGCCGTGATAGCGACAATAAACAGAAATAATGCTGCCATGCTGTCACTGAACAGTCCACAGCTCATACTCAACAGTCCTGCTGCCACCCATATTTTTCCACTGAAGCGGTGCGTGGCATTCCAGTTCTCCTCATCCTGCAATGCCCATACGACGCGGATGCCAATGGTGCGGTTCGGTTTCACCTTGGGCAGATAATTGCCCACAATAACAAATAGCAATCCCATTCCGACATACAAAATTACCATGAGCAGATTCTCTTTCCTTACACCCATATCAATCCATCTGGCGATACCGTTATAGAGCAATGTCATTCCCGGCACGATCCACGTAACCATTCTTATGACCTTATCACTCTGCTGCCTGTTTCTGTTGTCGTAAAAAGTTACTGCCATTACTACCACATAAGTCACTGCAAAAGTGCCGTTTACCCACAGACTGTTCTCACAGGTATATCCCAATATCATTCCCATGCACATAACAAATGCAGAGCAGATCAGCCTGCCTTTATTTTTCTGTATCATTTCCTTCATTATCCGATGCTCCTTTCAAATCTGTGATCCATAACATGATTTCTTCCAACACGGAAGCATTCAGTTCATAATAAATAAACTTTCCTTCCCGCTTGTCCCGGATCAGATCTGCCTCCTTTAGCACCGACAAATGCCTCGATATGGAAGCCCCCGTCACCGGAAAATGTTCGCAGATCTCTCCTGCCGACAATCGACCGTTTTTCAGAAGATTTAGTATTTCACGCCTTATAGGATCTGCCAGCGCTTTCAATGTATCCTGTATTCCCAAAAATGAATCACATCCTTTCATCCAAGTGTTTAACATTTAACCTAATTGTTAAATATATTGTATCATGTGGATTATTTAATGTCAACAGCTTCACAGATCAAGGCAGATACTTATTCCTGCGTATGGATACATCTGTACATAAAAATCCCTCCGTCTTATGACGAAGGGATCTCATTCTTCTCTATACTTCCACACCATCTTCCGGCAGTCCCCTTAAGAACACCACTGCCACCGGCAATGACAAAACCGCAGCTAAAATATCGGACACGGGCTGTGACCACTGGATGCCCCGAATTTCCCAAAGCGTCGTCAGGATCAGCAGCGCCGGAATGTAGATGGTGCCACTTCGGAAGGAGGCTAAGATTGTCGCCCTGCCGCCCTTTCCGATGGACTGAAACAGCATGTTGCCGCAGATACATACCGGAATAAACGGCAGCGTCAGGCACTGGATCTGCAACGCATAAAATGCGATCTCATAAGCGTCCATATCCGTAAGGAATTCCAACAGCAACTCTCTGCGGAACACATACACCGCACCTGCGAACACTGCCATGGTTACCAGACTGGCACACAATGTGAACCAGAACGCTTTCCTTACACGGGAATACTTCTTTGCCCCATAATTGAAGGATGATACCGGCTGGAAGCCCTGACCGATGCCCAGTGCCACACTGAATACGAAATTGAAAATACGGGATACCACGCTCATGGCAGCAATGGCAATATCTCCGTAGACTGCCGCCTGTGCATTCAGCACCATAGTGGACACGCTGGTCAGTCCCTGCCGCATCATACTGGGGAAGCCTGCTGTAAGAATGTTCTTATGTACGGCAAATTCCCAGGTAAAATATTTCGGTGCCAGGCTGCTCTGGGTCTTTCCACGCAGGAAAAAGAATAACAGGATTCCAAAGGATACGTACTGGGAGATCATAGTGGAAATTGCCGCTCCCCGGATGCCAAGATTTAAGCCCCACATAAGGATGGCATCTCCCGCCATATTTAAGATACCGCCTAAGACCAGTCCTACCATCGCCAGATTGGCATAGCCTTCATACCGGAGCACATTGTTCATCACACAGCTGGATGCCATTGCCGGTGCCGACACCAGAATATAGAAAGCATAGATTCTCGCATAGGGAAGAATGGTCTCCGTACTTCCAAGCAATCTGCACAATCCGTTCAGATCCACAATACCGATAATCGCGATCAACACTCCGGCTCCCACCGCCAAATAAAATCCCGTTGCGGAAAAAGCTTTCGCCCTCTCCTTTTCATGAGCTCCTAACAATCTGCTGATATTGCTCCCTGCGCCGTGGCCGAACATAAAGCCAAACGCCTGAATAATAGCCATCAGCCCGAACACCACGCCTACCGCTCCGGTGGCACTGGTGCCTAACTGGCTTACGAACCAGGTATCCACCATATTATACAGATTCGTGATCAGCATGCTGATGGTAGTGGGCAGTCCAAGTTCCAGGATCAGCCGTGCTACCGGCTCCTCAGTGAGCCGTTTATACTGTTTTTCCTCTTTTGTCAAAGTTATATCATTCATGTTCCCTGACTCCTATAAGTGTCATCGCACATTTTTCCATGCGATTCTCTATCTGTTTATTTATACTATTATATGTTTCTTTTTCTTAATCCATCTGCCGTATCTCCATATATGATTCCATGCAGTTACTGAGCTTTGACTTGAGTAGCAGTCTTACCTCATGCATAGTCTTATATGCGATTTTGTACGTCAGGCCAGAGATTTTCCGGGTTCACCACAGTGAAAAATAGCGTCTGTCCGTTCGGACACGACGCTATTATAGATGATTCTCTTTGAAAATGTAAGCCCTTTCAGCTGTTTTTTTACTTAAATTTTATGTTCAGCATCACAGCTTCTCACTGAAATAGCTCTTATAGCCCTCACCGAAGATCTCCGTGGCACTGGTGACGATCATAAATGCCAGGGGATCCTCTTCCTTTACGATCTCTTCCGCCTTGGGAGAAATGTTTTTCTTCATGGCGCACATGATGACGCTCTTCTCCTTGCCGCTGTAGGCACCACTGCCCTGTACATAAGTTACACCAATGTCCAGTTCCTCCAAAAGTCTCCCTGCGATTTTTTCCGCATGGTCGCTGATAATATAGATCAGCTTTGCCTCATCACGACCGTACAATACTACATCCAGCACCACTGATGTGATAATGACCACGATACCGGCATACAGTGCCTTATCAATATTCCGGAATACAAAAGCCGATGCTATGACGATCACCACATCTGTCAGGAAAAACAATGCTCCCGTCTTGAGGTACGGGAACTTCAACCGCAGCAGCTTGATAATAATATCCGTTCCTCCCGTAGTGGATCCGGCCTTGAACACCCAACCCATAGATACTGCCATCAGGGCACTTCCGGCCAGAGAGGCAAGCAATGGATCTTTGGTCACTGCTCCTACCGGTGTCAGCAGGTTTGTAAACAGTGAGGTCATTGCCGTACAATAAATCGTAGACAAAATAAACCGCAATCCAAATTTCCAGATACCGATCAGCAGGATCGGTATGTTGATGAGTAACATCCAGGTACCTGTCTCAATTCCGAACAAACGGTTTAAAATAATGGCAATACCGGTGATACCCCCGGGTGCCAGGGAGTTCGGATCCAAAAACATGCTGACGGATACCGCATAGATGAAAGAAGCCACCGTGATCATTACATAATCCCGAAACATCTGCAGGGGTGTCTTTTTATCCAGTCTCTGTATTTCCAGTTCTTTTTCAGTCTTTTTCGCCATAGCTCTCTCCATTTCCACACATAAAAGCCGCATATCTATAATATGCGGCTTTTATCAGTGATACATTCACTTCTTTTCTAAGAAACTATGCAGCAACATCTGCATGACTCTGCACAATTATATATTTGCTCTGACCACCTTAGGCTGATAGCCTTCTTTTTCCAGGGCAGCAATGATCTCTTTCTTATGCTCGGTACCGAATGCTTCCAGTGTGATACGCAGTTCCACGGCAGCGCTGCGGTTGATGGATACAAACTGGTTGTGCTCCAGCTTGATAACATTACCGTTAACACCGGCAATGATACCGGATACTCTGCACAGCTCACCGGGCTTGTCGGGAAGCAATACGGATACGGTGAAGATACGGTCTCTTAAGATCAGCCCCTGCTGTACTACGGAGGACATGGTGATGACATCCATATTACCGCCGCTTAAGATAGATACAATACGCTTATCCTTCACATTTAACTGCTTTAAGGCTGCCACGGTCAGCAGTCCGGAATTCTCCACGATCATCTTGTGGTTCTCCACCATATCCAGGAAGGCTACTACCAGATCCTCGTCCTCCACAGTGATTACATCGTCCAGATTCTTCTGTAAGTACGGGAAAATCTTACTTCCGGGAGTCTTAACCGCAGTACCGTCTGCAATGGTGTTGACCTTTGGCAGGGTGGTTACCTTGCCGTTCTTTAAGGATACCTGCATGCAGTTAGCTCCCGCAGGTTCCACACCGATGACCTTGATCTTCGGGTTCAACAGTTTTGCCAGTGTGGAGACACCGGTTGCCAGTCCGCCGCCACCAATAGGAACTAAAATGTAGTCTACCAGGGGAAGCTCTTTGAATATCTCCATGGCAATGGTACCCTGACCGGTTGCCACAGTCAGATCATCAAACGGATGAATGAAGGTATATCCGTGCTCTTCTGCCAGTTCATATGCCTTTGCGCATGCCTCATCATAGACATCACCGTGCAACACTACCTCTGCGCCGTACCCTCTGGTACGGTTTACCTTGATCAGAGGTGTGGTGGTGGGCATTACGATAGTGGCCTTGCTGCCGTAGCATTTTGCTGCATAAGCCACACCCTGTGCATGGTTGCCTGCGGAGGCGGTGATCAGTCCCTTGGCACGCTCTTCATCCGTCAGTGTGCTCATTTTGTAATAAGCGCCTCTTAACTTATAGGCTCCGGTAAACTGTAAGTTCTCGGGCTTTAAGTATACACGGTTGCCGGTCTGGGCGCTGAAATAATCACTGTATACCAGCTTGGTCTCTAACGTTACCTTTTTTACGATTTCACTTGCTTCTTCAAATTTCTCTAAAGTCAACATTTCTTCCTGCATTTTTCTTCCCATGCCTTTCTGTCACACTTTCCTTGGTCTGTCGGTTATTCCTCCTGCGTATCCGTCTGTTGCTCGTTCTCGGGCAGATGCAGTTCTCCGATATCCTCCATATTCACATCAAACAATGCGTTTACAAATTCCTCAGAATTGAATTTCTGGAGATCCTCAATGGTCTCCCCCACACCGATGTATTTTACCGGAACCTTCAGTTCAGACTGGATTGCCACCGCAATACCGCCCTTCGCCGTTCCGTCCATCTTCGTCAGAATGATGCCTGTGAGATCTGCCACCTCACCGAATTCTCTCGCCTGTACCAGCGCATTCTGTCCGGTGGTACCATCCAATACGATCAGGTTCTCTCTGTGGGCATTCGGGAACTCCTTGTCAATGATGCGGTTCATCTTGCGAAGTTCTTCCATCAGGTTCTTTTTATTATGCAGTCTGCCGGCGGTATCAATGAGAAGCACATCCACGCCTCTTGCTTTCGCTGCATTCACGGCATCAAACACCACACTGGCGGGATCCGCGCCCTCTTTTCCGCCGATCATGGGCACATCCGCTCTGGATGCCCATTCTGCCAGCTGATCTCCCGCTGCGGCACGGAAAGTATCCGCTGCGGCGATAAGGACTTTTCTGCCCTCATCCTTTAATTTACCTGCCAGTTTACCCACGGAAGTGGTCTTACCCACACCGTTGACACCAATGACCATGATCACGGACTGTTCCTTCTCGAAATCATAGGCGGTCTCATCCACCTGCATCTGCTCCTTAATACTTTCGATCAGAAGCTGTTTGCATTCGGAAGGCTCCTTGATATGCTTTTCTTTTACCTGCTGTTTTAATCTCTCCACAATGGCAGTGGTGGCATTGACACCGATATCTCCCATAATGAGGATTTCTTCCAGTTCTTCGTAGAAATCATCATCAATGGCGGAAAAACCGCTGAAGACCGAATCGATTCCCCGGACAATGTTATCACGGGTCTTGGTCAGTCCTTCTTTCAGCCTCGCAAAAAAGCCTTTCTTTTCCTCACTCATCCCTTTTCCTCCAATCAGCATTCTATCCAGAAAAACGCTTGCGTTTTTCTTGTATGAAACTTAGAACTTCTTCACGAAAGAGCCTTTGCTCTGAGTGATTAGAAGTTCTTTTCATACTCTAATCGTCCAGGTCCTTGTCAATGAGGTTGACGCTGACTAAGGTAGATACGCCCTTTTCCTGCATGGTGATACCATACAATCTATCCACCTGTTCCATAGTGCCTCGTCTGTGGGTAATGACAATGAACTGGGTGTTCTTGGTCAGCTTATGTAAATACTTTGCAAAACGTCCTACATTGGAGTCATCCAGTGCGGCCTCGATCTCGTCTAACAGACAGAACGGAGACGGCTTCAGGTTCTGAATTGCGAACAGTAGGGATATGGCGGATAAAGCCTTCTCTCCACCGGAGAGCTGCATCATGTTCTGAAGCTTTTTTCCGGGGGGCTGTGCGATGATGCGGATGCCTGCCTCCAGAATATCCTCATCCTCCATCAGTTCCAGTGTTCCCTTACCACCACCGAAGAGTTCCTTGAATACCTTATCGAACTCTCTGCTGATCTCTGCGAATTTCTCCGTGAACTGTTTGCGCATGGCGGTATCCAGTTCTTCGATGATGCCTTCCAGCGTCTTCTCCGCTTCCACCAGATCATCATGCTGAGTCTTCATGAAAGTATAGCGCTCCATCAGGTTCTTGTAATCCTCAATGGCGTTGACATTGACATTGCCAAGCTTGCGGATCTCGTCTTTCAGACCGCTGATCTCGCGTTTCATAGCTGGCAGATCATTCATCTCTTCGTTGCGGAGTCCTGCCGCATCGCTTAAGGTGATCTCATACTCATCCCACATGTAATTGATCTGACCTTCGATGCCGTCCTCCAGCTTTTTCTTCTGTTCGCCCAGACGATAGACTTCCTTATCCAGAGCATTCATACGCTCGGACATTTCCTCTCTGCTGCGGAAGAAATCTTTCTGTTTTGCAGACAGTTCTTCCTTTTTCGCAAGGTCTTCGTCCAGCTTCTTCCTGGAAGCATCCTGATTCTCATGAGAAGCAGCAATGGTCTTCTCAATCTCCAGGATGTTGTTCTTCTTGCGTTCCACTTCCTGCGCATTTTGCGTCAGAGCTTCTAAAATCTCATTAAGCTCTGCCTGTGCACGTTCCAACTCGCCGCCTATACGATCCACATTTGCCTGCTTGTAATCCAGCGCCTGACGCATCTTCTCGACTTTTACTTCCCATTCTCCTGCGTGGGCGGAAGCTTCGCTCTCTTCCAGTCTGCAGCTCTCCAATTCTTTCTGGAAGCCCAGGATCTGTTCCTGCGTCGTCTTCTCCAACTCTTCGCTGGCAGCCAGTTCCTGCGTAATGGATTCCTTGCCGGAACGGATCTCGAAGATCCTGGTCTCGATCTCCTGCTCCTCCAGCTTCAGAGACTGTGCACTCTCCGCCTCTTCTTCCATACGCTCTCTTGCCTGGGAGATGTTCAATCTTGCGGTATTCTGCTCAATGGACTTGCGCTGCATCTCGGTCTTCAGTGCTTCCAGATCCATACGAAGTTTATTTCTCTTACTCTTGGTGTCTTCGATCTTCTGATTGTAGGTTTTGATATCCTCAGAGAGCTTTTTCACCTTTTTCTCCAGTTCGTCCATCTCACGACGTCTTCCCAGGAGATTGCTGTTGTTTTTAAAAGCGCCGCCGCTGATGGCACCACCGGGAACTAAAAGTTCGCCTTCCAGGGTGACCATGCGGATGCCGTAATCGAATTTTCTAGCGATCTTCACAGCATTGTCCACATTGTCTACCACAACGATACGTCCCAGCATAGCCTTCGCCACATTGCGGTATTCTTCTTCTGTGCCTACCAGTTCGTCTGCCATACCGATGACACCTTTTTCCTTAAGCGCCTCCGGATTCTTGAATTCCTGGGGCTTGGTAATACTGGTCAGAGGCAGGAATGTGGCTCTTCCGAGACGGTTCTGCTTTAAGAAGCCGATCATATGCTTGGCGGTCTCTTCGTTATCCGTTACGATATTCTGGATATTGCCGCCCAGCGCAGTCTCGATGGCGGTCTCATATTTTGCCTCCACCTGGATGATGTCCGCTACAACACCAATGATGCCCTTTTCTTTTTCCTTCTGCTCCATGACTTTTTTGACGCTGCCGCCGTAACCGTCATAGCGTTCAGTAATATTGGTCAGGGCCTCTAGCTTGGACTGTTCCTGATGAAAACGGTTCTGTGTCTCCCGCAGCTTCGCATCCAGTCCGGTGAGATTCTCACGGATATTGCCAAGCTCCAGTTCGGATGCCGCTTCCTGTTCCGTCATCTGACGCAGTTCCTCAGTCACGGTCTCAAAAGTCTCTTCCAGCTTCTTCACCGTTTCTTCTCTGGCTGCCTCATCGGATTTGGCACGTAACAGTCTGGAATTTAACTCTGCCTTGCGGATATTGATCTGCTCCATCATGGTATCGAAACGGCCCATCTTGGATTTGATAGTAGCTCTCTGGTTCAGTTCTCCAATAATGGTATTTTTCCCGGCTTCGATATTATTGTTGAGCTCGGTGATCTTATTCTGGATGGCTTCCAGATCAGCCTTCGCTTTTGCCGCAGCTTCTGCAATCTCCTGCACCTGGGTATCGGTATCCTTTTTATCGGTTAAGATATCCTGCTTTTCCTGCTCTTTGCCGGCAATCTCCTCTTCCAGGGCTGCCTTACGGTTGTTCAGATGGTTCTCACTGCCGTGGGCGGAATTGATCTGCTCCTTTAAGACATTGATCTCACCCTCTAACTTACCGCGCATCAGGCCGGTATCCGTCAGTTGTTCCCTGGCGGCTTCGATAGCGGTATCCAGACTCTCAATCTCCTGCTGGATCCGTTCGTATTCTTCCTTGATACCCTCATATTTTTCACCGGTCTCACCAAGTTCCGTGCTTGCCAGATTGTATTTTTCTTCTGCGGAAGCAAGCTGCTCTCTCAGTCTCTTATTTTCCAATAAGAACACATTGATATCTAAGGATTTCAACTCTTCCTTTTTCCTCAGATAGACCTTTGCCACCTCGGACTGCTTCTCCAGAGGTCCTACCTGTTTTTCCAGCTCCGATAAAATATCATTCACACGCACCAGATTCTGTTTCTCGTTTTCAAGCTTCGTCTGGGCCGCTGCTTTCCTGCGTTTGAATTTCACGATTCCCGCAGCCTCATCGAACAATTCACGACGTTCCTCGGGCTTACCGCTTAAGATCTTATCGATCTGGCCCTGTCCGATGATGGAATAGCCTTCCTTACCGATACCGGTATCATAGAACAGTTCGTTGACATCTTTTAATCTGCAGGGTGTACCGTTGATCAGATATTCACTTTCTCCGGAACGGTAGATCCGTCTCGCCACCGTGACTTCATCATAGTCGATTGCCAGCTGATGGTCGCTGTTGTCCAAAGTAATGGCAACATAAGCATAGCTCAACGGCTTTCTGGTCTCTGTTCCCGAGAAAATAACATCCTGCATACTGGCACCGCGCAGCTGTTTGATGCGCTGTTCGCCCAGTACCCATCGTACCGCGTCCGCAACGTTACTTTTACCGCTGCCGTTAGGTCCTACGATACCGGTAATTCCGTTGTGAAACTGAAATACAATCTTATTGGCAAATGATTTGAACCCGTGTATCTCAATACTTTTTAAATACATATCCTCTATCCCTCAATAGTAGAAGCGCCTCGTAAGCCGCCTGCTGTTCTGCCGCTTTTTTTGTTCTTCCCTGCCCACGACCCAGGCATTCTCCCTCCATGTCGATCTCTACCACAAAGGTCTTGTCGTGCTCCGGTCCGCTCTCATCCAACAGCCGGTACTCGAACTCTTTTTTGAGTTTCCCCTGGATCAGTTCCTGAAGGTTGCTCTTACTGTCGTAGAAGAGACGCTTGTCTTCTAAATCCGACAGAATAAAGCGGTCAATAAAAGCCTTGGCAGGCTGCATGCCGCCGTCCAGATAAATGGCACCGATCATGGCTTCCATACCGTCAGAGGTGATGCTGTCTCTGCGCCTACCGCCGGTATTCTCTTCGCCTTTTCCCAAAAGCATAAACTGTCCCAGCTCCAGGTCTCTGGCACAGAATGCCAGGGAAGGCTCGCACACCATGGAGGCGCGCATCTTGGTCAGCTCACCCTCCGGAACATCCGGGTGTTCCCGAAACAGGAAGTCACTGGATACCAGTTCCAGTACGGCATCTCCTAAGAATTCGATACGTTCGTAGTTCTCAGTTTTGTTGATCTTTTGTTCATTGGTATAGGAGCTGTGGGTCAGAGCCTGCTTCAGCAATGCTTTATTGCGAAAGCAATAGCCGATGCGCTGTTCCAGCACGTCCATTGTATAACCATCCAACATTTTTTTGTCCTCACTATATTCCGTAGTCCCGGCTATGGTAAGAAACGCGGCGCGCTTATTCTTACCATATCCGTGCCTACTGGACTACATCAAATTACGATTGTATAAACTGAAAAACAGGAACAGTGCCTTGTGAGCAAGCTCTCGGTCACAGTTCCTGTTTTGTCTTCGCATGGCTCGTAGCTTTACTAGTTCTCTGCGTTCTTGATCATCTCTACAGCGTCTTCTACTGTAGTAACCTGCTCTGCGGTCTCAGCAGGGATCTCGATATCGAACTCTTCCTCAATGCCCATGATGATCTGGTATACATCGAGGGAATCAGCGCCCAGGTCATCTTGGAATGTGGTCTCCATGGTGATCTCATCGGGATCTACGTTTAATACCTCAGCAATGATTTTCTTCAACTTTTCAAATTCCATAACAGTTCCTTCTTTCCCAAAATATTTCTCTTGATTAATTATTCTCTGCAGCCTTATCTTCCGGGCTGATCTGTTCTTTGATCTTCTCGTTGATCTTCTCTTCCTTAAAAGCAATACACTGCAAAATAGAATTCTTCACTTCCACTGCCTTGCTGCTTCCGTGAGTCTTCACTACCAGACCGTTCAGTCCGAGTAGCGGAGCACCACCATACTGGGAAGTATCAAAACTCTTTAATGTAGTCTTGAGTGCCGGTTTCACAAGCAGTGCACCCATTTTACTGCGAAGCGTGGACATCATCCCCTGCTTCACCTGATGCAGAAGCGCGGAGCTTACACCCTCATACATCTTCAAGATCACATTGCCCACAAACGCTTCACAGACAATGACATCTGCCGCACCTGCCGGAATATCTCTTGCTTCCACGCTGCCGATGAAATTGATCTCCGGGCAATTCTTAAGAAGCGGGAAGGTTTCTTTTACCAGCGCGTTGCCCTTCTCCTCCTCGGCGCCGATATTCACAATACCGACTCTCGGGTTCTTTACTCCCATAACGCTTTCCATATAGACACTGCCCATCTTGGCAAATTGGACTAGCATGGAAGGTCTCGCATCTACGTTGGCTCCACAGTCTAACAGAAGGCTTACACCCTTCTCCGTAGGGATCAGGGGAGCTAAAGGAGGTCTCTCCACACCGCGGATACGACCTACGATCACCTGACCGCCTACCAGTACCGCACCGGTACTTCCCGCAGATACAAATGCATCGCATTCGCCGTTCTTCACCATATACATGGCTTTGACAATGGAGGAATCCTTCTTCCGACGGATCGCCATTACCGGAGGTTCTGCCGTCTCAATGACTTCTTCAGCATGTACAACTTCCAGCTGCTCTGCATCATAGGTATATGCCTTTAATTCCTCACGGATCACGGGCTCCTTGCCTACCAGGAATACTTTGACACGTTTGTCCGCATTGACAGCTTCTACTGCGCCCTTTACGATCTCAGTGGGAGCATTATCTCCTCCCATCGCATCTACAGCAACATTTACATATTCTGTCATTTCGTCGTTCCTTTACCTGTTTGTGTTTATCCGCTCATCATCAAACCGCTCCGTGGATCACACCAAACAGTTTGATGATGGCAGATTCATTCTTACTATACTAAAGGCGTATATAAAAAGCAAGTGATTTTTTTGTGAAAGCAAAAGGAGATTCCATCCGGAATCTCCTCTTTTCTTTTCACTTAATTTCGCTTCATTGATTTATCAATTAATCAACGCTTACGACCTGCTTCTTATTGTAAGAACCACAAGCCTTGCAAACTCTGTGAGGCATCATCAGTGCACCACATTTGCTGCACTTTACCAGTGTAGGAGCGCTCATTTTCCAGTTTGCTCTTCTCTTATCTCTTCTACCTTTGGAAGATTTATTCTTAGGACAAATAGACATCGTTACACCTCCTTATTCGCGTTGAAGATATCTTGGATTGCTGCCATACGAGGATCCGGTACGAAAGTATCGCAACCACATTCCTTCAGATTCCTGTTCTGACCACATACAGGGCAGATACCCTTGCAGTCTTCCTTACACAGGATCTTTGCCGGCCAATTCACCAGAATTTCATCGTACACAAAAGCCTCTACATCCAGCTGCCATCCATCCATAAAGCTCTGCTCGGTATCTTCTTCCTCACTTACTTCCGCTTCCGGAGAATAAACGATTCTGTCAAACTTAAGCTTCATTGCTGTAGGTACTTCAGTAAGGCACCTGTCACATTTCGTATCAAAGGTAAGCTCTGCAGTGCCGGTTACTTTTGCCTTGTTCACACCGATGTTGGTAAAAGTAAGATTAATGGGTGTCTTCTCCATAATAGGGAAGTCTCCCTGGCGGCTCTTAAAGCTTGTCATCTCAAGCGGAATGGCAACAGTCTCTACCTTGCCTTCGGATGTTAATACATCAGATAAACTTACTAACATAGCGACTCCTATGCAATATGTTGCGTAGAAAACACAAGTCTCCTACGATGTGTTGATTCACACACTGACTTATTATACATATGGTGCACCCATTTGTCAACAAAATTTTGTTCGCTTTTGCAACAATATTTTTTTGTAAAAAATCTATGCGTATTTTATTTTTCTATCTTCCTACTTTGAGGAAAAGTTCACGGATTCCTTCATAGTAACCGATGGTCACCGTGGTACTGCCTTCCTCCTCCCCAGGGAAAGTATACTTGGCAAAATACGGCGTCGTCTCCAACAGCGGATTTGGGTCCTCATATTTTTCAAGACCGGTCAGCTCCAGATATTCCGCATACCGGTCGATCATGGCATCCGTATCGATGTCTTCCCATTGCTGTCCGGTCCGGACATAGAATTCATAAATTTTTCCGGTATCCGCATCCAGATAAATATCCAGAAAACGGTTGCTCTTATCCGCATTCCTTACGTCCGTAGACAGGCTGAGTTTCCATACGGAGAGATTATTCCTCGGCTCCAGCACATCGATGGCAGAGCAGATCACCTCTTCGTAAGAGTCTTCCGACACTTCCTTTACTTCCCCGGGAAGAATTCCCTGCTCCTTCAGGGCCTGAATCTCTCTGTTGCATGCCTCATATACCGCTTCCTCCTGAATCTGTCCCTCTCCCGGCTGCTGACGATTCTCCACAAACGCATAGGTACCCGTCATTTCTCCGTAGTTTCCTGCCTCATTGTCCACTCTGGTCAGAAACCGCAGTTCACTCTCCGGCAGGGTCTGGCTGCTCAGACATCTTCCCAAAAGATAAAGCTTCTGATTGCTGCTCATGCGGTAACGATATCCTTCCGCATCTTCCACTGCCTCTGTGGTAATACTGTTTAAGAGTCTCTCATCCCTTCTGGCCGCGATCCATTCCGGACCCCACAGTGCTACAAGAATGACCGCCACTGCTACCGCAATGCTCAAAGAACAGCTCTTCCATCTATTCATCCGCATTCACCCCCTCGTCCGGAATCAGAAAGCTCATGCAGCTTCCAAAACCCAGTGTACTCTCGATCTTCAGGCGGCTGTGATGCAGTTCCAGAATAGCGGTACACAGTGCAAGCCCCAGTCCCGCTCCGTTATGAGCCCTGGATCTGGATTTATCCACCATATAAAAAGCTTCCGTGATCTTTTGAAGTTCTTCCTCGGGGATGCCGATTCCTTCATCCCGCACCTGAAAATAATAACCATTCTCCATGCGCCTGCCTGTGATCTCCACAGTCTGCCCTTCCTCGGAGGCTTTGATGGCATTATCGGTCAGATTGATCAAAACAGTCTTCAGCAGATTCTCCTCAGCATAGAGTTCTCCCTTTTCCCAGCAGATGTCAACCTTCATCCTGCCGTCTTCCGGGTTCTTGGTCTCATCATAGATCTCCTGCAGATACGAGAAAATACCGGAAACATTCGTGGTCTTACGATCGATCTCCTTACGTCTGGTCACAATGATGTCCAGCAGTCTGAGTGCCATAGTCTCCAGGCGTTTTCCCTCTGTATAGATATAATTGGCACACAAAAAATGCTTCTCATCATCTAATTTCCGGGAACGCAGCATATCCGCATAACCGATCATGGCAGTCAGCGGTGTCTTCAGTTCATGGGAAAATGCGGCAATAAAATCTTCTCTGGCTCTGACTTCATTTTCCAAATTCTGAATATTCTGCTCAAGCGCCTCTGCCATATGGTTGAAATCCGCGGTCAGCTGCCCCATTTCATCATTACTGATCTGCTCCGCGCGATAGCTATATTCTCCCTCCGCCATTTTGCCGGTGGCACGGGTCAAAAGTCTGATAGGTCTGGTCAGCCAACAGGCAATCAGCGTCATGACCACTCCACTGCACAACAATACGATCACTGTAACCTGACGATACATCCGGAATCCTTCCGTCCTCTCCGTATATACCGCAGTTATATTTTTCATGGTCTCTAACGTCAACAGACGGTCGGACACATTGATCCTGGTCTGTGTCTGGATATAATAGGAATCCCCAGACTGCACTACCCGGTATACTCTCGTATTTTCTCCGCGCTCTTCCCACAGAGAAGTATCCCCGGTAAACCCTTCGCTGGCATACAGCACCTTACCGTTCTCATCGCTGATCCGCAGCAATCTGTTGCCGTGCTGTCCACTATTCTCCAGGTATACTCCGATCTGTTCCACCGTTCCGTCCGGAAGCACATCATATTTGGACGGAATATTTAAAGCTGCCGTCTCGAAAGCGAACCTCAAAATACTGCTTTCATCAAGTGCCTGTCTGGTCTCACGCTCCATGGAGGTCTGAAATACATAATTTACAAAAAAATAACCGCTTGCTCCGCATGCTACTGCCATGATCAACATCGTACAAAACAGTATTTTCCAGGAAAATTTCATACATCTCTCCTTTTACCCACTCCGGGTCATGCAATCTCAAGCCGGTATCCCACCTTATAGACCGCCACCAGCTGACGCTCCCATCCCATCTTCTTGCGCAGGCGCTGCACATGAAGCTCTAAGGTTCTGCTATCTCCGTCATACTCTTCGCCCCACACTTTTTCATACAGATTTTCCTTGAACAGGGCAATATTTTTGTTCTGGATAAACAACACCAAAAGTCCATACTCCTTATTGGTCAACACCACGGGCATTCCTGCCTTGGTCACCATTCTGGCATCCATGTCCACCACCACATCCCCGGCGGACAACTGTGCTCCCATCTTATGGAATCTGCGCAATACGACCTCCACTCTCGCCAGAAGTTCCACGACATCAAAGGGCTTCACCAGATAATCCTCTGCGCCAAGCCGCAGCCCCTTTACACGATCCTTCACATCTCCCCTGGCTGTAATGAAGATCACCGGGATCTTCAAAGGTCTGATATATTCCATGATGTCAAAGCCATTCACTCCGGGAAGCATAATATCCAGCAAGATCAGATCAAATTTTTCTCTCTCGATGCATTCGATTGCTTTCATGCCGTCCTGTACGCTTTTGCAAAAATATCCTGCTGCCGACAGATTCAGATCGATCAGATCACAGATCGGCTTTTCATCATCCACGATCAATATTTTTATCATTATGTCTGCCACCCCCAGTAGGCACGTATCTTCCCAACCAGTGCCTCTAAAGTGTCCTCCTCCGTACATTCATAATTTGCGGTAAAATCTTTGTCTTTTTCAAATCCGGCAGTCCGCTGATAATACACGGTGCACACGGTATCTACCAACAGTTCCCCCAAATCTCCCTCGTAACTGTATTTTGCAAATACCACCAGGTCCTTGAACCCATCGCCGTCCAGATCCTTCCCCTGGATTCCCTTCAGCGCATAGAGATTGTCGTAATCCTCCATAGGTTGGAAGCTCCACACAATATTTCCCTGCTCGTCGATCAGGTAGATCATAAACACATCATATTCCGCCATCCGGTATACTCCGGGCACTACCTTCATTTTCCCCAGCTTTTCAAAATTACGGGTATAGCTTTGTTCCTCGATCACCCGGAAATTATGGCTGAGCAGTTCTCCGTATGTCTCCGCAGTGTAGAGGAATTCTGTGGAACGTCCGTCGCGTACGAAGTTCAGAATACACGCCGGATTTTTATTCATATCAAAGCGGTTGATCTTGTCCGAGATCCGATAGTCTCTGTAAAAGCTGCCATCCTCCTGGAACAGAACATCTCCCACTTTATAAGATTTCTCCTGGTAATCTCCTCTATCATTATGGCACTGGGCAATCAGAATAATATCCGTATCGCCATCATTGTCCACATCCTGAAAAGATACCGATGCCAGCTTCTCTATGGGCTGCCGCAGTTCTCCCGGATAGCAGTAATTTGCCTCCAGCTGATCCGTCTTGTACAGAATCTGTCCATTATCATCTGCGATAAAAACTACCAGTCTGTGGTACTGCTTGTCCAATGCCGCATAGAACCAGACCTCATCCACTTCGTCCTCCGGCGTATCCTCCGGCAATTTCTGAAGCGGCATGGCAAATACCTGGTCTTCTAGCAAACGATAATTTTGTTGCTGTAAATCATAAATATTTTCAATCTTCTCAAGGCGCCCTCTATAAGAACTATACAAATCTGTAATTTCAGGGGAAGCAGCCCATGCTGTTCCCCCTGCATTACACAACAGTATTCCTACAACTAAAATAGTACAAACACCTTTTAGAACTATCTTTTTCCCTCTACCAGTTCCTTTGTTTTGAAAAGCAGATATCCCCACCTGCCCAATTGCCATGAGGAAAACACTACACATAAGTGCCGCATATCCTCGTCGCTTCATTGATTGTACAACAGCATGATAAGTAAATGCTCCCAGCGGTTCCTGATTCTCTAGTTTCTGACCGTTCACTTCCATATCTCTGTATTCATTCAGCGGTAAATTTCCCGACTTTGTTACTAGAAAACTTGCCTTTCCATTAAGTTCTATCAAAGTAATCTGTATTTTATATTTCTGCTTCTTTTCAAGTTTCCAGTCGATTTCCACGGGATAATATGACTTTCCGTCCTTTAGTTCCGCATATTCGGTATACAATGTATTATCGTCCTGAAGAACCCGAATCTCAATTTTTCCCGTTACTTCTCCATTTTCCGGAAGAACACAAATACCAATTCCCTTTACAGACATAAATGTCGGTTGAAAAGAACAGGTAAGTGTGTCTCCCGTTTCTGCCTGAATTTCGTCGTATTCTTCGCCATAAACAGCTGTCACATTTTCTGCCTCTAGCCCGGACACGCACCAACCGATCGCCAAACACAAAATCCATCCTGCTGCCATACCCACTCTTGTTTTCCAGGATATTGTTACATCTTCCTGCTTCTCATGAAATGCTTCACAGATATACAACAATAATGCAAGTATTCCCACCGTATAAATACGATGTGTAAAAAAATGATGAATAATCGTATGATTTGCCAAAACAAAATACCACATTGGACTAGACAGTGCAATCAGTAAATACGCACAGCCTTCCGTCGATTTTTTCCATCCAAATCGAATACTACGATAAACTGCCCACAACATCCAGCAAGTAAGAATCAGCATATAAATGCCATATTCAAAGTGCCGCCAGTTCGTATAAAGGACCTCATATCGTTGATAAGCCCCCATAACTTCCTGTACTATATTGTCAACTTCTCCGGTTCGCATAAAAATTTGCGAAAGTGCTTCTTTCACAACATTGTATCCCAGTACCGGACTGGCAATCAACCACTTTGCACCCCACATTCCACCATAGCCCAAAATCCACGCGAAACCGGAAAATACAGTTTTTTTCAGTCGTTCCCTTCCCGACATCTTATCGCCACATGCTGCAATCCACCATAAGAGTGGAAATCCCCATGTTAATAAAGGAAAAGTCAGGTAATCAAAATATGTTGTCAGCATTCCCAATAGTTGAAACAGATAAAAATAACGCGATTTTTGTAACAGCCACTCCTTTCTCCAGATCACCAGACATATAGATAAAAATGCTATATAAATAATCCAAAAATACTGCAACGAAAAGAACAATGCCAGTGGAGTTAATAATGCATAAGAAGTAAGTAATCCAAAGACATATCTTTTCCTGCCAAATTCTTTCCAAACCAAAAATACAGTCATTACAATCAAAGTAATTTGAGCAAAGCAATTCAACACACGAAAATCAAAATAATTTATCAATTGAAATAAAGGTCTCAAAATCACCACATACCCATGCCAATATCTTGCATAGTTCTCCATATCCATAATCTGAAACAGTTTATCACTGCCACAGTTATAATATATCCGTCGTAAAATCTCATAATCTGTAGCATTGTCCAGCACTGTCGGTTCATAACTCCCAAAATTCAATGCCGCATTATTATGTAGACTACTGGCATTGGGATACTCTCCTTCTAATTCCATCATCTGCATGGATTCTTCTGCTTTCTGCGTATTTACCGGTATACAGTATGCTCCCAGTAAAAGTAACGTACCGATTACAATTCCAAGCAGTAACAGTATTATGCTCTTCCCAATTTTTTTCCCAGCGTTTCTCATATGTCTTCTGTTTCCCTTTTATAAATTAATCAATAATAATGTGTCTGGGTTGCCCTGTGATCATGATCGGGGTCAGTTCCGCCTGTATCAGAGGCTCGATATAGTTCTTCATCTCTGCTGTCACGTAATCTCCCTCTTCCGTAATCCAGGAACGGGGAACCTTTTTCTCCAGATTTGCTACCTTATGCACATCGTAGAGATCCGTGGTGCAGATATAGGGATCCTGGGATACTCTTTTCAGGATCACCATCTGACCGGTCTTGCCCTCAAAAGCTGCTTTTACCGCAGTACCGCCTACCTGATAAGCCTCGGTGATATCCACACGGGAGGTCAGATGTCCTGCACAGCGTTGCAGGGTAGACAGTTCGATAGCTCTGGACTTGCAGCCTAATTTCTCGATGATCAGGTCGGACAGATATTTACCGGTACCGGATAACTGCACATGACCGAAGGAATCGGTCTTGTCCGAGTGTGCGGACAATTCGCAGACATATCTGCCGTCTGCCGTCTTGATACCTTCCGATACAGCGATGACGATGGACTGTTTCTCAACTACCAGTTTCTTTACTTTTTCCAGAAAAACATCCACATCGAAAGGAACCTCCGGCAGATAGATCAGATCCGGACCTTCGCAGTCTTCACTCTTGGCAAGTACTGCCGCACCGGTCAGCCAGCCGGCATTTCTTCCCATGATCTCGATGACCGTCACGCTCTGCATCTCATAGATCAGACCATCACGTACCAGTTCCTTGGTAACGGTGGCAATATATTTTGCAGCGCTGCCGTAACCGGGCGTATGATCCGTACCCTCCAGGTCATTATCGATCGTCTTGGGCACACCGATAAAACGGATCGGACTGTCAACTGTCTGGGCATAATCGGAAAGCTTTTTTATGGTGTCCATGGAGTCATTGCCGCCAATATAGAAAAATGCCGTAATCTCCAGTTCTTCCAGAATTTCAAAAATTCTCTCATAGATAGTCTTATCTGCACTGATCTCCGGAAGCTTATAACGACAGGATCCCAGGAAGGATGCCGGTGTTCTCTTCAAAAGTTCCACATCCATGTCATTGCGGATCTTCTCCCCCAGATTCACTATCTTTTTCTCCAGAAGTCCCTGGATGCCGTAACGCATACCGTATATGGTCTCCGCGCCCATATCCTTTGCTGTCTTATAGACGCCGGCAAGGCTGGCGTTGATTACCGCGGTGGGACCTCCGGACTGTCCTACGATCACATTTTTCTTCATAGCATTTTCTCCCTCTGTTCATTCCTTACCATAATAGAACACCCATCAATCGGAGCCTCCGGTTGATGGGTGTTCTCATTCTTAAGGTTCCGTCGAACCTATTTTACCAAACTTACTGTCTCTCTGGCAATAGCAAGTTCCTCATTCGTAGGAATTACCATAACAGTGGTCTTGCTGTCAGGAGTGGAAATAGCGATCTCCTCGCCGCGCTTGTGGTTCGCATCCTCATCGATAGATACGCCCAAGAAGCCTAAATGCTCACATACCAGAGAACGGACCAGAGGTGCATTCTCACCGATACCTGCGGTAAAGCAGATCACATCTACACCGTTCATTGCTGCTACATAAGAACCGATGTATTTTGCTACACGGTAGCAGTAGGTGTTCATGGTGCGGATGCAATGCTCATCACCTCTGTTATAACCATCTTCCAGATCTCGGAAATCAGAAGACAGGTTGTTTGACAGGCCGTATACACCGGACTTCTTGTTCAGAACGGTCATGATCTCGTCGATATTCTTGCCCTCTTTGTGAGCGATGAACTCCATGATAGCAGGATCAATATCACCGGAACGGGTTCCCATGATCAGACCTTCCAGAGGAGTCAGACCCATGGAGGTATCTACGCATTTGCCGTTCTTAACTGCAGATACGCTTGCACCGTTGCCTAAGTGGCAGACGATGATCTTCAGATCTTCGTACTTCTTGCCCAGAACCTCTGCAGCCTTCCTGGATACATAAGAGTGACTGGTTCCGTGGAAACCGTAGCGTCTGATCTTGTACTTCTCATAATACTCATAAGGCAGACCGTACATATAAGCTTCCTCAGGCATGGTCTGATGGAAAGCGGTATCGAATACAGCTACCATGGGAGTAGCAGGCATCAGCTTTTTGCAGGCATTGATACCGATCAGGTTTGCAGGATTATGTAAAGGAGCCAGATCGTTGCACTCTTCGATAGCTTTCATAACGTCATCGGTAATGATGGTAGATGCTGCGAACTTCTCACCGCCGTGTACGATACGATGTCCTACGGCACCGATCTCATCCAGGCTCTTCACCACGCCGGTCTTTTCATTGGTCAGAGCTTCCAGTACCAGACGGATTGCTTCAGTGTGATCCGGCATGGGAGTTACGGTCTGTTCCTTCTCGCCGCCATCGGGGGTATAGGTGATCCGGCTTCCTTCGATACCGATTCTCTCACAGAGACCCTTTGCGATGCATTTCTCGGTCTCGGAATCAATAAGCTGGAACTTCAGGGAAGAGCTTCCGCAGTTAATAACTAAAATATTCATGGTAAATTCCTTTCTTTTTTAATCTGTAAGACTAATGTTCTATGATCTCATGCCACCCGGTAAGGGCAATACATGAATACGGTGCGGGACAGATATCCCGCACACGTTTATGGTTCTTATAATGATTATACTAACTGCGCCTGTACAGCAGTCAGTGCTACGACACCAACGATATCCTGCCAGGAACATCCTCTGGACAGATCGTTAACAGGCTTTGCGATACCCTGTAACATAGGACCGTAAGCTTCTGCGCCACCCAGTCTCTGTACCAGCTTGTAGCCGATGTTACCTGCATCCAGATTCGGGAAGATCAGAACATTTGCATGACCGTTTACAGGGCTTCCGGGAGCCTTGGACTTAGCAACGCTGGGAACCAGCGCTGCATCCAGCTGCAGTTCACCGTCTAAGGTCAGATGAGGATACTCCTCATGTGCAATACGGGTAGCTTCTACTACTTTGTCAACCAGAGCATGCTTGGCACTGCCCTTGGTGGAGTGGCTTAACATAGCGATAACAGGCTTGGGTCCGATCAGGGACTTGAAGCTTCTGGAAGAGGTATCTGCAATAGCAGCCAGCTCTTCGGGGGTGGGATCCTGGTTCAGACCACAGTCAGCGAACAGGAAAGTTCCGTTCTCACCCTGGTCTTTGAATACAGTATCCATAACAAAGAAGGCGGATACCAGCTTAACGCCGGGTGCCGTCTTTAAGATCTGCAGTGCGGGTCTTAAGGTGTCTGCGGTAGAGTGACATGCACCTGCTACCATACCGTCTGCATCGTTAGCCTTAACCATCACGATACCGAAGGTCAGGTAATCATTTAACAGGATCTCTCTTGCCTTCTCGGGAGTCATTCCCTTTGCTTTTCTGGTTTCATATAATAAATTCACATAGTCATCCAACTTGGGAGTTGTTTTCGGGTTAACTACTGTTACCTTGGACAGGTCGACTTCCAACCAGCCTGCACCATCCATGATCTTCTCTTCATCACCGATCATAATGATGTCTGCGATACCCTCTTCTACGATACGGGCAGCAGCCAGTAATGTTCTCTTATCATTAGATTCCGGTAATACAATTGTTTTTTTGTCGATTCTTGCTCTCTCTTTAATCATGTCAATGTATGACATATCCATTCTCCTTTCCGGCGGGGGATACCCGCTTCCTCCCAAATAACTTCTGTAAAGTTTTGGTTTTATCTTAACAAACCGATATATTTATATTATACTAAATACATCTGGAGTAGACAAGGGCATAATGTTCGCAAAATTGTATATTTTCAGATACAACCTTTGAATTTCAATTACAAAATATGCTGATAACCATGCACATGTAAACGCTTTCAGTATATGTTATTTTTTTCACATGCGCAGCTTGTATTTATATTCGATTTACCGTATATTTCTTTTCACGAAAGGAGCCATATTATGAAGGTCAATGGTATTGTCGCAGAATACAACCCTTTTCATAATGGTCATGCTTACCAGATGCAGCATGCCAAAGAAGCCACCGGCGCCGATTATACGATCGTCGTTATGAGCGGCAACTTCATGCAGCGCGGTGCCCCTGCCCTGTTAGATAAGTTCACCCGCGCCAAAATGGCTTTGAAATGCGGTGCGGATCTTGTGCTGGAACTCCCCACCTGCTACGCTGCTTCGAGTGCGGATTTTTTTGCCAAGGGCTCCGTTGCTCTGTTTGACAAACTGGGAGTCACCACAAATCTGTGCTTTGGCAGCGAATGCGGTAACATTGATACGCTCTCCCGGATCGCCGAGATCTTCTACACGGAGCCGGAACCTTATGTGGAATCCCTGCGCTGCAATCTGAAAAAGGGAATGTCCTTCCCGATTGCCAGGACCTGGGCTCTGTTGCAGTACGCTCCCTCATTAAGTGATGACAAGGATGTGCTGTCCTCTCCAAATAATATACTGGGAATTGAATATCTGAAGGCCCTGATGTCAAGGAACAGCAAGATTGTTCCCTTCACTACCACCCGTGTAGGTGCGGATTATCACGATAAGCGCCTGGGAACCAACCAGTGTTCAGCTATTGCCATCCGCCAGTCCGTGGCTGCCGGGCATGATCTTGCCTATCTGTCATCTCAGATGCCAGAAAATGCCTATGAGATATTGCGGACTTCTCTGGAGGAACAGAAGCCTCTGTTTGCAGATGATTTTTCTGCGGCGCTGCAATACAAGCTGCTGACGGAATACTTTGAGGGCTACGACAAGTATCAGGATATTTCCTCAGATCTCTCCGACCGTATCCGCAATACCCTGCCGTCCTTCACCGGCTTATCTTCTTTCTGCGATCTGCTCAAGAGCAAGGATATGACCTACACCCGTATCAGCAGATGCCTGTTCCATATTTTGCTGAATATGACCAAGAAAGAATTCGAGACCTGTAAGGCTGAAGATTATATTTCCTACGCCAGAGTGTTGGGCTTTTGCAGGGATGCAGCTCCTCTCCTTACCGAGATCAAGAAGAACAGCTCCATTCCTCTCATTGCCAGTTTGGCTGATGCAAGGCAATCGCTTCCACCCGAAGCTCTGCGTATGCTGGATCAGAATATCCTAAGAAATCAGATTTATCTGGGGAATCTGGCATTGAAGAACCAAAAAGAAATGATGAATGAATATCGGACACCGATTGTCATTGTGTAAATTGAAAGTTAATTAAATAATCCCGTAGCCCTTGGCAGGGTATAAGAAACGC
>CAMEOT010000034.1 GCA_945929965.1 uncultured Lachnospiraceae bacterium
CAGAGCGCGAGCGTGTCGCGTTTCTTATACCCTGCCAAGGGCTACGGGATTATTTCACTAACTTTCAAGTTAAAATAAAACTTTAATCTTTATATTAAATGGGTTCTTTGTTATAATAATCGCGGTTAGTATGTAGTAACAAAATCATTAAATGAAATAGATACATAGAAAAGGAGAATAATATGACAGCAAAAGAAATGCTTGGTAAGGTGGATCATACGCAACTGAAGGCATTCGCTACCTGGGAGGACATTCAGAAGTTGTGTGATGAGGCGATCCAATATCATACCGCCAGTGTATGTGTGCCTCCCTGTTATATTAAGAGAATCCATGACTCCTACGGGGAGAA
Organism: uncultured Lachnospiraceae bacterium; assembly: GCA_945929965.1. Classification (GTDB taxonomy): domain Bacteria; phylum Bacillota; class Clostridia; order Lachnospirales; family Lachnospiraceae; genus Acetatifactor. The sequence goes on from CAMEOT010000034.1 coordinate 350, forward strand.
GATCAATATCTGTACCGTAGTGGGATTCCCGTTAGGCTACAGCGTGACGGAAGCAAAGGTGGCAGAAGTACGTAAGGCACTGGAAGATGGTTGTAACGAGATTGATATGGTAGTCAATATCAGTGATGTGAAGAACGGTCTGTTTGACAAGGTGGAAGAAGAGATCCGAACGCTGAAGAAAGAATGTGGAGATCATATCCTCAAAGTTATCATCGAGACCTGCTATCTGACGGAGGAAGAGAAGATCGCCATGTGCAAGGCAGTAACGAATGCAGGTGCGGATTTCATCAAGACTTCCACCGGATTCGGAACCGGCGGTGCCACGAAAGAAGATGTGCAACTGTTCAAAAAATACATTGGTCCCAAGGTGAAGATTAAGGCGGCAGGCGGTGTGTCTGGCATGGAAGATCTGGAGATGTTCTTAGATCTTGGCTGTGACCGTATCGGTACCTCCAGAGCCGTAGGCCTCTGTAAGGGCGAACTTACCGAAGGATATTAAGGCTTTTTGAAAGGAATAAAATAATGGAAAACAAAGTGATTCAGAACAGACTTGCATTTCTCAGAGCGAAGATGGAGGAGGAAGGCATTGATTTCTATATGATGCCCACAGCGGATTTTCATAACTCCGAATATGTAAACGACTATTTTAAAGTAAGAGAATATTTCAGTAACTTTACTGGTTCCAACGGTACGCTGTTAGTATGGAAGGACGGCGCCGGACTGTGGACCGACGGCAGATATTTCATTCAGGCAGAGGCCGAATTGGAAGGAACAGGCGTAGAACTGTTCCGCATGTTGCAGGAAGGTGTTCCTACTATCGAAGAGTTTCTGGAGCAGAATATGCAGCAGGGTCAGACCTTAGGTTTCGATGGCAGAGTCATTGCAGTCATGGACGGTAAAAAATACGAAAAGGTACTGGCAAAGGCGCAGATTTGTATCGCTTATGAGAAAGATCTGGCAGACAGCATCTGGACGGACAGACCGGATTTTCCGGCTGGAAAAGTAACGGTACTGGACGAGAAAATTGCCGGTAAGAGCGTGGAAGAGAAACTCACGCAGACCAGAGAGAAGATGGCAAAGGACGGCGCCAATGCACTGCTTTTGACCAAACTGGACGATCTGATGTGGCTCTTCAATATCCGCGGCTGTGATGTGGAATGCAATCCGGTGGCAATGTCTTATGCCTATATCACGGAGGATACCGCCACATTGTTTATCCAGCAGAAGGCTCTGGATACGCAGGTATCAGAATACCTTGCAGCACATCACATAGATGTGAAGGAATACGACACTGTTGTAGACTTTCTGAAATCACTTCCCGCAGGCAATGCAATCCTCGTGGATCAAAGATATTGCAGTTATACTTTATATAAGACACTGCAGAAGAACCAGCAGCTGATCGAGGGTAAGAATCCCACCGAGCTGTTGAAAGCCATCAAGAATCCGGTGGAACAGGCGAGAATGCAGGAAATTTTTCTGAAGGACAGCGTTGCGGTAACCAAATTCATCTACTGGTTGAAAACCCATGTGGGAAAAGAGAAGATCACCGAAGTGACCGCCGCAGAATATCTGGAACAGAAGAGAAGAGAGATTCCGGAATTTTTAGACCTATCCTTCCCGACAATCGCAGGCTATAAGTCCAATGCAGCTATGATGCATTACGAGGCAACACCGGAGAATTGTGCGACTCTGGAGCCGGAGGGAATGCTTTTAGTGGATTCCGGCGGACAGTATCTTGGCGGTACCACTGATGTAACCAGAACCATTGCATTAGGTCCTGTCTCCGATGAGATGAAAAAGCATTATACCATGGTGGCTGCGGCAGTGATGCAGCTGACCCATGCCCACTGGCTCTACGGCTGTACCGGACGGAATCTGGATATTCTGGCAAGACAGCCCATCTGGGACATGGATATTGATTACCAGTGCGGCACCGGACATGGTGTGGGATACATTCTGAACGTACACGAAGGTCCCCAGAACATGCGTTGGAGATTCACCGGTGGTATGGTGGAAGCCGTGTTCGAAGATGGCATGGACATCACCAATGAGCCCGGTATCTACATCCAGGGAAGCCACGGTATTCGTATCGAGAACGTGATGCTGGCGAAAAACGATGTGAAGAACGAGTACGGTCAGTTCATGCATTTCGAGACTTTGACCTGGGTGCCTATTGACAGAGAAGTCATTGACGAAAAGTATCTGAACGATACCCAGATAAAATATCTGCACGAGTATCAGAAGACCGTCTACGAGAAGATTTCTCCTTATCTGAATGAGGAAGAAAAAGAATGGCTGGCGGCGGAAACCGGAGTGAAGTAAAAAGAATATAAAATCGGTATAAAATTTTTAACGGTTTCTTGACTTTTTTACTGGGTTTTGAGATAATACACACGATGTGGCAGAAGATAAAGACACATATAAAATTAAAGGAAAGAGGTTAATGTAAGATGGCAGAGATCAATTTAAGTAAGTACGGCATCACCGGAACCACAGAAATCGTTTACAATCCTTCTTATGAAGAATTATTCAAAGAAGAGATGAAGCCTGAACTGGAAGGCTACGAGAAAGGTCAGGAGACCGAACTCGGTGCGGTAAACGTTATGACCGGTATATATACAGGACGTTCTCCCAAAGATAAGTTCATCGTTGAAGATGAGAACTCCAAGGACACTGTATGGTGGACTTCCGATGAGTACAAGAACGACAACCATCGTATGTCTCAGGAAGCATGGGCTGCTGTAAAGGATATCGCTAAGAAGGAGCTGTCCAACAAGAGACTGTTCGTTGTAGATGCATTCTGTGGCGCTAATAAGGACACCCGCATGGCTATCCGTTTCATCGTTGAGGTAGCTTGGCAGGCTCATTTCGTAACCAATATGTTTATCAAACCCACCGAGGAAGAGCTGAAGAACTTCGAGCCTGATTTCGTAGTTTACAACGCATCCAAGGCTAAGGTTGAGAATTACAAGGAGCTGGGTCTGAATTCCGAGACCTGTGTAGCTTTCAATATTACCAGCCGTGAGCAGGTTATTGTTAATACATGGTACGGCGGAGAAATGAAGAAGGGTATGTTCTCCATGATGAACTACTACCTGCCTCTGAAGGGTATCGCTTCCATGCACTGCTCCGCAAACACCGATATGAACGGTGAGAACACCGCTATCTTCTTCGGTCTGTCCGGAACCGGTAAGACCACTCTGTCTACCGATCCTAAGCGTCTGCTGATCGGTGATGACGAGCACGGTTGGGATGACAACGGCGTATTCAACTTCGAAGGTGGATGCTACGCTAAGGTTATCAACCTGGACAAGGATTCCGAGCCCGACATCTACAACGCAATCAAGAGAGATGCGCTGCTTGAGAACGTAACCGTTGATGCTAACGGCAAGATTGATTTCAACGATAAGACCGTTACCGAGAATACTCGTGTATCTTATCCTATCGACCATATTAAGAATATTGTACGTCCTATTTCTTCCGCACCCGCAGCTAAGAACGTAATCTTCCTGTCTGCTGATGCATTCGGCGTACTGCCTCCCGTATCTATTCTGACTCCGGAGCAGACCCAGTATTACTTCCTGTCCGGTTTCACAGCTAAGTTAGCTGGTACCGAGCGTGGTATTACCGAGCCTACCCCTACCTTCTCTGCTTGCTTCGGCCAGGCATTCCTGGAGCTGCATCCTACCAAGTATGCAGAAGAACTGGTGAAGAAGATGGAGAAGAACGGTGCTAAGGCATACCTTGTAAACACCGGATGGAACGGAACCGGCAAGCGTATCTCCATTAAGGATACCCGTGGTATCATTGATGCTATCCTGGATGGCGCGATCAAGACCGCTCCTACCAAGAAGATCCCTTACTTCGATTTCGAGGTTCCTACCGAGTTGACCGGTGTTGATACCGGAATTCTGGATCCCAGAGATACCTACGCTGATCCTTCCCAGTGGGAAGAGAAGGCAAAGGATCTGGCTCAGAGATTCATCAAGAACTTCGCTAAATACGAAGGAAACGATGCAGGTAAGGCTCTGGTTGCTGCTGGTCCTCAGCTGTAATCTTACTTTACAGATAATTATGAAATACCAAAAGGCTGTCTCTTCGGAGGCAGCCTTTTTTGGTAAAAATTACAGTTGTAAAATAAAAGCAGAGTAGCTATAATATACTTAACCTGAGATGTGCGATAACTCTTACCAGTTTTGAACCTACATTTACTTTAAACGGGATTCCTATATTGCCAAGTGGCTGTCAAGCCCTCACTCCGCAAGGAGGATTGGAAGGGAAGGCAAAAGGTTGGTTGCGGTTACCCACCTAGCATTGCTAGGAGTCAAAAGGTAAGAGGCGGCATTTTGGGGATAACAATACAAAAGAGAGAGCAGTCCTTTGGGGCTGCTCTTTTAAAGTCAAAATATAAAAACAGGCGGGGGATCATTTGAAGAAAAATTTAAAGAAAAACAGCCTTCTTGAGAATTATTATAAACTTCCGAAAAGACAGAGAATACAGCTGAAGAAATACCTGTGTATCTTAGGTGTGGCATTTCTTCTTTTTTTGTTTTTCCTGAATTTGTTACATAGCTGTGGCAGGGATGGCGTGGATACACCCGAGATACCGGAGACTTCGCACCAGCATATTCCGGTAGTACAGAACCTTAAAAATGTATGGATCACGGATGCAGAAGCTGACCGGATCACAATCTTCTGCGACGGAGAGAAGGAGACCTTTTTTCTGGCAGAAGAGACGGAAGGTTCAGATCCTTTTCCGGCACCGGAGCAGATGCGGGAACAGCTGGCGGATGTAGAACTTACAGATGAACTGGTGAGTGCGGTTATTCTGAAGACAGATAAGTTTACAGGAAGAGTGTTGTCAGCTGATGAAAACGGCATCGAGATCGAAGGCAGGGGCAGAATTCCTCTGGCAGAGGATTATAAAGGATATCGTTTGTATCGGGAGCTTACCATGTGCACGTTCGCGGATCTGACCTTTGGCTATGCCAATGCGGATTTTGTCCGAGAGAATGACGTGATCTGCGGTATTCTTCAAGCCAGAGAAGCAAACATGGAAGACATCCGGGTGTTAATTAAGGCTTCGGATTATGCGGATATTCTGCATACAGAAGTAACACTGACGGCTGACAGCGATTTCCTGCTGCAATACGGAAGCGGGGAAAATACGCAGGAAGAATTGTTTTCCAAGGGAGACAAGATTACCATAGATATGGACAGTGAATATTTTGTAGGGGAGCGGATCAGTATAGTATCTACGGTATTGACGGGAAGGATTCAGCTGCTTAGTGTAAACAGAAGCCAGGGAACACCTTCCTACCGAGGACATATCGAACTGCTCAGGACAGCAGAGGGCATCGCCGTGGTGAATGAGCTGCCACTGGAGGAATATCTCTTTAGCGTGGTGCCTAGTGAGATGCCGGAATCTTACCCATTAGAAGCCCTGAAGGCGCAGGCAATCTGTGCCCGAACCTATGCCTATGGACATATGCTCAGGGCAGGGTATCCCCGGTACGGAGCCCATGTGGACGACAGCACTTCCTATCAGGTCTATAACAACATCACAGAGGCAGACAGCACGACTACGGCGGTAAAGGAAACCTACGGACAAATGATTTTCACGGACGAAGGCACTGTGGCGAACACCTATTATTATTCGACATCCTGCGGTGTGGGAACTACGGCAAAAATATGGAAGACCGCGGAGGCGCAGATGCTTGATTATCTGAAAAGCAGCCGGCTGTGCCCGGAGAATTTGGCGCAGACGGATGACGGAGCGGTAGCTGCAGGCAGTACGGACATTACCACGGAAACAACTGCAGAGGGTCTGAGAGAAGAAGAGACTTTCCGGGAGTTTATTACCAAAACCCATGCGGAAGATTATGAAGCGCAGGAAGGGTGGTACCGCTGGACTTATACGGTAAAAGAGATCGATGCTGACCGGATGCCTGAGGTTCTGAAGAAGCGTTATGATGCAAATCAGAAGTTAATACTGACTCTGAAAGATGGTGACTACACCAGTCAAAATATAAAAACTTTTTCTAAGGTAACGGACATCACCATTGTAAAACGGGGACCCGGCGGTGTGGCAGATGAAATGGTCATTGCCACAGATAAAGGAACCTATAAGGTAATCTCGGAATATAATATCAGAGCAGTACTATGCGACGGTGTGACCAAGGTGGTTAGACAGGATGGCAGTGAAGTAAGCATGCCCAACCTCCTGCCCAGCGCATTTTTTGTGATTGAACCTAGCCACGATAAGAAAAATGTGGTAGGATATAACATTATCGGCGGAGGATTCGGCCACGGCGTGGGAATGAGCCAGAACGGTGCCAAAAATATGGCACTGCAGGGGCTTGGCGCGGAACAGATCCTTAACTTTTTCTATGAAGGATGCGAGATATGCTCAGGACAATAATCAGCATCTGGCGGGATTTTTCCAGCCAGATGAAAAAACAGAATATCAGCGCTTATGCATCGAGTACAGCATTTTTCTTGTTTTTGTCGGTGATTCCGATGCTGATGGTAGTCTGCGCAGTGATTCCTTATACCCCGGTGACGGAGCAGAATCTGATCACTGCGCTGACAGATGTGACGCCGGATATTGCGGATGCCATGGTGGAGAGTCTGGTCGTGGATGTGTATGAGAGTTCGGTTGGAATCCTGCCGGTGGCTCTGATCGCCATGGTCTGGTCGGCGGCGAAGGGCGTCATGGCACTGATGCGGGGATTAAATGCGGTCAATGGTGTGGACGAGAAGCGTAATTACTTCGTGATCCGTTTTATTGCAAGCTTTTATACATTGATCATGCTTGTAGTGTTGATCTTGTCGCTGTTTTTTATGGTATTTGGCAATCAGCTGGTGGATATTGCATTACATAGGATTCCGCAGCTACAGATGTTTGTGAGTCTTCTGATGAATTTCCGCTTTCTGTTCGTATGGGCGGTGCTGATTCTTTTGTTTGGACTGATTTATACATATATCCCGGACACAAAGCTGAAATTCACGGAACAGGTTCCGGGAGCCTGCTTTGCTGCGGTAGTATGGAGTGTATTTTCCTGGGGATTTTCCATGTATGTGTCCTATGGAAATGGGTATAGTATTTACGGAAGTCTGACCATTATTGTGATCATTATGTTGTGGATGTATTTCTGTATGTATATCATTCTGATCGGTGCTTATCTGAACCGGTATTTCCGTCCGGTGAACAGGGTGCTGGTAAATCATGCCAGCAGTAAGAGCGAATTGGCGAGAGAGAACCGTAGACGCATCCGGGAGATCAAGAAGATCCAGCGCAGAAAAAAACATTATACGGAGATCGACAGGGATCCTAAGGAGAAGGATGAAAATCTGACAGACAGGAATTGAACTGCGGACGCAAATGTAGTACACTGATACGGAGAGGTCGAGGGACCTCTCCTGTTATAGTTATAGTAAAAGAGTATCCGGAAGACGGATGCGGAAATGAGGATAAATATGGAAAAGAAAAACACATGGGAGGCCTATTCTTCCAAACAGTTAAAAGAGCTGGAGAAAATAAACGCACAGTATCGTGATTTTTTAGACAACGGTAAGACCGAGAGAGAGTGCATTGACACAATTGTCAATACCATTGAGAAGTCCGGTTACCGTGAACTGGAGAGCCTGATCAAAGAGGGCACTGCTCTTAAAACCGGAGATAAGGTATACAGCGTATGGATGAACAAATCCATCGCCATGTTCCAGATCGGCCGTAAACCTATGACAGAGGGCATGAACATCCTCGGAGCCCATATCGACAGCCCCAGACTGGATGTAAAGCAGAATCCCCTGTATGAGGATGGCGGATTCGCTTATCTGGACACCCATTATTACGGTGGTGTGAAGAAGTACCAATGGGTGACTATTCCCCTGGCAATCCACGGTGTGATCGTGAAAAAAGACGGTACCTGTGTAGAGATCAATATCGGCGAGAACGAGGATGATCCGGTATTCTTCGTATCCGATCTGTTGATCCATCTGGCACAGGAGCAGCTGGAGAAAAAGGCAGCAAAGGTCATCGAGGGCGAAGCTCTGGATATTATCGTAGGCAACAAACCTCTGCTGATTGATAAAAAGGATAAGAAAAAAGATAAGAAGGAAGCCGGAAAAGATGCGGTAAAGGCAGGTGTTCTGGATATTCTGAAAGAGACCTATGACATTCACGAAGAAGATTTCGTCTCCGCAGAGTTAGAGATCGTTCCCGCTGGCAAGGCAAGAGAAGCGGGTTTTGACCGCAGCATGATACTGGCTTACGGACAGGATGACAGAGTCTGTGCATATACTTCCATGCAGGCAATGTTAGACAGTGATGTGACCGACCGTACCATGTGCTGTATTCTGGTGGATAAGGAGGAAATCGGTTCTGTTGGTGCTACCGGCATGCAGTCCCATTTCTTCGAAAATGCCGTAGCAGAGGTCATGAATCTGACAGGCGAATACAGTGAACTGCATGTGAGAAGATGCCTGGCACACAGCTGTATGCTGTCTTCCGATGTCAGCAGTGCTTTTGATCCTACCTATGCGTCCAGCTTCGACAAAAAGAACGTGGCATATTTAGGCGGTGGTATGGTCATCAATAAATTCACCGGAGCCAGAGGCAAGTCCGGTTCCAACGATGCCAATGCGGAGTATCTGGCACATCTGCGCCATATCTTCGACAAGGCAGAGGTGAACTTCCAGACTGCAGAGCTTGGTAAGGTCGATTTGGGCGGCGGTGGAACCATCGCATATATTCTGGCATTGTACGGCATGAATGTTATCGACAGCGGTGTGGCAGTGCTGAACATGCATGCACCCTGGGAAGCTACTAGTAAGGCCGACGTATATGAGACATATCGCGGATATAAAGCATTTGTGGAAGGAGCGAGCCTGTAATGGCAGAGACGACCGAACTGAAAAAATCAGACTTTTACTTTGATCTGCCCCAGGAGCTGATCGCGCAGGATCCGCTGGAGGATCGTTCTTCCTCCAGGCTTCTGGTGCTCGATAAAAATACGGGAGAGCTCTCTCATCATATTTTCCGGGATATTATCGACTATCTGCACCCCGGAGACTGTCTGGTGTTAAACAACACCAAGGTTATTCCGGCGAGACTTTTAGGAGAGCGGGAAGGTACCGGCGGACATGTGGAAGTTCTTTTGTTAAAAAGAAAAGAAGCGGATGTCTGGGAGACGTTGGTAAAGCCCGGCAAAAAATGCAAGCCCGGTCAGCGCCTGACCTTCGGAGACGGACTGTTAAAGGCGGAAGTGCTTGAGACTGTAGAAGAAGGCAATCGTTTGATCCGTTTTGAATATGAGGGTATTTTTGAAGAGGTACTGGACAAGTTAGGTGAGATGCCCCTGCCTCCTTATATCACTCATAAACTGAAGGATAAAAACCGTTATCAGACCGTTTATGCAAAATATGAGGGCTCTGCGGCAGCGCCTACGGCGGGACTCCATTTTACCCGGGAATTGTTGCAGCAGATCGCGGACAAGGGCATTAAGATCGCTTATGTGACCTTGCATGTGGGATTGGGGACTTTCCGCCCGGTAAAGGAAGAAAACGTGCTGGAGCATCATATGCATTCCGAGTATTATCAGGTGACGGAGGAAGCAGCGAACACGATCAATGAGACGAAGAGAAAGGGTGGTCGTGTGATCTGCGTGGGTACTACCAGCTGCCGTACCGTGGAGAGTGCTGCGGACGAGCAGGGCATGGTGCAGCCCGGCTGTGACAATACCGAGATATTCATTTATCCCGGATATCGTTTCAAGGTGCTGGATGCACTGATCACGAATTTCCATCTGCCGGAGTCCACACTGGTAATGCTGGTATCGGCACTTGCTGGCAGAGAACATATCCTGCATGCCTATGAAGAAGCAATCCGAGAAAAATACAGATTCTTCAGTTTTGGAGACGCCATGTTCATCGCTGACTTAAAAGGAGAAAAATAATGGAAGAAAGAAGACGAAGCAAGCGTACAGAAATGAAATCCACCTTGATGGTAAAGCGCCTGGATCAGGGAGATATGCAGGAAGTCAGCATTGACATCGTAGATGTATCTCCCAACGGAGTGGGTTTTTTATGCAAGGAAGTGTTGAGTATCGGTGCGGTGTATGAATCGAAGCTGAGGATTTGGACGCAGGAAGTGCTGCATGCGTTTTTACAGATCGTCCGGATCGAAATGAAGGAAGATTCTTATACGTATGGGGCTGTCTTCATCGGAATGCCGGAGAGCGATGCGGCAAGAATCCGCGTATATCAGACAGTCAATGATGAGAAGTAGTAAGAGATGTAAAATGGCAGTCAGTGTAATGGCTGCTATTTTACTTGTATTGTTATATCGGCTCATTTTTGTGTTTTCCGGTCAGGATGGTGAGGAATCCGGCTCGCTGAGTGCTATGATCTCGGAAAAATGTGCAGAGCTTCTGAATGCTATCTCAGGGAAACACTGGACGCAGAATGTCCTCGACAGTATGGCGGCTTATTTTGAACATCCCATCCGTAAACTGGCCCATTTTTCTGAGTATGCCTGCATGGGAGTGTTATTGTACGGCGTGTGGAGACCCTGGAAGGAGAGAGGACGGAAGCTGTATCTTTTGATCGTATGCTGGGTGTTTGTCTCCGCCGGAGCGGATGAATTCCACCAACTGTTCATTCCGGGACGCTATGGGTGTTTTGCCGATGTGGTGCTGGACACCTGCGGCGGTGCGTTCGGACTGCTCGTATGTGTCTGCGTGGAGAAAATAGTGCGGCGAAGGAAACAGAAGTCGGGTTTCTAGTTCTTGTCGTGCAGGCTGTAGCCCTTTTCGCGAAGAATCTTCGTGGATCTAACGATGGCTTCTTCCTGATAGAATTCAATGCGCAGCACGCCGCCCTCGTACTCTCGGTTATGGACGATGCCGATGTTCTTGATACTGATATTTTTCAGGGCTAGAATCGTAGCCACGGCGGCAATTTCACCGGGTTCGTCGGCAATGTCAATGGTAATGGCATAGGAACTCTTTAGGGGACCGCTGGCGGTATTGATGAAGGAATCACGGTAGATTCTGGCACTGTCGAACAGCTCATACAGATCATTACCGCGTTTAGCATTTAGTTCCTGTTGGATTCCCTGGAGGGAAGCAATGTAGGAAGATAAAAGTGTCGAAATATTTTCCGTATTCGTCAGACAGATTTGCTGCCATACCGCAGCGGAGGAGGAGGCAATTCTTGTAATATCCTTGAAGCCTCCGGCAGCAATCATTTTCATCAACCCGTCTGCAGAATCTTTGTCCCGCACCAGATTTACTAAAGAGGCTGCAATGATATGGGGCAGGTGACTGACCGCAGCAGTGACGTAATCATGCTGTGCCGGATCCAGGATCAGGGGAATGGCGCCTAACTGCTGCACCAGATTTTTATAATCCGTGACCTTATTCTCCGGAACGGAATCTGTGGGGGTGAGAATGTAGTAGGCATTTTCCAAAAGGACGGCTTTGGAATTAATAAAGCCCACCCGGTCACTTCCCGCCATGGGATGACCGCCAATAAACTGTCCTTCCAGACCGGCTTTTTTGATCTCCTTATGGATCTCACTCTTTACACTTCCTACATCGGTGAGCAGGGTCTTCGGTGAGAGAATTTCTTTTACAGCGGAGAGATTCTCGTCATTTTTCTGCACCGGAGCACAGAGGAAGAGATAATCGCACGTGGAGAAAGAAGTATCGATTTTTGTGGTGACTGTATTGGCTACGCCACACTGGGAAGCTTCGCTTAATATGTCTGCGTTAATATCGTATGCAATGATCTGAGACTGGGGGAGATTCTGACGAATCGCCCGGGCGATGGAACCGCCAATCAGTCCCAGGCCGATAAAACCAAAGGTAAGAGTGCTCATATAGGTTTCCTCGATTCTGTTATTTACTGTAAACAACTAGTAAGACAAAGTCGGAAGATGTCTGTTTATTCTTCAAACACTATATCAAATTAACGTGCGAAAATCAAGAGAGGGCATACTCTTTTCTGATATTTTCAGATTTACTTGCAAGTGTAATTGAAATATGGCAAGATGTAACTATTCATAAATATGCAGAAATTATGGAAAGCCGATCTTACATTTGCGAGTCGGTTTCGGAAAATCAGGAGGACTCTATTTATGCATTCACCATTGGAAATTGCAAGAAACTATATAGAAGTCGGAATCCATAAAGTAAATCTGTCGATCTTCAAGACGATTTTATTGGGATTCTTCGCCGGTATGTTCATCGGCTTTGCGGGAATCGCATCCACGACGGCATCCAGCACCATCGGCATCGCATCAGTGGCGAAGCTGGTGGGCGCTGCGGTATTCCCGGCGGGGATGGCTATGGTACTGGTGGCAGGCAGTGAACTTTTCACCGGCAATAACCTGGTCATACTGGCGGTATTGGAGAAGAAAGTTACCGTTTGGAAAATGTTGAAAAACTGGCTGTTTGTCTATGTTGGTAACTTCCTCGGCGCTGCGTTTGTAGCGGTGCTGGTAGTAGTGGGACGGACACCGGATCTCTTCGGAGAGCAGCTGGCACAGGCAATTGTCAATGCTGCGGCAGCCCGGACGAATTTAAGCGTAGGAGAGGCTTTTGTGCGAGGTATCCTGTGCAATATTCTGGTGTGTATTGCGGTATGGATGTCTTTTGCAGCAAAGCGGGTCTCCGGCAAGCTTCTGACAAGTTACTGGCCTGTGATGCTGTTTGTGTTATGCGGTTTTGAACATAGTATTGCAGATATGTATTTCGGTGTGTGTGGCCTGCTGACAGCGCAGGCCTACGGCATTACCGCAGAGCGCCTGACTTGGTTCAATTTCCTTGTAAAAGCCCTCCTGCCCATCACTCTGGGTAACATCGTGGGTGGCGCCGGGATTGTCGGCTGCGGTTACTGGCTGGCATACCTCCACAGAACCCCCTATTCCGCAGACACGACAGCTGCAGAGCAGGAAGAGCTTGATATTGCGGAAGAGTACTAAATTGAGAGTTAGTGAAGAAGCCACGAACGCCCACGGCGAACGGAACATCACGCCTTGATGTCGCGTCTCCAGGTGTGAATTTTCTAATGAAAAGTGATACAGTGGTTCTCATCATGACGGGGTCGCCTACACGCGCCATCCATGGCGCGGATCGGCTGACGCGGACATCGTGTCCGCTTTCCCCCTGTCTTTCAACACTTTTCAAGAAAATATCAACACCCTCCGACAGACATCGCGGCATGACATTCCGTCCACCGTGGCGTTCTGTGTTTTGGGTCTATACAGAAAAACTGAGTTGTGAGATACAAAATTCGCTGCAAATAACGCATAAAAAGCTGAATATGGGTCTATAGGGAAAAAACTGGCTCTGAGATACTCATTTTGAAGAAATTGAGTATCTAGAAAGCAAATTTTTCGTTATAGACCCATGAAGCTTTTCAAGAAATCAGTAGCCCCGGCTGGGTATAAGAATAAGCAGACCGTAAGCAGACGTCGGTACTTAGCGAGGGTACTTTCCTCGCTTATGTACCGTTACGCTCTGCGACAGAGCGCGAGCGTGTCGCGTTTCTTATACCCTGCCAAGGGCTACGGGATTATTTAATTAACTCTCAAGTTAATTCATAATTGCATGCATCCTGCATATACATATAACACCAATGGCAGGAGGTATTTTTATGGACTATGCAGTGAATACATACGATCTGTATCGGGATATACAACAAAGAACAGGAGGAGAGATTTACATAGGTGTATTGGGACCGGTACGGACGGGAAAATCCACATTTATCAAGCGCTTTATGGATGAAATGGTGCTGCCCTATATGGAGGATGAACATGCCAGAATGCGGGCCCAGGATGAACTTCCCCAAAGTGCCGGAGGGAAGACTATCACCACCACGGAACCGAAGTTCATTCCCAGCGAAGCAGCAAAGGTGAGATTAAATGATGATGTCGAGGTGTCGGTACGGCTGATCGACTGTGTAGGCTATATGATCGACGGCGCGGCGGGACATATGGAAGAAGATGCGGAGCGCATGGTGAAGACACCCTGGTCGGAGGAAGAGATCCCATTTACCCAGGCGGCGGAGATCGGCACGGATAAGGTCATGCAGGATCACTCCACGATAGGTCTGGTGATCACTACGGACGGCAGCATCGGAGAACTCCCCAGAAGCAATTATCTCGGAGCGGAAGAGAAGACAATCCTGGCACTGAAAAAGTCCGGAAAGCCCTTTTTAGTGCTGGTCAATAGTCAGAAACCTTATTCGGAGGAGACCAGACAGGTGGCGGAAGAGATCGGCAGCAAATACGATGTTGCTGTGTTGTCGGTAAATTGCGAACAGCTGAAAAAAGAAGACATCCACCGGATCCTGGAGAAAATTTTATATGAATTCCCGCTGACAGCGGTAGAGTTTTATTTTCCCAAATGGATGGATATGCTTCCGGCAGATCATGTGGTAAAACAGGATCTGTTGAAGCAGATCCGGGAACTGATGAATACTTATGATAAGATTCGGGATGTGGCGGGACAGCCGGTGCAGCTTAAGGGGGATTATGTGAGAAGCTGCAAAATGGACCCAATCCAGCTGTCGAGCGGAATCGTTCAGGTACAGGTAGGAATCGATGACAAATATTATTACGAAATGTTGTCCGGAATGCTGGAGGAAGATGTGGAGGATGAGTACCAGCTGTTACATAAATTAAAAGAGCTGGCGGGGATGAAAAAAGAATATACCAAGGTGCAGGATGCGCTGACCATGGTGAAGATCAAGGGCTATGGGGTGGTGACTCCGGACAGAGAAGACATTGCACTGGAAAAGCCGGAACTGATCCGCCACGGCAATAAATTCGGTGTCAGGATCAAGGCAAGCAGTCCATCCATACATATGATCCGCGCCAATATCGAGACGGAGATTGCTCCCATCGTAGGCACTGAACAGCAGGCACAGGATCTGATCCGGTTTATCGATCAGGCGGAAGCACAACAGGGCATCTGGGAGACCAACATCTTCGGTAAGACGGTGGAACAACTGGTGGATGACGGCATTACCACGAAAGTTGCTTCCATTGGCGAGGAGAGCCAGTTAAAGCTTCAGGACACCATGCAGAAGATCGTAAACGACAGTAATGGTGGAATGGTGTGTATCATTATATGATTCCATAACTCATCCATAGAAAGTCTGCGCGACTGCTTGCAGGCAAAGCAGATTTTCTATGAGGGAGAGGGAGAGAGGATGTCAGCTTGCCATTGCTTTTTTTCCATTCCTTTTGTATAATACCTTTGTTGACTTTGCTTTATTTTTCGGGAAAACAGGAAGAATATTTGCTAAATTGCATGAAAATACAGTAAAACGGAGGATATAGATGAATCAGGTATATGCAAAATTACAAAACTGCTATGAATGTGTGAGAAAAAAGACAGATTTCGTACCTAAGGTGGCAATCGTCTTAGGTTCGGGCTTAGGTGATTATGCGGAGCAGATCCGTGTGGTAACGGAGATCCCTTATGCCGAGATCGAGGGATTTCCCGTCTCCACCGTACCGGGACATGCCGGTAAATTTATCTTCGGTTATCTCGATGAGATCCCGGTGGTATGTATGAAGGGAAGAGTGCATTATTACGAAGGCTATGATGTAACGGATGTGGTACTTCCCACCAGACTGATGAAGCTGTTAGGGGCCAAGATCCTGTTCCTGACCAATGCGGCAGGCGGCGTGAACACTTCTTTCCACGCCGGTGATCTGATGCTGATCAGAGATCACATTTCCGTATTTGCACCCAATCCTCTGATCGGTGCCAATATCGACGAGCTGGGTCTTCGTTTCCCGGATATGAGCCATGTCTATGATAAGGATTTACAGCAGATCATCCGCGAGACTGCGAAGGACAACGGCATCTATCTGCAGGAGGGGATTTATACCCAGCTGACCGGACCTTCTTTTGAATCTCCGGCAGAGATCCGCATGCTTCGGACACTTGGCTGTGATGCGGTAGGCATGAGTACAGTAGTGGAAGCGATTGCAGCCAATCACATGGGAATGCGCATCTGCGGCATTTCCTGTATCAGCAACCTGGCGGCCGGAATGACGGATCAGCCCCTGAACCATGAAGAAGTGCAGGAAGCTGCGGATATGGCAGCACCCAGATTCAAGAAGCTGGTAACGGAATCCGTGAAGAGATTTGTATAGACAGTCAAAAGGAGATAAGGATGAACTTAATCTCAGAGACAGAGGAAATAGAACTGATCAGACAGGCATTAGAAGCCAGAAAACAGGCTTATGCTCCCTATTCCGGCTATACGGTGGGAGCAGCACTGCTTACTGTGAACGGACACAGATATCTGGGCGGTAATATTGAAAATGCTTCCTACGGAGCCACCAATTGTGCAGAACGCACTGCCTTTTTCAAGGCTGTCAGTGAAGGAGAGCGGAAGTTTACCGCTATCGCCATTGCCGGTGGAACCGCGGGAGAGGAGCCCGTGGAATATGCCTATCCCTGTGGTATCTGCAGACAGGTGATGCAGGAATTTTGCACGGATGATTTTGTAATCTATGTGGTAAAAAACGAACAGGATTATCAAAGCTACACATTAAAAGAATTACTTCCCTATGGATTTGGAGGAGATGCGATCAGATGAATATCAGATTATACAATGCACGAATTCTCACCATGGAGCCCGGCAGAGAAGTCTTCTATGGTGAAATATGGGTAAAAAATGACAAGATCGCCTATGTGGCGGAACAGAAGGAATTAGCAGAGGAATGGGACAGATCCCAGTTCCCGAGAATTGCCTGGGACATTGAACTGGACTGCAAGGGAAATCTTCTGATGCCCGGATTTAAAAATGCGCACACCCATTCCGGTATGACATTCTTACGTTCTATGGCGGACGACATGCCCTTAGACCAGTGGCTGAACAAGCAGGTATTTCCTTTAGAGGCAAAACTGACCGGAGAGGATATCTATGACCTGACCAGACTGGCGGTATTGGAATATCTGACTTCCGGTGTGACATCTATTTTTGATATGTATCTGACTCCGGATACCATTGCAGAAGCCTGCCTGGATACGGGCATGCGCTGTGTACTGGTATCGGGACTGAACAATTTCAGCTCTTCCCCGAAGCAGGTAGAAGAAGAATTCTTAAAATGGAATAAGAAGAATTCCCTGATCAGTTACCAGCTTGGCTTCCATGCGGAATATACCTGTTCCAAAGAACTACTCTGGAAAGTGTCGGAAATGGCACATCATTACCGGACACCGGTATATGCCCATATCTCCGAGACAGAGAAGGAAGTGGAAGAGTGTAAGGCACGCTACGGCATGACACCGCCCATGTTCTTAGACTCTCTGGGAATGTTCGACTATGGCGGAGGCGGTTTCCACTGTGTCCATGTGACAGATCAGGATCTGGATGTCTTCCGCAGACATCGTATGTATGTGATCACGAACCCCGGATCCAACACGAAGTTAGCCAGCGGCATTGCACCCATTGCCGATTACGTGCGTCATAAGATCCCGGTGGCAATCGGAACCGACGGACCTGCCAGCAACAACTGTCTGGATATGTTCCGTGAGATGTTCTTAGTTACCGGCTTAAGCAAGCTATTAGAGAAGGATGCTGCCAGCATGGATGCCATGGAGGTATTGAAGATGGCAACGGTGAACGGTGCTAAGGCAATGCGACTGAACCGGGCAGATGTTCTGGCAAAGGGCAAATACGCAGACCTTATCATGATCAATCTGCATCAGCCCAACATGCAGCCAATACATAACATTCCCAAGAATCTGGTTTACAGCGGCAGTAAGTCCAATGTCTGCATGACTATGATCGGCGGCAAGATCCTGTACCGTAACGGAGAGTTCAACGTAGGAGAGGATCCGGAGCGCATTTACGCCAAGTGCGAAAAAATCGTAAAAAGACTGTTGACTGAGTAAGCAAAGAACTCAGAAGACATAGAAACGGAGTTCCCCGTGCGGCTCCCAGAATACTTAGGAGGGAAAAGATGTTAGAAAAAATCTTCAAACTGAAGGAAAACAACACCACGGCAAAAACAGAGATCATTGCCGGACTTACCACGTTTATGACCATGGCTTATATTATAGCCCTGAATCCAAACCTGTTGACTGGTTTTGGCAAAGATACCATGCCGGAACTTTGGAACGGTGTTTTCCTAGCAACCTGTATTGCATCCGCAATCGGTACCATCGTAATGGCATTTCTGGCAAATAAGCCGTTTGCCATGGCACCCGGAATGGGACTGAACAGCTTTTTTGCAGTCGTAGTAACCAATATCGTAGCCCTGACCGGAATGACCTATGTGGCATCCTTCCAGGCTGCTCTGTGCATTGTCCTGATCGAGGGTATCGTGTTTCTGGTTCTCTCCGTACTGAACATTCGTGAGAAGATCGTAGATGCTATTCCTCTGGGCGTGCGTCTTGGTATTGCACCTGCCATCGGTCTGATGCTGTTAAACATCGGTGTAGGCTCCAATGCAGGTGTCTATTCCGAGAACGGCGGACCTTTCTATGCTATGAGAGACTTTTTCGGTGCACTGACACCTTCACTGGCTAAGACAAATATGGGCTCCGGCTATTCCGCAATGGTTCTGTCCGTTGTCACCATGTTTGTAGGTCTGTTTGCCATTGTTGTTCTGGCACAGAGAGGGGTTAAAGGTGCTGTATTACTGGGTATGCTGATCTCCAGCATCATCTACTGGGCAGGAGAGGCTATATTCCTGGGAACCAATCCCTTTGCTTCTCTGGCAACCGCATCCTTCGTACCTGCTTTTGGAGATATGGCTTCCACCACACTGTTTAAGTTTGATTTCCGGGGATTTGCAGAGATTGGCTGGTTTACCGCCATCACTCTGATCATTACCTTCTGTATCATTGATATGTTCGATACCATCGGTACTCTGGTAGGAACCGCAAGCCGTGCGGGTATGCTGGATAAGAATGGCAAGATGCCGAATATGAAGCAGGCACTTTTATCTGATGCGGTAGGTACAGTAGCAGGTTCCTTAACCGGTACTTCCACCGTTACCACATTCGTAGAGTCTGCATCCGGCGTAGAAGCAGGCGGTCGTACCGGGCTGACTGCACTGACTACCGGTATCATGTTCCTTGCATGTATCTTTATTGCACCCATCGCCGGAATCATTCCTGCGGCAGCTACCTCTTCCGCACTGATCTATGTGGGTGTACTTATGGTAGCAGGTCTTAAGAATGTAGATTTCGATGACATTTGCCAGTCACTTCCCGTGGCGCTGATGATGATCGCCATGCCGATCTCCGGATCCATCGGACATGCCATCGGTCTTGGTCTGATCACCTATACTGTGATCAAGGTATTTACCGGTAAGGCAAGGGATGTTTCCGTACTTACCTATGTATTATCACTGATCTTTTTGTTAAAGTTCTTTATTGTCGCATAAAGAAAAAGTCGGGGTCAAAAGCTCCAGAGTTTGATACCTAAGAAATAGAAAAAAGATCAGAATATGGGGGCGGGCACTGCACGGGTGGTGCCTGCCTTCTTATATCCGGAAAAGTGAGAAAAAATATGGAATTTGTTATATTTGCAGGTGTACTGCTTTTTCTTTTTTTATTCATGATCGTACAGGAACTTATGCAGGCAAAAAAAGAGGAAAAAATATTCCGGAAATCTCTTTTGGTAAATTACGGAAAAGAACCGCCGAAGGAATATTCGCTGGAGAGATTTGCAAGGCTTGGCAGTTATCTGGAACGACATAAGGAAGAGAAGCAGTTAGATGATATCACATGGAACGATCTGGGAATGGATGAGGTATTCTGCCGGATCGACCGGACATTATCAGCGGCAGGAGAGGAATACCTGTATTTTACCCTCCGGAATATCTCCTGCGGGAAGGAAACGCTGGAGCATTTAGAGGAAGTGACCGGATGGTTTCTGGAGCAGGACGTTACCAGGGTCCGGGTACAACTGTTACTGAAAAAACTGGGGTATCTCGGGAAATACTCTCTCTATGATTATCTGGATAATCTGGACTATCTGGGAGAGCGTAACAATCGGAAGATATTGCTTTTAAATCTTCTGTATCTGTTGTTTGCCGCACTTTTATTCTTGCAGCCGGCGGTAGGGATCCTTGGGATCGTGGTGTGTATGCTGGTGCATATATTGACATACTTTCGTGAGAAAAAAGTGATCGAACCGTATATTATAAGTTTTTCCTATGTGCTGCGTATGATTAGTGTCTGTGAGGAACTGGGCAGACAGAAGATCCCGGTGTATAAAAAAGAATTGGAGGATTTAAACGAGGCGCTGAAAAGCCTGCGGGAATTAAAAAGGGGGTCCTTTTGGGTAATGGCAGGAAATCAGGGGGAAATCGGCGGGAATCCGTTAGATATTCTAGCGGATTATCTGCGGATGATATTGCATCTGGATATCTGGCAGTTTAATCACATGCTTCGGAAATTAAGACAGAAGACCGATCAGGTGGACAGATTGTTAGGTATCACCGGCTATCTGGATATGGCAATCTCGGTGGGAGGCTTCCGCAGGTCCTTAGAGGGGTACTGTATTCCGCAGCTGGAAGAAGATGCGAAGAAGGCGTATCTGCATATGGAAGGCGGATGGCATCCGCTGCTTACGCATCCTGTGAAAAACAGTATCCGGGCAGACAGAGATGTGCTGCTTACCGGTTCTAATGCCTCCGGAAAATCCACCTTTTTAAAAATGGTGGCAGTAAATGCCGTTCTGGCACAGACGATTCATACCTGTACAGCGGAAAGCTATCATGCTCCGGTATTTCGGATCTTTTCTTCCATGGCGCTGCGTGACAGTATACAGAACGGCGAGAGCTACTATATTGTGGAGATCCGGTCCCTTAAAAGGATCCTGGATGCGGCACAGACAGGGACGGCTCCGGTGCTTAGTTTCGTGGATGAAGTCCTGCGGGGAACCAATACCGTGGAGCGTATTGCCGCAGCTACGCAGATATTGATACATTTGTCTGAAAGCGGAGTGCTTTGTTTTACCGCGACCCACGATATCGAAATGACGGAACTATTGAAAAACTGTTATGACAATTATCATTTTGAGGAAGTGATCCGGGATGGCGACATCAGTTTCCCTTATGAACTGTTACCCGGGAGAGCTGGCACCAGAAATGCGATCCGGCTGTTGAACCTTATGGGATACGACAGAGAGATCACGGAGAGAGCTGCGGCGCAGGCGGAAGACTTTTTGCAAACAGGAAAATGGTCGGTGCAGACTCTTTTGGGGAATACTTGACGTTTGCGCCGTATCGTTGGTATACTTTATATAAATAGAATCTCACGTAAAGACCTTAGGAAAAGCATAAAAAGGCATAAAGGAGAAAAACATGGCAGTCAGCTTTTTGAATTCATTTTTATCTTATCTTGTAGTGTTGGTAGTGATTGCAGCAGTAGGCGCTGTTGCCATTACCCTGGGAATTACCCTTCGCAAGAAGAAAAATAAAAAAGAGGAAATGCAACAGGCGCAGGAGACCGCTGACGGAGAATAAGAGCTATGGCAAAATCGTCAGGACAGAAATTAAAGCTTTTATATCTGATTAAAATGCTGCAGGAGAACACGGATGAGAAACATCCAATGAGTACTCCGGATATTATAAAATACCTGGAGAATCAGGGAATCCATGCAGAACGGAAGAGTATTTACAGCGATATGGAGAGCCTTACGGACTTCGGTTACGATGTGGTACAGGTGCAGAGCAGACTGGGAGGCGGCTATTACCTCGGCAGTAGAGAGTTTGAACTCCCGGAATTGAAGCTGTTGGTGGATGCAGTACAGTCCTCCCGCTTCATTACCACGAAGAAATCCAGAGATCTGATAAGAAAGCTGGAGCAGATCGCCGGGAAAAACGATGCCGGAAAGTTACAGCGTCAGGTCTATGTCGCCGGAAGAGTCAAGACGGAGAATGAGAGCATTTATTACAATATCGATGCCATTCACCGTGCCATCCAGGAGAACAGACAGATCACCTTCGTATACCTGGACTGGAACCTGCAAAAGGAACTGGTGCCCAGACCCGGTGGGGAGAAATGTGTGAGCCCTTGGGCACTGATCTGGAGGGATGAAAATTATTATCTGGCAGCCTACGACAGCGAAGCCGAAGTCATCAAACATTACCGCGTGGACAAAATGGGACGGGTAGAAGTGACTGCAAAGCCCAGGGAAGGGGTAAAGCAGTTCTCGCAGATCGACGTGACTTCTTATACGACCCAGACCTTCGGCATGTTCGCCGGGGAGGAGAGCGTAGTGACCATGGAGTTCCCGAAGCGTCTCATCGGCGTGGTACTGGACCGATTTGGCAGAGAGGTGGACGTCCGTCCCATGTCAGATGACCTGTTCCGGGTGCGGGCGAAGGTGGCTGTCAGCGGACAGTTCTTCGGATGGCTTGCCGGAATCGGACCTGATGCCCGTATTGCAGCGCCGGAAGCAGTGCAGAAGCGTTATATACAGTGGCTTTCGGATATTTTACGGGAACAGTCGGGAACTGCAGATTAAAAATTTATCCAAAATTTCATCCCCTTTTTTGTATAGTTTTCTAAAGGATCCCTCGTTGACAAGGCAGGGATTCTTTTTTATACTGATAAATAGCACCCACAATATATTGCTATCTGATACAGACAAACACCATATATGGTATTTGCAAACGCTATCGTAAGTAAGGGGAATACAGCAGAATCCGGGCGTTTTCCGGACATTATCGTATGAAGGGAAGAGAAAGATGAGCAGCAATTTTGAACATGACCATGAAGAAAATGAAGATTATGGCAAACAGTTCAGACCGGACAGGGAGATTTATGTCGTAAAAAAGGACGGGAGCAAGGAGCTTTTTAATGTACAGAAGGTAATCAGTGCAGTAGGCAAAAGTGCATACCGCGCCCTGACGAAATTCACCAAAGAAGAAAAAGAGCAGATCTGCCAGTATGTGGTAGACAAGGTAAACGAACTGGAAATGGATGAAGTTCCCATTCCCATTATGCACAATATTGTGGAAAGTGCCTTAGAGCAGGTGAAGCCGATCGTCGCAAAAAGCTATCGCGATTATCGTAACTATAAGCAGGATTTCGTACGGATGCTGGATGATGTCTATAAAAAGAGTCAGTCCATCATGTACATCGGAGATAAGGAAAATGCCAACACGGATTCCGCTCTGGTATCTACCAAGCGTAGTCTGATCTTTAATCAGCTAAATAAGGAACTGTATCAGAAATTTTTCCTGACCACGGAAGAAATCCAGGCATGTCGTGACGGTTATATTTATGTACATGATATGTCTGCCAGAAGAGATACCATGAACTGCTGCCTGTTTGATGTGCAGAATGTCCTGACGGGCGGCTTTGAGATGGGCAACATCTGGTATAATGAGCCGAAGACTCTGGATGTGGCATTTGATGTTATCGGCGATATCGTCTTAAGCGCTGCCAGCCAGCAGTACGGCGGATTCACCGTACCCAGCGTGGATCTGATCTTAGAGCCATACGCCGAGAAATCCTATAAAAGAGCCCTGGCAAAATACGAGAGACTGGGAGTAGCCGCAGATGTGGCGGAGAGAGAAGCGCTTGCGGATGTGAAGAAAGAATTCGAACAGGGCTTCCAGGGATGGGAATATAAGTTTAACACCGTGGCAAGCAGCCGTGGCGATTATCCTTTTATTACCGTGACTGCTGGAACCGGCACCGGTAAATTTGCAAAAATGGCTACGATTACCATGCTGGAAGTCCGCAGAAAGGGACAGGGCAAAAAGGATCATAAAAAGCCCGTTCTGTTCCCGAAGATCGTATTTTTATATGATGAGAATCTACACGGTCCCGGTAAGCCGCTGGAAGATGTATTTGAAGCCGGCGTGGAATGCTCTGCCAAGACCATGTATCCCGACTGGCTGAGTCTGACCGGTAAAGGCTATGTGGCAAGCATGTACAAACAGTATGGAAAGATCGTATCTCCCATGGGATGCAGGGCTTTTCTGTCTCCCTGGTATGAGAGAGGCGGCATGCATCCCGCAGACGATAAGGATCAGCCGGTGTTCGTGGGCAGATTCAATATCGGTGCGGTATCCCTGCATCTGCCCATGATCCTGGCAAAAGCGAGAAAAGAGAGCAGAGACTTCTACGAAGTGCTGGATTACTATCTGGAACTGATCCGTCAGCTCCATATCCGTACCTATGCTTATCTGGGTGAGATGCGTGCATCCACCAACCCGCTGGCATATTGTGAGGGCGGTTTCCTGGGCGGACATCTGAAGCTGACAGACAAGATCAAACCGTTACTGAAATCTGCAACGGCAAGTTTTGGTATTACAGCGCTGAATGAACTGCAGGAACTCTACAACGGCAAGTCCCTGGTAGAGGATGGGGCCTTTGCTGTGGAAGTACTGGAGTATATCAATCAGAAAATTTCAGAATATAAGGAAGAGGACGGCAACCTGTACGCCATCTACGGAACTCCCGCAGAGAATCTGTGCGGTCTGCAGGTAAAGCAGTTCCGTAAAAAGTATGGTATTATTGAGGGCGTATCCGACAGAGAATATGTCAGCAACAGCTTCCACTGCCATGTGACAGAGGATATTACCCCTATTCAGAAACAGGATCTGGAAAACCGTTTCTGGGATCTGAGCAACGGCGGCAAGATCCAGTATGTAAAATATCCGATTGATTATAATACCGAGGCAATCAAGACACTGATCCACAGAGCTATGGACATGGGCTTCTATGAAGGCGTTAATCTGTCGCTGGCATATTGCGATGACTGCGGACATCAGGAACTGGAAATGGATGTATGTCCTGTCTGCGGCAGCCGCAATCTGACCAAGATCGACCGTATGAACGGCTATCTGTCTTACTCCAGAGTACACGGAGATACGAGACTGAATGACGCCAAGATGGCGGAGATCGCAGAGCGTAAGAGTATGTAGATATGTAGAGACAGGATGGACAGATAAATGAGATATCATAATATAACCAGGGACGATATGTTGAACGGCGATGGGCTGCGGGTCGTACTGTGGGTAGCAGGATGTAACCATTGCTGCAGAGAATGTCAGAATCCCATTACGTGGGATCCTGATGGAGGACTTTTATTTGATGAGGCTGCGAAACAGGAGATTTTTGAGCAGCTTGAGAAGCCATACATTTCCGGAATCACCTTTTCCGGCGGAGATCCCATGCATCCCGTGAACCGCGCTGATGTGAGAGAACTGATGCAGGAGATCAGAGAAAAATATCCCACGAAGACGATCTGGATGTATACCGGAGACAGCTGGGAGGACATATGCGATCTGCCGATCATGCAATATGTGGATGTCGTGGTGGACGGAGAGTTCCATGTGGAAGAAAAAGATGTAAAGCTTCTGTGGAAAGGCAGTAAGAACCAGCGGGTGATCGATGTGAAGAAGACACTTGCCGGAGAACATCCGGAAGATGTGGTACTGCACTGCGGAGATTATGCGTAAAGAAAACAGATCCACAGTGACTTAAGAGAAACAGATACTGTAAAAATAAGAAAAGGACAAAAGAACCATGCATAGAATCGCTAAATTTCATTTTGTGAGCCCTTCACAGTTCCTGACTGCCATGCAGGAGGAATATCCGCAGTATACGGAGGAACAGATCAAGGAAATGTACGAGGCTCTGAAGCTTCCGAAGAGAGCTACGAAAGGAAGTGCCGGATATGATTTCTTTGCTCCGTTTACTTTTAAACTAACACCCGGAGAGACTATCAAAATCCCGACCGGTATCCGGGCGGAGATGCAGGAAGACTGGGTATTGCAGATATACCCAAGAAGCGGACTGGGCTTTAAATACAGACTGCAGATGAACAATACGGTGGGCATCATTGATAGTGATTATTTTTTCTCGGACAATGAAGGACATATTTTCATGAAGATCACGAATGATTCCAATGAAGGCAAGAGCGTTGAGGTTCCCGCAGGAACCGGGTTCGCCCAGGGGATCTTCATGCAGTACGGTATTACAGAGGACGATGATGCGGAAGGTATTCGCAACGGTGGCTTCGGAAGTACTACAAAATAATCTATAAGGATAAAATCCTCCGAATGAGACATGATGAAGTTATGATATGTACCCAAAGGGGGATTTTTTATGCCACAGAACATGCAGTATGTCGATGGACGGATGGAGCTTAGGACGAACTTCAATATTATTCACGGTGCTCGCGGCGGAGAGCGGATGGTTGATTCAACAAAAAAATGTGACAAAATGTATCACTTTTATTGGCAAAATTGAAAAGATTGCCTGTCAATGATATAATGGCGCAAAAGAAAAACCATAAAATTTATAATATCAGGAGGCAATCAATGTTTAAAATCGTTACAGACAGTACAGCAGATCTGCCCGCAGAATATCTGAAAGAACATGATCTTGGATGCATAAATCTCAGCTATATTATGGATGGTGTGACATATGGGCAGGGACAGGAACTTCCCGAGAAGGAGTTCTATGCACTGATGAGAAGCGGCAAAATGCCCACCACTTCCCAGGTGAATCCGGAGGAGGCAAAGAATCATTTCCTGAACTATTTAAAAGAGAACAAAGAGATCCTGTGTATCGCCTTTTCTTCCGGATTAAGCGGTACCTATAACAGTATGCGCGTAGCAGCGGAAGAGATTATGGAGGAACAGCCGGATTGCAGGATCATTGTTATTGACAGCCTGTGTGCCTCTCTGGGAGAGGGTCTGTTAGTGCATAAGGCAGTTACCTTAAGAGACCAGGGCAAGTCCTTGGAAGAAGTGGCAGAGTGGGTAAAAAATTATCGTCTGCATCTGGTGCATGTATTTACCGTGGATGATCTGTATCACCTCTACCGCGGAGGTCGTGTCAGCAGGACAACAGCAGTCGTGGGAACATTAGCAGGTATTAAGCCCAAGCTCCATGTGGATGATGAAGGACACCTGATTGTCATCGGTAAGGTGAGAGGACGTAAAAAATCCCTGCATGCATTGGTGGATTATATGGAAGAGAAAATGGGTTCTTACCGTGATCAGAATGATATCGTATTTATCAGCCACGGGGATGATCTTCCGGCTGCAGAACTGGTAAGGGATCTGGTGAAGGAGCGGTTCGGAATCGACAGCTTCTTGATCAATTATGTCGGACCTACCATTGGGTCCCATTCCGGTCCCGGAACACTGGCACTGTTCTTCATGGGAGAGGAACGGTAAATTGAAAGTTAGTTAAGCAAATCCACGAACGCCCACGGCGAACGGAACATCACGCCTTGAT
>CAMEOT010000035.1 GCA_945929965.1 uncultured Lachnospiraceae bacterium
TCGTGCAATTCTTTTTCTGAAGCATGGCAGTAGAAGTTACTAATGCAATCAACTTAATAAAAATAAAATAAATTATTTTGTAAGATTCTGCCATTGAAAACCATGAACTATATAGAGGGATAGTTAAGCCTCAAAAAAGTGTAGCAGAAAATCTTATGATGGAAAGGAAAATGTGAGTGAAAAAAAAGAAACGGATGAGAAAAGGAAGAACTATTGTTGCATTTTTATTAGCGCTGTTCTTTGCGGTAAGCGCACCGGCACAGGAGGTGCAGGCAGAAGAATATAATGAAAATACAACACTTACAGTTGTTGTAGCCAATAAGACACAGGAGTATACTTCTTTTGGGGTACGGCCTCTGACTACGTTGTTTGACTGTGAAATTATCATGGCTTTCAGAGCAGACGAAGGACTTTCTATGACATTTACAACATCCTGTGCAGGAGCAGCAAAAGTTATCGGAGTAAAAGATATTAAAGTCCAGCAAAAGATGTGGTATGGTTGGAAAACTGTAATGACTTCAGATGGAGGCGAAGTATATGATCGTGCCTTGTTTGCAGCCGACTTGGTTTATCCGGATGCTATCAAAGATAAAACCTACCGGGTAATAGCTACGCACTATGGAGATGTTGATGGCTACGAAGAAGTCGTGAACGACACCGGTGCTTTCCAATTTACATATTAATTAACTATTAACCAACGAAACTTTTAATTTGCTACACTTCATAAAACTGAATAACGTCATATCGGCAGCGTAAATAGCGACTGCCCAAGCAACACCATGGGGGTGGGAGTAGAGACAGGTATTCAAAAGTATGCTAGACCTGCATAAGGGTAAAACGAAGGGAAAATAAAATAAACTGCGATTGTCATAGTGGGTGGGACAAGATCTTTACATGAAAGTATAAAGGGGGAAATCTTTCAGGAAAAAGATAGAACTGAACGTCTTACGGCGAAAGGACATGTATGTCAGGGTTGACAAAAGCAGGAAAAGAAAGAGAGATTATTATACGAATGAGAAGGATACAATGGGGTAATCCGATGATAAAGTCTGCAGGCTACGATGCGCAGCAACAAATGCTGGAGATCGAGTTCGCAAGTGACGGTCAAATATGGCAATTTGAAAATGTGCCGGAAGATATCTGGTACCGATTTCGGAGTTATCTCCGCCCGGAGTTCTTTTTCCATAATTTTATTATGGGTCGTTATCCGGAGAGACAAATGCAGGAGAATGCGTAGAAAATCGCAGCATACGAAGGGAATACAAAAAAGGGGAACAATATAATGTCAGAAAGCCGCAGAGGATAGGGGAATCCGCTGCGGCTTTTAAAGTTTTGCATAAATCTCTTTCCCAAAAAAGTGGAATATGCTATACTGTTACAGAAGTCTTGTCTGACGTCAGGGAGGGCTTCAGAATTAGGAAGAGAGACATTAAAGTATTCATGGCAAGAGAACAACTTCAACAGACATCACCGGAGGACCGGCGGCGAAGAGTGCAGCGTTTGAAGAAGACGATCGTGGGTATAGTGGCAGCAGGACTGGTGATCCCGCTTATGTGCTGCGTGTATCTGATCTGCAGGCTGCATACGATCAACGGGATTCTGGACGATCTGAATCGGAGACTGGATGAACTGGAAGCCGGGAATCAGAGATTGCAGACCGAACAGCAGCTTTTGCAGGAGGAAGCACAGACGACCGGGCAGACTTCACAGATACCGCAGGAGGAATCTGTGCAGGGAAGCGCGGATCCGGTGACGGATGCTCATTCCGGGCAGGAACAGATCCACAAGGTATATCTGACTTTTGACGATGGCCCCAGCATTTATACGAATGATATCCTGGATATTTTAGACAGGTATCAGGTAAAGGCTACCTTTTTCGTAGTGGGCAGGGAAGGAACGGATGCGGAAGAAGCACTGCAGCGGATCGTGGAAGACGGGCATACGTTAGGAATGCATTCCTACAGTCATAAATATAAAGAACTATACGAATCCATGGACAGCTTCACGCGGGATTTTGAACAGATCAGGGATTATGTCTATCAGGCGACCGGTGTGGAGAGCGTTTATTATCGTTTTCCGGGAGGAAGCTCCAATACGGTCAGTGAGATCGATATGCATGAATTCATTGATTATCTGGAGAGCCAGGGAGTGGAGTATTACGACTGGAATGTGTCTTCCGGAGACGGAGGCAGCATGAAACTCACCACGGATACGCTGTTAGAGAACTGCACGAAGGATATTGACACGAGAGATACGTCAATCATACTTCTGCATGATTCCGCAGAAAAACCAACGACAGTGGAGGCACTGCCGGAGATTATAGAGAATATTCTGGCGAGACCGGATACGGTGATTCTGCCGATCACGGAGAATACCAAGCCGGTGCATCACCAGTAAACATAAAAACATTCACAAATAAAAAGTAAATTTAAAGAAATAAACGGAGGTACATCATCATGGGATTTTTCTCAGATTTGAAAGAAGATCTGTCTCAGGCGGTCAATGAACTGATGCCGGAGGAGAATCTGGATCAGGCAGCTGCCGAAGAACTCAAGGAACAGCCGGTGGAAAATAAGCAGGAACCGCTGCGGGAAGAGATTCCTGAAGCGCAGACCGCAGAGGATGCAAAGGATAACGCGGCATTCGAAGAGATGCTGAAGAACCTGGATTCTATTGAGATTCCGAAGGAACAGAAAACAGAAGAACAGCCGGCAGAGAAAGTAGCAGAAGAGATGCCGCAGGCAGAAGAGACTGGGGGAAAAGCCGCACCGGAACTGGATTTAGATAGTGTACTTCAGAACGATATGACAGTAGAAAAGGTTCTGGAGCAGGAAAATACAGAGAAGAACAAAGGAGCAGAGAAGAGAATGGATGTAAAAGTTGCATCAGATGAAACCGCAGTTATTACTGCCGGAATGGTGATCACCGGTGATGTGAGTTCCGAAGGATCTATGGATCTGGTAGGTACGATTAATGGAAATATTGATATTCTGGGCAAACTGAATATTACCGGATATATCAATGGTAATTCCAAGGCAGCTGAGATTTTTGCAGAAGGCGCGAAGATCAACGGCGAGATCGTGAGCGAGGGCTCTGTGAAGATCGGAGCAAGCACGGTTGTCATCGGCAACATTACCGCTACCAGCGCAGCTATCGCAGGTGCAGTAAAGGGTGATATTGATGTGAAGGGCCCTGTAATTCTGGATTCTTCTGCTATCGTAATGGGCAATATTAAGTCCAAGTCCGTACAGATCAACAACGGTGCAGTTATCGAAGGTATGTGCTCTCAGTGTTATGCTGATGTCAGCCCTACTTCTTTCTTCGATGATTACAAGCCCGAGAAAAGAAAAGCAAAATAAGGAGCAGATAACAATGAAGAGAATATTACTGAAGCTTAGCGGAGAAGCACTGGCAGGAGAGAAGAAGACCGGTTTTGACGAGGCAACTGTCAGAAAGGTCGCATTACAGGTAAAAGAACTGGTAGACGATGGCATTCAGGTAGGAATCGTCATCGGCGGAGGCAATTTCTGGAGAGGTCGTTCCAGTGAAAATATTGATCGTACCAAAGCGGATCAGATCGGTATGCTTGCCACCATCATGAACTGTATCTATGTCTCTGAGATTTTTCGCTCTGTAGGCATGATGACCAACATTTTAACCCCCTTTGAGTGCGGATCATTTACCAAGCTGTTCTCCAAGGACAGAGCCAATAAGTATTTTGCAAAAGGCATGGTAGTATTTTTCGCAGGCGGTACGGGACATCCCTATTTCTCCACGGATACCGGTGTAGTACTTCGTGGCATTGAAGTAGAAGCAGATGTTATTCTGCTGGCTAAGGCTATCGACGGTGTCTACAATGCGGATCCTGCCAAGGATCCCACAGCGAAGAAGTACGATGAAGTATCTATTGATGAAGTCATCGCGAAGAACCTTCAGGTAGTGGATATGACCGCATCCATCCTGGCAAGAGATAACAAAATGCCTATGTGGGTATTCGGATTGAACGAAGAGAACAGCATCGTGAATACCATGAAGGGGAAATTTAGCGGAACCAAAGTAACCGTGTAACAGATATCATTAAACGAATAAAATGAAAAAGCGCGCAGCGCAGAAGAGAGGACAATATGGACGCAAGAGTACAGGTATATAGTGAGAAAATGCAGAAGGCTTATGAATTTCTGACAGCAGATTTTGCTGCTATCCGTGCAGGACGTGCAAATCCTCACGTACTGGACAAATTAAGAGTAGATTATTACGGAACCCCTACCCCCATCCAGCAGGTAGGTAACGTAACCGTTCCCGAGGCACGTATCATCCAGATCGCTCCCTGGGAGAAGTCTCTGATCAAGGAGATTGAGAAAGCGATCATGACTTCCGATATCGGTATCAATCCTTCCAACGATGGCAGTGTGATCCGCCTGGTATTCCCCGAGCTTACCGAGGACCGCAGAAAGGATCTGGTAAAAGAAGTAAAGAAGAAGGGTGAGGAAGGCAAAGTAGCTATCCGTAACATCAGAAGAGACGGCAACGATGCATTCAAGAAGCTGGCTAAGAGTGAAGTGTCTGAGGATGAGATCAAGGGTCTGGAGGACGAACTGCAGAAGCTGACCGACAAGTATGTGAAGGATATTGATGCTCTGATCGACAGCAAGTCCAAGGAGATCATGACAGTTTAGTAAGCCCGGAAAGGCTTAAAAGAAGGCATAGAATATGGAACAAAATCTGAAAATTCCAAATCATGTAGCGATCATTTTAGACGGGAACGGCCGCTGGGCAAAAGCAAAGGGAATGCCCCGCAACTACGGTCATGTTCAGGGAGCCAAGACGGTGGAAGTAATCTGTGAAGAGGCATACCGTATGGGGATTCAGTACCTGACGGTATATGCTTTCTCCACAGAGAACTGGAACCGTCCGCAGGACGAAGTGGATGCGTTGATGAAGCTGCTTCGGAATTATATGAAGACTTGTCTGAAGACGGCGGAGAAGAACCGTATGTGTGTCAGAGTTCTGGGAGACAAGACGAGACTGGATGAAGATATCCGGAATAGGATCGCGGAACTGGAAGAGGCGACGAAGAACAATGACGGTCTGCATTTTCAGATCGCCATCAATTACGGAGGCAGGGATGAGATCGTCCGTGCAGTAAAAAAATTGTCTGCAAAAGTTCAGAGCGGTGAAGTAGATCCTGCGGATATTACGGCGGATACCCTGGAGAGCTATCTGGATACCGCAGGAATTCCGGATCCGGATCTGCTGATCCGTACCTGCAATGAGCAGAGGATTTCCAATTTCCTGCTGTGGCAGCTGGCGTATACGGAGTTCTATTTTACCCCGGTTCCCTGGCCGGATTTCACAAAAGAAGAATTGATGAGGGCTGTGGAAGCATATAATCATAGAGACAGAAGATATGGCGGCCTGAAGGAGGAATAGCTTATGTTTTGGACCCGTTTGCTCAGTGGTGTCGTGCTGCTTGTCATCGCGCTGGCTACATTTTGCTTCGGTAATATATTTCTGGCAGTGCCGTTGTGGCTGATTTCTCTGATCGCATACAGAGAACTTACCAAAGCATTAAAATGTGCAACGGATGAGAAAAAATTTAACGCACTGGAATGGATCGGTTTCGTGGGCGTGACGGCATACTATGCAACGCTGTTTTTCACCAGGGATCATACCTTACTTCTCATGTGCATTGTGGCTCTGTTCATGGCGGAAATGCTCTGCTATGTGGTAACTTTCCCAAAATATCAGGCAAGTCAGGTGATGGCAGCGGTATTTTCTTTCCTGTATGCACCGGTAATGTTGTCCTTTGTCTATCTGACCCGTGAGTGTGAGACCGGAATCTACCTGGTATGGCTGATCCTGATCAGTTCCTGGGGATGTGACACCTGTGCTTATGTGGTAGGCAAGCTGATCGGTAAGAAACATATTTTCCCGGAGTTGAGTCCTCATAAGTCCCTGGAGGGATGCATCGGCGGTGTCGTGGGAGCGGCTCTGATCGGCGGTCTGTATGCACATTTCTTCGTGGAAACGGCATTTCCGGATCGGACGATCACATGGATCATTGCCTTTATCTGCGCAGCAGGTGCGGTAATGAGCATGGTGGGAGATCTGGCGGCATCCGCGATCAAGAGGAACCACAATATCAAGGATTATGGCAAACTGATCCCCGGACATGGCGGGATCATGGATCGTTTTGACAGTATGACGGTGACTGCACCGATGACGTATTTTCTTGCCATTCTGATGATTGGACTTCGATAGCCCGAAAGGAAGATACAAGGAGCGTAGCATTATGAAAAAAATAGCAATCCTGGGATCTACCGGTTCCATCGGAACCCAGACCCTGGAGGTCGTTCGCAATAATCCCGAACTGCAGGTGGTAGCGCTTGCAGCCGGAAAAAGTGTAGAACAGATGGAACAGCAGATCAGAGAATTCCATCCTCTGATCGCAGGTATGTGGAGCGAGGAAGCGGCAGCAGACTTACGCAGCCGTGTGGCGGATCTTCCTGTGAAGGTTGTCACGGGCATGGATGGGCTGTTAGAGATCGCCGTACTGTCCGAGTCCCAGGTATTAGTGACGGCGATTGTGGGCATGATTGGTATCAGACCGACGATTGCGGCCATTGAGGCAGGGAAGGATATCGCTCTGGCGAATAAGGAGACACTGGTAACCGCAGGGCACATCATTATGCCGTTAGCGGCGAAGATGGGAGTGAAGATCCTGCCGGTAGACAGTGAACACAGCGCGATCTTCCAGTCATTGAACGGGGAACCGAAAGGCAGGATCGAGAAGATCCTGCTCACCGCATCTGGCGGACCCTTCCGTGGCAGGACCAGAGAGCAGCTTGTAAATATTCAGGTGGAGGATGCCCTGAAGCATCCCAACTGGTCCATGGGACGGAAGATTACGATTGATTCTTCCACACTGGTGAACAAAGGACTGGAAGTCATGGAAGCAAAATGGCTGTTCGGTGTGGAGCTGGATCAGATCCAGGTCATCGTGCATCCCCAGAGTATCATTCATTCCGCAGTACAGTATGTGGACGGTGCAGTGATCGCACAGCTGGGAACGCCGGACATGAAGCTCCCGATCCAGTACGCTCTGTTCTATCCGGATCGCAGACCGATGCCCGGAAAACGTCTGGATTTTTATGAACTGGCACAGGTGACTTTCGAGAAGCCGGATATGGAGACCTTCTACGGACTGAAGCTTGCCTATGATGCACAGCGCATCGGCGGCAGTATGCCTACGGTGTATAACGCAGCCAACGAGAAAGCGGTAGGACTGTTCTTAGACCGCAAGATCGCTTATCTTCAGATCCCGGAGCTGATTCAGGAAGCCATGGAGCAGCATAAGGTGATCGAGAATCCGAACGTGGAGGAGATCTTGGAGACAGAAGCATCTGTTTATCGTTATATCGATGGCAAAGGATTCTGATCCTAAAAAATAAAAGCTTGATATGAGAGGCAATAAATGGTTACATTGATCTTGTTTGTACTGATCTTTGGGGTGGTGGTAGTCTCACATGAATTCGGACATTTTCTGCTGGCGAAAGCCAACGGGATTCATGTGATAGAATTTTCTGTGGGCATGGGCCCGAATCTGTTTTCCTTCCAAAAAGGAGACACCAAATATTCCCTGAAGCTTCTTCCCATCGGCGGAGCCTGTATGTTTGAGGGTGAAGACGGTCTGAATGAAAAAGAGGACGGGGAAGATCACAGCGGATCGTTTTTAAATGCCAATGTGTGGGCGAGAATATCCACTGTGCTGGCAGGACCGGTATTTAATTTCATTCTGGGATTTATCATTGCATTTATTATGGTAAATCTGATCGCGATCCGTGATCCCGTGGCGACGGAGATTGTGGACGGCGGTGCGGCACAGGAAGCCGGACTACAGGCAGGAGACAGGATTCTCTCCCTGAATGGCAGTAAAATTCATCTGTATGAAGAAATACAATTGTTTACGCTGACCTACTGGGGCGGGGATGTCACAGTACAGTATGAGCGTGACGGAGTAAAAGGAACTACAACCCTGACTCCGCAGTATGATGAGAGTACAGGTCGTTATATGATCGGTATCAGTAATGCGGATTTTGTGCAGTTATCCGGACTGGACAGCTTCCGTTATTCCTGGTATGAGATGCGTTATTGCGTGACGATGACCTGGAAGAGTCTGGCAATGCTGGTACAGGGCCAGGTATCCAGACAGGATGTGGCAGGACCGGTAGGGATTGCGGTCAATGTAGTGGGTAAGACTTACGAGACTACCAAGGATTACGGGTGGCAGAATGTTCTTGTGAATATGCTGAACATTACCCTGATGCTTACAGTGAACCTGGGAATCCTGAACCTTCTGCCGGTTCCGGCGTTAGATGGCGGACGACTGGTATTCTTACTCTGGGAAGCCATTACCCATAGACCAATACCGCCGGAGAAGGAAGGAATCGTACACTTTATCGGACTGATGTTTTTCATGGTACTGATGATATTTTTGTTATTCAATGATCTGGTAAATATTTTCGGATAGGATTTTCGGATAGGAAATCATATTCGTTGACAAAGAGCATGCCGCATGGTATGCTCTTTTTACATTCGCGCGTAGCGCGATTCTTGACTTCTTGCCTATCGGCAAAAGATCCCTGAATTAAGAACAGAATTAAAAATAAAATTATATATAAAAATTAGAAGGAGGATCGTGTATGGAGTATGTGACTGCCGGTTATTGGCAAAAAGAGGAAAAGGCGGGACTGTTTTTATCTCTGCAACAGCGCAGATATCGTCAGAGCGGGCGGAACGCGGTAAGTGCGTGCATATCCGACGATGGCAAAATAGTGAGATATCTGCAGGACAGAATAGATGACGGGCTGTCTGGGAAGATTCTTTGGCAGACCGGCAGGGAAGACCTGCTGCGGGAGTGTTTTCAGCAAGAGTTGTCAGCGCTTGGAGAAGACTGCAATTATGCGGGAATATTGTGCGCGGAAGAACGGGTACTTTTGTTCAGCCACGGAAGAATGCGGAATCTTGCGTTTTTCCGGAGGTTCGGAAAAGTAGGTTGGAAGATACTTGACGGACAATGCATGGTGGGAGAAGTGGAACCGGGGACAGCGATACTGACAGCGGACAATGCTTTCATCAATTATTGTGAAGAGGAGCTGGCGGAGTGTCTGAAGCCACAGATCACAGAGAATATTTCACCTAAGATCTGTGCCGACCGGGCGGGACGGAGGCTGAGAGAACTGGGAGAGAAGGCAGCAGCACAGGGCGGAAAACATATGGGAGCAGTATGGATCCTGCCGATTCTGGGAGGTGGCAAATGGTAAGAGGGGTATTGGAAGCACACGGATATGAAGAACCGATATTTATCGGAGAAGGCAGCTTCGCGAAGGTCTATCGTGTCAGGGATAAGGAAGGTTGCTTTTGGGCATGCAGAGTATCGGAATATTCAGGACAATGGGAGCGGGAATGCAGAAACTGGCAGGAGATCAGGCATCCGCTTTTTCCGGTGTACAGAGAGCACTGGACACAAGACGGGATGGGATATCTGATCATTGAATTCTGGGATGGAATGGATCTGCGGAAAATGTTGGACAGGCGGGGCAGACTGTCACCGGTCACAGCGCTTAATGTGACACTTCAGATCACGGAAGGACTGCAGTATCTGCATGAACGGGAACATCCGTTTCTTTATCGGGATCTGAAGCCGGAGAATATCCGTATCCGAGAAAACGGCAGAGCGGGAATCCTGGATCTGGGATGTCTGTGGAACCGGGAGGATGCGTGGTCGGGAGCCGGGAATTATTCTTGCAGTGCGCCGGAGCAGTTCACCCGGGGGGAACTGCCGGGAGAGGAAAGCGATGTCTATGCGGTAGGAAGACTTCTGTCAGTGATGCTGGGAGAGGAAAAGGCGCATTTGAAAATATCCGGCAAAGACAGAAGGAGAGAAAAGTGGTTGCGCAGAATTGTGGAGATGACTACCTGCGAAGAGCGGAAAAGGCGCGTCCCTGATATGAAAAATTTAAGGAGACTGCTTCTTGTGACGGATGCAGGCGTAAGGGAGAGGATAAGGGCTGCTAAGGTGGCAGATTTCTACTATGTCCGGAAACTGTATTACCCGTAGCTGTACATTCCGTGCCCGAACACAATCAAGAAAAATTGTAAAAAGTGCTTGCTGTGGAAACGGGAAATGAGTATACTGTAGATAAAGGTTCACGGGGAGATTTTCGGGGACCTGCAGCAAGCAAATTTACATAGCAGGAGGAGAAGAGTTATGCGTTTTTTTATTGATACTGCAAAAGTAGAGGATATTAAGAAGGCAAATGACATGGGGGTTATTTGTGGAGTAACGACCAATCCCTCCCTGATCGCGAAAGAGGGCAGGGATTTCGTAGAAGTGATCAAAGAGATCGCATCCATCGTAGACGGACCGATCAGCGGTGAGGTTAAGGCGACCACCGTAGATGCAGAAGGAATGATCAAGGAAGGAAGAGAGATCGCAGCCATCCATCCCAATATGGTCGTTAAGATTCCTATGACAGTAGAAGGCCTGAAGGCTTGTAAGGTATTAAGCTCCGAAGGTATCAAGACCAATGTGACACTGATCTTTTCCGCGAACCAGGCACTGTTGGCAGCACGCGCAGGTGCAACCTACGTGTCTCCTTTCCTGGGCAGACTGGATGACATCAGCACGAGAGGTGTAGACCTGATCCGTGATATCGCAGATATTTTCGCTGTAACTGATCTGGATACCCAGATCATTGCGGCAAGCGTACGTAATCCCATCCATGTGACCGATTGTGCACTGGCAGGTGCGGATATCGCCACCGTTCCTTACTCCGTAATCGAGCAGATGGTGAAGCATCCCCTGACCGATGCCGGTATCGCCAAGTTCCAGGCGGACTATAAGGCTGTTTTCGGGATGTAGCGCTTCGAGAGTGCGGAGCACGGAGAAGCGCGTAGTTCACCTAAGATTCCGACACAGTAAGAAGCAGTAAGAAGCTGTACAGAGGTATTCCCCTGTACAGCTTCTTTTTTGATCCTGTCGATTGCGAAGCTTCAGACAGAGCTTATTTCATCTGCTCTTCCTGCTTCTTGATCATACGACGAACCATCTCACCGCCGATGCTTCCTGCTTCTTTAGAAGTAAGGTCACCGTTGTAACCCTCTTTCAGGTTAACGCCCAGCTCAGATGCTACCTCAGTCTTGAAACGATCCATTGCAGCCTTTGCTTCGGGAACTTCTACTCTATTGGTTTTACTTGCCATTTCGTTCACCTCCGTTTGGAATTGGTTTTCGTGTTTCAGATAAGCGTTTTTTGTGATCACTTATCTTGGTATTAGTATGAGCACGGGCTTTTTTTTCATGCTGGTAAGTTTTTCATTTTTATGGTACACTCAAACAGCAACGAAAGAAACGGAGACCGGAAAGCGCGGCATCGGATCCACTGACCGGAATCCCACAGAAGTGACTGACCTTTGAAGCTATCACGTAACTGCGGAAGCTGAGAAGAGAAGGTGTTTTTTTGTTGTCAAAATGTAACTATTCTATGATAGAAAGGCGACAAAACAATGAAAAAGAAAACAAGATTCACAAAAACACTGGCGTTGGCGCTGACCCTGGGGCTGTTATGCAGCGGTCTTGCCGGGTGCGGACAGGCACGAAATAGCGGGAGCACAGCGGAAAGTCTTGCAACAGAGAGCACACAGACGGAAAGCACCGTGGCAGACGTCACAGCAGAAAGCACGGCCGCTTCTGCCGAAGAGACTTCACAGAATACGGATGGTACAGTAGTGTGCGTGGCATCCTTAAAGGGTCCCACCTCTTTAGGCCTTTTATTCTTAATGGACAAAGCGAACAAGGGCGAGACCGCCAATACCTATGAATTCCGGATGGCTACCGGCGCAGACGAGATCCTGCCCCTGATGGTCAAGGGCGATCTGGATATCGCACTGATACCTGCAAATGTGGCAAGTATCCTCTATCATAAGACCCAGGGCGGCGTGGAAGTGATCGACATCAATACCCTGGGCGTATTGTATATGGTATCCGGAGAGGATGGGCTTGCGGATTTTACGGATCTGAAGGGGAAGACCATCTATTTAACCGGAAAAGGAACCACGCCGGACTATGTATTGCAGTATCTGCTGAATGCAAACGGCATGTCTGTGGACGATGTGACACTGGAGTATAAATCCGAAGCCACAGAAGTAGCATCTGTACTGACTGAGGATCCCACAGCCATCGGCCTGTTGCCGCAACCTTTTGTTACCGCAGCCTGCATGCAGAACGATGCCCTGAAGGTGATCTTTGACCTAAACGAAGAGTGGAATAAGGTACAGGGCGCAAGCGGCAGCAGCATGGTCACCGGTGTCACGGTGGTTCGCAAGGAATTTCTGGAAGAGAATGAAGAAGCTGTGAAAGCTTTTATGGAAGAGCATAAGGCAAGTGCCGAAGCCATCAATGCAGACCCCGCCACCGGTGCTGCACTGGCAGTGGAAGCGCAGATCGTGGCAAAGGAGCCCATTGCGCAGAAAGCAATCCCCGACTGCAACATTACTTATATGGATAAGGCAGAGATGAAGCAGGCACTTTCCGGATACCTTGACGTACTGTTCCACCAGGATTCCCAGTCCATAGGCGGCGGACTCCCGGAATCTGATTTCTATTATGATGCAGAATAAGTATAAAAAATACATCAAAAAATTTATCATTCTGTTCTTCTGGCTGGGCGTATGGCAGGTCACGGCAGTGTGCGTGGATAATTCCCTGCTGGTGGTGACACCCATGCAGGCATTGCGATCACTGGCAACCCTCGTGGGGCAGGCGGAATTCTGGCGTAGCGCCCTTGGCTCGCTGTGGCGCATTGCTGCAGGCTTTTTGCTGGGAGCGGTTATGGGACTGCTGTTAGCGGCGGTAAGTTACAGATACCGTCCGGCAGAGGAGATCCTGCGTCCGTTCATGGTATTCTGCAAGGCAGTACCGGTGGCAGTATTTGCGGTGCTTTTACTGATCTGGTGGGGAGCTTCCCCGCTGGCTGTGGCGGTCTGCTTTTTAGTGGTGTTTCCGAATATTTATATGAACACACTGGAAGGCTTAAAAAGTGCGGACGCAGAACTGATAGAGATGGCAGAAGTATTTCGACTGCCGTTTGTCACCCGTTTTTTCTATATTTATCGCCCGGCGCTAAAGCCGTTCCTGCTCAGCGCGTTTCAATTATCCTTGGGAATGAGCTGGAAATCCGGTGTGGCAGCGGAAGTGATCGGCACGCCGATACATTCCATCGGCGGGGCACTGTATCTGGCGAAGATTTACCTCGATACGGCGGATCTGTTTGCCTGGACGGCAGCGATCATTGTGCTCAGTGTATTGTTTGAGAAAATAGTATTCGGCTGCGTGGAATATTTTTTCCGGTGGGAGCCTGCCTGTAAGAGACCGGCAATGCCGCAGACAAATGTCACCGGAGAACATCACGCCTTATGTGTGACAGAGCTTGGAAAATGCTATCATGACCGTTGGATCTTCCGACATGTGGAACAAGAATTCCACGGGGGAGAACCGTATCTTCTGGATACACCTTCGGGCAGCGGTAAGACGACCTTTTTTAAGTGCTTGTGCGGGCTGGAACGGCCGGAAGAGGGAGAAGTGTCTGGAATCGATGCTTTTGCCGTGCAGTTTCAGGAGGACAGACTCTGCGAAGAATACAGTGCGGTGAAGAATCTGGAAATGGTCATGGGAGATGCGAAGGAAGCACGGGAGGTGCTTGCGAGGTTACTGCCGGAGGAAGCGCTGGAACGTCCCTGCCATGAATTGTCCGGCGGCATGAAGCGGAGAGTGTCACTGGTGCGGGCAATGGAAGCAGGAGCACAGTGTGTTCTGCTGGACGAGCCGTTCACCGGACTGGATGAAGAGAACCGGGAGAAAGCATATGAATACATCCGCACACATGCAAGGGGGCGCATCATCATGATCGCCACGCATATCAGACCGTTGGAGAATACGGCAGAGGACGGTCAGAAGGGAGACTGATTATGGGAAAAGAGACGGGAAACACGAGAGTGACTCTGGTAGGCATTATCGTGGAGGATAAGGAGGCAGCAGGCCGGATCAACGGACTGTTGCATGAATACGGAGAATATATTATCGGAAGAATGGGGATATCTAATCATGAGAAGCAGATGAATATCATCAGTGTGGTCATGGACGCCCCGCAGGAAAAGGTCAGTGCTCTGTCCGGAAAGCTGGGAATGATTCCGGGAGTCAGTTCCAAGTGCCTCTATGCCCCAGATACGCAGAAAGCCCCCAAATAAAAAGGTTGTCAATTTCGCCAACTTATGCTATAATTGCAAAATGACTGCGACTGGATACAGACCCGCAAGGGTATAAAGGAGGAAATGTTATAATGAGTTTACAGGTTGAAAAGTTAGAGAAAAACATGGCGAAGCTGACCATCGAAGTATCTGCTGAAGAACTGGAGAAGGCAATCGAAGGTGCTTACCAGAAGAATAAGAACAAGATCAGCATTCCCGGTTTCCGTAAGGGCAAGGCTCCCCGTAAGATGATCGAGCAGATGTACGGTAAGTCCGTATTCTATGAGGATGCAGCAAATGCGCTGATCCCCGATGCTTACGATAAGGCGCTGGAAGAGTGCGAGGAGCAGATCGTATCTTCTCCGAAGATCGATGTGACCCAGTTAGAGGCTGGCAAGCCTTTCATCTTCACCGCAGAGGTTGCTCTGAAGCCTGAAGTGACTCTTGGCAAGTACAAGGGTGTGAAGG
Source organism: uncultured Lachnospiraceae bacterium (assembly GCA_945929965.1). Classification (GTDB taxonomy): domain Bacteria; phylum Bacillota; class Clostridia; order Lachnospirales; family Lachnospiraceae; genus Acetatifactor. Next base: position 14,775 of record CAMEOT010000035.1, read on the forward strand.
TTGACAAGATCGAAGTTAAGGTAACCGATGAAGAGGTTGACGCTGAGATCAACAGAGAGCGCGAGAGCAATGCGAGAACCATCAACGTAGAAGACCGCGCTGTTAAGGACGGCGATATGACCGTTATCGATTTCGAAGGTTTTGTAGACGGTGTTGCATTTGAAGGCGGCAAGGGTGAGAATCATTCCCTGACCATTGGCTCCGGCTCTTTTATCCCCGGATTTGAAGAGGGACTGATCGGTGCTGAATTAAATAAAGAGACCGAAGTAAATGTAACCTTCCCTGAGGATTATCATGCAACTGAGCTGGCTGGCAAGCCTGCAGTATTCAAGTGCACCGTTAAGGAGATCAAGGAGAAGCAGCTTCCTGATCTGGATGACGAGTTCGCAAGTGAAGTATCTGATTTCGATACTATGGCTGAGTATAGAGAGGATGTACAGAAGAAGCTGACTTCCAAGAAGGAAGAAGAAGCTAAGATTGCCAAGGAAGAGGCAGTTCTGGATGCAGTGATCGCAGATGCCAAGATGGAGATCCCCGATGCAATGATCGAGACCCAGCAGAGACAGCTGTTAGAGAACTTTGCACAGAGAATTCAGGCGCAGGGTCTTACTTTAGAGCAGTATATGCAGTTCACCGGTCTGACCGCTCAGACCATGATGGAGCAGCTGAAGCCCGAAGCGCTGAAGAGAATCCAGTCCCGACTGGTTCTGGAAGCTGTAGCAGCAGCTGAGAAGATGGAAGCTACTGAGGAAGATTTCGAAGCTGAGATCAAGAGCATGGCAGAGGCTTATCAGATGGAAGCTGACAAGGTAAAAGAACTCCTGGGAGAGCAGGGTGCTAAGCAGGTGAAGGAAGATCTCTGCGTAAGAAAGGCAGCTGACTTCATCGTAGACAACGCTAAGGAAGCAAAGGCTGCAGCCAAGAAGACCACCAAGAAGGAAAAGGCAGCAGAAGAGAAGCCGGAAGAAGCATAATTTGTGCTTTAAGATACGATACGAAGAGAAAGCGGACTGCCAGGTCCGCTTTCTTTTTCAGATTTAAAAGTTCCTAAATTTTTATTAAATCTTCGGGATCTCGTTGAAAAAGCTTACTAAGTAGGATACGATAGTAGTATTAATCAGAAGCAATGGAGGTTTTAAAATATGAGTTTAGTACCTTATGTCATTGAACAGACCAGCAAGGGTGAGCGGTCTTACGATATTTATTCCAGACTGTTGAAGGACAGGATCATTTTCCTGGGTGAGGAAGTGAATGAGACTTCTGCCAGTATCATTGTGGCACAGTTACTGTTCCTGGAAGCGGAGGATCCCGATAAGGATATCCATCTGTATATCAACAGCCCGGGCGGAAGCGTTACCGCAGGTATGGCAATCTACGATACTATGAAATACATCAAGTGTGATGTATCCACCGTATGTATCGGTATGGCAGCCAGCATGGGAGCATTCCTTTTAGCAGGTGGTGCCAAGGGCAAGCGTTTTGCACTGCCCAATGCAGAGATCATGATCCATCAGCCTCTGGGCGGTACCCAGGGCCAGGCTACCGAGATCGAGATCGCAGCCAAGCATATCCTCCGCACCAAGGAGAAACTGAACCGTATGCTGGCTGAGAACACCGGCAAGGATTATGAGACCATCTGCGCAGACACCGAGAGAGATAACTGGAAGAGCGCCGAGGAAGCTTGTGAATACGGGCTGATCGATAAGGTGATCACCTTCCACGAGGCATAAAACAACAGGAGTATAGTAGTAATGGCAGGAAAAAATTCCGGAAATGACATCAGATGTTCATTTTGTAACAAGACCCAGAGCCAGGTCCGCAAGCTGATTGCGGGACCTGCCGGGGTATATATCTGTGATGAGTGCGTAGATATCTGCGCTGACATCCTGGAGGAGGAACTGGAAGACGAAGAAGTGGAAGAGACCGCGACTCCGGATATCAACCTTCTGAAACCGAAGGAGATCAAGAACTTCCTGGATGAATATGTCATCGGACAGGACGAGGCGAAAAAGGTCCTCTCCGTTGCGGTGTACAATCATTACAAGAGAGTAACGGCTCCCAAGGATCTGAACGATGTGGAGCTGCAGAAGAGTAATATTATCATGGTAGGACCTACCGGTTCCGGTAAGACTTACCTGGCACAGACACTGGCTAAGATCATCAATGTACCGTTTGCTATCGCAGATGCCACCACACTGACCGAGGCCGGTTATGTAGGTGAAGATGTAGAGAATATTCTGTTAAAGCTGATCCAGGCGGCGGACTACGATGTGGAACGTGCCCAGTACGGTATCGTATATATTGATGAGATCGATAAGATCACGAAAAAGAGTGAGAATGTATCCATTACCCGTGATGTATCCGGTGAGGGCGTACAGCAGGCACTGCTTAAGATCATCGAGGGCACTGTGGCAAGCGTACCTCCCCAGGGAGGCAGAAAGCATCCTCATCAGGAACTGATCCAGATTGATACCACCAACATTCTCTTTATCTGTGGTGGTGCTTTTGACGGTCTGGAGAAGATCGTAGAGTCCAGACTGGACCGCAAGTCAATCGGTTTTAACACAGAGCTTGGGAAGAGAGAGGACAAGGACATCAGTGAACTGTTACAGGAGGTAACTCCTCATGATCTGGTGAAGTTCGGTCTGATCCCCGAGTTCGTAGGACGTGTGCCTATCTGTGTATCCTTACGGGGATTGGACAGAGAAGCACTGATCCGTATCCTTCAGGAGCCGAAGAATGCCCTGGTAAAGCAGTACCAGAAGCTGTTCCAGATGGATCATGTAAAGTTAGATTTTGAGCAGGATGCTATCGAGGCGATTGCAGACAAAGCACTGGAACGTAAGACCGGTGCCAGAGGATTGCGTTCGATTATGGAATCCGTAATGATGGATACCATGTATGAGATTCCTTCCGATGATACCATCGAGGAATGCGTAGTCACTAAGGCTGCGGTGGATGGAGAGAGCGAGCCTCTCACCATACACGAAGATTCTCTGAAAAAGGCAAAATAATCCGGGCGCTGCCTTGTGGTGACACAGGGCAGCGTTTTGTGCAAAAAAGCAGAAAGAAAAAGGTATTTTTATGATTATAAAGAATGTGAGTCTGGAAACGGTCTGCGGTATTACCAGTAAGCTTCCGGAAAATATCCATCCCGAGGTGGCATTTGCGGGGAAAAGTAATGTGGGGAAATCCTCTCTGATCAACGGTCTGATGAACCGGAAATCCCTGGCAAGGACCAGTGCCCAGCCGGGTAAGACCCAGACCATCAATTACTATAATATCAATGATGAAATTTACTTCGTGGACCTGCCCGGTTACGGTTACGCCCAGGCAAATGAGAATGTGAAAGCCCAGTGGGGTAAGATGATCGAAGATTATCTACATAAATCCAAACAGTTAAAGCTGGTGTTTTTGCTGATCGATATTAGACATGCACCGTCGGAGAATGACCGGATCATGTATGATTGGATCCGTCGTAACGGCTACGATCCTATCATCATTGCCACCAAACTGGACAAGATCAACCGCAGCCAGATCCAAAAGCAGATAAAACTGATCCGCACCACCTTACAGGCAGGGGCGGATACACAGATCATCCCGTACTCTGCACAGACCAAGCAGGGAAGAGAAGAAATCTATGAGATTCTGGACGGAGTGCTGGCGGCAGAGGATCCTGCACAGGAATAGACAGTAGGAATAGACCGTAGGAATGATGAATGAGTGTAGAGACATAATGCGTGAGAGAGTGAGAGTATATGAAGAAATATTGTAAAGCCTTAGTGAATCTGGGTATGGCATTTATTATATTACTATTGACTGTTTTCCTGGTGCCGAAGCTGTTAGTATTTTTCGCGCCGTTTGTGGCAGGCTGGATCATCGCGTTGATCGCCAGTCCTCTGGTGAGGTTTTTTGAGGAAAAGGTAAAGATCAAGCGAAAAGCGGGAAGTGCATTTGTCATCGTGGCGGTTATTGCACTGGTGATATTGATCCTCTATCTTGTAGGGGCGAAGTTAACCGATGAGATCATGGGACTGATCGGTGCACTGCCGGATATCTGGGACAGTGCGGAGAATGATTTTGCCGATATCGGACAGAACCTGAGCGTTATCTATAACCGCTTTCCCGCAGATGTACAGCAAAGCATCATGGATGTCATCAATCAGATCGGAAGCTATGTGGGAGATCTGCTGGGTAAGATCGGCACCCCTACGATCAATGCCGTGGGCAATTTCGCCAAGCAGGTTCCTTCGATCCTGATCGGATTGATCATGGCACTGCTTTCTTCCTATTTCTTCGTGGCGGAGAGGGATCAGCTGGCAACATGGTTCCGTAAGCACACACCGGCGGAAGTACTGTCCTGGTATTATATGCTGAAGCGCGGACTGGTCAAAGCAGTAGGAGGATATCTTAAGGCACAGCTTAAGATCGAAGTGTGGATGTATCTGTTATTAGTCATCGGATTTGCTATTCTGCAGGTAGACTATGCGTTGTTGATCGCACTGGGAATCGCATTTCTGGATTTCCTGCCTTTTTTTGGAACCGGAACCGTCATGGTCCCCTGGGCAATTATCAAGATCTTAAGCTCTGATTATAAAATGGCCATAGGGCTTCTGATCATCTGGGGCATCGGACAACTGGCGCGTCAGCTGATCCAGCCGAAGATCGTGGGAGATTCCGTGGGAATGCCGCCTCTGCCGACCCTGTTCCTTCTGTACATAGGATATAAGCTGGGCGGTGTCGTAGGAATGATCGTGGCAGTGCCCATTGGTCTGATCGCTCTGACCATGTATCAGGAGGGCGCTTTACAGACGACCAAGGACAGCGTGAAGATCCTGACAGCCGGGATCAATCATTTCCGTAGACTGAAGCCGGAGGATATGGACGAAGTGCGGCAGATGCAGGAGAGAGACCGGAGGCTGAGCGAGGAACTGACCAGACAGGCAGCAGAGGAAGAGGCTCAAAAAGAAGCCCAAAAGGAAGCTCGAAAAGAAGCTCAAAAAGAAGCTTCTGCTAAAAAACAGAAAGAAAAGAAATCATGAGAAATATCAGACTGCGATTGCAATATGAAGGAACCAGATATCAGGGATGGCAGAAACAGACTTCCACGGATAATACGATCCAGGGGAAATTGGAGACGTTGCTGACCAAAATGTGCGGTGAACCCATAGAGATCTCTGCCAGCGGCAGGACCGATGCGGGGGTGCATGCCCTGGGGCAGGTGGCGAATTTCCACACGGAAGCTACCATGAGTGTGGAGGAGATCCTGGAATATTGTAACCGATATCTGCCGGAGGATATTGCCGTGGTGGAGGTGTCGGAGGCGGCACCCAGATTCCACAGTAGACTAAATGCCACCGGGAAGCGTTACCGTTACCGCATCATCAACAGTCAGATCCCGGATGTATTCTGGAGACGCTATGCGACAGAGGAACCGGAAGAATTAGATTTAGATGCTATGCGAAAGGCGGCGGAGCGATTGCTTGGAGAGCACGATTTCAAGGCATTTACCTCTGCAAAGAAAAGTAAGAAATCCACCGTCCGCCGGATCGACGAGATCCGGATCGAACGGATAGAGAACCGTGTGGAGTTTGTATTTACCGGAAATGGATTTTTGCATCACATGATCCGTATTCTCATGGGAACACTCCTCGAAGTCGGAAAAGGCATCCGGACGCCGGAGAGTGTGACGGATGTACTGGAGTCCGGAAACAGAGCGAAGGCGGGAGCATTAGTACCTGCCAAAGGACTGGTACTGGAAGAAGTTTTTTATGCCTGAAAAATAAAAATACTGCAACTTTTTGCCCTACAATTGCGTCTAGTATATTGTAGGGTATTTTGATGCCTATAACTAAACTATTCAGAGCCACATTCGCAAAATCGCTCTTACAGAGCTTTCCTTTTGCTCATTGTGGCTACTTCGCCCTATAAATTTCGTCAGATATCCTTATGCATGCAAGCATTCAACGGATATCCGACAAAATTTACATGGCTCTGAATAGTTTATAAAAATTTTATAAATAGCATGCAGAAAATATGCATTGACAGGATACGATAAACGTGGATAAGGCAGAGGGGCTTTATCCCATACGAAAGGTTTAAGGTGCAGGTCATGGAAAAAAGGGTGGCAGTATACAATAATAATACAGGCGTAATAGAGATAATGAGTTCCCTTCTGGCAGGAGAGGGCTTAAAAATGGTGGCAGTGACGGGGAGAGCACAGTTACAAGAATTATTGCGGGCACAGGAGATCCAGCTTCTGCTGCTGGATGTGGAATTGGATGGCAGAGGCTGGGGAGAAGGCATTGAGATGATCCACGACATCCGTAATATGACTACGATCCCCATTATTATCATTTCCGCACAGGATGCGGAGACCGCCAAGATCATGGCACTGAATGCCGGTGCGGATGATTATGTGACAGTGGGATATAATCCGCTGGAGCTGTTAGCCAGAGTGAAATCCCAGCTTCGCAGATATACACAGCTGGTCAATCTGTGCGAAAGTATTGATAGTATTTATCGCGTGGATGGGCTGGAGATCAATGACCGGAACCGTACGGTAACGGTAGACGGCCGTGAAGTGAAGATGACACCCATTGAATATAAGATCTTACGCCTGCTGGTGCAAGAGCGGGGAAAGGTATTATCCATCAGCCAGATCTATGAGTCTATCTGGCATATGCAGGCTATCGGTGCGGACAATACCATTGCGGTGCATATCCGCCACATCCGTGAGAAGATCGAGAGCAATCCCAAGGAGCCCAGATACCTGAAAGTGGTATGGGGAACCGGATATAAGGTAGGATGAAAAAGATTGTTAATAAGTGTGTCCTCTGCGTCAGCAGGGGACATTTTTGTCAAAGTTTGATCGCGGGATGCTTGACAAAGCAATACAAATGCATTATTGTACTAATTAAATAATACAAGCAAGACGAGGATGGAGCATAAGGATGCAGACAGAAGTAATGCAGGAAGGGAAAATACAGGGGAAACGAGGAATCAGCAGTGCAGTGCTGAAAAATATCGCGGTAGTGACTATGTTGATCGATCACATCGGGGCGGTGATCATGACAAGGCTGCTGATCCGGAACGGGCTGTATGAAGCTATGGTGAATCAGGAGGCCTATACTGCCTGGATAGGGCAGAACGGTGGAATGTACGGCATCTACATGGCAATGCGTATCATCGGCAGACTTGCATTTCCGATTTACTGTTTTTTACTGGTAGAGGGATTCCAAAAGACTCACAATGTGAAAAAGTATCTGGGCAGGATGTTTTTATTTGCACTGATTTCGGAGGTACCCTTTGATCTGGCATTCAGCGGCAAGGCATGGTATCCGGCATATCAGAATGTATTTTTTACATTGTTATTGGGGCTGTTGGTGATCGCGGGACTTCATCTGGTGGAACAGCATTTTGCGGGTACAACGGTTGGAAAAACGATTCTGCGCGTGGGACTGAATGCCGTTATTATTCTGACAGGATGTGTACTGGCATTGGTTCTTAAGACGGATTATGATTTTAAGGGGATTTTGGCAATCACTGTACTTTATCTGTTCCGTAACCGGAAGAAAGCACAGATGTGGGCCGGTGTCATCATTTTTTTATTGATGGACAGCCTTGAGATGTTTGCAGCACTTTCCTTTATTCTGATCTGGTTCTACAACGGAACGAGAGGGCGGCAGAATAAATATTTCTTTTACTTTTTCTATCCTGCGCATCTTCTGCTCTTGTGGCTGGTATGTGTGGCAATGGGAATTGCGGGAATTCCTGCAATCTGACGAACAGCAGGATGCTCTGTGGATAGTAAAGTGGAAGACGGGGAAGACAGTGACATGGAGGATATGGCGTATATGGAAGAGAAAAAATGGAAGATAGGGGACAGCGAAGAATTGATCCGGGTACAGGAAATCAGCAAGACATTTCATCTGTCGGCAAAACAGCAGAAACTGGAGCATAGCACGGCGAAGACGAAGACTGCCGTGAATCAAGTGAGCTTTTGCGTAAACAGAGGGGAAGTGTTTGGACTTTTGGGACCCAACGGTGCCGGTAAGACCACAACGCTTCGGATGCTGGCAACGCTGATCCGACCGGACAGCGGGGATGCGGTGTTATCCGGCAGCAGCATTGTGACACAGCCGGAGGAGGTACGGCGTAAGATCGGCTTTCTGACCAGTGAACTGAAGCTGGAGGATTTTTTTACCCCGGATTATCTGTATGACTTTTTCTCTGAATTGTACGGTATTCCGACAGACAGACGGGACGCCAGAAAACGCATGCTGTTTGCACGGTTCGGCATTCAGGAGTTTGCACAGGTGCGCGTCAGGGATCTGTCTACGGGAATGAAGCAGAAGGTATCCCTGGTGATATCGCTGGTGCAGGATCCGGAGATCATCATTTTTGATGAACCCACCAATGGACTGGATATTCTGACGGCAAAAGTGGTGACAGATTTTCTGCTGGACCTGAAGGAGCAGGGGAAGACCATTATCGTATCAACGCACATTTTCAGTCTGGTGGAGAAGATCTGCGACCGGGTGGGAATTATTATTAACGGTCGTATGGCAGCCTGTGAGGACCTGCGGACGCTTTGCGGTGATAAGAGCCTGGAGGATCGCTTTTTTGAAATCTATGAAGCGGTGAACGGGGAGGACGAGAACCATGACAAATAATACGATTACGGTAATGAAAAAAGAGCTGGCAAGATTTTTCGGAGACAGAAGGCTGGTAATCACGACACTTTTGCTCCCCGGAATCATGATCTATGTGGTGTACAGTTTTTTGGGAAGCGCCATGATGAAGTCCATACTTCCGGAAGAAGCTTACGTGGCAAAAGCGTATGTGGTGGATATGCCGGAGTCGTTAAGAGAAGAACTGCGGGAGCTTAAGGTAGACTGGCAGCCTGCGGACAGAGAGCAGCTGACACAGATGCGACAGGAGATACAGGACAAACAGGCAGACGGACTGGTAGTATTCCCGGTGGATTTTGATCAGGCTGTGGAAAACTATCAGGTGCAGAGTGGTGAACCGGCGCCTAACGTGGAGATCTATTACAATTCCGCGGAGACGGAATCCACTCATTTTTACAATGAAGTGTCGGATATTTTGGAGGCGTATGAGACATCCATATCCAATAAGCTAGACATCAATGCGGGGGAGTCTGTGTATTACGACTGTGCCACCAGCAAAGATACTACGGGACAGGTGTTTTCCATGATGATGCCCCTGCTGCTTATGATGTTTTTATACAGTGGATGTATGTCCGTGGCACCGGAATCCATCGCCGGGGAGAAGGAGCGTGGCACCATAGCGACCTTGCTTGTGACTCCCATGAAGAGGAGCTCTCTGGCACTTGGCAAAGTATTTTCCTTAAGCATTATTGCACTTCTGGCAGGCTGTTCCAGTTTTATCGGAACCTTTGCGGCACTGCCGAAAATGATGGGTGGAGAGCTGACGGGAGTGGATTCGTCGGTGTATACGCCTATGGATTTTGCGATGCTGCTTCTGATCATTCTGTCTACGGTAATGGTGCTGGTATCCATGATCGCACTGGTCTCCACTTTCGCAAAAAGCGTGAAAGAAGCGGCTACGACAGTCTCCCCTTTTACCATTGTGGTGACCTTTATCGGACTGAGCCCTATGCTCAGTCAGGGAAAAGAGATTCCGCTGTACCGGTATCTGATTCCGGTATATAACAGCGTACAGTGCATGAACGGTATTTTTTCTTTTAGCTATCAGCCGGTGGAAATTCTTTTGACCGTGATCGTGAATCTGTGTGTGGCGGGAGTGCTGGTATTCGGACTGACGAGGGCATTCCAGAGCGAGAAAGTGATGTTTGGGTAAGAGCATAGTATTTTATAATTATTGACTATAAAGTGAGAAATGTGTACAATGATAACTATTCGGAGCAATGTAAATTCGAGCAAAAAGAAAGCACCGCAGGGGCAATTTTGCGAATGATGTTCTGAATACAGAAAATGGAGGAAAATAGTACATGCAACTGCCTATTTTTGAGAAATACATTGATGAACTGATCGAGAAAAGCACTCTGGATGTTCCCGCATGGAACATTGAGAAGGCGAGAGAGGGGAAAGCTGCCGGCTGGAATTATATTGATGGCTGCATGATCCTGGCACTTTTGGAGATCTACAGTGCTACCGGGGAGAAGAAGTATTACGAATTCGCAGATGCATTTATTGACCACAGAGTACAGGAAGACGGTACGATTACGAAGTATTCCGTGGAAGAATATAATATTGACAATGTCAATGCGGGAAAGACCCTGTTCGCATTGTATGCCTTAAACGGCAAGGAAAAATACCGCAAGGCCATCGACCTGATCTACAGTCAGGTGGAGACGCAGCCCCGTACCGAGGAGGGCAACTTCTGGCACAAGAAGATCTACCCTAATCAGGTATGGCTGGACGGTATGTATATGGGACAGCCCTTTTACATGGAATATGAAACTAAATTCGATGCCAAGAAGCACTATGATGACATTTTCCATCAGTTTGCCAATGTCGTAAAATATATGAGAGACCCCGAGACCGGATTATACTATCACGGTTATGATGCTTCGAAGAAAGCTTTCTGGTGTAACAAGGAGAACGGACTGTCACAGAATTTCTGGCTGAGAGCACTGGGCTGGTATTCCATGGCACTTTTGGATACCCTGAGCAAATGTGAGCCGGGAGAAGAGTACAAGGCAGAGTATGACAATCTGAAGAAAGTATTCGTGGATCTGATCGATTCCATGTTAAAATTTCAGGACGAGAGCGGTATGTGGTACCAGCTTCCCGCACTGGGCGGCAGGGAGCCGAACTACTTAGAGACCAGTGGAAGTGCGATCATGGCTTACTCCCTGTTGAAGGGCGTGAGACTCGGATTTTTACCGGAGTCTTACAGAGCCTATGGCTTAAAGGCATTCCAGGGTATCTGTGACCGCTATCTGAAGGAGAAGGACGGACATTTAAGTCTCGGTGGTATCTGCCTCGTAGCAGGACTGGGGCCGGAGGATAACCGCCGCCGTGACGGTAGCTTCGAATACTATATGTCAGAGCCCATCGTAGAAGACGATGCCAAGGGTGTGGGACCGTTATTATTAGCCTACACTGAGATGAGGAGACTGGACGATTAAATGAAGTCAGGCGGGATGATGAAGAACGATAACAGAAATGACAGAAGAACATCCGGACCTGCGAAAGGGACGGGAAAGACCAAAGCAACGGGAAAAGCCAATGCGGCGAGAAAAACTAAAGTGACGGCAGGCAAGGAAAACCGGGTGCCCGTAGGACAGGGCCGGGAAAAGACGGCTGTTAAAAAGAAGAGTGGTCTCTGCCCGGTGGCTGATAAATGCGGCGGGTGCAGCTGGATCAACAAGCCCTATGTGGAACAGCTGAAGAATAAGGAAAAGCAATTAAAGGAGCTTCTGGCTCCTTTTTGCAAGGTCGAGGGTGTCATCCCCATGGAGCACCCGGAGCATTACCGGAACAAGGTACATGCGGTATTCGGCGAGAACCGGTATCACGATGCCATCTCCGGCATTTATGAACAGAAGAGCCACCGGATCGTTCCCATGGACAGCTGCCTGATTGAGAATGCCAAGGCGGATGAGATCATTGTCTCTATCCGGGGACTGTTGAAATCATTCCATATCCGTCCCTACAATGAGGATACCGGATACGGACTGCTGCGCCATGTCCTGATCCGCACCGGACATGTCACCGGCCAGATCATGGTGGTACTGGTGCTGGCTTCCCCAATCCTGCCCTCCAAGAATAATTTTGTGAAGGCACTGCTGAAGCTTCACCCGGAGATCACTACCGTGGTCATCAATGTTAACAATCGAAATACCAGCATGGTACTTGGCGACAAGGAGCATGTGATCTACGGCAAGGGATATATTGAGGATGAACTGTGCGGAAAGAGGTTCCGTATTTCTCCCAAATCCTTCTATCAGGTGAATCCGGTACAGACCGAGATACTCTATGGGAAAGCTTTGGAGTATGCCGGACTCACCGGCAAAGAGACTGTGGTGGATGCCTACTGCGGAACCGGAACGATCGGCATGATCGCTAGCGACAAGGCCGGCAAGGTCATCGGTGTGGAGTTAAATGCCGATGCTGTACGGGATGCTCGCAACAATGCCAAAGCAAATCAGATCCGCAATATCCAGTTCTACCAGAACGATGCCGGGAAATTCCTGGTGGAGATGGCCGGACAGGGTGCGAAAGTAGATGTCGTCCTGATGGATCCTCCCAGAAGCGGCAGCACCGAAGAATTCATGAGCTCCGTAGTCCAGATTGGTCCCGAGCGAATCGTCTACGTCTCCTGCAATCCCGAGACACTGGTCAGAGACCTGAAGTATTTTAAGAAGAAGGGTTACCGCGTGGCGAAGGGCGTGGGCGTGGATATGTTCCCGTTCACGGAGCACGTTGAGACGGTAGTATTGATGTCAAAGAAAGACACATAAGAGGCTGAAAAGTCCTTGATTTCAGGCACTTTTCGGCTTCCGATCACCTCAAGAGAGGTCGGGAGGATAATCGCTCTGTGGTAACTTATCAAAGTGAATTTGAGGCAAAAATGTGATAGGGTTGGGTTGCCGGTTTAGATGTCAGGGGTTGAGTTGCCACTTTAGATGTTGGGTAGGTTGGGTGTCGAGGATAGATGTCAGAGAAAAATCGGAATTTTACGGTCAGTAAGGAATGCGTAAAGTTATATGATTGTATTAT
>CAMEOT010000036.1 GCA_945929965.1 uncultured Lachnospiraceae bacterium
TAACAGAACGCCTTAACAAAAATGTTTAAGACAAGGATTAAGTTAGGGAGTTTGAGTGATGTGAAAATAGCGGGAAGCCTTATAAATCAAGGCTTCCCGTTTTGTGTGCTTGCAAAATGCTTGCAGTTTATTTTGATTCTGTTGGTTTGATTCTTTCACCATTAAAAAGTAATGGAAAAGAATCAAAGAAATCAATAAGTTCTACAAGCCTTGCTTTATTATGTGTATCTATATTTACAAGCGACGGTATTTGATTGAAGTCGTGAATATAATTATTTAAAGCGTTATTATATTGCTGAAGAAAAATTGCAAGGAATAAATGCTCACTTTTTCTTCTGTTTCAGCAGCGGTGGACGTCGCTTCTGCTTCCGTAATATTGGGAATAGTTTCGGATTCCCCTGCATTGTTTGTGCCACAGGCCAGTAGACTCAAAGAAACCATTGCCGTCATTAGTATGGAAATAATTCGCTTATTCATTTGCTTTGTCTCATTTTCATTGATAATTAGGAGATCCCCATCTCATCGGTGGTAGAGCGGATATGTTCTACTGCCGTTTTTACTTGTTCTGCGCAATCCAGGTTGTTCTGGCTCATGGTGTGCACCTGCTCGGCATTGGCGGTAACTTCTTCAGTTACAGCGGACAGCTGGGAGATGTTTTCCATAATCTTATTATTGGATTCTGACAATCCCAGAATGTGGTGATTTACTTCTTCCACCTGGGAAGCCAGTGCTTCCATATTTTTGTTCAGCTGTTCGAAAGTCGCGGAAGCGGCCAGGATCTTTTCGCCCTGCTGTTCGGTAGCTTCAATGGAACCGTTGATAGTGTTGACTACCATGTTGGCATTGACATTCAGCTCGTTGGTAATCTTGGTGATCTCTTCGGTAAAGCTCTTGGTCTGCTCTGCGAGCTGACGGATCTGCTGTGCTACAACGGCGAAACCGCGTCCGGCTTCACCGGCACGGGCACTTTCGATGGAAGCGTTCAGGGCTAAAAGATTTGTCTGACCGGAGATTGCCATGATGCTTCCGGCGATAGTTTCCACCTCTTTTGTCTTTTCCTGTAATTTTGTCATGGCGTCGGTGACGGAATGGTTGGTATCCTTGATCATGGCGGACTGCTGTTTTAAGGATTCCATAGCAGCCATATTCTTACGAATGCTTTCGTTAGAATCCTCAGCAATCTGAACCATCTGCTCGGAGATATGACTGGTCTGCTCGATAGCATTCTGAATCGTACCGGTCATCTGGCTCTGCTCTTCGATGCTGGTGGCAGTCATATTGGTGGCATCGGAAATTTCCTGCATGCTGTTGGCAACAGATTCCGTAGTTTGTACCAGCTGGTTCATAAGACCTGTGGTTTTGGTGGTCTCCTGATGTACGGTCTGGGATACATCCAGAACATTATCCAGTACTTCTTTTACATGTTTATGTTCTTCACGGGAAGAATCGATGGCATCATTGTTAAATAATATAGCAATCTTACCGGTTTCCAGAATAATGATTCCAATCAGGAATACCAGCAGGGTAGAGCAGATGGCATTCACATCCTGACCGTAGATTCCCTTCGTAGCCTGAACAATCATGACGATCAGGTAGAGCACGAATAATCCCAAAGCGGTTTTCTTCAGAGATTTTTTCTCATAATAAGGAATCTGTAATATGAAAATGGCGATCAGCGCATAGTGAATGAAACTTGCATCTGTCTGTAAACCGACTAACAGATACTCAATGCCGATCTCGATGGTAGCGAAGACTTTTAATAGTTGTGTCGCCTTATTTCGAAGGTGTGTCACGACATTTACCACACAGAAAACGGCGATCAGAATGGTATTTGCGTATGTAACAATGGGCTCAATGTTGTGATTTACCAGTTTCAACCACAGATAAAATAGGAAGACAATCGCCAAAAGCGAAGTAGCGATAATATAGAACTGGTTCATTCTGATATTGCGTTCCGCGGTATCCGTATAACGATATTTATTATTTTCTTTCATATTCATAAGTTCCCTCCCTATTTTTATTGATGCTATTTTAAGTATAACTGCTTTCGTCAATTTTTTCTACATTTTTGAACAATTTTTTGAAAAAATCATGGAAATAAAAAATGCAAATTGATACTGATTTTCAATACCAAATGCGCTATAATACTTCTGTTACAACACAGTACATTAAAATGTTGAGATACGAAAGGATACAGAAGTGTTATGACACTGAAAGAATTGGAAATCGGCAAAAGCGCCGTGATCGAAACCGTCGGTGGTTCCGGAGAACTCAGACAGCATTTCCTGGATATGGGTATGATCCCGGGAGCGGAGGTGACGGTGGTAAAGCTGGCTCCGATGGGGGATCCCATGGAATTGCAGGTGCACGGCTATGAACTAACGTTGCGGCTGGCGGAAGCGGATCAGATCGAGATCGCACCCATATCGAAGAGAACAAGAGAACATAAGGGGCTGGATCGGGTGACGGATGCGGAGCACCCGGGCTTAGGTGAGGATGGAAAATACCATTCGAAAAAAGATGAGAATCCTCTGCCGGAGGGAACGACATTAACGTTCGCCCTGGCGGGAAATCAGAACTGCGGCAAGACTACACTGTTCAATCAGCTTACCGGCTCGAATCAGCATGTGGGAAATTTCCCCGGAGTTACCGTAGACCGTAAGGACGGTTCCATCAAGGGGTATCCGGATACTTTGGTGACAGACCTGCCCGGTATTTATTCCATGTCCCCTTATAGTAGTGAAGAGATCGTATCCCGTAATTTTATCCTGTATGAGAAACCCAGAGCTATCATCAATATCGTGGATGCGACGAATATCGAGCGTAATCTGTATCTGACCATGCAGTTGTTGGAAATGAATATTCCCATGGTTGTAGCTCTGAATATGATGGATGAAGTCATCGGCAATCACGGTTCCATCGATGTGAATGCCATGGAAGCATTCCTGGGAGTACCCGTAATCCCCATTTCCGCTGCGAAAAACGAAGGCGTGGATGAACTGATCCGCCATGCAGTCCATGTGGCAAAATATCAGGAACGGCCGCTGCGGCAGGATTTCTGCGATAAAAACGATCATGACGGTTCCGTACACCGTTGCATCCATGCGGTATGCCATCTGATCGAGGATCATGCGGAGTCTGCGAAGCTGCCCCTGCGTTTTGCAGCCAACAAAGCCATTGAAGGAGACCATCTGATCCTGGAGAAGCTGCAGCTGGATGAAAATGAAAAAGAAATGCTGGAGCACATTGTCTGCCAGATGGAGGCGGAGCGTGGCGTGGACAGAAGTGCAGCCATAGCCGATATGCGGTTTGATTTTATCGAGAGATTATGTGAGCAGACAGTAGTAAAACCCAAAGAAAGTAAGGAACGGATCCGCAGTGAGAAGATCGACCGGATTCTCACCGGAAAATATACGGCAATTCCCTGTTTTATCCTGATCATGGTGCTGGTATTCTATCTGACTTTCAATGTCATCGGAGCATGGCTCCAGGGACTGCTGGAACTGGGAATCGGAAAATTGACGGAGATCACCGATGCGGCATTGACGGCAGCTCATGTCAACAGTGCGGTCCAAAGCCTTGTCATAGACGGTATCTTTACCGGTGTGGGCAGTGTACTGAGCTTCCTGCCCATCGTGGTCACTCTGTTTTTCTTCCTGTCTCTGATGGAGGACAGCGGCTATATTGCCCGAGTGGCATTCGTTATGGATAAGCTGCTTCGAAAGATCGGTCTGTCCGGACGAAGCATTGTGCCGATGCTGATCGGATTTGGATGTACGGTACCGGCAGTCATGGCCACGAGAACGCTGACCAGTGAGAGAGATCGTAAGATGACGATCCTGCTGACACCGTTTATGAGCTGTTCCGCCAAATTACCGATTTATTCGTTCTTCGTGAGCGTATTTTTCCCGGGAAAAGGCGGACTGATCATGTCGGCATTGTATCTGTTTGGTATCCTGATGGGAATCCTGGTAGCATTTTTATACCGGGGCACGTTGTTCCAGGGAGAACCGGTGCCCTTTGTAATGGAACTGCCGAACTACCGTCTGCCGGGAGCCAAAAATGTAGGGCAACTGTTGTGGGAAAAGGCAAAAGACTTTTTACAGAAAGCATTCACTGTGATTTTCATCGCTACCATCGTGGTATGGTTCCTGCAGAGCTTTGACTTGAAACTGAATCTTGTTGAGGATTCGGCAAACAGTATGCTGGCTATGGTATCCGGTCTGCTGGTACCGCTGTTTCGACCGCTCGGCCTGGGTGACTGGCGGATCTGTACCTCTCTGATCAGTGGATTCATGGCAAAAGAAAGTGTGGTAGCAACCCTGGAAGTATTGTTCGGCAGCGGCATTGCCATGGTACTTACCCCGCTGGCAGCCGCTACATTACTGGTATTCAGTCTGCTGTATACTCCCTGCGTGGCAGCCATCGCTTCTGTACGCAGAGAACTGGGTGGAAAATGGGCCATTGCCGTGGTACTCTGGCAGTGCTTTGTGGCATGGGTGGCAGCCTTCCTGGTACATAGTATCGGCTTGCTGATGGGATTCTAGAAATTTCAGATGATAAGATGACAAAATAGAAAACCTGCAGGGGATTATTCCTCCTGCAGGTATTTTATTACACATTTCAGTTCCGGAGAGATCCATTTGTTCCGGTGATACAGAAGCTGCCGCCAGATATCCGGATGAATCTCTGTCATGGGGAGACTGACGAGATTTCCTTTTGCCAGATCTTCCACTATAACGAACTCCGGCAGATAGGAGATGCCGAGACCCTGACACAGAAGATTGCGGATCAGCTGGGTATCACCCACCTCCATGATAGGCATTGTCTCCTTGCCGTTTTGGGAGAGCAGATCATCCAGTGCAGCCCGGTAACTCATGTTTTTCTCTGTCAGGATCAGCGGATATTCCAGAATCTGTTCCAGGGTGATCTGAGTCTGCCCGGCTAAGGGGTGACCGGCACCGGTGACGAAGTGAATATCCACCGGAGCTTCGAAAGCGGTCACATAATTGTGATTAAAAATACGGCGGTCCAGCGTGTATACAATGTCCACCTGATTCTGTCCCAGCATCTGGAACATTTCATCGGTGCTGGTAGCGATGATCTTCAACCGGATTCCGGGATATTTTTCATGAAAATCTTTAAAACGGCTGTGAAATTCCCAGCTGGCCAGGGACTCTGCAATGGCAATCCGCACCAGACCCTCCGGAGCGGTGTTGCCGCTGATGTGGGTGGCTTCGGCGGCGAGACGCAGGATCTGCTGGGCCAGGGGCAGCAGCTTCTCCCCCTCATTGGTCAGGGTTACGGTATGCCCGATCCGTTCAAACAAAGGGATGGACAGCTCCTTTTCCAATTGTTTGATCTGAAAGGATACGGTGGACTGGGTATAACCCAGACGTCCGGCCGCCAGCGTAAAGCTCTTCAGTTCGTTCACCATAACAAAGGTTTCCAGATTTTTGACATCCATAGGGTAGATACACTTTCTATATTGTAAATTCAATTCTTCGATCAATGCAATGTAAATAATTTGTTTTTCAAATATTTAAGAAAATTATATAATGAGAAAATAGGGCTGTCAACGTGTAAAAACGTTTAAAATAAGCAGTTTTGGGGAAGGATCAGAGGTATGGAAAACAGAGAGAGACTGGGGAGCCGTTTAGGATTTATCATGCTGTCGGCGGGATGCGCCATCGGCTGCGGAAATGTGTGGAAATTCCCGTGGATGTGCGGGCAGAACGGTGGCGGAAGCTTCATGCTGATCTACGTGATCTGCCTGATCGTGCTTGGCCTGCCCACCATGATCATGGAATTCTCCGTGGGGCGTGCGGCGCAGACCAGCCCACTCTATATGTATCGGAAACTGTCCGGCGGCAGAGGCAAATGGAATCTGTGGGGCATCGTTTGTCTCATCGGAAACATTGCGCTGATCGCTTTCTATGCGGTGGTGTCCGGATGGATCCTCTATTATTTTGTAAAATTTCTGACAGGGCAGAATCAGGATTTCGGTTTTGAAAAAATGATCACGACGCCCTCGGTGAATGTGACATATCTGTTAGTCACCTTGCTGATCGCTTTTGTCATTTTAAGCTTCAACCTGCAGGGCGGTCTGGAACGTATTACCAAATATATGATGTCAGCATTGATTGTGCTGATGCTGGTGCTGGCGGTGCACAGCTTTACACTTCCGGGAGCAGGAGAGGGATTGAGCTTCTATCTGATCCCTCATTTTTCCAAGATCACCGGTTCTGTGGTCGTGGGCGCCATGAATCAGGCATTTTTCACCTTGTCCGTGGGAATGGGCGGTATGGCGATCTTCGGAAGCTATATCGGCAAGGACCGTTCTCTCATGGGTGAGTCTATCCATATTATTATCCTGGATACACTGGTGGCAGTGATCGCCGGTATCATTATATTTCCGGCATGCTTCACTTATGATGTGGAAGTGACGGCGGGTCCCAGCCTTCTGTTCGATACTATGGCGACCGTATTTAACAACATGGCAGGCGGCAGATGGTGGGGAACTTTATTTTTCCTGTTCATGGTGTTCGCAGCCATGTCCACAGTGCTGGGTGTGTGTGAAAATATTCTGGCCATGGTCCGGGAACTGACCGGATGGTCCAGACCGGCAGGGTGCGTGGCGTGTGGTGTCGGATGTTTCCTGTTGGCTCTGACGACAGCACTGGGCTTCAGTGTATTTCATTTTCAGCCGTTTGCAGCAGGGACGACCTGGCTCGATTTCTGGGATTTCCTGGTGTCGAATAACATCATGCCCATAGGTTCTATCCTGCTGGCGGTATTTTGTTGTTATAAGGTCGGCTGGGGCTGGGACAAATTCCTGGAGGAAGCAAATGCCGGCAAGGGCTTAAAGGTCCAGCCGTGGATGAAACCGGTGTTTAAATATTTTGTGCCGGCGGCAGTGCTGTTCATCTATGTGTACGGAATGGTAAATTTTGCATGGAGATAAAACAGGAGGCACTTATGACAGAGCAGGAGATCCGGACGATATTACGCAGACAAAGAGAATATTTTGCTACGGGAGCCACGCTTTCCCGGGAATTCCGGGCAAAACAGCTGGGAAAGTTAAAGGCTTCCCTGCAGCACCATGAAACAGAATTGAACGATGCACTGCAACAAGATCTTGGAAAAAGCCGGATGGAAAGCTACATGTGCGAGATCGGATTGACTCTGTCGGAGCTGACCTGGATGCAGAAGCACCTGCGGGGGCTGATGCGGGAAAAGAGAGTGCCGACACCGTTATCGCAGCTCGCGGCGAGGAGCTTCCGGTCTCCGTCACCCTATGGCACCGTGCTGATCATGAGTCCATGGAATTATCCGGTGCTATTGACACTGGATCCACTGATCGATGCTATTGCCGCAGGGAATACCGCAGTAGTAAAACCCAGTGCCTATGCTCCGGCGACGGCAGCAGTGTTAAAAATGATTTTGGAAGAATGCTTCCAGGCGGAATATGTGGCGGTGATCACCGGCGGCAGAGCAGAGAATCAGGCATTGTTACAGCAGCGGTTTGATATGATTTTTTTCACCGGAGGCAAGACCGTGGGGCGGGAGGTGCTTAGAAGTGCTGCGGAATATTTGACCCCGGTGACGTTGGAGCTGGGCGGGAAAAGTCCCTGTATCGTGGATGCTACGGCGAAGCTTCCGCTGGCGGCGAGGAGGATCGTATTCGGAAAATATCTAAACTGCGGGCAGACCTGTGTGGCACCGGATTATGTGTTGTGTGATGTCAGGATCCGCGACCGATTGGTGGAAGCCATCCGGGCGGAGATCGCGAGGCAGTTTGGAGCAGATCCCCTGCAGAATCCGGATTACGGGAAAATCATTAATGAGAAGCATTTTCACAGACTGTTGGGTTTGATGGATGCGGAAAAAATCGTCTGCGGTGGACAGTATGACGAGAAGACGTTGCGCATTGCACCTACGGTGATGGCGGATGTGGACTGGTCGGATGCCGTGATGGGAGAAGAGATTTTCGGACCGATCCTGCCGGTGGTAACTTATAATGCATATGATACAGAGAAAAGCATTGCACAAAATGATTTTAGCAGGGAGGTTTCTGGAACCCAAGCTGCCGCGGGAGATTTTGTGGATTGGGCGATTCGCTGTGTGGAGGAACACCCCCATCCGTTGGCACTGTATTTCTTCAGTGAAGATAAAAAAGCCCAGAGACGGATCCTGGATCACTGCCATTTTGGCGGTGGCTGCATCAACGACACCATTATTCATCTCGCCACCAGCGCCATGCCCTTCGGCGGCGTAGGTGAGAGCGGCATGGGTGGGTATCACGGGCGCACCGGATTCGAGACCTTCAGCCATTATCGGAGTATCGTGGACAAAAAGACATGGATGGATCTGCCGATACGGTATCAGAGGTATGATGAGAAAAAAGAGAAGTTGTTGCGGCGGTTTTTGAAGTAACGTCCTGAAAAGTGTAACCAAAGCGGAAATTACATCCTGAAAAATGTAATAAATTACAAAAATAAGTCCTTAAAAGTGTATTATATATACAGTTTTAAGGACTTATTTCTGTTGACAAGGCAATTTTACTGGGATAGAGTAGAAGTAGATAACTATTGTGAATAGTACAAGGGAGGCAGACATGCGACGGTTTGCATTGGAACGATTAAAAGAATGGAAAGAAAAAAAGAACCGGAAGCCGTTGATCATTCGCGGAGCCAGGCAGGTAGGAAAGACCTGGCTTATGAAGGAATTCGGAGCAACCTGTTTTGAGAAAACAGCGTATGTCAATTTTGACAGTAATCCTCGTATGCAACAGGTGTTTGATGGAGAGATCAATGTAGAAAGGATTCTTCTGGCAATCAGCGTGGAGACAGGTGTTTCGGTCAAAAGTGAAGATACCTTACTTATTTTTGATGAAATCCAGGAAGTACCGAAAGCACTATCCTCTTTAAAGTATT
The DNA here is from genome assembly GCA_945929965.1 of uncultured Lachnospiraceae bacterium. Lineage (GTDB taxonomy): Bacteria > Bacillota > Clostridia > Lachnospirales > Lachnospiraceae > Acetatifactor. The sequence goes on from CAMEOT010000036.1 coordinate 8,937, forward strand.
TCTGCGAAAATGCTCCGGAATATGCCATTGTGGCTGCCGGCTCTCTGCTGGGTGTGGCGATGCACAAGGGCACCTCTTTCCCGGTAGGCAAGGTAGATTTCATGGATCTGTATCCGCTTAATTTTCAGGAATTTTTGTGCGCCTTGGGAGAAGAACGATTTGCAGAACTTCTGCAGTCCGGGGATACGCAAATGATCAATACCTTCGCTTCCAAATACAAGGATCGTCTGCGAGAGTACTATTATGTCGGTGGTATGCCGGAAGTGGTCCAGTCCTATGTGAATGATAAAGACTTCGGGCGGGTCAGAGAGATTCAGAAAGATCTGCTGAATTATTACCGCCAGGATTTTTCCAAGCATGCGGAGAATTCTCTGGTTCCCCGATTGAACCTGGTGTGGGATTCCATTCCGATGCAGCTGGCAAAAGAAAATAAAAAATATATCTACGGGCAGGTGAGAGAGGGCGCCAGGGCAAAAGATTTTGAACTGGCAATCCAGTGGCTTTTGGATTGCGGACTGATCCATAAAGTAAACCGTGTGAGCAAACCGGCGTTACCATTAAAAGCTTATCTTAATCTGGATGCATTTAAAATATACCTGCTGGATATCGGATTGCTGATTGCCATGACGGATCTGGATGCCAGGGTGATTATCGACGGAAACCGGATATTTACAGAATTTAAGGGAGCTTTAACAGAACAGTACGTGCTCCAGCAGTTGATCTCTGAAGTGGGAGTGATTCCCTATTATTACAGCACGGAAAACTCTTCCGGAGAGATTGATTTCATGGTGCAGGGGAAAACATCCGTCATCCCCATAGAGGTAAAAGCAGAGGAAAACCTCAGAGCGAAGAGCCTGAAGATGTTCTGCGAAAAATATCATCCGAAAATTGCGATCCGGACGTCAATGTCGGATTACAGAGAGCAGGAATGGATGATCAATATTCCGCTTTACCATATTGATCGGGTGAAAAAATATATGGAAGAATAAAGGAGTGAACGGGCATGAAAGTAAATTTTGATCGTACAAAATGTATCACAGCAGCAGTATTATTGCTGGTTGCTATTTTATCCATAACGGTTGTAGGAAAATACGCCTCCGCACCGGAGAATCATCAGAAGACCATCGCCTCTCTGGATGAGAAAAAACAGACTGTCATGGAACTGACGGCGGCATCCACGGTGACTTCTGCACTGATCACCTTGCTTCCGGGCGACACGGCAACACCAATCGCGGAGAAAATGGCAGATGTCAGCGGATACCTGCTAGTGGTCCTCTGCGCTATCTATCTGGAAAAATATCTCGTGACGATTACCGGTTATGTGGCATTTACCTACCTGATTCCGATTGCCTGCGGCTTGTGGATACTCAACTTGATTTTTGCAAATGCCACCGTGCGAAAACTGGCAGCAAAACTGGCGGTGTTTGGCTTGGCGATCTCCCTCGTGGTTCCCGCCAGTGTGAAGATCTCCGACCTCATCGGTGACACCTATCAGGCCCAGATCGAAGCAACCATTGAAGATGCCAAGAACACACAGAGCATACTGGAAAACAGTGGTGTGGTGGATGATACTAATGCGACGGAAACAACCGCAATCGGAACAACAGAAGCTTCTGGAACTGTTACAGGTAATGTGCAGGAGAAGGAAAACAATAACTCCGGATCTGTCTCAAACATTTTCGACTGGGCAAAAGATGCCATTTCCGGCGCTAAAGATTCGGTGACAAATGTTGTGGAAAATGTGACAATTTCTACCGAAGAACTGGTACAGAAGGTGGAGAATTCCCTGAATCACTTTATCGAGGCGGTTGCCGTGATGATCATTACTTCCTGCGTGATCCCGATGCTGGTACTGTTGTTGTTTTTCTGGATGGTGAAGATCGTGCTGGATGTAGATCTGAGTGGCGTGAAGATCAAGGGGATGCTGCCGGAACGGAAGGAATAAGATTGCGGGAGAGAGGGAAAATAATTTGACCATATATAAAAGAAGCTTTGTTGTAACTTCAGTAATATCTGTTATATCATTTTTAATTGCAGCTATATTAAATTACGTAATGCAAGAACAGTTTTGGTGCAATGTTTTACTAGGAATATTTGGAGGTGCCGTACTTACTTCAATTACATCTATAATGGGGTATTTTGTGGAACGAAGGCACGCATTAGAAGAATTTTATTTAGAGACGATAAAACTTTTGAAGCGTTACAATAAATACCAAACAGATTTAACGCCTGATCAAAAAATAAATTTTTTCTTGGAATTATCTAATTATGATATGGAATATTGGGGTACAACGTATGCAAGAATAGATTTGTTTAATAAAAAGTCAAAAAAGTATATTTATGAAAAAATATATAGACCATTGACATATGCACATAAAAAAGCGTGTTCTCATACATGGCATTTTGAAATGCATGTCAATGGTACGGGAGTAAATAATGCAGTAATGGAAGATTTTATAAGTGAGATAGAACCTGCAATAATCAGGGAGGAAGAGCGTGTTGTAGGAAACGGTGATAATGAATACGTTACTAAAAATGTACATAATCACATAGTAGAAATGATTGATGCTGAACTTAACGGAAAATATTATGAGATTATGTATGGGAAGAAAAAAGCAGAAGAGAATAGGAAAGAAGCAAAGAACTAATATAAGAAAGAGGATGCTGCTATTTTGGGAATGGTGTAATTAAATACCCATAATACCTGCTGAAATATGATATACTTATAACTGATTTAATAGGACGCCCTTAAGTATGATAGGGGCTATATATACAGACCACGGAGGAAACTAGAATGATCGATACTAAAAAAGAACAAGAACGTGATGAACTGCATCGCGCAATATGGGCGATTGCAGATGAACTGCGTGGAGCAGTCGATGGCTGGGACTTCAAAAATTATGTTCTTGGCACGATGTTCTATCGTTATATTTCCGAAAATCTGTGTAATTACATAAATAGTGGTGAGATTGATGCAGGTAACACTGATTTTGACTTTGAAAAAATGCCGGATGAGGATGCAGAAGAAGCAAGAGAAGGACTGGTAGAGGAGAAAGGATTTTTTATCCTTCCGAGTGAACTTTTCTGTAATGTCCGTGCCAATGCTGCGAATGATGAAAACTTAAATGAAACACTGGAGCGTGTGTTCCGTCACATTGAGGAATCAGCGAAAGGCAGTGAGGCAGAGAGTGATTTTGCTGGTTTGTTCGATGACTATGATGTAAACAGCAATAAACTGGGTTCTACCGTTGCAAAGCGTAATGAAAAACTTGTAAAACTGCTGAATGGCGTAGGCGAGATGAATCTGGGAGATGTAAAAGACCATTCCATTGACGCCTTTGGTGATGCGTATGAGTACCTTATGACCATGTATGCATCGAATGCCGGAAAATCTGGTGGAGAGTTTTTTACTCCGGCAGATGTGTCCGAACTGCTCACACGTCTTGGAACTGTAGGAAAAACGGAAATCAATAAAGTATATGATCCGGCTTGCGGTTCTGGTTCATTGCTTCTGAAGGCTGAGAAAATTCTCGGTAAGGATGCTATCCGTAACGGATTTTATGGACAGGAAATTAATATTACAACCTACAACCTGTGCCGTATCAATATGTTTTTACATGACGTGGGATTTGATAAATTTAATATTGCCTGTGAGGATACGTTGCTCAGTCCGCAACACTGGGATGATGAGCCATTTGAGTTGATTGTGTCTAATCCACCTTATTCTATCAAATGGGCAGGAGACGAAAATCCTTTGCTTATCAATGATCCTCGTTTCTCTCCGGCAGGAGTACTGGCACCGAAGAGTAAAGCGGATATGGCATTTATTATGCACAGCCTGTCATGGCTTGCATCCAACGGAACCGCAGCAATCGTATGCTTTCCGGGAATTATGTACCGTGGCGGTGCAGAGCAGAAAATCCGTAAATATCTGGTAGATAATAACTATGTGGATTGTATTATTCAGTTGCCGAGTAATTTATTCTTTGGCACTTCGATTGCAACCTGCATTATGGTAATGAAAAAGAACAAGGCAGACAACCATACTCTGTTTATTGATGCCACAAACGAGTGCGTGAAGGTTACTAACAATAATAAGCTGACACCAGAGAATATCGACCGTATCGTAGATATGTTTGCAAAACGTGAAGAAGTGGAGCATTTTGCACATCTGGCAAGCTATGAAGAAGTATCCGGCAATGATTATAATTTGTCTGTATCTACCTATGTGGAAGCTGAAGATAAGAGAGAAAAAATAGATATTGTGAAGTTGAATGCGGAGATTAAAGAAATTGTAGCTCGTGAACAGATACTTCGTGATGAAATTGATAAGATTATCGCAGAAATTGAGGTGGACGCATGAGTAGATTAGATAAGCTAATTGCAGAATTGTGCCCTAATGGAGTTATATATAAACGCTTTGATGAGGTGTGTACTCTTCATGCAAGGATAGGTTGGCAAAGACTTACAAAGGCAGAATATAAAATGTCAGGGGATTATATGCTTGTCACAGGGACTGATTTTACGCCATCGAATGAAGTGAATTATAAGAGTTGTGTATATGTTAGTAAGGAAAGATATATACAAGATCCTAAAATACAAATAAAAGATGAGGATGTTTTGATAACAAAGGACGGAACATTAGGAAAAGTTGCACAAGTGAATAATTTGCCAATGCCAGCTACTTTGAATGGAGGAGTTTTTGTTGTCAGACCTAAAGACGATTCATTGTTGCCGCGGTACATAATGTATTTTTTGTTATCTGGGCACTTTCAGAAAGTGATTGAACAACAGAAAACAGGTTCGACGATTAGTCATTTGACACAGGCATTATTTTCCAGACTGTTGCTCCCTGTACCTCCACTGGAGATACAACGTGAAATAGTCCATATTTTGGACTCTTTCACGTTACATACATCCGAGCTTATAGCCAAACTTACATCCGAGCTTACAGCTCGAAAGAAACAGTATGAATTTTATAGAAATGAGCTACTAAAATTCTCTGAAAATGAAGTAGAGTACGTTCCTCTTGGCGAATTGTATCCAGATATACGCAATGGATTTGTAGGCACTGTCACTCCGTTTTTTTCTAATAAAGAAAATGGTGTATTATATCTTAGAGGTACAAATGTTCATGAGGGTGTCATTAGCAATGAAGATGTTGTATATGTGTCAAGAGATTTTCATAAAAAACATATTAGAACTGAATTGAAAGCGGATGACATAATTATGGTTCAATCGGGTCATGTTGGCGAGTGTGCTGTGGTAGGGGAAGGATATGCTGGGGCAAATTGCCATGCCTTGATTGTTATGAGTAATGGTGGCAAATGTAATTCGAAATATATTGTTTATTATTTTCATTCTTTTGAGGGAAAGAAAAAACTGGATGCAATAACAACGGGGGGAACGGTCAAACATATTTTGGCATCTAAAATGAAACAAATTATTGTTCCGGTGCCTTCGCTTGAGGTGCAAAATCGTTTAGTTGATGTTCTCGATGATTTTGATACAATCTGCACTGACTTGAACATTAGTTTGTCAGCAGAAACTGAAGCACGCCAAAAACAATATGAATATTATCGTGATCTGCTCTTGACATTTGCAGAAAAAGGTAGCACCGTCTTGACAGACAGACAGACAGACAGACAGACAGACAGACAGACAGACAGACAGACAGACAGATCTGAGCGCAATTAAGCTTATTCAGTATGTGTTTGGCTATGCTAGGTTGCCGTTAGGTAAGGTAGCTAATATATTTAGGGGAGAATATATTACAAAGAAAAATACAAAAGAAGGAAGGATTCCTGTAATTCTTGGAGGTCAAGAGCCTGCGTATTATATTGATAAACACAATCATGATGGAGAAATAGTGGTAGTTGCGCGAAGCGGTGCATCAGCGGGTTTTGTTTCTTATTGGAATCAAAAGATATTTGTTACAGACGCATTTGGTTATGAAGAAAAAAGTGAATTAATTACTACAAGATATCTATATTATGTTTTAAAGAATATGGAATCAGAACTAAATATGATGAAACGTGGTGCAGGAGTTCCACATATAAGCGGTGAAATGCTTAATAATATTGAAGTACCTGTTCCAACTTTGCAAGAACAAGAACGTATTACAAATATTCTTGACCGCTTTGATACCTTATGCAATGATTTGTCTGTAGGACTTCCGTCAGAAATCGAAGCACGTCAGAAGCAATACGAATATTATAGAGATATGCTATTGTCTTTTAAAGAAAGGAAATGATTTTGTCTTCAAATAATATAACAAGAAAGCAACATTATGTTCCACAAGTCTATCTAAGAGGTTTTTCACCAGAATATTCAAGGAAAAAAGAATTAAGGTATCCAACTGAAAAATATACAATATATTGCTATAAATTGGGTGAGAAAGATCAATTAAAAAGAGCAATACCGATAAAATCGATATGTTATGAAAAAGACTTATATGAGTTGCAGGACGACAGTGGCCAATTTATCATTGGAAATTATTTTGAACACTGTTTTGCAGAACTGGAAAGAATGTTTGGCGAATATAGGAGAAAATTAGAAGCCAAAGCTTTCATAAAGGATAACTTAAAAATAAAGTGTTTTTTGACGAAGGACGAAAAAGTTTTTTGGACAACATATATTGTTCTTCAAATATTGCGGAGTCCGCAAGTCATTCAAAATGTGGAAGATGAGTGCAGGACTACATGGAAAAATGAACTAAGTGATATGCAGATAAGAAACTTGGCAAGACAAGTATCTTTACCTTTTTCTAAAGAAATTGATGAAAATACCAAGGAGGCTTATTTGTTCCAAACCTTTTGGTGTCCAATGAGAAATATGTCGTTAGGAGTAGGAGTGGATTTAGAAAGAAGAATAATTACATCCGACAAAACTGTATTCATATACAGCGGAGTTGATGAGTTCCCATGTGAAGAATATGAGAGAGTGATATTCCCTATTTCAGCAGAAATATGTTTGTTCATGTTTGGCAGAGAAGACAAAAAGATTTATGATAAAAATTTTCTATTTCAAATAGATGAAAATAATCGAGAAGAAATAGTAAAATCAATATCGAGTTCTGCGTTTGAAAAGATATATTCAAATCATTTATTTAATGAAGAAGAGACAAGATACATAAACGAAGTAGAAAAAGACAGACAAGAGGATGTGAAGAGTCATGCCGTACTTTAACATTGTAGCAGAAACAAATGAGAATACTGTTGTCACAGAATATGAGCCAGTCAAGAAGCGTTCTGACAGTTACCAGAGCGAAGTAGAACTGGAACAGGAGTTTATCCGCCTGCTTTGCGAACAAGGATATGAATATCTGCCTATTCACACGGAAAAAGACTTGATTGCCAACCTCCGTAAAAAGTTAGAAGAATTGAATAATTATGAATTTTCTGATGCAGAGTGGGAGGACTTTTTCAAAAATGCCGTTGCCAATCCCAATGAACATATCGTGGAAAAGACTCGAAAAATACAGGAAGATAATGTCCAAGTTCTGACTCGTGATGACGGTTCTTCCAAGAATATTACACTCATAGATAAAAAGAACATCCATAACAACAGGTTGCAGGTTATCAATCAGTATGCGATTAGCACGGACGATGGCGCAAAACATAATAATCGTTATGATGTTACAGTATTGGTTAATGGTCTGCCTCTTGTGCATATCGAATTGAAGCGCCGAGGTGTTTCCATACGTGAGGCATTTAACCAGATCAACCGCTACCAGAAGGAGTCTTTCTGGGCAGGACATGGTCTGTATGAGTATATTCAGATTTTTGTTATTTCAAATGGTACTCATACAAAGTATTATTCCAACAGCACCAGACGGAATGCGGAAAAGGAACATGAGAAGCGGGGAGCAAGCAAGACGAAGACCAGCAATAGTTTTGAGTTTACCTGCTTTTGGGCGGATGCAAATAACCGGGTTATTCCAGACTTGATTGACTTCACCAAGACCTTTTTTGCAAAGCATACGATTTTAAATATTCTCACAAAATATTGCATTTTTACATCTGAGGATATGTTAATGGTTATGCGTCCTTATCAGATTACAGCAACGGAACGCATTCTCAATCGTATCGAAATTGCCAACAATTATAAGAAGTACGGCAGTGTTGCGGGCGGCGGATATATTTGGCATACTACAGGATCTGGTAAGACGCTGACTTCTTTTAAGACAGCAAGACTGGCATCAAAGCTTCCCTATATTGATAAGGTATTGTTTGTCGTTGACCGTAAGGATTTGGATTATCAGACGATGAAGGAATATGATCGTTTTGAAAAGGGGGCAGCCAACAGCAATACCTCAACTACTATATTAAAACGGCAGTTGGAAGACCCGGATGCGCATATCATCATTACTACCATTCAGAAACTGGCTACCTTTATAAAAAAGAATCCTGGGCACGAAGTGTACATGAAGCACGTTGTCATTATTTTTGATGAATGCCACCGTAGTCAGTTTGGAGATATGCACACGGCTATTGTAAAAAACTTCAAAAAATACCATTTGTTTGGATTCACCGGAACACCGATTTTCTCTGTTAACTCCGGCAGAGCAAAAAATCCGGAGTCCTTCACTACCGGTCAGACCTTTGGTGATCAATTACATAGTTATACGATTGTGGATGCAATCAATGACAAAAATGTGCTTCCGTTCCGCGTGGATTATATTAAAACCATGGATGTGGAGGAAGAAATTACAGATGAGATGGTTTGGGATATCAATCGAGAAAAGGTTATGATGGCACCCGAACGTATTCGCATTGTGACACAATACATACTGGAGCACTTTGACCAGAAGACTTATCGCGGAGATAAAACATACATGTATAATACACTCACCAATATTGCGGAAGTAGCTTCTGCTAAAAGGGATGAGGTAGAGGAAATCAAAGAAAAACAGCGTATCAGCGGGTTCAATTCTATTTTTGCGGTATCGAGTGTTCCGATGGCAAAATTGTATTATCAGGAATTCAAGAAGCAGATGGCAGCAGATCCCACAAAGAAATTACGTGTTGCAACTATTTTCAGCTATGGTGCAAATGAGGAGGAGTCGGACGGTATTCTTGGTGAGGAAAATTCAGAGGATACTTCAGCTCTTGATCAAACATCCAAGGACTTTTTGGAAGAAGCCATTGAGGATTATAACAAAATGTTCCATACAAATTATGATACTTCGAGTGACAGATTCCAGAATTACTATAAAGATGTATCGCTTCGTATGAAGAATAAGGAACTGGATATTTTGATTGTAGTAAACATGTTCCTTACAGGTTTCGATGCTACAACACTGAATACCTTGTGGGTAGATAAAAATTTGAAGATGCATGGTCTGATACAGGCATTCTCTCGGACGAATCGTATTCTTAATTCTATCAAGACTTTTGGAAATATTGTGTGTTTCAGAAATCTGCAAAAGCGTGTGGACAGTGCAATTTCCCTGTTTGGGGACAAGAATGCCGGAGGCATTGTTTTATTGCAGAGCTTTAAGGACTACTATTATGGTTATGAGTCCGCAGATGGAAAGTCTATGCCGGGCTATGTGGACATGATAGAAGAATTAAATAATAAATTTCCGCTGTCAGAACCACAAATTATCGGAGAACGGAATCAGAAGGACTTTATCGCTTTGTTTGGAGCAATTCTCCGCATGCGGAATCTTTTACTTTCCTTTGATGAATTTAAGGGGAATGAATTGATCTCAGAGCGTGACTTACAGGATTATCTTGGTCGCTATCAAGATTTACGTGATGAATGGAGAAACAAACGGCGAGAAAGAACTGATATTACAGACGATGTGGTATTTGAAATTGAACTGATTCGTCAGATAGAAATAAACATTGATTATATCCTTATGCTTGTAAAAAAGTATCATGACACTCACTGCGAAGACAAAGAAGTCCTAATAACTATTAATAAAGCCATTGATGCCAGTCCGGAATTGCGTAGTAAGAAGCAGCTTATTGAAAATTTTATTGCCGGAATTAACGATGTGGATGATGTTATGAACGAATGGCATGAGTACGTGGTAGAACAGCGCGACCATGATCTGGATACTATTATTGCCGAAGAAAAGCTGAAACCGGAGGACACGCGAAGATTTATGGAGAATGCGTTCCGGGATGGAGAAATTAAGACAGCCGGAACAGATATTGATAAATTAATGCCTCCAATCTCCCGGTTTGGTGGAGGAGGTAGAGACAAGAAAAAACAAGGCGTCATTGACAAGTTTAAAGAATTTTTCGATAAGTATTTTGGTATTGGAGGCTCTAAATCTTTTACGGATCAGGAAACAAAAACCGCTGTATATAATTTCGAGCCTAAGGGAGCGAAACAAATGGCTGCTGAATCCAAGGCACCTTATGAAAACAATGACACTGAGTAATAAATGGTATCATGAAGTGTAAAGGGGAGATACTTGTGAAGGGGAAAAACCGAAAGGCACAAAAGAAAAACATCCAAATAAATGAAATTACTAAAATAAGTATGCAGGAAGTAGATGAAGAAAAATGGATACATATGCAGGCTGAGGCTTATTATCGAGCCATGAAACGGATAGAGGCTGAAAAAGATGAGAAACCAGTGGAGGTTGCACCCAAAATAAATCGGTTATATCGAATACTCTACGTTTTAAATTTTTTAGTTTTTCCTTTCAAAATTTTTGGAAAAGTAAAATTAAAAGAAGCGGCATATAATATGCCTATTGTTTATGTTATTTCGTTAATTATGTGGTGCGTAGGACTTATAGCTTGGATGACAGGACTTATACTTATACCTTATTTAATGACAATAGGTAGATTACCATTTGATATTTCTTTAGGAGCATTGTCACTTATATTAGTCTTCGTAGGTAGTATGCTGATTATTGGTGCACGAGAATTTGAAAAAGAGGAAGACAACAACCAAATTTATGCTTTTTCAGCTACATTCTTGGCATTAGTGAGCTTGTGTGTAAGTATAGTTTCATTATTGAGATAAGAAAGGAAGCCATATGACAAAAGAAATCCAATCCGAAGCCCATCTCACGACCTTTGAAGCCATCAGCATGATCGTCGGCAACAGCATCGGTACCGGCATCATCGCCGTTCCGTATCTTGCCACGAAGAACAGCATGCTGGATGTCGTGTGGATGGTATTGATCGCCTATTGTGTGAACGTGATCCTGCACCTGATCATTGCCGAACTGTCTTATAATAACGGTGGTGTCCAGCTGGTGAAAAGCTTTGAAGGAGAGCTGTTTCATGGGAAAATGAAGCAGATATTCAGCTGGAGTGTATTTATTGTCTATGGACTGGCAATTATGATCGGTGTCAGCGGCAACATCAACGGTGGCGCCCAGATTTTTGTGAACTGGTTCGGAATGCCTTTTGTGGCGGCGCAGGTTTTGTACTATGTGATCGCCGGAGTTGTGGTGTTTATCGGCATGAAAGCCGTGGGCATCGCGCAGAAGTACGCAGTCATTGTCCTCATGGGCATTGTGGCAGTGATGACGGTAGGAACTTTTCTGCATCCGCTGAATTCTTTGCAACGGGCACAGTTCCACTGGAATAATCTGCTGGCGCTGTACAGCATGGTGGTATTCGCCACATCTGCCAATCAGGCAGTGATCCAGGTGGTGAAAGGTCTGGATGGCAACGCGAAACAGATCCGCCGCTCTATCTTCATCGGTTTTGGGCTTTCCTCAGTGTTTGTCCTGATCGTGACGGGTACGGTTCTCCTGGGAACCAAGGGAGCACTGGAAAAAGAACTGGCATACATGCAGTTGGGAGAGAGCATCGGTACCTGGGCAATGATCCTGGCAGGCGTATTTTCCCTGTTTGCTTTGCTTACTACGTTCTGGAGCAATACTCTCGCCCTCCGCGATGTGGTTCATGAGCAGATTGGCAGCGGCAACCGCATCAGCTGGCTGATCGCTACGGTTCCCTGCATTCTGTTTGCCGTGTTTGGAGTGAACAGCTTTATCGTTCTGACCCGGATCATGAGTGGCGTTGTGGTACTGGTGAGCATCATGCTGGTGCTGACCTATGGAAAGTCCAGGAAAAAAGCCGGCAGCAGTCCTATCTGCGGCGTGATCGGCACGGTACCGTTTCAGGTGCTGATGGTGCTGTCTACGCTGCTGTCTGCAATCGGTGCATTGATCCCGTTGAGCTGATTTCAAAAAACTCAAATACAATAGTGAAACAGATTAAGTGACAGAAAAGAGATTCCTATGTATACTTCTCATAATTTTCAAATTCGGGACGAAGAGACTTTTTCCCTTTGCATCCCGACAGACAGAGATTATAAAATATTACAACTGACAGACCTGCACCTTGGTTTCGGCATGTTTTCCGGGAAAAAGGACAGACTGGCGCTGGCAGCGGTGACGGAGCTGATCCGCCGGTCGGGACCGGATCTGATCATCCTGACCGGGGATTCCGTGTTCCCGTTTTTCCCTAAAAGCGGGACGATGAATAATAGAAAACAGGCGCAAAAACTGTTAACATTTCTGGATGGTTTTCAGATCCCCTATACGTTTGTCTTCGGTAATCATGATTGTGAGATGGGCTCCACCTGCAATAAGGAGCAGCTGGCGGAGATTTTTGCCACGGGAAAATACGCTGTTTTTACCAAAGGAAGATATGAGCACAGTCCTCAAAACCCCATTGCAGGCGTCGGGAATTTTGTACTGGATCTGATCGATGGAGAAGGCAGAGTTCTCCTGCCACTCATCCACCTGGACTCTAACATGTACGGCGACGGCTGGTTTTTCAGTGGCTTTGACTGCATCCATGAGGACCAGACGGACTGGTGTATGCAGAAGTTGAACGAGAGAAAAGTACCGGCTATGGCATTTTTCCACATGCCGCCTGCGGAGTTCAAGGCAGCCTATGAGAAGATGAAGTTAGGTGATCACAGCGTGATTTATGAACACGGCAGTATCGGAGAAAAGAATGAGTATTTCGGAATATCGAACCGACCACCTCATTTTTTCGAAAAAGCGGTGGATAATGGTTGGTTAAAATGGATCTTCTGTGGACACGATCATCTGAATACGTTGTCACTGACTTATAAAGGTATCCGCATGACTTACGGAATGTCCATTGATTATCTGGGATATTCCGGCATCGCGAAGCAATATATCCAGCGGGGAGCAACGCTGATCACACGTAAGACAGACGGGAACATAGACATCACTATGGTACCATTGACAACAGTAGTTTCGACACGAGTAAGGGGAGCCTGATGAAAGGCTCCCCCGATTTGTACGAGAATGATCAGTAATTGATACCGCTGATGCCGAGTACTCCGTTCTGGACATTGAAGATGATGTCAGGACCGTCACCGGTGCTGTAGAGGGTGAATCCTGCCATACTGGGGCTTAATTCGGACAGATCAGCATTAGCCATAGAATCTTTCAGCTCAGGGGTGAAGATTTTGTCTGCACCTAAGGCAATCAGATCTTCCCTGGTTTCGATCATACTGCCATCGCCCAGAGCAACATAGACCGGATAATTGACCAGATCAGCGAGAGCATTCAGGTCTTCAGCGGCTACGGCATCCTGGATCTTTTTAGCGAAAGCGGTAGCATCTTCTGTGGGAACTGCAAAGTTGTCTTCATAGGCTCCTTCCGCCGTAGAGGTGCTTTCGGTGGATGCGGTTTCAGTATTGGCTTCTGTATTGCTTTCTGTAATCTGGCTTTCGGAAGCTACGGTGCTTTCCGCAGAGGCAGCAGCTCCGTTTCCCTGACTGCCGCAGGCAGCAAAAGATAATACCATAACAGTAGTTAAAAGTGCACAGATAAATTTGTTTTTCATAATAAAACTCCTTTCGTAATAAAACCATTTCTTACAGGTCTCTGATGATTAGACTGTACAGTATTCAGAAAAGTTGCATAAGAAATAATTTTTTTTCAAAAGGCGCAAGAATTTTTTAGGATTATTTGAGAGCACACTCTCTAAACAGTGCATTGACTGCCAGTTTATAGTCACTGACATCCGTAGCTTTGCGGATCTTTTTTACGTATTTGTCAGGAGATTCGAAGCTGCGGCTTAAGAAAGTCCAGAGATCCTTCATTTTATACAGTGTATTGGTATCGCCGGACATGATCACCTGATATCCCGCCAGAAGAGAATTGTGGAATTCCTTCAAAACATCCAGGCGCTCTTCGGGAGACGGCAGGGACACCCCATCGAAATCAGCGGAAGAAGCCTTCAACTGCTGTAACAGTCCCGGATTCTGCAAGATCCCCCGACCGATCATGACGGTATCGACCATGGGCAGTTTTTCCAGGACGTACGCGAGTGTCTTCGGAGAGGTAATATCCCCATTATAACACAGTGGGCATTGTAAGGTGTCGGCAGCTTCCACAAAAGCCTCCAGATGGGGCACCCCCTGATATCCTTCTTTTTGCAGTCTGGGATGGATGATCAGCTCCTTCATGGGAAATTTTTGATATATTTTCAGTAACGGAGCCCACTCATCCAAATACTCCATGCCGATGCGGGTTTTAATGGAGATTTCCAACGGACATTTTTCAAAAATTTCGTCCAGAAAAGTCTCCAGTTCCCGGGGCGTACCTAAGAATCCGGCACCGCGATTTCTTGCTACCACTGTTCCGGAAGGGCAGCCCAGATTCAGGTTGACCTCATGGTAGCCGTATCCGGCAAGCTGTTCTGCCAGCGACAGGAATTCCTCTGACTTATTGGTCAGAATCTGCGGCACCGTGTACATCCCCACGTTATGCTCCGGCAGCACATCGTTGCGTTCCCTGCTGTTCATGTGCCGGTTGGAGATAAATGGGGTAAAATATTTATCCATACCGCCGTAGTAGCGGTTCCAGTTGGTGCGGAAATTATAAGTGGTCAGTCCCTCCATGGGGGCAAGATAATATTTCATAATGCTATATGCCTTTCCGTGACCGGCAAAATGAACCGGTAATGCAAATATGGGGTAGAATTGTGGGAGTGCGTAGCACGAAGCAATTCGTAGGCATCAAAGTCGGGGGCTTTTGCCCCTGACATCATTATAATAGATAGTGGAAAAAATGAAAAGAAAACAATCTCACAAATACGCAGTAGAACATATGGGAAAAACAAAAAAACCGCGTAGAAATCCGATGCAGAAAATGATAGAATCAAAAAACGTGAAAGCAATATAATAAAAAGATTTCAAGGAGATAATAATTGTGTATAACCAGGATTATAAAGTAGAACTCCCCTGTTTCCCCGAAAGGGAGGTATCCATAGCGGAGTATGGTGCAAAGAGCGGAGAATTCAGTGAGGAAGCCGGCAGACACAATGCCGAAGCCATCAATCGTGCCATCTGTGAGGTGTCTGAGCAGGGCGGTGGTATGGTAAGAGTTCCCGCAGGAATCTGGGCAGTGGCTCCGATCCGGCTGTTAAGTGGCGTTAATCTACATCTGGACAGTCAGGCTATGTTAAAATTCATCAAATCAAAAGAGGATTATCCCCTGCGCATTACCAGTTACGAAGGGCAGGACTGCATCCGTACCGTGTCTCCTATCACAGCGGAAAATGCAGAAAATATCGCCATCACCGGAGATGGTATCATAGATGGAAGCGGTGATAAATGGCGACCGGTCAAGAAATTCAAGATGACGGCAAAGCAGTGGGATGCACTGTTTCAGATCAGTCCTTATGTGATCGAGACGAAGGAGACCGAGATCTGGATGCCTACGGAGTCCATTCTGGAAGGCAATCGCCATAACATCCAGGGAACCACCGAAGAGGCACTGGCTGCTGCGGCACCTTATTATGATTTTTACCGTCCGGTGATGGTCAGTATGCGTTATTGTAAAAAGGTATTGTTACAGGGCGCAACGTTTATGAATTCTCCGGCATGGAACATACATCCCTATTTTTGCGAGGACCTTACCGTGGACAGTGTGAAGATCCGTAATCCGTACTATGCACAGAATGGTGACGGCATCGATGTGGAATCCTGCATCAATGTGCATATTCATCACAGCACCTTCGAGACCGGTGACGATGCTATCTGCATGAAATCCGGCAAAAATGCCATTGCCCGCAGGATCGAAGGCCCCTGCAGCAATGTCTACATTCATGATTGTCTGGTGAATGAAGGCCACGGCGGCTTTGTCATCGGCAGCGAGATGTCACGTGGGGTAAAAGATATTCTGGTGGAGAACTGTACTTTCGTGGGAACCGATGTGGGTGTCCGCATGAAGAGTGCGCTGGGACGAGGCGGCGTGGTGGAAAATATTACGCTCCGTAATATCCATATGAGCGAGATCAAGGGTGAGGCTGTGATCCTTACGATGTCTTATGTTCTGAACTCCCTAAACCGTAACGAGACCATTGCCATGGAAAATGAGGAGGATATCCCGTATTTCAGAAATCTGTCTATGGAAAATATCGAAGTCACCGGCTGCCGACAGTTTACGAAGATTGAGCCCCTGCAGGGCAGACCGGAGACGATCCGGAATGTTGTGGTGAACGGACAGAAGCTGGTGTAAGGCCCTAAACAGGAAACAGATTTCCGTTACTCGCGGGAAAATTTTTGTAGCATAATAGCAGGAGGTAATGATTATGCCATGTACAACCATATTAGTAGGTAAAAAAGCATCTTATGACGGATCTACCATGATCGCCCGGAACGATGATTCCCCCTCCGGACAGTTTACCCCGAAGAAATTCGTGGTGGTGCATCCGGAAGAACAGCCGAAAAAATATAGATCCGTGCTTTCTCACGTGGAGATCGATCTGCCCGAGGAGGCTTTGCGTTATACCGCAGTGCCCAATGCGCTGGAGGGAGAAGGCATCTGGGCGGCGCACGGTATCAATGCGGCAGGTGTGGGCATGACTGCCACGGAGACCATCACTTCCAACGCCAGAGTCCTGGGAGCAGATCCGTTGGTGGAATATGTCCCGGCGAAGGACGGTGCAGAAGAGATTCCCGGAGGTATCGGTGAGGAGGACATTGTATCTGTGGTGCTCCCTTATATTCATAGTGCCAGAGAAGGTGTCACGAGGCTGGGAAGTCTGTTGGAAAAATACGGCACCTATGAGATGAACGGGATTGCTTTTTCCGATAAAAACGAGATCTGGTGGCTGGAGACGATCGGCGGTCATCACTGGATTGCCCGCAGAGTGCCGGATGAAGCATATGTGGTGATGCCGAACCAGTTCGGAATTGATGCTTTTGATCTGGAGGATGCCCTGAACGCACAGGAGAATCATATGTGCTCCGCGGATCTGAAAGAGTTTATCGAAAAGCATCATCTGGATCTGTCACAGGACGGCAGCTTTTCTGCCAGAGATGCCTTTGGCAGCCATGACGATTCCGACCATGTATATAATACCGCAAGAGCCTGGTACATGCTGCGGACCCTGAATCCCCGGACACTCGTCTGGGATGGTCCGGATGCGGACTACACTCCTTTTTCGGATGATCTGCCCTGGTGCATGGTGCCTGAGAAGAAGATCACGGTGGAGGATGTAAAATACGTGCTGTCTTCCCATTATCAGGGAACCCCCTATGATCCGTATGCTTCGTATGGGGATAAAACTATGTGCGGAGCATACCGTTCCATTGGCATCAACCGTAATGATGTCATGACTCTGATCCAGATGCGTCCGGAGGGCGAGCCGATCCAGTGGCTGGCGTTTGCATCCAATGCATTTAATGTACTGGCTCCGTTCTACGTTGACATTGATATGACACCCGGCTACCTGTCCGGAACCACCGGAAAAGTATCCACGGAGAACTTCTATTGGATGAACCGTATGATCGCAGCGATGGCAGATGCTTCTTATAACAAATCCGTGTTCCATATCGAACGTTATCAGGAAAAAGTGGCAGCGAAAAGTCACGAGATCCTAAACCGTTACGATACATTGCTGAAGCAGGAGACCAATGAGGAAACTCGTAAAAAATTACAGGAAGAGGCCAACGAAAAGATTGCGGGGATGCTTCAGTGTGAGGCAGCCGATACTCTGGACAAAGTCCTGTATGAACTCAGTGGGCAGATGAAAAATGCCTATGCCAGATCGGATGCGTAAATGTTCCGGGGGGATCTGCTGGCAGGCATCTTCTCCGCGGATGCTGCAGTGGGCATTGTTCTGAATGTGGCATTTTTCCTCTAGCTGGGACATGCTGCCAAGCGTAGTTAATGGAAAGATACGAAAGCATAGCCGCACATAGGCATAGTGAGGCTCATTGCGGTGGACTGCCGTCTTCCATTCAGGGAGTTCATTGTTTTAATGTTTTTACACCAAACTAACTTGAAAGTTAGTGAAGAAATGCTATCGAATCCCCGTAGCCCTTGGCTACTGATTTCTTGAAAAACTTCATGGGTCTATAGAAGATAAATTTCCC
>CAMEOT010000037.1 GCA_945929965.1 uncultured Lachnospiraceae bacterium
CGCAATCGGTATCTCCGGTGCGATCCAGCACGTAGCAGGTATGGAAGAGTCTGATCTCATTGTTGCCATCAACAAAGATGAGACCGCTCCTATCTTCGATGTGGCTGACTACGGTATCGTAGGAGATCTGAACAAGATCGTTCCCGCTCTGACCGAGCAGCTGAAAGCTGCAAAGGCTGAGAAGGCAGCTAACTAATTCGTAACAACGGATCGAAAACATATAAGAACTCCGTCTGGTTCCCCGGTTCGCCCGGGAATCGGGCGGAGTTTTTTGCGAAAAAGTAATAAAAGATTCTTATCTTGCACGCTTGCGCAGGTAAGAATTGCATAGTAAAATAAAATGATACCAGGGTGCTATGTGCCAGAGGCATATGTCAGGAACGGACCGAAGCGGAGCGGAGAAGTGGTAGTGCGTAGTACGAAGCACTCCGTAGGTATCATATAGTGCAAGAATGAGAGATGAAAAATTATGGCAAAACAAAAAGAAGTAAAAACCAACGCCATGCGTATTCTGGAATCTCTGAAGATTCCTTATACCCATCACACCTATGAGTGCGAGGAATTCGTGGACGGGCTTCAGATAGCAGACAAGCTGTCCCTGCCCTATGAGCAGGTCTACAAGACGCTGGTCACCGTGGGCAGCAGTAAGAACTATTTTGTATTCGTCATCCCCATCGCGGAGGAACTGGATATGAAAAAAGCAGCGAAATCCGTCGGAGAAAAAAGCGTGGAGATGATCCATGTAAAAGACATCAATGCCATCACCGGCTACATCCGCGGCGGCTGCACAGCCATCGGCATGAAAAAACAGTATGTGACCAGAATTGATGAAAGTGCGAAGACTCAGGAACAGATCTATGTCAGCGGCGGCAGGATCGGATCTCAGATTCAATTGAAACCGGACGACCTTGCGAAAGCAGCGAAAGCGGAGTTCGCAGATATTATCAGACACGACAATTAATGCATGAAATGTATCAAAAGAATGCTGAAGATAAAGGAGTACGCATGGAAAACCAGAAAACAATCCTCGATTACGATACCGTAGCACTGGACGAAGCACAGGATGCGGTGATCATCATAGATCAGACCCTGCTTCCGGGCAAGATTGAACTGATCGCATTACATACCGCACAGGAGATGTGGGATGCCATCTATCTGCTGAAGGTCCGGGGAGCACCTGCCATCGGCGTAGCGGCGGCATTGGGCATCTACCTGCTGGCAAACCGCATCGAGACGGAAGACTTCGAGGAGTTTTATCAGAAATTTACAGAATATAAGGAATATCTGGATTCTTCCAGACCCACCGCAGTTAATCTGTCCTGGGCGCTGAAGCGCATGGATGTCGTAGCTGTAAAAGCTGGCAGAGATGAGCACAAGACAGTAGCAAAAGTGAAGGAAATCCTGCATAACGAGGCACTGCAGATTCGGGCGGAAGATGTGGAAGTATGTCGAAAAATCGGAGAATTCGGACTGGAGCTGGTAAAACCGGGAGATGGTATTCTGACCCATTGTAATGCAGGACAACTTGCAACGGTAAAATACGGTACCGCTACGGCACCGATTTATCTCGGGCAGGAGAAGGGCTATCACTTCCATGTATTTACGGATGAGACCAGACCCCTTTTACAGGGAGCCAGACTGACAGCATTTGAATTGCATTCCGCAGGTGTGGATGTGACACTGATCTGTGACAATATGTCCGCTTCTGTCATGTCCAAGGGCTGGGTACAGGCAGTATTCGTAGGTTGTGACAGAGTGGCAGCCAACGGAGATACGGCGAACAAGATCGGTACCAGCGTGGTGGCAGCAGTGGCAAAACAGTACGGTGTGCCGGTATATATCTGTGCACCTACTTCCACTATTGATATGGCGACTGCCACCGGTGCGGATATCTGCATCGAGCAGCGTAAGGCGGAAGAGGTTACTGAGATGTGGTACAAGGAGCGCATGGCTCCGGAGGGTGTAAAGGTCTACAATCCGGCATTCGATGTGACGGATCATGAACTGATTGCCGGCATTGTAACGGAGTACGGTGTAGCGAGAGCACCTTACACGGAGAGCCTGAAGGAGATTATGGAACGCAAGGCACAGAGAGGCTGATGGTGAAGATATGAGGCAGAATATAAGTCTTGCGGAGATCTCCGACGGTCACTTATACAAAGCGAATGATATGGTAAAGGCGGACTGTGGCGGCTGTGAGGGCTGTTCGCAGTGTTGTCGCGGCATGGGAAGATCCATTATTTTAGATCCTTATGATGTCTACCGACTGACTACAGGACTTGGGAAAAGCATGCAGGAGCTATTAGCAACAGCAGTGGAACTGAACGTGGTGGACGGTGTGATTTTACCGAATTTGAAAATGCAGGGAACTAAGGAAGCCTGTGCATATTTGGATACGGAGGGACGATGCAGCATTCACCCGTACCGCCCCGGAATCTGTCGCTTATTTCCTTTAGGAAGACATTATGAGAACGGGGGACTGTTTTATTTTCTCCAGACCGGAGAATGTGTGAAGGAGAACCGCAGTAAGGTGAAGGTCAGCAAGTGGATCGATACACCGGAATTGAAGAGAAATGAGCAATTCAAGCTGCAATGGCATGATCTGTTATCTGCCATGACAGATAGAGTTGCAGGAGAAGACGAAGGGAAACAGCGGGAGGAAAATCTGCTGCTGTTGCGTCTGTTTTACTTATTGCCGTATGAGGGGACAACAGATTTTTATTCACAGTTTACGGAAAGGATGGAACATTGGAATGAACAAACCGGATAAGTTAAATAAGCTTCCTATCGAAAAACGGTTACTGAGTGTATTTCGCAGAATCTCTTTATTATTAAGTGCGACAGGTGTTATTGCCTGTGTTGCCATGGGAATCGTCAGCTACCAGTATTCTTATGCGCTGCGTCATTACGGTTTCGCACAGGGTGACATCGGTAAGGCGATGATCGTCATCGCAGAGATGCGGAGCGAGACCCGTGCTGCTATCGGCTATGATGACGATACCCTGATCGCCACAGCAAAAAATGCCCATGACTTGACAGCGGAACAGCTGGATACCTATATCAGTGCCCTGGAAGATGATATGATCACGGATGAGGGAAGAGCCACTTACCAACAGATCAAGGACGGCGTAGCTACTTACCGGCAGATCGAGACACAGGTACTGGAACTGGGCACATCTTCCGATCCTGCTAAGCGGCTGCAGGCACAGCAGATGGCAGGCGACCAGATGGATCCCGTGTTCCAGCAGGTATATGCAGCCATGACTTCCCTGCTTGACAGCAGTGTGACAAGCGGCAATACCATGGAGCAGAAGCTGGATATTTTCCGCATAATTATTTTTATCGTTATTCTGTTAATTATTGCACTGAGCTTCGCTGGATCCGAAAAAGCGGGCAAGAGTATCGCCAGGAGTATTGCACAGCCCCTGAAAGCACTGGCAGACAGACTGGATGGCTTCGCAGCAGGTGATCTGACATCTGATTTCCCCGAAGTGAAGACAGAGGATGAAATGGCAGTGATGAACCGTGCGGCTACAGCAATGGCGACAAACCTCAGGATGATCATTGAGGATATCAACCAGGCATTAAATGCTATGGCAAACGGCGACTGGACAGTGAAGTTCCGTTATCCCGATCTCTATGTGGGCGATCTGGATGAACTGAAAGAAGCGCTGAGAGATATTAAGTATAAGATGAATGAAGCGCTGTACAATGTTAATGAAGTATCCGGACAGGTATCCATGGGTGCCGGAAGTCTTGCAGATGCAGCACAGTCTCTGGCTGAGGGTGCAACCGAACAGGCAGGCGCCGTAGAGCAGCTGCAGGCGACGATTACCAATATTACTTCTATGGTAGACAATACTGCAGAGCATACGAAGAATTCCAGCAGACAGGCACAGGAATACTCCGCTAAGGCGGATGAAGGTCGTACCGAGATGAATCATCTGATGGAAATTATGGGCCGGATCAACGAGACTTCCGAGAAGATCAGCAACATCATCGGCGAGATCGAAGATATTGCCAGCCAGACCAATCTGCTGTCCCTGAATGCTTCGATCGAAGCAGCCAGAGCCGGAGAAGCAGGCAGAGGCTTTGCTGTTGTGGCAGACCAGATCGGTAAGCTGGCAGAGCAGAGTGCCCAGTCCGCAGTCAATACCAGAAATCTGATCGGCGGTACGCTGGAAGAGATCCATGCCGGCAATGAAGCTGTGGATCATGCATCCCAGACCTTAAGCACTATCGTGGATGGTGTCCGCAAGATCGCACAGGATTCCGAGGAACTGACCCAGATCGCAGCTACCCAGGCGGATGCCATGAATCAGGCGGAGAGCGGTGTGAACCAGATCTCCGAGATCGTACAGTCCAATTCGGCGGCAGCAGAAGAGCTGTCTGCTACCAGTGAGGAACTTTTGGCTCAGTCTGAGAATATGACCAATCTTGTAAAACAGTTCAAACTGATCGATGAGGAGAAGATTCAGGCGAGAAAAAAGGAGGTTAAGCATGCCGGTATTTGATTTCAGCAGTACTCCGGAAAATGAAAAGAAACAGGATCCTATATGCACCTATACAACATTTTCTTCTAATGAGGGATCAGCCTCTGCGGAGAAACCGATTTTGATTCTGGATAACAGCAGTGAAAAATGGAAACATCATGCCGTGGGTGTATTCGGTAATCAGAGCAAACGGACCAATTTCGAATTTAAAGAGGAAGGCAGCAGCGCTTATGCCGATATTTTGCAGATTGATGCCCGTTTTGTCAGTCTGATCCGCTGGCTTGGTGAGAACCACATTAACGTGCGTCTCTCCGGAGAAAACAGAAGTGACGGCTATGCGGTATACAAGATCCGTGAGACCGCATTCGGCGGCGGCACCAAGCTGTCTGCAGAGGATGGATTCTTACAATTCATGATGGAGCGGCTGTTTTCAAGCAGTGCTCCTGCGGAAGAAGAACAGGGCGAGGACGAAGGAGAAGACGGCGATGATATGAAGCTTACCAGCCTTCAGAGTATCTCCGATTTCATGACCTGTGCCGGCAAGACCATGCCGGAAAATATCCGCCTGTGGGCGAGGAGAAACCTGGCAGTGGCCAGATCCCACGAGGTATCTCCCGAGGAGAGAAGGCATGCTCAGAGAGCGTTGTCCATCATGATGAACATTCAGTGGAAGGGCAACTATTTTGAGGCTATTGATCCCGTGGAAGCCAGACGGATCCTGGATGAGGAATTGTACGGCATGGAGCGCGTCAAACAGCGTATCATGGAGACCATCATCCAGATCAACCGCACCCATACTTTACCGGCCTATGGTCTGCTTCTGGTGGGACCGGCGGGAACCGGTAAATCCCAGATTGCTTATGCGGTGGCAAGGATTTTAAAGCTTCCATGGACTACGCTGGATATGAGTTCCATCAACGATCCGGAGCAGCTGACCGGAAGCTCCAGGATCTACGCCAATGCCAAACCCGGTATCATCATGGAAGCTTTTTCCATGGCTGGTGAGTCCAATCTGGTATTTATCATCAACGAGCTGGACAAAGCAGCCAGCGGCAAAGGTAATGGCAATCCGGCGGATGTACTGCTTACCTTGCTGGATAATCTGGGATTCACGGACAACTATATGGAATGTACCGTGCCCACATTCGGTGTTTATCCGATTGCCACGGCTAACGATAAGGATCAGATCAGTGCCCCGTTAATGTCGCGTTTTGCAGTGATCGATATTCCGGATTATACCCCGGAGGAGAAGAAGATCATTTTCTCCAGATTCGCATTGCCCAAGGTACTGAAACGCATCGGACTGCAGGCAAACGAGTGCACTATCACTGAAGAGGGACTGGAAGCCGTGGTGGAGATCTATTCCAACACCAGCGGTATCCGTGATCTCGAGCAGGCGGCGGAGCATCTGGCAGCCAATGCGTTGTATCAGATTGAAGTGGACGGATTAACAGAAGTCGTATTTGACGCGGAAAAAGTGAAGAAATTATTTCTGTAAGTAAGAGAAGCAGGTAGTCGCAGGACGCGGTTGCCTGCTTTTTGTGCAAACATTAATAGAAAAACGAGTAGAGGATAGGGAACATGACAAAGAAAGTATTAGTGATCACGGATGCACAGAACGAATTCATCACAGGAGCACTGGGCAACAAGGAGTGCGAGGCAGCGGTAAAAAATATCGTTGCCGCAGCCGAAAGAGGGGAATACTATAAAGTGATCATTACCAAGGATACGCATACGGTAGATTATCTGGAGACCCAGGAAGGAAAAAGACTGCCTGTGCTGCATGGACAGGAGGGCACAGAAGGGTATAAGATTCATCCGGATATTGTAAAGGCGGTACGGGAACATTATGCACCGGAAAATGTGATCACGGTGAAAAAGCCGACTTTTGGCAGTCCGGAATTCGGAAAGCTATTGAAAACCATCTGGGAAGAGGTGACGGCTGCAGGAGAGGCAGCAGAGGGTGAATATCCCATGGAAGTGGATTTTACCGGGTTCTGCACCGGAATCTGTGTGTTAAGCAATGTGGTTATGGCAAAGGCATTTGTACCGGAAGCAAGAGTGTGTGTTATTGAGAATGCCTGTGCCTGTGTGACCCCGCAGACCCACCGGACTGCCATTGCTGCCATGGGACCGATCCAGGTGGATGTCATTTAGAGAACATATCCTATTTACATAGCTGTGAATCTAAGAGAGAAAGAGGAAAAATCATGATATTACCACAGATCATCAACAGTTTACTGGAAAACGATATGTATAAGTTCTCAATGGGACAGTGCATTTACCACCAGTTCAGCGCTTATAAAACTACGTGGACATTTAAATGCAGGAATACAGATGTACTTTTTACAACGGAGATGGTGGAAGAGATCAAGGCGCAGATCCGGGCGTATTGTGACTTACGTTTTACGGAGGAAGAATTAAATTATCTGGAAAATGTAAAATGGATCAAAGGTTCCTATGTGGATTTCCTGCGCCTGTGGCAGCCCAGATATGGAGATTTCGAGATCGGAACAGATGCAGCCTGCGGTCTGACCATCGAGACGAAAGGCTCCTGGTTAAACACTTCCATGTATGAGATACCGACGCTGGCTATCGTTAACGAAGTATTTTTCCGAATGAATTATGATTATGACAGGTTGTATGCTTCCTTCCGGGAGCGGCTGGTGGATAAGATTCAGAAACTTGTAGATGGGACCTATTGTCTTGGTAATTTCAGTGAATTTGGTCTGCGGCGCCGTTTGTCCGCGGAAGCACAGGAACTGGCGGTGCAGGAGCTGGTGGCGCACAATAAGGACTATAAGGACTCTGCCTGCATTGGTACTTCCAATGTCTATCTGGCGAAAAAGTGGAATGTGACACCTGTGGGAACCATGGCGCATGAATGGATCATGTGTACCGGGCAGGGCAATCACAAGCACAATCCGGCGTATTCCAACTGGTATGCCATGGATGCCTGGGTGAAGGAGTATGGTGTATTAAACGGCATCGCCCTGACAGACACCATCACCACAGATTGTTTCCTGAAAGATTTTCAGCTGACCTATTCCACGCTGTTTTCCGGAGTGCGGCATGACAGCGGGGATCCCTTTGCCTGGGGCGAGAAGATGATCGCCCATTATGAGACCCTGGGGATCGATCCGAAGCGCAAGACACTATTGTTCAGTGACAGCCTGGATTTCGCGCGGGCGGATAGGCTGCGAAAGACTTTCAAGGACCGTGTGACGGTAGCGTTCGGGATCGGCACTTATATCGCCAACGATACCTGTGAGGAGCCTTTAAATATCGTTATGAAGACGACAGCCTGCAACGGCATGGATGTGGCGAAGATCTCCGATACGCCCGGCAAGGAAATGTGCAAGAACGAGGAGTATGTGGATTACCTTACCAGGTGTATCTGGTGGAGACTGGAGCACGACAGATAGGAGCAGAATCAAATTTGAAATTTGATTCGCGGTTCCTCCGACGGAAGGAAACGTCTGCGGAATGGAGATTAGGATGAGTCAGAGATGAAAAGAGCGAAAGAATATGGAATATGAACATATTGAGCATACTTTTGCACCGGTGTATGATGCAGATTCGGAGGTGCTGATCCTGGGGACACTGCCCTCGGTGAAATCCAGAGAAAATCATTTTTATTATGGGCATAAACAGAACCGTTTCTGGAAAGTTGTGGCGGATCTGTGCGGGGAACCGGTGCCGGAGACCATTGAAGAGAAAAAGGCGATGCTTCTTGCACATCATATAGCCATCTGGGATGTCATTCAGAGCTGCGACATTAAGGGTTCCAGCGACAGCAGTATCCGGAATGTGGAACCGACGGATATCCGACACATGTTAACGGAATCGAAGATCACGGGAATCTATGCCAATGGGAATAAGGCGGGAGAACTGTACCGGAAGTACCAACTGCCGCTTACAGGGAAGGAAGCCACAGTGCTGCCCTCTACCAGTCCTGCGAATGCGGCATGGTCCCTGCAAAAATTATGTGAAGCCTGGCGGAATACCATTGACATAACTAACAAAATTTCATATGATAATATAAATGATACATGAAGTACCAAAAACATACAGGTAAAAGGGGATTATAACATAGAACAGGCCGCACGTCTTTTATGGATGTGCGGTCTGTGTTATAATAGGGAAATAGAGGAAGAAAGGTGCCTTATGTTCCCATTAATCAACAAACGAGAAACCGGTGTTAACTTACATAGAATCATGGGCATGCGTGGAATTACGCCAAAGGATGTGCAGGGATATCTTGGACTTGGTTGTGTGCAGAGCGTGTACCGTTGGATCGATGGCGTAAATATGCCGACCATTGATAATTTGTATGCGCTAAGCGAGCTGCTTCAAGTTCCGATTGATGCAATCGTGCGTGGCAACAGGGCACCGATTGTGCCGGATATTATTATAAAGCCACTGGATTCTCGCAAAAGCAGACTGTGTGCTTATTATGAGAAATTGCTGGAGAAGCGTGCTGCATAAATTTTTGAACTACAGCTTCAATGACAAATAGAATATCCTCCTTTAGAATAGTCGGTAGAGACAACAATATTCTAAGGGAGGATTTTTTATGAGCGAGAAGATGTTGGTAACGCAGGCTCTGGATGAAAGAGATCTGTTGGTAAAGAAGATAGCAGATAAGATTGCTAAGGCAAGCTTTGTTGATACCATTAAGCCGAATGAGGACAAGGTTTTCACAAAGCGCACCAGTAAAGAAGAGTATGCAAAAGAAGCAGAGTCAGCATATCAGCAGATTACTGATTTGATGTGGCACAGATGTTTCAGGCAATCATTGAGGACAGAAATGCACCGAAAGTGGAGAAGTCCATAGATGGATATAGCGGATTCCTGTTTTACGATGATAATGGAATGCCACTTGTTGCGATGCATTGGCAACATCGATTCAATTATATGGTCGGCAGATACAATGAAATCTATAAGGTGCAGATGCCCAATATTACCCCTCATGTTTGCAGACATACATATTGTTCCAATATGGCAAAGTCCGGCATGAATCCTAAAACACTGCAATATTTGATGGGACATTCGGATATAGCTGTGACGCTCAATGTGTATACCCATGTAGGACTTGAGGATGCAGAAAAGGAACTTCAGAAGATGCAAGGATTGGAAAATGCTAGAAAAGAGATGGGAATTTCGGATACGGATGATAAGCCTTTGAAACAGAATATGTTCAAGGTGGTATGATAATATAATAAGAAAGAAATTTTGAGGACACTCAGGCTATACGGCTTGAGTGTCTTTTTGGCTGGTAAAAGAGGAACTTGGATGCTATAATAAAATTTAATCATTTAATATTTATTTTTGAAAGGTAAAGCATTGTAAAACAGAGAATTCATCCCGTATTGATATTATGGACTATTGTTAGCATCCGGGCGAGTTCTGGGTGCTTTTTGATTGGAGGGATAAAAGGCTATGATTAACCTTGGTACATTAAAAGAAATTACTGATTTGAGAAGTATATGGCCACATGAAGCTTTGAACTTTACTCCTTGGGTGGCAGAGAATGTTGAATTACTTGCAGATGCTGTTGGTCTTGATATTACGGTGGATGAGACAGAGTCCTCTGTTGGAGACTTTAATGTTGATATCTATGCATCTGAAACAGGAACAGATAGAAAGATTATCATTGAAAATCAATTAGAAGATACAGATCATGACCACCTTGGTAAATTAATTACTTATGCATCTGGTAAAGATGCAGATGTGGTTATATGGGTTGTGAAACACGCACGTGAGGAACATAAGGCAGCAGTTGAGTGGCTTAACAATCATACAGATGATAAGATTGGCTTTTTCTTATGTGAAATAAAGCTTTTCCAGATAGGTGATTCTGATATTGCTCCATCATTTACGGTAGTGGAAAGACCGAATGATTGGACAAAAGAGATTAAGAAAACTACGCTTACAAATCCAACGCAGCAACAGAGGCTGGAATATTGGAATGCATTCAATGATTATGCTTTTCAGAATACTGAATTTGCAAAATCTTTTAATAAGAGAAAACCTAATACAGACCATTGGATGGATTTCAGTATTGGCTCATCAGCTTGCCACATCAGTGTTACACAAATTCAGAAGAGAAACAAAGTTGGAGTTGAATTATACATAAATGATGATAAAGAACTCTTTAAAGGTCTTCATTCACATAAAGACGAGGTAGAGTCTGCTATGGGATTTGCACTTGATTGGAGAGAATTGCCGGAGAGGAAGGCAAGTCGTATTATCGTGGAAAAAGATGTGAAGTTTGATGATCAGAATGCCTGGCCACAGCAGTTTGAGTATATTATGGATGTCTGCATGAAGATGAAGAAGGCATTTAGGAAGTATATATAAAAATTGTAAGTAAATTGTCTAAGCGTTGTAAAAATACATTCTTAATTAGGCGCCTTGTATAGTATTATAGATGAGTGAACAGAGAAAATAAAATGATGAAAACATTATTTATTATTGGAAATGGCTTTGATTGTTATGGCCATAATATGAATACGCAGTACATAGATTTTAGAAATTTTTTAGTTAATAGATACCCTGAATACAATAAAGATTTTGGTGGAATTCTTCAAGAAACACTTATGCCAGATGGAGATGAGGTGTACGATATGAATGAGGTTTATAGTGGCTCAGTTGTCAAGACAAAAATCTCAGATTTTTGTCTTGACAACTGAGCCACTATAATCAGCCCCCCTTTCGTTAAATAATGCACACCCTCGTCAGTAGTGTGAACCCCCTTAACTGACTACGATTTGACTACTACACATTGCCTTGAATTGCACCATTTTGAAGTATTTTGCAAAAAGTGTAGTTATAAACAAGAAAAATACGATGCCATAAAAAGCCGATAAACCAACGCAAAACTCGGCATTACAGGGCATTTTATGATAGGAGATTTTTATGATACGAGTACTTTTCATCTGCCACGGCAACATTTGTCGTTCCCCCATGGCAGAATTTGTTATGAAAAAATTGGTATCCGACGCGAATCTCGCCGATCACTTCCGGATCGCTTCCGCGGCCACCAGCACGGAGGAGATCTGGAATGGCATCGGGAATCAGGTCTATCCGCCGGCGAAGGCGGAGCTTGCCAGGCACGGGATCTCCTGCGAGGGGAAGCGGGCCAGGCAGGTAACGAAGGCAGATTATGCGGAATATGATTATCTGATCGGTATGGACAGCGCAAATATCCGCAACATGCTGTGGATATTCGGCGGAGATCCGGATGGGAAAGTAGCCAGGCTCTTATCCTATGCCGGCTCGGAGCGGGACATTTCGGATCCGTGGTACACGGGAGAGTTTGGGACGACCTACAATGATGTCCTGGAAGGCTGTACCGCATTTCTTCGATATTTACAACAAAACGGAAGAATCGACACGTAAGCTGACACTTCCAACATAGTACACATGACAGAAATGTCATGCCTGAAAAATTCACAGAATCACCACATTTTTCTCACGATTTCTTCGCAGATGACCCTTATCATAAGAGACAGGTAAGGAGAAATAAATGTTCACAAGTTTTTTAGGAATGAATGGAACAGGAGGAATGAGAATATGAGAAAATGGAATTTACCCCAGGTGAATACAAAAGTAATGTGTGCAGTGTTGACTGCTGCCATGA
Organism: uncultured Lachnospiraceae bacterium; assembly: GCA_945929965.1. GTDB lineage: Bacteria > Bacillota > Clostridia > Lachnospirales > Lachnospiraceae > Acetatifactor. The sequence continues at coordinate 12,139 of CAMEOT010000037.1, forward strand.
TGATGACCGGATTTACAGCATGCGGAGGAACGACATCTGCGGGCACGGAGAGCGCAGCAAGTGAATCAGCAGAACAGAAGGAGGCGATCGCGCCGGAGAGCACGACGGAACAGAGCACGGTGGAGCAAAGTACGGCAACAGAATCAGGTGAAGAGAAGGTGGAATCTTATCTCGGTCAGATCACTGCCATTGACGGCAATGTGATCTCCATTGCGCTGGCAGAGAAGCCGGAGGCTCCGGATGGAGAAGCACCGAATGGTGAAAAGCCTGACGGACAGGCACCAGACGGCAACGGAGGCACTCCTAATGGAGAAGCACCTGCTGGTGAGGTACCCAGTGGGGAAAAGTCTGATGCTCAGGCACCGAACGGCGAAAAACCTACTGGAGAAGCCCCGGACGGTCAGAAACCCGAGAAAGATATGTTAGATGAGATGACATTAACCCTCAGCGGTGACACTATGACTATCGCGGTCAATGATGATACGATCATCACGATTGACGGAGCGGATGCCACACTGGATGATCTACAGGTAGGCGACACCGTATCTTTCTTCCTGGATGGCGAGGTCGTGACTTCTTTAAGTGTAGGTATGCCGGAGCCGACACAGTCTAAGCAGTCTATGCAGGCTCCGGAACAAAAGTAAGCTGCCGCATAAGCATGGTGCCCAGAATCCCTGCCATTTCTTCCGGAGACTGGGGAGTGGCCTCTTTCAGCCAGGTCTCTACGACACCGACACAACCGGTAATGATGAAGGAACAGAGATATTCATAATTAGCATCGGATTGCGCACTTTCCAGAAAGCGGAGAGTGCGCTTTTTGATCTGGTCCTTCAGGCGGTTAACGAAGGTGAGATCTCCATGGGGACCGATCATGACTCTGGCGAGATCTCTGTGGCGGTTTAAGAAGCGGAAGAACTCTAACAGAAGACCGTCAGAGGACAATGTGGAAGTACCTACTGGTTCCTGCTCCATGATCTCATTGAACTCCCGGAACATTTCATCTTCCACTTTATGGAGCATATCGTAGATATCATCATAATGCAAATAGAAGGTTCCGCGATTGATATCTACCAGTTCTGTGAGTTCTTTGACGGAAATATCCTGAATATCGTGGGTTTCCATCATTTTGACTAAACCCTGCAGCAACAGGGCGCGGGTCTTGCGCACGCGGCGATCCATTTTTTCCATACGGCAATTCTCCATCCTTTCCGGGAAATGATCATAATATCTAATACGTATCTAATGCAAATCTGAATTTTTTCTAAAACAATGAACACAAATCAATGCAATGTTCAAAAACAGACATATAAACACAATTTGTGGCTTGCTTTTTCTTCCCTATTATTATATTTTGCTTGTGTTATAAAATCAACACGAGTTCATTAAATGACAGTAATACATTTTTTCATCTTTGTAGTAATGCTTTACAGAAGCGGGAAAAACTCTTAAGCTAAGAATAGAAAAATCAGATACGTAAGGGTACAAAGAGAGATGCAGCAGGAGGAAACTATGGCAGCAGACAACACAGAAAAAGACAAAAAAGATAACTCCTTTATGATGAAGCTTGCCACGCTTATCGTAGATAAACGAAAAGGATTCTATCTGATCTTTATTGTTTTATGCATATTTTGCGTATTATCCATGAATAAGGTCAAAGTGAATAATGACCTGACCACATATTTGCCGGATACGACAGAGACCAGAAGGGGACTGGATCTGATGGATTCGGAATTTACGACTTATGGTTCCGCCCGGATCCTGATCTGCAATGTGACTTTTGATGAGGCACAGAAGCTGGCGGATCAGGTGGAAAAAATGGATGGTGTCAGTATGTTGGATTTTGATGACACGGAAGATCATTATCATGACATGGAGGCTTTATTGTCTGTCACTTTTGATGAGGAAGCGGATACGGAAGCCACACAGCAGCATTTAACAGAAGTGCTGGACGCGTTGTCTGACTATGATGTCTATTATTCTTCCGATATCGGTCAGGAAGAGCGTGATGCGAATGACCTGAATAATGATATGATCGTCATTCTGCTGCTGGCAGCTGTGGTTATCGTAGCCGTGCTGCTATTTACTTCCACAACTTACGCGGAGATCCCGGTATATCTGACCACATTTATCGTGGCAGCTATTTTGAACAAGGGTACGAACTACTGGTTCGGTACTATCAGCTTTGTGACGAACTCTATCGCAGTGGTGCTGCAGTTAGGTCTGGCAGTAGACTATGCCATCATTTTGGCACACCGTTTTATGGAGGAGCATGAGGACAAGGATGCCAGAGAAGCTGTAATAGTAGCTTTGAGTAAGGCAATCCCGGAGATCTCTTCCAGCTCCCTGACCACGATCTCCGGTATGGTAGCCATGATGTTCATGCAGTTTAGGATTGGTTACGATATGGGTATTATCCTGGCGAAATCCATTATTTTCAGTATGGTAGCGGTATTCTTCCTGATGCCGGGGCTGTTGCTTACCTTTTCCAAGGCAATCGACAATACTCACCATAAGAGCTTCGTACCGAAGATCACGGCAGTGGGAAAATTCTGTGTGGCTACCCGTTACATTGTACCTCCGGTACTGATTGTGGGTGTTATTGCAGCATTTTTTCTGTCCAACAAGGCGAATTATGTATATGATGTAAATACACTGGAATCCAGCAGTATGAGCGAGAATAAATTCTCAGTCAGCATGGTCAATAAGGAATTTGGCATGGTGAATCAGCTGGCGGTCATTGTGCCCAACGGTGATTATGAAAAAGAGGCACAGACCCTGAAGGCACTGGAAAAGTTGGATGTGGTAAAATCCGTTCAGGGACTTGGCAATATTGAAGCTATGGATGGTTATATGCTGACCGACAAACTGAATCCCAGACAATTTGCAGAGTTGATCGATCTGGATGTGGAAGTGGCGGATATGCTGTATTCGGCATATGCCCTGGATCAGAGTGATTACGGTGCTCTGGTCAGCGGTGTCAGCGATTACGAAGTACCTTTTATCGATATGTTCTTGTTCATTTATGATCAGAAAGAAAGCGGCAACATCACGCTGGATGATGATCTGGAGGAGACTTTATCGGACGCACATTCCAAGATCATGATTGCAAAGGATCAGTTGTTGGGAGAAGATAATTCTCGTTTCGTTCTGGAACTGAATGTACCTTATGAAGGAGAAGAGACCATCGCTGCGCTGGATCAGATACGCAATACCGTGGCGAAGTTCTATAATATAGATGATATCCTGTTAGTCGGAAATGCCACCAGTGATAAGGATCTGGGGGATTCTTTCGCAACAGATAATACGATCATCACTGTACTGACGGCATTGTTCGTTATGATCATCCTGTTGTTCACTTTCCAGTCTGCCGGCTTGCCGGTACTATTGGTAGTAACGATTCAGGGTAGTATCTGGATGAACTTCTCACTGCCGTATCTGTTGAACGAAAATGTTTATTTCCTGGGATATCTGGTAGTATCCGCGATCCAGATGGGCGCGACGATCGACTACGCTATCGTTATCACCAGCCGTTATATGGATCTGAAGACGTACATGCCGATCAAAGAAGCTGCCATTGAGGCACTGAACCAGGCGTTCCCCACCATTGTTACCAGTGGTTCCATGTTGGTGGCTGCCGGATTCATTATCAGTTATGTATCTTCCAACGCAGCGGTAGCAGCGATCGGACTGGCGCTGGGACGTGGTACCCTGACCTCTATTTTACTGGTGCTGCTGGCATTGCCCCAGACGCTGCTGATCGGAGATATCATTATTCAGAAGACGGCATTTACCTTAAAGCGTGATCTGGCGAAGCCGCTGCCTTCTGCCGGAAGGATCCGGATGAACGGTCATATCAAGGGTTATGTCAATGGTGTGCTGGAAGGTGATTTCATCGGTGTCATCGACGGTGAGATGGGAGCAGTGGTGCGCCCCAAGGATGTCGTGACCCTGGAGCAGGGGGATGCAGCGGAGAATGCGTACCCCAGGCTGGAAGCACAGGAGTTGTCTGAGGATGGAGAATCCTGTCGGGACAATGAGACTGGAGACAATGCACCGGGAACCGATGAGGATCATGCAGATAAGAATACAGCAGAAAGCGAGGGAACAGAAGATGAACAGTAAGAGATTATTATGTTTCCTGCTGGGAGCGGCATTACTGCTGCAGACACCGGCAACCGCTTATGCGGAAGAGACGTTAACCTATGAACAATATAAGGGTGGCAGTGGTTATAGCAGCACCGCGCAGGAACTGGATTATGCAATTGTAGAGATCAGCACGGAGGAGGATCTGCGCAGGCTTGCGGAGAACTGTGTGCTGGACAGCTGGTCCAGAGGTATAAAAGTAGTGCTGCACAACGACATCGTTCTGAGTATGGAAAGTGAATTCAGTATTCCCACATTTGCGGGAATCTTCGATGGCAATAATTTTACGATCTCCAATGTAAAGCTTACGGGGAATGGTTCTGCGGCAGGTCTTTTCCGTTATGTGCAGGAAGGCGCCAAAGTACGTAATCTCACGGTGAGCGGAGAAATATCTCCCTCCGGAAGCCAGAATCAGGTCGGCGGTATCGTCGGGGTGAATTACGGCAGCATTGAGAATTGTAAGTTTTCCGGTAATGTGATCGGTGATAATGAAGTCGGTGGCATTGCGGGTGTGAATGAAGAGACTGGCGAGATCCGCAGATGTGAATCCGATGCAAATGTCATTGGCAACCATTCTGCAGGCGGTATTGTCGGTAACAATCACGGAATCTTAAATAACTGCAGCAACAGCGGCAGCATCAATACCTACAGCACAGAAGTGACTTATGAACTGGATGATATTACCATGGACAATCTGGAGCAGATCAACAGTACTTCTAATGTGGCTGCGCATACGGATACCGGCGGCATCGCAGGCATCTCTGATGGTAAGATCTATTATTGCTCCAATTCCGGAGCTATCGGTTACCAACATGTGGGATATAATACCGGTGGTATCGTCGGCAGACTGCATCAGGGATATCTGCAGAATTGTACCAATACCGGTTTCGTTCAGGGCAGAAAAGATGTCGGCGGTATCGTAGGCCAGATGGAGCCTTTTCTGGAGATCCAGTATCTCAGTGACAAATTAAAAGAGCTGGATACCGAGACGGATAAGTTCCTGGATATGCTGGATGCGACGCAGAAAGATTTCAGCAATTACGGCAGGCAGGCATCTGCGCTGACCAAAAGTATCAGTACGAATCTGAAGGATGCCAATAGCGCGGGCAATTCCCTTACCGGAACCACGAATGATCTGTGGTATATTTACAATCAGGAGCTGAACGGTGTCAGCAACGACCTGAAGGTTTTGAATAATGACCTGAACAAACAGGCCGAGGACGATAAAAATAACGGCAACAGACATGATATTACGCTAAGCGGTAATGACCTGAGCGGAGGTGACATTACGATCACCGTACCGGATGATACAGAGAGTTATAAAACAGCTCTGAAAAAGTTTGGTGAAAATGCCACGAAGCATCTGGATAATATGGTTAACGCATCCACGGATCGCAGCGGTGGTATTAAGAATAATCTGGATACATTGAATCAGAGTCTGGATAAAGCCTTTGACCAGCTGGGTCAGTTGGGAGATGTATTACAGGCAGGGGCAGACAGCACCGGCGCACATATGGATGAACTGATGGATCAGGCGAGGGTATTGCGGAAGCTGGTCAGCGAGATCCGCGATGATCTCTTCCGATACGAGGGAATTTCTGTGGAGGATACTTCGGATGAATCCGCCAGCAAGGGGGAAGTGAACCCCGGAGATCCCGATGCTGAGGCTGGTGAGGCAGAACCGGAGGGAACCGAAGAAGCATTATATGACACATCCAGCTTCCAAAAAGGTAAAGTCACACTGTGTGTGAACCGCGGTGTGGTAGAGGCGGATACCAATGTCGGCGGTATTGTCGGACAGGTGGCAACGGAATATGATTTTGACCCGGAGGATGACATCACCTTGACCGGAACGGAGAGCTTCGATGTGGAGCAGACCATCAAGGCAGTCATCAGGGACAGCCGGAACTACGCAGATGTGACCGGCAAAAAGGATTATGTGGGCGGTATCGTCGGCAAGGCGGAATACGGCGCAGTCATTTCCTGTGAGTCCTATGCGCCGATAGAGAGTACCGGAGGCAGCTATGTGGGAGGCGTTGCCGGATCTGCCAGCTATGCGATCCGCAGCTGCTACAGCATGGGTAAGATCACCGGTAAAAATAATATCGGCGGAATCGCCGGGGAAGGCTGCGACATTTTCTACAGTTATGCTTATAACGAGCTGGATATGTCCGGAGAGAGTCAGGGTAGTATTGCCGGAAAAGTTAAGGATGACGGTACTTTATATGGCAACTATTATGTAGAAGGCGGTGCCGGCGGCGTGGACGGCATTGGTTATCAGGGTGGTGCAACCCCGTTGTCTTATCAGGAATTTTGCAACAAAGACGGCGTGCCAGAAGCCTTTTCCCAGTTCACTATTACTTTCCAGGCGGATGGTGTAGAAGTGGCTTCCTATAAATGTAATTACGGAGACTATCTGTCTGCAGATCAGATTCCTAAGGTACCGGAGAAGGAAGGCTATTACGGTGTATGGCCGGATTATGATTTTAGTTACATTACCGGCAATCGCGTACTGGAAGCGGAGTATCAGGAGTGGATTGCATCCATTGCTTCCGCAGAGAAAAATGATGCCAACAAACCTCTGGTCATGGCAGAGGGTAACTTCTATCCGAATGCTGCATTGCATCTGCAGATAGAGGGTGACACATACAAGGTCTCCATGACCAACTCCATGAAAGAAGACGCACCGGACTATACCGGAGAAGCAAGCTTACGTGTCTACTGTGAGGATGCCGACAATACTGTAGTTTGGGTAGACCAGGACGGCGAATACAGAGAAGTGGAATCTACGGTGATCGGCAGCTACAGACAGTTCACCATGGAGGTACCCGGCAGCTTCCGCATCGCGGAGGCAGAAGGCAGCCATACACGGATGATCGTAATTGGCATCATCGGAGTAGCTGTGGGAATACTGCTGATTGTATTACTTGTGAAAAAGATGGCAAAACGCAGGAAAAAGCGTAGACAGGAAAAGCGTGACAAAAAAACCCAAAAAGCTTCAGGCAGTGCAGACAGTGATCGGACAGAGGATAACGCCGCAGAAAATACAGAAACAGCGGAGCACGCCGGGCAGATGGATGATACAGAGGGACAGTTATGATCCAGGCAGTTATTTTTGATATGGATGGTACGTTGATCGATACCGAAAAATATTACCGTATTTTCTGGCCGAAGGCAGTGGAGGCTTACGGCTATACGATGACGGATGAGCAGGCACTGACGATGCGCAGTCTTGGAAGGCCTTTTGCCCCCAGACAGCTTAAGGACTGGTACGGCGAGGAATTTGATTATTATGCCGTGCGGAATAAACGAAAAGAATTGATGGAGGAAGCACTGGACCGGGATGGCATCAAATGCAAGCCCGGTGCTGTGGAACTTCTGAAAGATCTGAAAAAGAGACACATTACCACAGCTGTTGCCACGGCAACGGATCTGGAGCGGACCGAAAAATATCTGACGCTTACAGGAATCAGATCTTACTTTGAAAAATTGATCTGTGCTACCATGGTAGAGGAAGGTAAGCCGTCTCCGGACATTTATCTCTACGCTTGCAAACAATTGGGGCTGTTACCCAAGCAATGCATGGCGGTGGAGGATTCTCCTAACGGTGTCTTAAGTGCTTACCGTGCAGGCTGCAAGGTCGTCATGGTACCGGATCAGACGCAGCCGGATGTGGAACTCAAAAAATGTTTATATGCCTGCGTCCCGTCCCTGACAGAGATCAGCCACCTCGTTTAGAGGTGGCTTTTTGCATGTATCCGCGTATGCACTTGATTTTTATATATTACTGTGTTATTATTTTAACGATTAGAGTCACCGGCACAGATATGAACAAAAATAGCTGCAAAGCAGCGGAGAGTACGATTTATCGCACGATTTTGCGAATGGCTGTGGCTGCTGGAAGCCTTGAGAAGGGGCAGAAAGGATATGGAAGAAAATGAATTTTGATGACATCGTAGCAAAAGTAAAAGAATGTGGGAAGAAGACTGTTGCAGTCTCCGTAGCACAGGACAGTGCGGTACTGGAAGCTGTACATGAAGCCAAGAGACTGGGCATTGCAGATGCAATCCTGGTAGGTGATGAGGCGAAGATTCGTGAGATCGCAGCCGGACTGAATATGGATCTCTCCGATTATGAGATCATCAATGAGCCGGATATGATCGAAGCCTCCCTGAAAGCTGTAAAGCTGGCACATGACGGCCGTGCAGATATGTATATGAAGGGTCTGATCGACTCTAAGAACTTCTTAAAGAGTGTACTGAACAAAGAAGTAGGTCTTCGTACCGGTGGAACCCTGTCTCATGTATGTGTATTTGAGATTCCCGGCATTGACAGACTTCTGTTCCTGACCGATGTTGCATTCATGACCTATCCTACACTGGAGGAGAAGGTTCAGATCATCAAGAACACCATTCCAGTATGTAATGCCTGCGGCGTTGCAGAGCCCAAGGTAGCACCTTTGGCAGCAGTTGAGGTTGTAAATCCCAAAATGCCCGTTACCGTAGATGCAGCAGAACTGACTAAGATGTGCGAAGAAGGACAGCTCCCCGGCTGTATCGTAGACGGACCGCTGTCTCTTGACCTGGCGATCGATCCCGAGGCAGCCAAGCATAAGGGCGCAACTGACCGTAAGATCCAGGGTGATGCTGACGTATTGCTGTTCCCGGATATCCATGCCGGCAACCTGGTATACAAGGCAATCGTACATATGGTAAAAGTAAAGAACGGATGCATCCTGACCGGTACCAAGGTGCCTGTTGTCCTGACCAGCCGTTCCGATACCTTCGAGACTAAGGTATACTCCCTGGCACTGGCAGCAGTTGTAGCAGAAGAACTGAAAAAGAATCAGAAATAAGCTATGGATATCGTGATAGAAGCCGCGGTGGAAGCTGCGGGTGAACTGCTGTCGGCAGGCATAGATGCTGTAGTGGACAAAGCGGTAAAGCATAAGAGCGAATATAAGAGTGAATATAGGAGGAAACACACAATGGCAATCAAGAGTCTGATTATCAACCCCGGTTCCACATCTACCAAGATCGGTGTATTTGAGGATGAGAACTTATTATTTGAAGAAACTCTGAGACATTCTACCGAGGAGATCTCCAAATACGATACTATTTTCGAACAGAAGGATTTCCGTAAGAAGATTATTACCGATCTTCTGGCAGAGAAAAACTGCGATCTGAAGAGCTTCAACGTGATCGTAGGACGTGGTGGTCTGTTAAAGCCCATCCCCAGTGGTACCTATGCGGTAACCGATGATCTGCTGGAGGATTTAAAAGTAGGTGTGCAGGGTCAGCATGCTTCTAATTTAGGCGGTATTCTGGCAAGAGAGATCGGTGATGAGATCGGCGTTCCCTCTTACATCGTAGATCCCGTTGTAGTAGATGAGCTGATGCCTATTGCAAGATATTCCGGTTTGGAAGAGATCCCCAGAGGAAGTATCTTCCATGCTCTGAACCAGAAGGCAGTTGCCAAGAGATATGCAAAAGAGGCCGGCAAGCCTTATGAGTCCTTACGTCTGGTAGTCGTGCACATGGGCGGCGGTGTATCCGTAGGCGCACATGAGGCCGGCAAGGTCGTAGATGTCTTCAGTGCATTTGACGGTGATGGTGCATTCTCTCCGGAGCGTGCAGGCGGTGTACCTTGTGCAGCACTGGTAAAAATGTGCTTCTCCGGAAAATATACCGAGAAAGAAATCAGTGCAAAGCTGATCGGCAAGGGCGGCCTGAATTCTTACCTGGGTACCAACGATATGCGTGAAGTTACCAAGCGTGCCAATGAAGGCGATGCCAAGGCAGCGGAGGTGAAGCAGGCATTCCTGTTACAGGTAGCCAAAGACATCGGTGCTATGGCTTGCGTACTGAACGGCAAGGTAGACCAGATCGTTATCACCGGTGGTATTGCTTATGGTGAGGACGTAGTGGCTAAGCTGAAAGAGAGATGCGGCTGGATCGCTCCTGTGACCGTATATCCCGGTGAGGACGAGCTGTTAGCTCTGGCTCAGGGAGCTCTGCGTGTCATGAACGGGGAAGAACAGGTAAAACAATACTAATAGGATTCAAAAAACCTCCCGGTGGAATGTGATTCCATCGGGAGGTTTTTGCTTTGGGGAATAGGATTTCTGTCAATGCTATCGTTTTAACTAAAAATTAGCTTTGACAGAATCACCAGTACCAGCATGTGCACCGGATAAAAGGCATAGCAGGCAATCTGGATCTTACGGCTATGCGCGCCCTGGCGGCCATGGTAGCACCATAGAAGCGGCAGACACAACAGCGCCAGCCCCTGTTCTGAAATCTCGAAGGCATGACCGAAAAGCTGCAACGGAATCTGCATTCCTGCCAACAGTATGACATTGATCCAGTAGAGTCCGGCAAACTGTCCGGCAAGCTGCCACCATTTTTTCCCATGGAAGAGATAGAATACGATAACAGTCAGAACGCCTTTCCCGTAATAGTCGAACATGAGGAGGGTTGCCAGCACGTAGCTCACTGCAGATAGCAGCAGGATCGACGGAAGCCACAGCCAGACAGGACATTTTTTCCGTAGGGTATCAATTGCCCAGATACACAGGAAGCCTGTGAGGAGTGTCCAGATCACGTTCTGATGAAATGGGTAGAATAACAGCCCGCTGTACATCAGATTGATGGGAAGCTCAGACAGAATGGCCAGAAGAAGAAGGCGTCCGCAATACTTTTTCTTATCATGGGTATGGAAGAAGCCTTCCACCAGGAAAAAGGCGAACATGGGGAACGCCAGTCTGCCGATGCCGGTCAGCCACCAGGCATCTCCGGCGAGGGTAGCCCACAGGTGATCACAGAACATGAACGCCATAGCGAGGATATGCAGCGTCAGAGCACTGAAATCCGGTGGGAAAATAGAACAATGGGATCCTTTGCTTTGCAAAATAAAACTCCTTTCAAAATTCCTTACGGAAGGATATAGTTGCATTATATCTTGTTTATGCGATATAGTAAAGATGATCATAATTCGTCATATAAATCTATAAACAGGAAAGGACAGGAATGAAACAATGTATACAGACGGACAGATCTATATGGGACTGGCAGATGGCTGGCGTGTGAATATGCAGCTAAATATGAGTAACCGTCATGGACTGATCGCGGGAGCCAGCGGCACCGGCAAGACCATTACTATGAAAGCTATGGCGGAATCATTTTCGGACGCGGGAGTTCCGGTATTTTTATGTGATGTCAAGGGAGATGTCTCCGGCATTGCCACGGCGGGTGTGGCTTCGGAGTCCATGGACAAGAGAATCGATAAATTCGGTATCCGTGACAGCTTTTCCTATAAGGCTTATCCGGTCTGTTTCTGGGATATCTATCAGGAGGGCGGACATCCCGTGAGAGCCACCATCTCCGATATGGGACCGGAGCTGTTATCCCGTATCCTGGGGCTCACCGCCGCGCAGGAAGGAGTACTAAATATTGTCTTCCGGATCGCGGATGACAAGGGACTGTTATTGATCGACTTAAAGGATCTGCGTATTTTGCTGAATTATGTGGCAGAACACAAGGATGACTACCTGACCACCTACGGAAGTATCTCCAAGCAGTCCGTGGGCGGTATCCTGCGGGCGTTACTGCCACTGGAGAATCAGGGCGGAGACCTCTTTTTCGGAGAACCGGATCTGGATATTTATGACTGGATGCGTACGGATGTGTACGGCAAGGGTATCGTCAATGTGTTGAATTGTGTAAAGCTGGTGCAGAATCCTACGTTATATGCCAGCTTCCTGTTATGGATGATGTCGGAACTGTTCGAAAAGCTTCCCGAGGCGGGAGATCTAGAGAAGCCGAAGCTGGTATTTTTCTTCGATGAGGCACATCTGCTGTTTGCCGATGCACCGAAAGTACTGGTGCAGAAGATCGAGCAGGTGGTGAAGCTGATCCGCTCCAAGGGTGTGGGCATCTATTTCGTGACCCAGAGTCCCAGTGATATCCCTGATTCCGTACTGGCGCAGTTAAGCAACCGGGTACAGCATGCCCTCCGGGCGTATACTCCAGCGGAACAGAAAGCTGTCCGGGCGGCAGCACAGTCTCTGCGGGCCAATCCGGCGTTTAAGGCAGAGGAAGTCATTATGGAGTTAGGTGTGGGAGAAGCACTGACATCCTTCTTAGATGAGAACGGTGTGCCCGGCATCGCCCAGCGTACCTCCATCATCTGCCCGCAGAGCTTTATGGGACCGGTGGACGAGACGGAGCGACGGAACCTGATGGCGCGGGACGGCATGGGACGCTACGATGAGGCAGTAGACAATATTTCCGCCTACGAAGTGCTGACAGACACCATAGAACACGAGGCAAAGGCACAACAGCTGGCAGCAGAGCGCGCCCAACTGGAGAAGGACAAGGAAGCTTTGGCGAAGCAGCAGGCAAAGCTCCAGGAATCCGCTGTGAAGCAGAAACAGAAGGAGTGGGAAGCTGCCCAGAAAAAGAAGGAAAAGGCAGCGGAACGCCGACAGGCCCAGATTGAGCGTCAACTCATCAACACCGGCGCCCAGGTCATCAAGAGAGGTATTCTGAGCACACTGTTTGGAAAATAATAGAAATAAAATTATTATCAGTGAGCGGAGAGATTGAGCAAAACGATGGAAATGCTGCGAAGAAACCAAAGTACGGACAGCACCGACAACACGATGCAGACGATGGTCTCCGCCGACTGCCGGGGGCGCCTGCGAAGTAACGGCGGCAGAGCGATGGCGAGCAGAAGAATCGGAATTCCGTACCGGAAGAGCATAAGCCCGATGGCAAAGGCAGCCAAAGCCAGAGTAAAAAGTGCTTCGTCTAAATTTACTTCATTTTGTATAAATAAGAAAGCGCCAGTAAAGAAGAGAAACGCAAGGAGAATCACAAAAAAAATACTGAGACAGAGAATGCGAAGCCATTTCGCGGCTCTGTCTTTTTTTTGCTGCTTTACCTCACTGATCACATCGCCAAGGAGCGTATTGGTGTCCGCGGAGGGCCGCACAAGCTTCTCCCCACGGCAAAGTTCCTCCACCGATACCGACAGCGCAGCCGCCAAATCATCTAACAGAGTAATGTCCGGGTAGGCGTTGCCGGACTCCCATAGTTAAGGTTATTGCTTCCCCTGCGTACCGCATCCCGACAC
>CAMEOT010000038.1 GCA_945929965.1 uncultured Lachnospiraceae bacterium
TTTTCTTCTGTCACGCCCCGGCTTTGCGGCTTCCCCGGGGCTTATCCTGACTTTTTCTTCTGTCACGCCCCGGCTTTGCAACTTCCTCGGGGCTTATCCTAACTTTTTCTTCTGTCACGCCCCGCCACTGCGGCTTCCCCGGGGCTTATCCTGACTTTTTCTTCTGTCACGCCCCGCCTCTGCGACTTCCTCGGGGCTTATCCTGACTTTTCCTTCTGTCACGCCCCGACCTCTCAATTCCTGCAGCACTTATTTCCCACTCAGATACCCACGCAGGCGATTTCCATGAGAATCGACAGTCACTGTCAGGGCTCCGTAGTCCATGGTTCCATACCAGGGAACCCGGGCGTCCTCTAAACGCTGCAGAGTCTCGGCATGGGGATGACCATAGGAATTGTTGCGGCCACAGGATATGATCGCGGTGGTAGGACTGGCAGCGGCAAGGAACTCGGTGCCAGTGGAATATCCGGAACCGTGATGAGCTACCTTCAGTATATCTACCCTGAACTCCCTCTGTCCGCGCTGTTCCTGCAATTCCTGCATCAATTGCCGTTCCCCTTCTCCTTCCACGTCCCCAGTCAGGAGAATGTTTATCTTCCCATCGTTCACTCTGAAATCCTTCCTTTCACCGTTACCAGCAAAACTACCGTTTTCACCGGAACCTTCAATGGCAGATCCCCCACTCGCGTCATTTGCTTTCCTGTCGTCTATTGCTTCCTGCTTCATCTTCTTCGCAAACACCTCCACATAGAAGCATTCCGAATAGGCGTTGGCATCTGCAAGGGTCGTATTCTCCTCTGGGTGCAGACACAACAACCTAAGTTGACTGTCTCTGATCTCATCGCCGCATTTTATGTAACTCACCGGTACTTCTGCCACTTCCGCCGCAGCCAGCAACGTGGCAAAAGACTCTGTACGCTTTCCTTCCGCAATCGCCGGTAGGAATAGCTGCTCTACGACTATCCCCCAGTCCGCACCATTCTCCAGCAATTCGATTACACCATTCATGTGATCTTCATCAGGATGGGATACAAACACTCCACGGAGGGATCGGGTCCCACGGCTCTTAAGATAAGGCTTCAGCACATATTCCCCGATGTTCTTCCGGCTGGTGCTGCCACAGTCGAAAAGATAGGCTCCCTGCCCGGTCTCCACCACGATGCCGTCGCCCTGTCCCACGTCCAGGAAAGTCACGCGACTCCCACAATCAAAATTTCCTGTGAGCAAACCAATCAATAATCCTAAGATCATCACGACTGCGATCAAGTGCGGGACTCTGTTCATATATGTCATCGCTCCCTGCCATGCACACCGAAATTTTGCCAACGCATTCTGCACTCCCGTGGGACATATTCCAAAACGTCTGTCAGAATGTTGTATCATCTCTCCGTTGCAATCCTTTTTTCTATTCCTAATACTTTCATCCGCTCCTCTCGTTATAAGACACCAAGGAGTTCTCGCAAAATGCAACCTGTCTCCCGGAACATTTTCCTCCCCATATGTTCCCCGTATCTTCCATGCTTCCACATATTCTCTGCCGAAGACTAGCAGAAGTATCCCGACATAATAACAAATGATCTGCCATACCTCAGGACGCCCCTCGCACCATATTGCTCCCGGCAGTTCTTCGAACCGCCCGCAGATCCATTCATACCACCACAAAATCAGGCAATCCACTGTTCCGACAAGCCCAAGTCCCGGAATCAACGACAGGATTCCTCCCGCCACTACCACACTCATAAATGGCAGCACCAACAGATTCAACAACACCGAATAGACCGGGATCTCATAGAAAAACCATAACTGTACGGGCAGTGTAAACAGGATGACTCCCACGCTGGCGACAAAACCTCCTTTGACCGCCGACACTATACGTTGAATTCCTTCATATGCCACCTTTCTCCAGCCTTCCCGGTACTTGTTTCTCTCATAGGCGGAATCACCAAAAATATCCGCCACAGTTCGAAGCCATGCCGATATCCCCTTGACTTCTAATTCCGCATCTGCATCCCTTTCCCTGCCGTCCCCGGAAAGCACCGGTGTCAGAATACAGATCCCCAGCACCGCTCCGAAGGACATTAAAAAGCTCACATCACAAAGCCTCTCCGGTTCCTGTAAGACGAGCAATAGTGCCATCAGTCCCAGACCTGTCAGCATGTCATAAGTCCTGCCCACAAATATCCCGAGCATCTGCAGCAGATACATTCCAATGGCACGGCTGGCAGACACACTCATGCCAACCATCACACCATATATAAGAAGCAGCATTGCACCACCCACTGCTGCTGCCCGGACAGGTAACCCAAGTCTCTTAAGTAACCGGTATACCCCCATTCCAAGCAAAGTAATATGTAATCCCGAAATACTTAAGATATGGGCAATTCCGTTTTTCTGATACAGCGCCTTTATCTCCGCGTCCAGTTCCTCCTTCTCCCCAAGCAGCAATGTCTGCATAACGGAGGCTTCTTTTGCAGGAAAAACTTCTGCCAGCCTATCATGCAATACAAGACGGCATTGATACAGCAGCTCTCTCAGACAACTATACGTCTCCCCAACTGCCAGGATCTGTGACTGTCGCACTCTGCCGCCAATACCTTTCGCCGCATAGTAACGCTGCACATCAAATTCACCGGGATTCGTTGCCGTGGCAAAATGCGAAAATGTCCCCTCCAGAATAATCTGCTGTCCGATCTTAAGGCTTTCCTCTTCTCCGGTCACAGCACCTGCAGTGATCATTGCCGTTTTCATATTGTCCAGTTCACATTGTAATTTTCCAGAATAGGAATAGGTCTGATCCTCGTGGATCAAAGAAATACATTGCAGAATAATTACTTCAGAAGTTCTCGTGTCTATCCGTCCCGTGATTCTCACCGGACTTCCGTCAGGCGGCAGCACGGCGTCTCCGCCGGTGCCTGCGCCTGTCAGTATTTTCATTATAGTGATTACTATCACGAGACACAAACACGCCATAAAAAGCGGTCGTCTCATTAAATTCCTTTCTGCAAACGTCTTACACGCCTGCACCACAGATCGGACTGTCTCTGCAATAAAAGGCAAAGCAATCCATATCCGTATCTATTTACTGTTCCAAAGTCGTTACATAATCCAGGTTTCTCTCAAAAGTGGAATTACTGAAGGTAGTCGGCACTTCGCCATTGACCAGAATCTGTACTTTATTGATATTATCCAGTTCTACCAGCGAATTCACGATAGCGTAAACTGCCACTTCCGTAGATACGTTATTTACCACCGTCAGGAAATTCGAATCCAGATTCACATAACAGATGCCGTCCTTAGTAAGGATATTGACGATCTTTGTCTCCGGATTGATCACCGGATATAAGCCCTCGATCTGTCCGCTGGGACCGGTGATCAGTTCTTCCACAACAAAACGCTCCAGGGGCGTGTTGGTGGAATAATGCTTTTCTCTGTATGCAGCGATCAGTTTGTCACCGTCCGCATTGGCAAAATACAGCTTTACCTTCACCAGTTCATAGGTATTGATCTCGTTACCGTCATTATTGATAAACTGATCGGCATTCATCCAGCCTACCAGTTCCCCGGCATTATCGTACAGCTGACTGTCCTCTACAGTAATGCCCACATACTTCACATCGGGCAGCTGCGTAAGCGTTCTTACAATGGCTGCGCGCACCAGCACCTCCGTAGTGGGAGACAGTTCCGAATACGCCTTGTTTACGTTGATCAAAATTTTCCCATCTTCTACTTCATAATCCAGGACCTGGAATCCCATACCCAAAGGTGCCTTATATTCCAGCTTTTCCGGAGTTGTGGATAGATACCTCATGGTCTCATCCACCTGTTCTTCCGGTGTCTTGGTGTTCAGATATTGTTCATGTACCTCAACCTTCGTCTCCGCTGTATTGATATAATACATGGACATTTTCTTCCCGGTCTGTGGTTCTGTCTTACCACATCCGGTCAACAAAAACGACAACAGCAATATTCCTGTCATCATATAACTTATTATTTTCTTCATAGTCACAGTCCTTCTAAGACGCTATATACATTAGCGGAATCTTCACCAGGAAGCAGGATCCCTGTCCTTCTGTGCTGGTCACCGTGAGGGATCCTTTGTGCATCAGCACGGCGCTCTTGGTGATCGCCAGCCCCAGTCCGGTTCCTCCGATCTCTCTGGAATGGGACTTGTCCACACGATAAAAACGTTCGCAGATGTGTGCCAGGGATTCCTCCGGGATGCCGATACCGGAATCGCTGACTTCAAAAGTAAAATACTGATGATCCGCATCCAGTACCACCTTTACCCAACCATGATCCTTGTTGTATTTAATGGCATTTTCCACCAGATTCGTCATGATCAGCGTCATCTTGACTTCATCAACCTCCGCCACTACGGGACGAACGCTCTCAAATACGACTTCCACATCTTTTTTCCGGGCGATAGGGCGCAGCCTCTTCAGGATCAGTTCTGTCAGATCATTGATATTCAATGATACAATGTTCAGATCCTGCACCTTCTTGTCCATTTTTACCAAAGCCAACAGATCTGTGATGATCTGATTCTCTCTGTCGATTTCTGAGGCAATATCCTCCATGAACTCACGATACAGTTCCGCCGGGGCATCTTCCTGTGCCAGCAGGGAATCTGCCAGAACTTTTATGGATGTCATGGGAGTTTTCAGTTCATGGGACACATTTGCCACGAACTCCTGTCTGGAATCATCCAGTGCCTTCATTCGTTTTAACAGTTGATTAAACGCATCTACAATATGTACGGTCTCCACATAATCCGGGACTGATATGGTCTCATCGCTGAAGCCTTCCCGTACCGCACTAATCGCCTGGGTAACCCGGTTGAACGGCTTCGTCAGCACCTGGGACAACACGATTGCCAGTGCCAGGATCGCCACGATCATGATCACTTCCATGATATATGCCTTCCGGTTCAACACTTCCTTAGCATTTACAATACTGTCATTGGAAATACTGGTCAGCATGACACCACGGATTGCATCGGGATTTCTTTTGCCGTTCTCGTCCGTGGTATTGGCTGTGGTATCCATGATGGGAGTCGTCATCTCTATGTAACCGTGCTCCGGGTCGTAGTGAGAGACATTTTCCCCCTGAAAACACATAATGACTTCCTCGGAAATGATCGTCTTCCCTTCACTGATGCCGTAGGTATCCTTCTCAACCTTGAAGTTCTTGTTAATGATCATCACACGGCCTTCGTACAGATTGGACAGCATCTCCAGCTCCGCGTTGATGACTTCTCTGGAATTGCCGGTATCCTCTCTGACACCGTGGCTGCTCAAATAATTGTTGCTGACCAGGTGGTTTGCCAGGATCATCAGCTGGTTCTGCACCACGGTGATCCGCTGTTCCACTGCCATATCCTCATAATTATTCACAATACCGTGACGCATGGCAATGCAGGGCACGAGACCGATCACCAGGATCAACAGGAAAATACGGGCACGAAGACTCCGAAGTTCGATCATGCTCTCTATTTTTTCCCATATAGTTATGAATCGTTCTTTATTCCATTTCTTCACAATATAAAAACCTCAGTTCGTTCACTCCGCTCATGGACAGAATGCTTTGCCTGCAAGCAGTCACTCTCATCCGACTCCATGACATGATATACGATTTCTTCGTGCTTCGCACTCTCGAAATCGTAACGCCCATTCGCATTCCGGACTATCGTCCTCCTTGCTCATGTTCGTTCACTCCGCTCATGGACAGAATGCTTTGCCTGCAAGCAGTCACTCTCATCCGACTCCATGACATGATATACGATTTCTTCGTGCTTCGCACTCTCGAAATCGTAACGCCCATTCGCATTCCGGACTATCGTCCTCCTTGCTCATGTTCGTTCACTCCGCTCATGGACAGAATGCTTTGCCTGCAAGCAGTCACGCATTCTGTCCATGGCTGAGTTTATCATTAAAATAGTAGCCGACGCCCCACTTGGTATGGACATACCTCGGTTCGCTGGGACTCAATTCGATCTTCTCGCGCAGTCTCCGGATATGTACATCCACGGTACGCACGTCTCCGGGATAGTCCGTGCCCCACACAAGTTTTAACAGATTCTCTCTGCTGTATACCTTGTCCGGATTCAGCATCAGAAGCTCCAGTACTTCGAATTCTTTGGCCGTCAGACCGATCTCTCTTCCCTGGATGTAGGCTCTTCTGCCCTCACGATCCAGCTTCAGATCGCCACTCTCTAAGATAACGGTATTCTCCGCAGTTCCCTTCTTCGGCTCCATGCGGCGGAAGATTGCTTTGATTCTCGCCTTTACTTCCAGAATATTGAAAGGTTTCGTTATGTAATCGTCGGCACCGTATTCCAACCCCAGGATCTTATCCATATCGTCTCCCTTGGCGGTCAGCATGATCACCGGCACATTGGAAAATTCGCGGATCTGCTGGCAGACCTCGAAACCAGTCAGCTTCGGTAACATGACATCCAGCAATATAATGTCATATTCCTTATTGCGCGCCATCTGCAGGGCTTCCTCTCCGTCATAGGCACAGTCCACTTCCATATTGTCCTGCTCCAGGCTGAAACGGATTCCCTTCACGATCAGCTTCTCATCATCCACTACCAGCACTTTCTTGCCTGCCATCTTCCTCAACCTCTCTATCTTACTTTTCTCTTCCCGGTGCTATGCCACTCTCACTGCACCGTAATTTTATCACATAACTTATCATAGGCATTCTGTTTGATCCCGGATACCTTCATAATATCTTCTTTGGTCTGAAAACTACCGTTTTTCTCTCGGTAACGCACAATGTCCGCTGCCCTGGAAGCTCCGATTCCGGGAAGGGTACACAATTCCTCCTCGGATGCCGTATTGATATTCACCAGTCCCTCTTCCGCCGCTTTTGCCGCAGTCTCCAGCCTCTCTGCTTCCTCTGTCGTGGGAAAATACAACTTCTGTCCATCCGTCACCGTCTCCGCCAGATTCACATAAAAGGGATCCGCCTCCTGTGTCATACCGCCCGCCAGGCGCAGGGCTTCTTCTGCTCTGCTGCCCTCCGCGATTTTCACGACTCCCGGTGAGTACACGGCCCCACAGACATAGACATACACCATCTGCGTTCTGTTTATCGTCTCCGCTGTCGATAACGCCACATTGTTATCCACAGTCTCCGCGACCTGTTCCACGGCTTCCAGCTCCGGATATTCTGCCGCAGACTCTCCGGACGGGAGCAAAATAATTGCCTCGTCCTTACCCCCACAGCCTGCCATGAGAAGTGCAATACATCCCAACAGAGTGATCAGACACCTATATTTTATTTTAGAAATAACTTTAAAAAACATCATAGTCCCCTTCCTGTCGTTCTTTTCAGGGGATTGCCTCTCTATGCTGTTAATTTTTATTGTACTGGAATCACGCGGAATTTACAAGCCGTTTTCGCATTTGTGATAACTATTCCGTTACCACTTAAAAATAATAATTCCCACAATTGCCACCGCCATGCCGACCGCCTTGCGCCACTCCCATGGCTGCTTCTCCACGCCAAACCACCCGAACAGTTCGATAATATACGCCACTGCCAGTTGTGCGGTCACGATCAGCATGACCGCTTTCGCCGGTCCCAGGGCATCCATGCTGCGAATTACGGTATACGTAATAAATGCACCGATGGCACCTCCTAAAAGCATGTATTTCGGCTCCACCTGCCATACCTTAAGAAAAGAAGTGCGCTCCGTGCACAGCCATGCCCCCAGACATACCAACAGTGCCGTGAATTGCACAAAAGCACTGGCGGTCCAGATGCCTGAGTTTTTCGTCACCTGGGTATTGAACACGCCCTGAATACTCATCAGTGCTCCGGATAATAATGCAATCAAAAAACCGATCATAGGATTCTACCACCTTTTCTTTTTAGTAGTAGTCTATCCTGCGACCGGTTCCTTCATTCATATTTTACTGTATTAATCTAGTTCTCCGTACTTCCCACCTGTTCAGCTATTGTTCCCGCAAGCTGCTCTATCAGTGTTGTCACATCCTCACCATTCCATACCTTGGAGAACAATACCTCCAGCTGCATCCAGAAGTTCCCTGTTTCCAGCATTTTCGGAAGGGATACGCTGTCCGCATACTCGTCAGCAAATACGGTAAGTGCTCCGTTGTCCGCATTCTCTGCCGCATGAAGGCTTGCCGGCATTTTACCGGAACGTTCATATAATCCGTCGGAATATCCTTCCGCCAGATACGCCGCAAAGCGATCCGCCAGTTCCTTGTGCTCCGAATAACCGTTGATAACTGCCGCTCCCGTAACAGACAGGGATCTGCTCGAAAGCTCGGCACTGACATCCGGCATACGGGCAATTCCGTAATTGAATGTAAGACTGCCGTCCGCTTTTGCATCCTCCAGTCGCTTTACCACATCCGTTGTGCCGATGGTAAACATGGTCTTTCCATCAATAAAGTCCTGAATCACGGAATCGTAGGTCACAGTGTCGGACTCGATGAAGAAGAACTGGTTCAGCGCCTTGTATACTTCCAGACACTGTATGGTCTCCGGATTATTGATATTGATGTCATTTCTATCATCACCGGGGTCACCGCCTACGATCATGTAATTACCCACGATCCAGTAATTATAGAAAATATCATTCACATCCCATTTCATGACACCTTCCACACCCTCCGGTGCATCAAAAGTGTCTGCAATGTTCAACAGATCGTCCACCGTAGAGGGGAGTGCCTTGGCGAAATACTGTTCCGCCAGCGCGTTTACCGCTGCTTCGTCCACGGCAGCCTGCTCTGTGGTCTGATCCTCCGGAAGAGAATCTTCCTCGATGATCTCCTCACCTTCTCCTACCGGTTCATCATTGTCACTGCTGCCGGACAGCTCTTTTTCCGCCTGTTGCGTCGCCCAGGTCTTAAGATAGTCTTCATTATATACCAGTGCGCTGGTATCAAAGTACACGGGATACCCTATGATCTTATCATTATAGGTCACCGCTGCCAGTGCTGCCTGGGAAAAATGATCCGTATCGCAGATTTTCTCTGTGTCCGGCACTTTCGATGCCAGTCCCGCAAGATAAGCCTTCTCCAGGGAGTCACTGCTTAACAGATAGATATCCGGTATCTGATCGGAATGCAGTGTCTCCTGATTGATTACCTCCAGATATTCACTGTCGGAAGTCAGCACCGGGATCACACGGACCTTATTCTGTTCTCCGAAAGACACCGCTGCCGCATTGATATAGCCGGACAGAGATTCATCCGAATACCAGCAGTAGATGGTCTCCTTCCCGCGAAATAACTGCAGACGATCTCCGGTATCCTGCGTCTGACTCATTTCCTGCGTACTTCCGTAAACAGCTGCAGCAGCCATGGCGATCACAGCTGCTGTTGCAATAATTCTTTTTTTCAAAAACATACTTAACTTAAACCTCTTATTCGATACAGGTGTCCAAAATAGCGATCATTTCGTCCACATTTTCTCTGGTAATTACGAGAGGAGGTACAAAACGAATAATATCCGCACCGGCATTGATCAAGATTAATCCCTTCTCCAATGCCTTATTAATAATGTCTCCTACCGGATGGTCAAATACCAGTCCCTGCATCAGTCCCACGCCGCGGCGTTCCTGAATGCATTCGTATTTGTCTGCCAGCTCATTCAGGCGCTGTTCCAGATAAGGAGCCACCTCTCTCACATGTTCTATTATATGGTCCTCTTCGAATAAATCAAGCACTTTTTCCACAGCGGCGCAGGCCAACGGGTTGCCACCGTAGGTAGTTCCGTGATCCCCGGCGGTCAGAGAATGTTGTGCAACCTTTTCTGTCATCATAAATGCTCCTACCGGCACGCCGCAGCCTAATGCCTTGGCTGAGGTCATGATATCCGGCTTCACACCGAAACGCTGCCATGCATACATGTAGCCGGTACGGCCCATTCCACACTGGATCTCATCTAAGATCAGCAGGATATCCCGTTCATTGCACAGATCACGTACCTGCTTTAAGAATTCCTCGGTAGCGGGATACAGTCCGCCCTCGCCCTGCACGGTTTCCATAATGATAGCGCAGGTCTTGTCCGTCACCTGATCCAGAACACTCTGAAAATCATTCAGATCGGCAAATCTGATATGACCGATCATAGGCTGGAATGCCTCACGGTACTTGGGGTTGCCTGTTACGGACAAAGCTCCCATGGTTCTGCCATGGAAAGAATGGTTCATGGCAATGATCTCGTGATCGGTACAGCCGTCTTTCAGATAGGCATATTTTCTGGCTGCCTTGATGGCACCCTCCACTGCTTCCGCGCCGGAATTGGTGAAAAAGACGCGATCCATGCCGGATACTTTTTTGATCTTTCTTGCCGCTTCTATGGCAGGCACATTGTAATAATAGTTGGAAGTGTGGATCACCTTGTCGATCTGTGCTTTCAGTGCATCGTTGTATGCTTTGTTCTGATATCCCAGTGCAAACACAGCAATACCGGCCACAAAATCCAGATATTTTTTACCGTCTGTATCATACAGATACACACCATCCCCCTTATCCAGAACGATCTGGTACCGGTTATAGGTATGCAGCAAATCTTTTTCCGCCTCTGCAATATAT
This sequence comes from uncultured Lachnospiraceae bacterium, assembly GCA_945929965.1. GTDB lineage: Bacteria > Bacillota > Clostridia > Lachnospirales > Lachnospiraceae > Acetatifactor. Next base: position 10,578 of record CAMEOT010000038.1, read on the forward strand.
TCTTTCATGGTGTCACTCATTTTTTTATTCCTCCTCATCGGATACGATCGCGGTACCGATACCCTGATTGGTGAAGATCTCCAGCAGCAGGCAGTGTGCCAGGCGTCCGTCCAGAATATGCACACGGTTTACGCCGTTACGGATGGCGGAAGTACAGTTGTTTAACTTCGGCAGCATGCCACCGCCGATGTAACCGTCGTGGATCAGTCCCTCTGCCTCGGAGGCGGTCAGTCTGGAGATAAAGGTGGACTTGTCGTTGATATCCTTGTACAGACCTTCGATGTCTGTCAGGAACGCCAGTTTCTCCGCATGTACTGCTTTTGCGATCGCGCAGGCTGCATCATCCGCATTGATATTGTAGGTGTGATAATCTTTGTCCAGTCCGATGGGGGCGATGATGGGCAGGTAATCCTTCTCCAGCATATCGAAGAGAATATCGGGATTCACGCCGGTGATCTCCCCCACATAACCGATGTCCTGACCGTCGGAATATTTTTTCTCTACCTGAAGCAGTCCACCGTCCTTACCGCTGACACCGACTGCCTTGACCCCCAGTTCTTCCACCATGGTCACCAGGCTCTTATTCACCTTGTTCAATACCATTTCGGCAATTTCCATGGTCTCCTCATCGGTGACACGCAGACCGTTTATAAACTTCGCCTCTTTGCCGACCTTGCCGACCCAGCGGCTGATCTCCCTGCCGCCGCCGTGCACGATGATGGGTTTGAAACCTACCAGCTTCAACAGTGTCACGTCCTTGATGACATTCTTCTGCAGTTCTTCGTTGCTCATGGCGCTGCCGCCGTATTTTACCACAATGATCTTGCGATTGAATTTCTGTATGTAAGGAAGTGCCTCAATCAGCACTTCTGCTTTTTTCATTACCTGTTCCATATCTTTTTCCATTGTTTTGTCCATGCCTTTCCGCAGATATTTGGTCCGCCCGTCACTTATTTCTTCCGTATGTCGCGCACTGTCTTAGGAACGATAGTCTGCGTTGATCTTCACATAGTCATAGCTTAGATCACAGCCCCATGCAGTTGCTTCCGCATCACCCATATGCATATCCACCAAGGCAGTAACTTCCGTATCGGAGAGAATCTTCGTGGCCTCTTCCTCGCTGTAATCGCATGCCACGCCATTACCGAAGATATGGATCTTGCCGCTCTTGCTCTCGAAATACAGGTCTACATTTTCCGGATCGAATCTGGCTCCGGAATAGCCCAGTGCGCAGAGGATACGTCCCCAGTTGGCATCATGTCCGAAGATAGCTGCCTTGGTCAGGGAAGAACAGATCACGGATTTCGCCAGGGTTCTGGCATCTTCCTTGCTGGCTGCATGGATCACTTTGGTCTCAAACAGGGCGGTTGCTCCTTCGCCGTCTCCTGCCATTTTCTTGGCCAGGAACGTGGTGATCTCATGCAATGCCTTGCAGAACTTGTCGTAATCTTCGCCCTCTGCGGTGATCTCCTCATTGCCTGCCATACCGTTCGCCAGTACTAACAATGTATCATTGGTGGAAGTATCGCCGTCCACGGAGATCATGTTAAAGGAATCTACTACGTCTGCGCTGACGCACTTCTGTAACATCTCTTTGGAAATATTCACATCGGTGGTTACAAAGCCTAACATGGTGCACATGTTCGGATGGATCATTCCGGAGCCCTTGCACATACCGCCTAATGTCACGGTCTTGCCGCCGATCTCGGTCTCAATGGCAATTTCCTTGGAAATGGTATCGGTGGTCATGATGGCATGAGCCGCATCGGAACCGGCCTCTAAGGTGTCCGCCTTCGCTGCCACCAGCTTTTTGATTCCAGCGGTAATCTTATCTACAGGAATCTGCATACCGATGACACCGGTGGATGCTACCAGTACTGCATCCGTGGGCACTCCTAACAATTCTCCGGCACATTTTGCTTCAGCCTCGCAGCAGTCCAGTCCCTGTTTGCCGGTGCAGGCATTGGCGATTCCGGAATTAACTACCACTGCCTGTGCATATGCGGAATGTTCCACGATCTGCTTATCCCACAGCACAGGAGCCGCCTTTACCACATTGGAGGTAAAAGTACCTGCCACGGTGCAGGGAACCTTACTTACGATCAGTGCCATATCCTTACGATTCTGATATTTAATGGCAGCCTCAACACCTGCTGCCTCAAAGCCTTTTGCTGCGGTCACACCGCCCTGGATCTGTTTCATATTGGAATAATCTCCTTTCGATTTTGTTTCTATTGATTAAACGCCGTAATGTTTTCTTCGTTCAGGGTAAAATCGTAATAGTTCAGGTCTTCCCGCTTCGTCCAGCCGATGCATTTCCAGAAAGCATTACCGATATCATTCTGGGTAAAAGCGATCAGGCTGACTTTATTGATGTGCTCTTCTTTCAGGGCATTCATGCAGTGGACTACCATGGCTTTTCCAATGCCAAGTCTTCTATGATCTTCTCTCACACATACATGATACAGGCAGCCCCGTCGTCCGTCATGACCGCAGAGAATGCCGCCCACTACGGTTCCATCCTCCCCGATGGCTACCACACTGGTACCGGGATTCCGGTTGATAAAACGCTCCACACCTTCTCTGGAATCATCGATGCTTCGGATACCGAAGCCATGAATGGTCATCCAGAGGGCATGCAGACCGTCATAATCTTCTATGGTCATTGGTTTGATCGTAAACTGTTTGCTCATTGATGTATGTAATCCTTTCGTCCTTGTCCTGTGTCTGCTTTAAGGGAAGCAGGGAACCAGCTCCAGACCTTCGCTCTCGGGAAGTCCGAACAGCAGGTTCATATTCTGTACTGCCTGACCGGCAGCGCCTTTTACGAGATTGTCCAGTGCACCCATCATAATGATGCGTCCGGTACGCTCGTCGATGACGAAGTTGATATCCACGTAGTTACTGCCTTCCACCCACTTGGTCTCGGGGCAACTGCCCTTATCCAGTACACGGACAAATTTCTCGTTTGCATAATATTTATCATAGACAGCCTTTACCTCTTCACAAGTAGGAAGTGTGCCGTCCGGTTTTCTCTTCAGTGTTGCATACTCGGTTGCCAGAATACCACGGTTCATAGGTACGAGATGTGGTGTGAAATTAATGGTCACCTGACAGTTGCCCGCATAGCCTAACTGCTCCTCAATCTCCGGGGTATGTCTGTGGCTTGCCACACCGTATGCCTTCATATTCTCATTCACTTCGCAGAACAGGTTGGGCACCTTGGCTCCTCTGCCTGCACCGGAGGTTCCGGACTTGGCATCCACGATCAGGGTATTCACATCGATCATACCTTCCTTTACCATAGGGTAAGCGGTCAGGATTGAGCAAGTGGTATAACAGCCGGGATTTGCTACCAGTCTGGTCTTCTCTGTAATCTTGTCACGGTTGATCTCGCAGAGTCCGTATACCGCTTCCTCGATGAACTGCGGAGACTTATGCTCGATGCCGTACCATTTCTCATAGGTAGCCACATCCTTGATACGATAGTCCGCGGACAGATCCACGATCTTCACCTGAGAGAGAATCTCCTCGGTCAGAAGTCCCGCCAGGAATCCCTGGGGGGTCGCGGTAAAGATCACATCCACCTGCTTCGCCAGTTCTTCCAGATTGTCGTCCTTGCAAATATCCTCCACCAGCTGAAACATGTTCTGGTATACCTGATAATATTTCTTATCTATATAGCTTCGGGAACCGTACCATACGATTTTGGCATCCTTGTGGTTCAACAGGATACGTACCAGTTCTCCTCCGGCATAACCGGTTGCTCCGATGATTCCTACTCTGATCATTTTTCTACCTCACACTCGTTTCATTGCATTTCTGTGTCAACGAATTGCTTTGCAGCAGGCTGCTCCCGCAATTCTGTAAATTATCATACTCACTTTCTTTTCAAATGTCTACTACTTTTTTATTTTTATGCATTATTTTCATTTATTCATGTATATTTATGCATTTATACACTGTATTTAAACATTTTTATAGAGTTTTCTCCGTAATAATATGCATTCGTACATTACAATTCATCCAGACCTCTATGGTACCCTTCCATAATTTTATGGTATCCTTCCAGAGTCTGTGTATCCAGCCCCGGATCCTGCCACTGCCGCAGGACACTTCCGTAATGATCCAGCAGATATTCTCCCAGGTAATCCGTTGCCTTGTACGCTCCGTCTACATTCATATGTCTGAGATCCGCTGCCACATCTTCCGAGATTACCAGACCTGCGGCATTACGATACTCTGCTGTATTGAAATCAATAAAAGGAATTCCGTATTCTTCCGTATATTCCTGCAGTCTGTTATGACAGCCGTCATCCCAGTGGTTCACCTCATTGCTTGCCATCAGCGTTTTGACGAAGATCAGCTGAATCCCCTTTTCCTCGCAGTACTCTCTGAGTTTATCCACATAGGTAAAATTCAGATAAGTGGTCACCTCGGGATCTTCCTGTAAGATAGATTCCCGGTACTCTTCTCCCGCGTAACTGTTGATCGGGACAAATCCTCTGAGATAATCCGCATCCTCTTCGTCACGGAAAGTATCCCCATCAATTCTCCATTCATCATGCAGGATAAACACCGGCAGCAGCACATTCAATGCATTGCGTTTATACACTCCCGCCAACTTGCGGTAATTCCCGTTCATCCCCATACTGAAGAGAGAACGCACATCAGTAGCCACCTCGCCGTGGGACATCGGTACCTCCATTGCCTCCACAATGACCACTTTCACATCCTGCTTTTCACAGGCTTCCATCGTCCACAGATACCCCGCCAGCATGGACTGGTTCGAAGTTCCGAAATTATAACTGCTGATTCCGTATTTTTCATATAATTCCATGGGGGAAAATCCGCTGTAAGACATGCTACCTCCCACGAAAATCACATCCACCGTATCCTGCTCGCAGTTGTAGAAATCCTCATGATCATTAAATCCCCGCAGATTGCGAAAACAGATCAGCGAGCAGCCGTACAATGCCATAAGCAGCACCGCCAGGAATCCTATTATTTTAAATACTTCCTTTTTTGTCATGCTTCCTACCTCAAAATGCCTGATAGATAAAATTCGCGGAATCGTACTGTGCACCGTATTTTCCGTACAATACCACGAATAGAAACAGTCCGCACCAGACAAGCCACCGGAAGGGAAGGAGCTGTCTGCTCACCCATTCTCTGGCGTAACCGTATTTCTCCCGTAAAGCGCCAGCCACAAATAACAGCACAACACCGCAAAAAATGACCCACAGATCCGTGCTGCCGATACCCAGCATTTCCATGCTGCCATCAAAAAGAACCCAGGGATTAAAATGTCTGCCGATCAGAACACCTCCCACATCTCCCAGGAAAGAAAATGCCTCCTTCAGATTGTCCGCCCGGAAGAATACGATTCCTATGGCATAAATCAAAAATGTTCGGAGGGACTGGAACAGATGCCAGCTGAAACTGTCTCCGGTAATCCCCAGTGTGCTCTTCCACTTTTTACATCTTTTTGCGAAAATCTCTCCCAGCATCAGCAGAATCCAATACCACAGACTCTCTCCGACCACATATTTCATCTCGCCGTGCCAAAGTCCGATGAACATCCATACGCAGAACATTCCCACTGCTGTGACTGCCAGCTTCCCGGATTTCTTCCCCCATTTTTTCTGCAAAAATCGGGAAAGTTTCTGCATGGAACCGCATTTTAACACCGGATAAAGAATATAATCCTTGGTCCAGGTTCCCAGCGTGATATGCCATCTCTGCCAGAATTCCTGTGTGGTTCTTGAGAAAAACGGAGAATTGAAATTCTCCGGAAGTCTGATTCCGAAAAGCTGGGCTGTTCCCAGCGCAATATCAATACATCCGGAAAAATCCGCATAAAGCTGCAACGGGAATGCCACGAAAGCGATCCAGCTGTAGAAACCGTTATATTGCTCCGGATTCCCCCAGATTGCTGCCACCAGGACACCTACCCGCTCCGCCAGCACAAGCTTCTTAAAAAATCCCCAGAGGATCCGTTGTGCGCCGTAAGTCAGATTCTGATAAGAAAGATCTCGTCCCTCATACATATCCTCCAGTTCATGGAACCGGCTGATGGGACCGGTGATCATCTGCGGGAAAAAGCATAAAAACAGCAAAAGTTGCAAAGGATTCTTCAACGGTTTGCTGTTCCCCCAGTAACAGTCCAAAATATATCCTACTGCCTGCAGCGTATAATATCCCATGCCAAGAGCTGCCACCGGCGCTTTCACGGTAATCCCCATCACCTGAAAAAGCGGTGCCCATAGAGCATACCCTTTCAGGGCAAACCACAGCACCGCATTGATCACTACCGCGATCACTCCTGCTGTTGCTGCCTTCCTGCCGCCCTTTTCCAAAAAGGCCGTGGCGAAATACACTGCTGCCGTGGCAATCAGTATATAAATCAGGGTGTACGGTGTAGCCACAATACAATAAAATAAAATGCTCAGTCCCAGGAGTTCCACCCATTGCCATTTTCTTGGAAGGAGGTAGTAGATAAAGACTCCCGCTGCCAGAAACAGCAGATATGTAAAAGATGTGATCGTCATATTTAATTCCCCAGCTGCAGAATAATATCCGCCATCTCTCCTACGTTTTTCATGGTTACTACTTTGCCCATGGGGATCTTGATGGCAAATTCCTCTTCCACCGCTACGATCAGATTGATATGTTCAAAAGAATCCCAGTCATCAATATCCTCTGATGTGGTGCTGTCGTTTACTTTGATGGTCTCGTCGTCAAACACTTCCTGAAATACCTTGTTCAGTCTCTCAAATACTTCTTCTCTTGTCATCCGTTTATCTCCTGTTTTCTGTAGGTTTATTTGCGCGTATCTTCAACTTTCTGTCACTGTGATCACCTGATTTTTCAGGGCATACTGTTCCGGTATCCGGAAGAACCATTTTGCATTTCCTTCTGCGTCTTCCTCCAACTTTTCAAATCCCTGCAACGCATAAAAATCTTTTACCATGGCATTTTTCGCCGTAGGATAGAAATATCCGCAGATCTGACGGATGCCACATTCTCTGCAACGTTTCACCAGGGTATCCATCATGGCATATTCCATATCCCGCTTCAGGACTCTGCAGCTCATCAGCCACAGTTCGATATGTAAAACATCTTTTTCTTTTCGTCCGATTACGATGCTTACCACACCGTTATCTCCGAATTTATCCTCCAGGCGTCCGCACAAGGTCAGATACTGTGGATCTGCGGCGATCTGCTCGATCTCCGACTGGCTGTAACGATGTGTGGTCAGGTTGAACTGATTACTCTTATTGGTCAGCTGTGCAATTCTGGAAAAATATGTCGGGCCAAAAGCTCCGATCTCGGCTTTCATCTCCAGAGAGCGCAGATAGTCTCCGTAATCCGAGAAGTTCTTCTGCATCCTGCTGCGCTTTTCATTTGCCAGATACATTTCATTCCGCTTCAGATCATCCTCGGAGAAATTCGTCACCTCGAAGAATCCGCTCCGATCCAGCACCCGGATATATTCTTCCACCTTCGTGATCTCCGGAACCGCCGCCCCGGGGACCTCCTGCCGCACAATCTCCCGCTCTGCGGGATTGTCATCCACGAACACAAAGCTCTCCGGCAGCAGCTTCAATTCTTCCGCTGTAGCATACAGATTCCGGCTCTTCGGCTCCCAGTTTGCCCGGAAATCCACAAAATCTTCCCGTTTCAGAACACTGTCCGCCCTTTCCAGACCTGACAGCGCCGTTTCTTCATTGTTTTTAGAATTCACGGATAACAAAACTCCCAGTTTCTTATGCTGCTTCAGATAATCCTGAAATTCCGCATAGGTCTGTCCCAGGGATGTTTCCTGTCCGATCTCGATATTTTCCGGACCGTCATCTCCGATCACTCCACCCCACAACGTATTATCCAGATCCAGGTTCAATACCTTTTTATTTCTGCCGAAAATGGATTTGATGATCCGCGCCAGCTGGAATGCCGTGTAAGGAATGGCAGGAACACACATGGCGTATTTATACATATTCCAGTAAAACGGATCCGACCAGCGCTCCAGACCGTAATCCGCCGCTTCATAACAAATATCGTGAATATAGAAATCCTGATGCGTATCCGCATATTCATAAAACATCTGATTGAGCCGCTGAATATAATTCCATCTTCCTCTGTGATCCGAGGCATCTCTGTTCCCTAACAGTCTGTAAAGTGGCGGTTCAAAATTATTCTGTATCACAGGACAGCCGTAGACTGCATGAAGATGCTCCCACAACGCCTGAAAACGCTCATACTCTGCCTGAAGCTTCTGCATAACCAGCGTCCTGTCATCCTCCAGGGAGGGGTACTGTTCAATATTCCGATTGGATGTGTGAATATATAGGATATCCGGATGAAATTCCTCCAGTGCCGGATTCGGAAACATCCCGTCTGCATAATACTGATTGTATTCCGATTCATAAAAGCAGGGACGGATGCCGTAATTGAGCAAAAACAGTTCCAGAATGTCACGAATGTCACGGGTCGTACTTCCTCCCAGAATCGCTATCTTTTTTTCCAGAAATGTCTGTTGTGTATTTTGAAGCAGTTCCCGCTTCAATGCCTTTTTCTTTTTCAGAATCCATTCCGGATCAAAAGGATATTCCAATTCTTTCATTGTTTTATCTTTCCGTTCTATGGTAGTTATTTAAACATATTATAGTAGAACTTTCCAAGATATGCAACGCAAAATCCACAGCCTCTTTCTTTTCCGCGCAAAGTCTGCTACAATAATTTGTGTTTATTTTTGCGTGTCCTTGCCGGACACAGAAATGAGGAAATTATGGCTTTTGACGGCGTTACCATTGCCTGTGTAATATCGGAATTAAAAAAGGAACTGATCGGCGGAAGGCTGTACAAGATCGCCCAGCCGGAGAACGATGAACTGTTGCTGACCATCAAGCAGCCCACAGGGCAAAAGAGACTGCTTCTGTCCGCCAGTGCTTCCCTTCCCCTGATCTATCTGACGGAAAGCAACAAACAAAGCCCCATGACGGCTCCCAACTTCTGTATGCTACTGCGCAAGCACCTACAGAACGGCCGTATCGTGAACATCTCCCAGCCGGGATTAGAGCGTATCGTGCATATCGATATCGAGCATCTCGACGAGATGGGGGATCTGCGTCACAAGACGCTGGTCATGGAGCTGATGGGCAAGCACAGTAACCTGATCTTCTGTAACGACGATAATATGATCATTGACAGCATCAAGCACGTATCCGCTGCGGTCAGCAGTGTAAGAGAGGTCCTGCCCGGCAAGCCTTACTTCATCGCCCACACCCAGGACAAGCTGGATGCCCTGACCTGCGATGAGAATACGTTCCGTGAAGCGCTTGCCGCCAAACCCCAGCCGGTCTTCAAGGCGATCTACGGAAGCTTCACCGGTATCTCTCCGGTACTGGCGCAGGAACTGTGCCACGAGGCCGGTCTCGACGGGGATCGTCCTACGGCGGCACTGACATCCGAGGATTACCTTGCTTTATACAGAGCATTTTCCGAAATGGTCACCTCTATTAAGGAAGAAGCCTTCTCTCCATGCATCGCCTACACCGGCACCCGCCCCGTGGAATACGCGGCAGTTCCCCTGACAATGTATGGCACCGGAGCGGATCATTTGGAATCCTACACTTCTATGTCCGCCCTGCTGGAGCATTTTTATGCGGAGAAAAATACATTAACGAGGATCCGCCAGAAATCTTCCGACCTGCGCCGCATCGTACAGACCGCTCTGGAGCGTGACATTAAAAAGTATGATCTCCAGCTGGCACAGATGAAGGATACGGAGAAGCGGGAAAAATACCGGATCTACGGAGAACTGTTGAATACTTACGGTTACAGTGCAAAACCCGGTGACAAATCCCTCACGGCGGTAAACTATTATACGAACGAGCCGGTGACGATTCCCTTAGATCCCACTCTCTCCGCCACGGAAAATGCGAAGAAATACTTCGACAAATACGGCAAACTAAAGCGTACTTATGAAGCACTGTCCGAGCTGACCTGCCAGGTAAAAGAAGAGATCGACCATCTGGAGACCATCAGCACCGCACTGGACATTGCCCTGAAAGAAGAAGATCTGGTGGAGATCAAAGAAGAGCTGACCCAGAGCGGTTACATCCGCAGAAAAGGCGGCACGAAAAAGGCGAAGATCACCAGCAGGCCTTTCCACTATTTAAGCAGCGACGGTTTTCATATTTACGTAGGGAAAAATAATTTCCAGAATGACGAACTGACCTTCAAATTCGCCACCGGAAATGACTGGTGGTTCCATGCCAAAGGCATCCCCGGCTCCCACGTGGTGGTAAAGACCGAGGGAAAGGAGCTGCCGGACCATACTTTTGAAGAAGCGGGCAGACTAGCGGCTTACTACTCCAAGGGTAGGGAACAGGAGAAAGTGGAGATCGACTACGTCCAGAAAAAACAGGTCAAAAAGCCTGCCGGTGCCAAGCCGGGGTTTGTAGTCTATTATACGAACTACTCCCTGATGATCGACAGCGATATCTCAGGCATCGAAAAGATCAGTGACTGACCGTTCTATGCGCACGACGTCCGATTTTATGTATAATTATGCTGTATATTTTTGGTTTTATGCATTTATGTGCATATTTTAATTTGTTTTATTCATTTTTATGATTTATTTATGCAACTTTTCTGCTTGCTTTTGCGAATATAATGTTGTATAGTAATTGTCAGAGCGTAACACACGATCCTGATATCTGATGCCATTGCGGATTGCTTCATGCTTTTAGGCTTTTATCCCTGGCATCATACACACTATAAAACGGAGGATTTTATCATGAAGGAAAAAGTAGTTTTAGCTTATTCCGGCGGTCTGGATACTACCGCTATCATTCCCTGGCTGAAGGAGAATTTCGACTACGAAGTTATCTGTGTCTGTGTCAACTGCGGACAGGCAGAGGAACTGGACGGTCTGGAAGAAAGAGCCAAGGCCTGCGGCGCTTCCAAGCTGTATATTGAAGATGTTATCGATGAATTCTGTGATGATTATATTGTTCCCTGTGTCCAGGCTCATGCCGTATACGAGAACAAGTACCTGTTAGGTACTTCCATGGCAAGACCTCTGATCGCCAAGAAGCTGGTAGAGATTGCCAGAAAAGAAGGCGCTGTTGCCATCTGCCACGGTGCTACCGGTAAGGGTAATGACCAGATCCGTTTCGAGTTAGGTATCAAGGCTCTGGCTCCCGATATTAAGATTATCGCTCCCTGGAGAAGCGACAAGTGGAACATGGATTCCCGTGAATCCGAGATCGAGTACTGTAAGGCTCATGGTATTCATCTTCCTTTCTCCACCGATTCTTCCTACAGCCGTGACCGTAATATCTGGCACATCAGCCACGAAGGTCTGGAGCTGGAAGATCCCGGAAACGAACCTAACTACGAGCATCTGCTTGTCTTAGGCGTAACTCCCGAGAAGGCTCCCGATGAGGGCGAGTATGTGACCATGACTTTTGAAAAGGGTGTTCCCACTTCCGTTAACGGCGAGAAGATGAAGGTATCCGATATCATCCGTACCCTGAACAAATTGGGCGGCAAGCACGGTATCGGTATCGTAGATATCGTAGAGAACCGTGTTGTAGGTATGAAGTCCCGTGGTGTCTATGAGACTCCCGGCGGCACCATCCTCATGGAGGCTCACCAGCAGTTAGAAGAACTGATCTTAGACCGTGATACTTACGCATTCGAGAAGGAAATGGGTGCAAAGTTCGCAAGCCTGGTATACGAAGGCAAATGGTTCACTCCTCTCCGTGAGGCTGAGCAGGCTTTCATCGAAAAGACCCAGGAATATGTGACCGGTGAAGTGAAATTCAAGCTCTACAAGGGCAACATCATCAAGGCGGGAACCACTTCTCCTTACTCTCTGTACAATGAGAACCTGGCTTCCTTCACCACCGGTGATCTGTATGACCATCACGATGCAGAAGGCTTCATCAATCTGTTCGGTCTGTCCCTGAAGGTTCGTGCCATGAAGCTGCAGGAGAACGAGAAGAAGCTCGGCAACTAATAGTTATTCAGCAATTTTGTGAGCAAATTCACGAATGATACATTAAGAGGTGTCTATGATTACAATGCAGTCAATTACTGCCGTGGGACTGATCTATCTGATCGGTATCAACCTGGCAGGATTCATCATCATGGGCGTCGATAAAAAAAGAGCCATCCGGGGTGCCTGGCGCATCTCGGAGGCTTCTCTTTTTTTAACGGCGATATTGGGCGGCAGCCTGGGATGTATCCTGGGAATGCAGCATTTCCGCCATAAGACGAAACACTGGTATTTCAAATACGGAATGCCGGCGATCCTTGTGGTACAAATACTGCTTTTTATCCTTTTATTCAAGTAAGAGTTATGCTATACTGACATTATGTAAGCTGATTCTTTAGGGCTTTACAGATGAGTAATTTTTACGGAGAAGGTCCTGGTTGGCTGTCTACCGCGTATATTTGGGAGGTGTCGATATGCATATAGCAGTATGTGATGATAATGTAGCCGACAGAAAACAGTTAGAGCGCTTGTTAAAGCGAGAATCCGACAAACGCGCTGCATCTACCGGGATCATTTATACCGATTCTTTCGGCAATTCTACTTCTCTACTGTCCAATCCCATGCAGTATGATGCTTTTTATATCGACATGTGTCTGACAGAAGGAACCACCGGTACCGATGTGGTCAATGCCCTCACAGCGCAGGGTGTCAACGCGCCCATCGTATTATGCTGTTCTAAGATCAATTACAGGGAACAGACCTATCCGGAAAATGTCATCTTCCTAGACAAGCCCATCAAAGTAGCGGAACTGGCACAGAGCATTGACCATGCCCTGGAGATCATGGCGAAAGCGGTTCCCCTCATCGAGCTTCGTGAGGATGAGGATACCATCTATGTGACCGAACCGGACATCCTCTACGCTGAGGAAGAGGGACGCAACGTCATTGTAACCCTGAAGGACGGTCGTACCATAAAAGTCGCTACCACCGCGATCAATTTATTCTCCCAGATTGAAAATCATCCCAGCTTCTTTGCCCCTACCGTTAAGTCCATCCTTAACGGCAGATACATGGAGAAGCTGGGATTCCGTAAAGTCATCATGTGCGATGGGAAAAAGTTCTCGCTGCACAGAGACTGCGTTGCTTACGCAAAACAGCTCCTGGCAGAGTATCATGCGTAACTTGAGAGTTAATTAAATAATCCCGTAGCCCTTGGCAGGGTATAAGAAACGC
>CAMEOT010000039.1 GCA_945929965.1 uncultured Lachnospiraceae bacterium
TAGAACAGCGACTTGACAAAGTAGAACAGCGACTTGACAAAGTAGAACAGCGGCTTGACAAAGTAGAGCAGCGGCTTGACACGCTGGAGCAACGATTCGATTCACTGGAACAGCGGGTTTCCAATTTAGAGTCCGGTCAGATTTCCATGGAACGCCGCATCACTAATATAGAATTGACACTTGAAAATGAAGTTTGCCGTAATATATGTACGATCGCAGAGGCTCATTTAGATTTATCCCGCAAATTCGATCAGGCATTAAAAGTCAAAGAAGATGACGAATTGATACGTGTCCGTCTCAACGTATTAGAAAATGATGTCCGCAAAATAAAACAACGGCTCGAGATTGCATAGTCTATTTCTATCATTACCTCATCTTAGCAGATGGGGTATTTTTTTATTCCTATTTTTGTTGACTTGTCAACATCCATGTGCTACACTTCATAAAGTTGCTGCATCAACATTTTACAGGAGGATTGTCCATGCAGGATCGTTTTGAAAGATTCGTTGTATCGATCACGGAATTGCACCGTTATCTGCAGAAATTAAAAGAACTGGAAATGGGGCAATTAGACTTAAAAGCAGGTTACACTATGTGTCTGTATCACCTGGGAAAACACCCGGAGGGGCTGACCGCCACACAGCTGACAGAGCTTTGCAAGGAAGATAAAGCTGCCATTTCCCGAACATTAAGCCAGTTAAGTGCCAAAGGGCTGGTATCCTGTGAACTGCCGGAAAACAAGCGTTCCTACCGCACTTTATACTATCTGACCGAGGAAGGCAGCACAGTAGTCAAAAAAATCGGTTCCCGGATCTACTCTGCACTGGCTCACGGCGGAGACGGCATGACAGAGGAACAGCGGGTGAATCTCTACGATTCCCTGGAGAGGATCTCCCATAATCTGGAACAGTACCTTGCTGAGTTCCCTTCCGAGCATCCACCCAAAAAATGAGCAGTAAGAAACATTCAGCTGCCAAACTATAATAAAAAGAATAGGAATATTATCATGGAAAAAATACGTTTTATCACAGACTCCGCATCTGATATGAACCACCCCAGGGAGGATGTCACTATCCTGCCGCTGCACATCCGCTTCGGCGACGACGAATATGCGGACGGAGTCACCATCAGTCACAGAGAATTCTACGAAAAGCTGATCGAATGCGACACTCTCCCCAGCACCAGCCTGGTATCTCCCGCTGTCTTTGAAGACGCTTATGAGCAGGCAGTCTCCGCGGGGGAGACCGTTATCGTAATCACCATCTCCGGTAAATTGTCCGGCACCTGCCAGAGTGCCCGGATCGCTGCTGAAGATTATGAGGGTAAGGTATTCGTCGTAGACAGCATGAATGCCACCATAGGAGAACGCATTCTGGTAGAGTATGGTCTGCAATTAAAGGATCAGGGAAAATCCGCAGAAGAAATTGTCAGCATTCTCGAAAAGGAGAAATCCAAGATCCACACCATGGGACTTTTAGACACCTTGGAATACCTGAAAAAAGGCGGACGTATCTCCTCTACCGTGGCATTCATCGGCGGTGCACTGGCCATCAAGCCTGTGGTCGCTGTCTCAGACGGCGAGATCATTATGCTCGGGAAAGCCCGCGGCTCCAAAAACGGCAGCAACTTCCTGATCCGGGAGATAGAAAAAGCTGACGGTGTGGATTTCTCCCGCCCTTTCTGTCTGGGTTATACCGGTCTGAGTGATGAGCTGTTACAAAAATACATTCACGACAGTGAACACCTGTGGAAGGATTACGCAAAGGAACTTCCCATCAGCACTCTGGGCGCCACCATCGGAACCCACGTAGGTCCCGGTGCTGTAGCGGTTGCCTTTTTTGAACACTAATAGATAGAACTAAATATAAAAATCCCGAAGACTTCACACAGTCTCCGGGATTTCTTATTTGTCTTCTGTTTCTCTGATTAAGCAGCCTTTTTCGCTTTCTTTTCTTTCATCTGCTTAACGAAGGTCTGTGCACCTTCCACTACCAGGAAGATTGCCAGAACTGCCATTGCAGCTGCGAAGAACAGCTGGAACCAGTCACCCCATGCAGCAGTGCCGGCACCGATTGCCTTGCACTTGTTGATCACGGTGATCACCAGGCTGGTCAGGGTTGCGGCAAGCATGAATACCATAGGGAAGAAGAACATCTTGTTGTTCTTACCAACTTCACCCAGCCATGCAGCTACTGCCATCAGAGCGATACCTGCGAGCAGCTGGTTCGCTGCACCAAACAGACCCCAGATCTGGCTTAAGGACAGACCACCGAGGATACAACCGATCAGTACCATGGATACAGTACCGAACAGAGGATGAGCCAGCACCTTACGTGCGCCCTTGGCATCCTTGTAAGTAGCTTCGCCTTCCTTCAGGAACAGCTCGGAGAACATGAAACGGCTCAGACGGGTACCGGTATCCAGACTGGTCAGTGCGAATACGGATACAGACAGCGTGAGCAGTGCGTAGATCGTACCGTATGCCTTGGAGGTCTCGGTACCGAACATGGATGCAATACCTGCAGCGAATGCAGCTGCGGGAGATCCGAACTCACCGTTTAAATACTTCTGATATACTGCGCCGACTGCTACCAGAGCGATGATACCGAGAGCAGACTCGATCAGCATGGAGCCGTAACCGATAGCCTTGGCATCCTTCTCGCTCGCTAACTGCTTGGAAGAAGTACCGGTAGCGATCAGGCTGTGGAAGCCGGAACATGCACCACAAGCTACGGTGATGAACAGCATAGGGAACAATGTCTGTCCTGCCTTAGGCTCCCAGCTGGTAAAAGCGGGGATATCGAATGCAACAGTACCGGTGAAAGCACCGGCAACGACACCGATGAATGCCAGACCGATCATAGCATACAGCAGGAAGCTGGACAGGTAGTCACGGGGCTGCAACAGGATCCATACGGGAACCAGGGAAGCCACTGCGATGTAAACACCTACAAATACGATCCATGCGATACGGTTCATGGCAAATCCAACGTTCAGACCTATAACAGTAATAGCTACGATACCGATGATACCACCGATGGTAGCGGGCAGAGTCTTAACGCCCATTCTGTTGGTCACATAACCATAAATAACAGCCAGAACGATGAACAGCAGAGAGATCATTGCGGTAGACTGATTACCGGTAGGATTGGTCACAAAACCGAAAGCTGTCTTGCCGGCATCATCCGCCAGGGTCAGGAAAGTACCTGCCACAATGTTAACGAAGGAAGCGATTACCAGGATCAGCACCAGAAGTGCGAAGATGATGAAAAGCTTCTTAGCTCTGGATCCCATGGAATCCTCAATGATCTCACCTACAGATTTACCGTCATGTCTGATAGATGCGAATAAAGATCCGAAGTCCTGCAGACCGCCGAAGAAAATACCACCGATGATACACCACAGGAATACGGGAACCCATCCGAAGATGGAAGCCTGAATCGGTCCGTTGATCGGGCCTGCTCCGGCGATAGATGAAAAATGATGACCCATAAGTACGGCAGGCTTAGCTGCGACGTAATCCACACCATCTTCCTTCTCAATTGCAGGAGTCTTCTTGGTAGGATCGATGCCCCACTGTTTTGCCAGCCAGGAGCCATAGAACACATAGCCGATAAACAACAGTACAATAGCGGCTACAACGATTAATAATGCTGTCATTTGTGTTTCTCCTTTTCTTAATACACAGATTTAATTTATTGCCTTTTTTACGAGCTTCTTCAAAATCTGTCCGTGGCGGTTGTGGACGATCCGACCCGAAGACAGCTCGGCGACAATCAGACGATAATTGCTCCAACCATGGAATCCCCAGAGGTAACTCTGATAATGCCTGCACTTTTTCACCTGTGCGAGAGCATCCTCCCCGGCATGAGCGGTCAGAATGATCAGGACGACATCACTGTTCCTGTGCTCGGAAGACGGCTGCACATTTGCAGTTCCCCGCTCCCAGGCGATAGCATCCAATTCCAGAAGACGTTCCTTAGATAAAGATTCTTCTGTGGCAAAATACACGGTCTCGTTGGTGTCAATATCTGCCACCTTGGCTTTCTTGATCAGAAAGTACTGCTCATTATGGGATCCGAAGATTGCTTCGGCTGCGAATGGCGGTTCTACAGCCTCTGTTTTGATATTGTAGTAGGTCTGATAAGATCGCAGGACGCGTTCCAGCGCTTCCCCGGGAGTAAGTGTCTTTTGTAATTCCATTCTGCTTTCCTTTTAAGCATGCGTAATCGATTACATTTACGTTCATGCTATTGATAACTTTATCACGTCGAAGTGTCAAATGCAACGGATTTTTTAGCATTTCTTTACACTTTTTTATAAATACATACTTTATCGTTATATGTTAGTCCTCTGACAGCTTTTTTCCAAGGTGCAAATTTAACCTATATACCATTGCAAATTTAATCTCTTTATCTGGATAAACTTATTGACTTTTGTTGGGTAACCGGAAATCATTCTAAAAAAAGCAGCCGATTTTCATCAGCTGCCGATTTTTAGGAATGATTCTTCTCTTCCTTGATCTCCCAATGGATCAGGAAAGTCAGTGCCGCACGAAGTCCGATGATACCGGCTACGGTAACGATCTCCTTCCAGTCTCTGACAATAACGGTCTTAAGGATCTCACTGCACAACTTGAATTCCAGCCCTACAGCAAGCCCCTGCGCCAGGGTGATCTTCATATCCGGCACCCGCCGCACATAATTATAAAACCCTTTCAGACCGGAGAGAATAATAACGATCACTCCGACAAATTCAAAGAACAGTATTGCCACCTGGACAATATTGTTCATCACGTTTTCCAGGAATTCAATGATAAGCTCTATGTGGAACATGCACAGCCCCCCCGCTTTTCTTACACTTCTTTTTTCATTGTAGCGTATCCAAAAAGGGCGTGCAAGATGTATCTTTATCTTTTTATCAGCTATTTTTCTTCTGTTTTCAATAATTCCTGCATAGTATGCCAGCCAAGCACCGCGCATTTTACTCTGGCGGGCATGTGGGCAATATCCTGCAATACGGAGGCTTCTTCCAGTTCGTCCCGCTCTTCCTCGGTAATACTTCCCTTGATCATCTTGAGGAACAGGTCTGCCAGATGCAACGCTTCCTCCTTGCTTCTGCCAATGACCAGCTCCAGCATCATGTCCGCGGAAGCCTGGGAGATGGCACAGCCGTCTCCTTCAAAAGCTCCGTCCACGACTACACCGTCCTCCACCTTCAGTTCCAGGAAAATATCATCGCCGCAGCTGGGATTGATGCCCTCTAACACCAGGTTGGCATCCTCCAGCTTATGCTTATGATACGGATGCAGATTGTGCTCCGTCAGGATCTCATTATAAAACGTCTTATTCTCCATAGCCCATCTGTCTCCTTATCCCGGCAAGACTTGTTAAAAATGCCTGTATCTCTTCTTCCGTATTGTAGACGCCCAGGCTCACTCTGGTGGTAGACAATACTTTCAGATGCTGTAATAACGGCTGGGCGCAGTGATGTCCCGCCCGGACTGCGATGTGATCTGCATCTAAAACAGATGCCACATCATGAGGATGCACGCCCTCCAGCTTAAATGTCACGATGCCGTGATGATCCTCCGCCTTCTGAGAACCCAGAATGTGTACCGCGGGGATCTCCTTCATTCCATCCATCAAAAGCTTCGTCAGCTTCGCTTCTCTCTCTTCGATAAAATCAAAACCGATCTTCTGCACGTAGCGGATGGCTTCTGCCAGCGCATAAGCTCCGGCGCCGTTCACTGTACCTGCCTCGAACTTATGGGGCACCTCTGCCCACACGGCTCCCGTACGGCTGACGGAATCGATCATTTCTCCACCGCATAAAAACGGGGGCATCTGCTCTAACAGCTCTCTCTTCGCATATAACACACCGATTCCCATGGGAGCATATATTTTATGTCCGGAAAATGCCAGGAAATCCACATCCAGATCCTGTACGTCCACTGCCATATGGGGTACGCTCTGGGCTCCGTCTGCCACGAAATAAGCGCCTGCTTCATGTGCCAGCTGTGCAAAACGCTTGATATTGTTTTTGCAGCCCAGCACATTGGATACCTGGGTCATGGCAACGATCTTCGTTCGGTCGCTCAGTGCCTCCTTAAAAGCTTCCTCGGTATATTTTCCGTCTTCGGTGCACTCCAGATACTTCACCACCGCTCCGGTCCTGGCTGCCGCCTGCTGCCAGGGCAGGAGATTGCTGTGATGCTCCATAATGCTTACCAGGATCTCATCTCCCGGTTTCAGTACCAGGGATCCGAAGCTGTACGCCACCAGGTTTAAGCCTTCCGTAGCATTGCGGACAAAGATGATCTCCGCTGCTTCTTTTGCGTTGATAAATCCCCGGACCGTCTCTCTGGCTTCTTCGTATTTTTCGGTTGCCGCCTCTCCCAGCTCGTATAATCCTCGCAGGGGATTGGCATTATATTTTTCATAAAATTCCCGCTCTGCTTCCAGGACACAGGTCGGCTTCTGTGAAGTCGCCGCCGTATCCAGATAGATCACCTTCCGATTCTCCAGCAGAGGAAAATCCTTGCGGATCTCGTTGACTGAAATGCTCATATTTCCTCCTGTTATCTTACTCTTTACGCTTCCTCTTCTTCCACGGCTCTGCCCAGGAACTTTTGTACCTTTGCCTGTGTGGAAGCGTCAGGGATCTTGCGGCAGACCGCATCCACCTTCGCCATCGCCATCATCTCATAGATCTGCTCTCTGTTCATGCCGCGGCTCTCTAAGTAGAACACTAGCTCATCATCCAGCTTACCGATGGTGGCGCCGTGATTGCCTTCCACATCTTCCTCCGCACAGAGGATCAGGGGAATGGTCTGGTTCACCACGTCATTAGACAATAACAGTACGTCCTCTTTTTCATTGCCTACTGCACCCTTGGCACCCCATTTGAAGTCAATGGTGCCGCGGTATAACTTGAAGGCATGATCTCTTAACACGCCGCCTGCCTGCATATTACTCTGGGTCTTTTTGCCCTCATGCAGTGCCACATAATTCATATCCAGTCTGCCTTCGCCATCTACAATATAAGCGGTATCGGCATTCATGCTGCTCTCTCTGCCCTGCAGAGTAGTCTTACATCCAAGGTAGGTATTCTTCCCGCCCAGGATCAACTGGATCACTTCCAGGGAAGCCTTCTCCTCACATAATGCCCCAATGTCATTCATAAAAGTAAAATCACTGCCCAGTCTCTGCACCTGGATCAGCCGGATCTTCGCTCCTTCTTCCAGATACAGTCTGGTGGATACTGCTGCCTGACCTGACGCCTCTCTGTCAGAAGCAAAGTCCTCGATCACTGTGATCTCACTGTTTTTACCTGCTTTTACGGCTACGGCTCCCGCCCGTAAGCTATTCTGTACATAAGCATAATCAAGCAGTAACGGCTGCACCTCTGTCACATCCGCGGGCACCTCATAATGTTTTGCTTTTACTCCCGCTCTAGCAAGCAGACCGTCCATATCTTCCCCTATACCGGAGGCAATACCTGCAAAATCCGCATTCCAGGGCTTAGATCCTTCGTTTTCAGCGGTCGTTATCTTCTCCGGCAGAGTGACTTTTGCCTCTCCGGCCGCGGGAATCTCTATTTTCTCCAACTGCGTCTCGTTCATGCGAAGCCAGTTCCATGTCTTGGAGGGCAGTCGGTTGATGGTCATATTATATTCTTTTTCCATATTCTGTCCTCCCTTTACCCGATGCTGCCTTTCATCTCCAGGCGGATCAGATTGTTCATCTCTACCGCATATTCCAACGGCAGCTCCTTCGATACATTGTCCGCGAAGCCGCTGACGATCATGGCTCTGGCGTCCTCTTCGGAGATACCGCGGGACATCAGATAGAACACTGCCTCGTCGCTGATCCTGCCGATCTTCGCCTCATGCCCGATATCGGCATCCTGGGTACGGATATCCATCGCCGGGATGGTATCGGAACGGGACTTGTCGTCCAGCATCAGGGACTGACAGGATACGGCGGATTTACTCTTTGCCGCACTGTTCTTCACTACCACGGAGCTTCGAAACGTACTGATCCCGCCATCCTTGGAGATAGACTTCGTGTTGATATAAGAAGTGGTCTCCGGCGCATTGTGAACCACTTTCGTACCGGTATCCAGATTCTGACCGGCTCCGGCGAAAGTAATACCGGTAAATTCCGCTCTCGCCCCCTTACCGTTCAGCACACTCATGGGGTACAGATAGGATACGTGGGAGCCGAAGGAACCAGATACCCATTCAATGGTGCCACCCTCTTCCACCAGCGCCCGCTTGGTATTCAGATTGTACATGTTCTTGGACCAGTTCTCGATGGTGGAGTATCGCAGTTTTGCATTTTTCCCAACGAACAGCTCCACACAGCCGGCATGGAGGTTTGCCACGTTGTACTTCGGGGCGGAACAGCCTTCGATAAAATGCAGGTATGCACCCTCATCCACAATGATCAGGGTATGCTCGAACTGTCCGGCTCCCGGTGCGTTCAGTCGAAAATAGGACTGCAAAGGGATCGTCACAGACACACCGGGGGGAACATATACGAAGGAACCGCCGGACCACACAGCACCGTGCAGCGCTGCAAATTTGTGATCTCTGGGTGTTACCAGCTTCATGAAATGTTTCCGCACCATATCCGCATATTCCCCGTTCAGGGCACTCTCCATATCGGTATAGACTACGCCCTGGGCTGCCACTTCTTCCCTGACATTGTGATATACCAGCTCGGAATCGTACTGGGCACCTACGCCGGCGAGGGATTTTCGCTCCGCCTGAGGGATTCCCAATTTCTCAAAAGTATCCTTAATATCCTCCGGTACCTCGGACCATTTGGCACTCATATGAGTATTGGGCTTCACATAGGTCACGATATCTTCCATGTTCAGACCCTCAATGGAGGGACCCCAGTCGGGGACTTCCATCTCATTATAGATCTGCAATGACTGCAGACGGAAATTCGCCATCCATGCGGGATCCTTCTTTTTCGCAGAGATCTCTTCCACGATGGCGGGCGTCAGTCCTTTCTGAATGCGATAGACGTCTTTTTCTTCGTTACGGATATCATAAATACTTCTGTTGACATCTTCCACATAAGTTTTTTCTCGTTCGCTCATTCGGATCGTCAACCTCCTTTATGCTTCCAGAAAACGTTCGAAACCATGCTCGTTGATCTCGTCTACCAGGGAAGCGTCGCCGGATGCCACGATCTTACCGTTCACCAGTACATGGGTCTTATCCACATGGAGAGACTCCAGGATTCTGGTGCTGTGGGTGATGATCAACAGCGCACCCTTTTTGTCCTTCTGGTACTCTTCCACACCCTTGGATACCGTACGTACCGCATCCACATCCAGTCCGGAGTCAGTCTCATCCAAGATTGCCAGCGAGGGTTTTAACATAAGTAACTGTAAGATCTCCGCCTTTTTCTTCTCACCGCCGGAGAATCCCACATTCAGATCACGGTCACCGTAAGAAGGATCCATCTGTAATACCTCCATAGCCTGCTCCAGCTCCTTTTTGAAGGTCCACAGTTTGATGCGGGAACCACTTCTCTGTTCCACGGCATTACGAATGAAATTCCGAAGCGATACTCCGGGTACCTCCAGGGGATTCTGGAAGGACAGGAAAATACCATCCTTGGCCCTCTGGTCTGCGGTCTCCTCCAATAATTGTTTTCCTTTGAACAGGATCTCACCACCGGTCACCTCATAACGGGGACTTCCCATGATGGTGTAACCCAATGTGGATTTGCCCGCACCGTTGGGTCCCATGAGGACATGGGTCTCTCCGGGACGAACCTCTAAATCTATTCCATGAAGGATGGGCTTGTCCTCTACACTTACGGACAAGTTACGCACCTGTAATAATTGTTCTGACATATACTTCCTCCTATCTCTAGCGTCCAACTAGGAATTACTATATCATTATATACAAGCATCTGCAAATATGCAACATGTAATTCCTACAAAAGTGCCGTACATTCCAAGTCCATTATATTACATTTTTAACCAACACCGGATTCCACCACAAAAGGCCAGTGGATCAAAATCCACTGACCTTCTTGTATTCCTGTAGTTTTTCTTTTGCTGCCGGGGTCAGATTCTTAGGCACCTGAATCTGGATCACGACATACTGATCGCCGTGGGCATTTTTATCCTTCATGGATACCACGCCCTTGCCTTTCAGACGGATCTTGCTGCCGGACTGCGTACCTTCCTTCACTTTGCACATGACATCGCCGTACAATGTGGGCACACGGATCTCGCCGCCCAAGGCTGCGGTGGTATAGGGGATATTGACCGTGGTATACAGATCCTGTCCTCTACGCTCCCACCCCGGCTTCTCCTGTACCGTCACTTTCAGATACAGGTCGCCACTCTCACCGCCGGAGTAGCCTTCACCACCCTTACCTTTCAGACGGATACTTTTACCGGTGTCAATCCCTGCCGGAATGTGCACCTGCACGGATTCGGACTTGCCGGTAGCCGGATCTCTTAAGGTAAAGGTCTTGTCGCAGCCATGCATTGCTTCGTCAAAACTGATGGTAATGCCGGATTCCACATCCTGACCTTTGCTGCGGTAGTTCGCCCGGCTGCCCCGTCCGGATCCTTTCTGTCCCTTGAAATACTGTCCGAACAGATTGTCGAAAATATCCTCATCCCCGCCGAAGCCGCCGAAATCACCGGTACCGAAACCGCTTCCTCCTGTGCTGTAATGGAACGTGCCGTTACCGAAGCCGCCGAAACCATCGGTACCAAATCCGCCGGTACCTCCATTGTAATGGAAGCCGCCTCCGTTCTTAAACTGCTCCTGATACTGTCTGGCTGCCTCCTCGTTAAATCCCTCCTGGAAAGCAGCAAAACCGTAAGTATCGTATAGTTTCTTCTTTTTTTCATCCCCCAGCACATCGTAAGCTTCGTTGACTTCCTTCAGTTTCTCCTCTGCCACAGGGTCTCCTGCATTAGTATCCGGATGGTATTTTTTCGCCAGTTTCCGGTATGCTTTTTTTATCGCTGCGGCGTCCGCTGTCTTGCTGACACCCAGTACTTCATAATAATCTCTTTTTGTTGTCTTCGTCATATTCCCTCCATTCTGCCCAACCGGTGAGCCACACAACCAAGACGTTTTCCATGTAAAAATCAGCCACACAGTTTCCTGCGCGGCTGACCACTTCACATCTCTTTTCAAACAATTGTCTGCTGCTGCAGTCGCTTGTTCCTCTTACAGAGATTATATTATCACTACGGTTTAGCACTCGCAAGAGGTGAGTGCTAAAAAATATATTAAATAATCATAAAATCCATAAACCGGCTATTACAATTTGCCACCCTTAGAACCGCCAAAGCTTGCGGAATTCAGGATATTGGTGTCAAAGGTAAAGGTCAGTCTCTCCTCAGTACGGGCTCTCTTCAAAGACAGCTGGATCATACGGTCCAGAAGCTCCTTGTAAGGAACACCCACCGGATCCCACAGATAGAATGCCAACGATCCGGGGATCGTATTGATCTCATTGAAATACAGCTTGCCGTTGTCTTCGTCAATCATAAAGTCGATACGGGACACACCGTTACAGCCCAGCGCCTTGAAGGATCTGACTGCCAGTTCCCGCACCTCTTCTCTCTTCTCGGGAGACAGCTCTGCGGGGATCTTGCGGGATACGCTCGCCATACCCTTGGAGCCGCTGCCCTTGGCATTGCTGACGTATTTATCTTCATAGCTTAAGATGTCTTTGGTGTGCAGGGGTTCTTCGCACTCGGAAGCAATAGCGTCATTCTCATCTCCCAGTACCGAGCAGTTGATCTCACGTAAATTGGTGATGGCGTGCTCCACCAGCACTTTGGTCGCATACTTGAACGCATCGTCGACGGAGTGAGTCAGCTTCACACGATTTTTAGCCACACTGATGCCTACGCTGGAACCTAAGTTGACCGGTTTTACGATCACGGGATATCCCAGTCCTTTTTCCACTTTGTCAAGGAGAGTCTCTATCTGTGCATAATCCGACAGCGTATACAGCTGTGCATCCAGTACCGGAACATCACACTCTTTTAATACAGCTTTCATAATGTATTTGTCCATGCCGATGGCGGATGCGGTCACATCACAGCCCACGAAGGGGATCCCCATGGTCTTCAGATAACCCTGGAAAGCACCGTCCTCTACGTTGGTACCGTGAACTACGGGGAAAGCCACATCGATCTCTACCGGTTTCTTCCCACCGAACAGCTTCACCGGGAAAGGAGTCAGGAATACCCTGCCGTCCTCGTTGGTCATGATGACTCTCTGAGACTTTTTCAGCAGTTCATCGATATTTTTATAGGATTCAATCTTGCCGATCTCCTCACCGATGTACATTTCATTGCGCTTGGTCATATAGACCGGAATTACTTCGTATTTGTCTGTGTCCATATTCATGACAGCCTGGATGCCGGAGATCACGGATACTTCGTGCTCTACACTCTTGCCGCCAAACAGCATTGCTACTCTTGTCTTCATCTATTTTTCCTCCTGGATTTTCCTACTCTCTATCAACTATCCGGAACCACTTTTGCAAAATCGCACCTGAATCGTCTAATAGTTATCCGTAAGATCATTCTCTAATAAAATATACTTATGTCCCTGCCCTTTGATGGCATAGGCGTAAGATACGGCTTCCTCCAGCTTGTCGAATACCAGGCATTTCTCTTCCGGGAATCCCTTCTCCAGCACGCCCTCCCTGATGGGCTCGGTATGTCGTCTGCCCACTAACAGGATGTAATCACAACAATCCGCTGCATAGTTGCCGAATTTATGATTGTACTCCGCTTCCTTGTCACCCAGCTCCACCATGCCCGGCGTGATCAGGATCCGGATACCGTCAAACATAGCCAGCGTCTCGACCGCAGCCTTAGAACCTACGGGGTTGGAATTGTAAGCATCATCAATGATCGTCACGAGACCGTGTTCTCGCATCTGCATACGATGGGGCACCGGCTCGATCCGGCGTACCGGGATCCGCAGTTCCTGCAGCGTCATACCCATTTTATGAGCGACTGCGATAGCCCCCACCACATTGATGACATTGTGGGCACCAATGAGACGCATCTGGAATCTCTCGCTCTCGCCGTCCGGGGTCACTACGGTGAACTCCGTACCTAACTGGGATACCTTCACATCTTTGGCACAGTATCCTGTCCCTACCGTCTCGGAATAATAAAATATCTTCTCCGGGGTCTGATCATACGCGGAAGAAGCTGCCTGTTGCTTAATATAATCGTTGTCGCCGTTTAAGAACAACATGCCGCCTTCCGGCAGGGCATCCGCCAACTCGAACTTCGTCTTCTGAATATTCTCCATGTTAAAAAAGGTCTCTAAATGCTGCGGTCCGATGGATGTGATCACACCGTGATCGGGATGCACCATATCACAGATCTCCTTGATATCGCCCACATGGCGGGCACCCATCTCACAGACGAAGATCTCCGTGGTGGGCTTCAGGGAACCGCGGATGGTCCTCACCACACCCATAGGCGTATTGAAACTCTCAGGCGTCACCAGTACATTATATTTTTCCTGTAAAAGTGTCTGCAAATAGAACTTGACGCTGGTCTTGCCGTAGCTGCCGGTCACACCGATGACGGTAAGTCCCGGGACGCTTTTCAGCTTTCTCACAGCATCATTGATATAATGCTGATTGATCCCCGCCTCCATGGGATGATTGATGACATTAGCCACAATATCCAGAAACAGATTCACAGATACCAGGATCAGGCACAGTCCCGGGATCCGCTTCATTCCGCCCAATCCACACACCAGAGCGAATACCGCAGCCGTAAGGATCAGCTCCGTAGTGAGCAATCTCTTGACCCGGGCGGTATACACCAGCTTTTTCTTCGTGTTCATCCGCTTCATGGCACGATATACCACGATGATCACGAGCAGTACCAGATATTCGAAGATTTCAAGGGCAAGGTACGGAAACACACAGGTCACAATGCCCAGTACCAGACCAAAATAGAGAATCCATTGCAGCCGGAACTTCTTCTTCAGCCAGTGAAGGTGTTCTTTATTCTTATAGCCGTTCTGCTGGAACATATGCATGTTATACCGCATGGTATAAAAATATGCCGGAACCGCAAGCACGACCGCTATCAGCACACGTATGATCATTTCAAATATGCCTCCATAATTCCCCGGAACTGTGCCGGTTTCTCAAGGAAAGAAAAATGACCGGTTCCCGGGATCACTGCCAGACCGCAGTTGGGGATCTTCTCTTCCATAATATGTGCATCCCGGATAGGAGTTGCCGTATCCTGATCTCCCCAGATCAGCAGTACTTCCTGACGGATCTTCGGAAGCAGCTCCGTCAGATCCTCATTCACTGCCTTCACCATACACTGACGCATCATGGGTGTCGCATTGCGGTAGTCTGCCGATCCCTGTCGGCTCCTCCAGTCATCGATCACCTCCGGGAACATGGCATAGATCAACTTCATGTTCAGGAATTTCTTCAGGATCTTGTACTTGAGGATCTTCCATTTCTGCGCAGTAGTACGCACCGGCAGGACACCGGCGCTGTCGATCAGGATAATATTCGTGATCTCAAAAGGGATGCTCTCTCTGGCCGCCAGCTTGATGATCACGCGTCCGCCGTAAGAATGACCGATGAGTGTTGCCTTCTTTATCTGCATTACTTCCATGAATTTGCAGAAAAAGTCCGCAAATCCGTCCACATCCCAGGGTTCCTTCGGTTCATCGCTGCCGCCGAAGCCCGGGAAATCGAACTGGATCACACGGTATCTGCTGCCGTCAATGGCACCTGCCACAGAATCATACACTCCCAGGTCGGTACCCCAGCCCTGTAAGATCACAACCGTCTTATCACCGGTACCGGTTGTTTTCACACATATATTATATCCGTCTACTACTATATTCATTGGAAACCTCAATTCAGTGTCATTGCTGTTACAATCTTTTATTATAATCGGAATCTGCTACAATGGCAACCGAAAACAAATCCGTTTATTTCCTCAGGTTTCGTCCTCCGTGTCCAGTCCCTGCATCAGAATACGATTCCACTCTGCATTATTGCTTTCCAGTTCTTTCTTCTGCATAATGCGGTTGCGGTCACTTAAGATCGCCAGCATTTCGTCCGCAATCTCCTCCGGCGGCAGATCAGAATAATGACACAGATAACCGATCATACGGCTCGCGGTAAAATCCGTATTCAGATTCTTCGTCACCAGATCACAGAACGATTCCGGATAACCGCGGGATATGAGCATTTTATATAATTGCATACTTTGAGGAGATCTTGGTTTCATATTTATTCTACGCCTTCTTAATATGGAAGATCACGCCGCTCTTGGGGTAGATCCACTCGTCCTTGATCGCAATGTCATAGAGTCCGGCTCTCTGGATGCAGGCTCCGACATTGGCAGTGCTTTCCTTATTGAGATAGGAATACATCGTGACATCCATTCCGTTCTTGTATTTCAGCTTGATATGGGGCTCCTTGGTCGGATCCACCAGAGTCACCTCGAAAATAGAGTTCCATACCCGGGGCATCTTGAAATAGATGCTGACCAGATGCTCCCCGTTTGCCTCGTTGCGGTCAAAATCAAGCTTGAATTTCAGGATAAATCCGTTGCTCTTACGTTCTACTTCGAATTGCGCTTCGTCGTCATTATCTCCGCTGTTGTCAATTCGCAAGATCGGCATGAACAGGTCATTGATCACATCCCGTATCTTATCCGCGGGAATACTGTTGATGAAGTCCACGGCTTCCGGTTCCACCACCAGATCCTCATTGAAAATGCTCTTGGTAAAATCCGCATCCTGTCCGGTCTCCAGCAATCCACCGTCCAGGCTCTTTTTATCATAGGCGAAACCGAGTCTGATCACATTGCCCGTGTAGTTCTCGTCTGTTCCTCCCAGACATTTCACGCTGAATTTCAATTCCTCATCGATCAGGTAATACTTTCCGTCTGCGGCTCCGGGGAATCCGGCTTTCACATATTCCTCCGTCAGATTCGGCTCCAGATTGATCGTGTAATCGAACATTTTCCGGATCCTGGCGCCTCTTGCCCTGTCGAAATATTTCTCCATATTGGTAGAAAGCATATCCACCGCATCTTCATCCTTTATCATAGAGGTAATGGTGGATTTCAGGAAAGTCTTTTTATCTTCATCGCTGAAAGAATCCAGGATCTCAGGCTCTCCCATCAGCGTCTTGGTGATCTGCTGGGAGGTCTCTCTGGCGTAGGCATCCTGGGTCAGCTTATTGTTCAATATATCAAATAACAGAAATGCCGCCAGCACACCGATAAGATTTCCCACAATATTATCAATGAGATCATCCAGTGTGTAACCGTTCTTCAGTGCCAGATAGGTATATCCCACAAACACAAGTAACAATGCGATCAGCACCAGTACCATAGTGGCGGACAAGGTGTCCATCACACTTTTTTTCTTCTTTTGTTTCTGATTATCCATGAATTTCCTCCCTCGTAAATACGCCCTCATAGATTGCGGGCTTCCGCATGTAATATGCCCAGAACCGGTCACCGTAGTCATAATGCCACCATTCCGACGGCAGATTGGTAAATCCCGCATCTATCATAGCATAATAAAGCAAACGGCGGTTTTCACGGACCTGTTCGTCCTCTGCCCGCTGTACATGCTCCGGTGCCTCAAAATACGCTGCACAGGTCTCATCCGTAAAAGCATCAAAACCGCACCCCATGGGAAGCTCTCTGCCCTCCGGATCCAGGATCGTTAAGTCAATGGCTCCTCCGGTGGTATGGGCGGGAGGCACCTTTGTATCTGGTACCGGGTCCGAGACAAATTTGCAGATCGCAGCTCTCCTTTTTGCCTCCGGCAGCTCTTCTAAATGAAAATCCCGGATGATGTCCACAGAATACTTTTCAAACAATTCATGCTGCAGTGCAAAGGGGCGCCAGGCATCCCAGATGCGGAACCGGTAACCGTCCGGCAGATTCCCCGCCGCCTTCACCAGCCTCTCATACATCTCCTTACGGACGAAGCAGTTCTCTTCCGCATGGTCCATATGTAGGATCGGATACAGCATTTTCAAATCCCACAGATCACAGCTTTTCAATTCTATAAACGCGGAATCCACAAACGCACTGTCTATATAGCGCTCCGGATCCCCGATCATCGGTATCGGCCTCATGGGATCAGCCTCCTTTGATTTTATTCTCTATCATAATAACTCTTTTCGGCACAGTATGGCAAGAGGTGTTGTCTTTTCCCACAAGGCTTGTTAAAATAAGGATATGAAAAAGAAAAATTTATGTAAAACGTTAGTAAAAACCATGTGTATCGTGCTGGGGATCCTCATCCTCGCACTGTTGGCTTACATCGTCTACCTCTATGCCAGTTATTACAGGATTGAGGACAATCAGGAACTGGTGGTGGAGGCACCGGTCGACGATATTACCACAGGTGCGGCTGCGGTGCTGGCTACGGATACGGAATATTCCGCAGTGACCTACAACATCGGCTTTGGTGCTTATCTGCCGGATTACAGCTTCTTCATGGACGGCGGTACCTCCTCCTGGGCGGAAAGCCCGGAGACCGTACAATATGCCATAAACGGTGCGGGAGAACTGGTGAAGTCATTAGACCCGGATTTTGCGCTGATCCAGGAGATCGATCTGGATGCCACCAGAAGCTATCATACGGATGAGTACGAGATGCTGCGCAACATTCTGCCGGAATATACTACCGTATTTGCGCAGAATTATGACTCTGCTTTCCTGTTCTATCCGTTTACCCAGCCCCACGGCAGCAGCCGGGCAGGACTCGGACTGTTCTCGAAATATCCGGTGTCTTCCGCCCTGCGCAGAAGCTTCCCCATATCCACTTCCTTCAGCAAGTTCTTCGATCTGGACCGTTGCTACAGTGTCTCCCGGATCCCGGTGGGCAATGGCAAGGAGCTGGTGATCTTCAATCTGCATATGTCCGCCTACGGCAACAGTGATGAGATCCGCAAGGGACAGATTGAGATGCTGTGCAATGATATGGCAAAAGAATACGAAGCCGGGAATTATGTGCTCTGCGGCGGCGACTTTAACCACGACCTGAAGGCTTCCGAAGAGGATGCGGAGAACTGCGAGTCCTGGGCATTTCCTTTTCCGAGAACGGAGCTACCGGAGCATTTTGCCTTCTGTCTGGATCTGTTGAGTTCTGAGGAGAGGGAAGCTCTTTGGAACAGCGCCAGAAATGCGGATATGGAATATGTCCCCGGTGTAACTTATACCGTAACCTTGGACGGATTTATTATCTCCGACAATATCGAATGCCTGTCCTATGAGAATGTAAACACCGGCTATTCCTACTCCGACCATGATCCCGTGAAGGTGGAGTTCGTGTTAAAATAGTGTCAAGATTTACAAAGTCTGTTGACAGTGTTTGTCCTTTTTTGTAAAATGAGGGCACAGTTAAGAGGGAGTAGTTCCCGGATGGTTTCTGATAGAATGGTAACCTAGAATGGTAACCGAATGATACATGAAGCTGTACGGAATGATAATCGTCATCACGTCCGTCGGACCGGTTATTATTGTAAGCAACGAGACTTTTATCGATCATTTTTGATGCGGTAAAAGTCTCTATTTTTATACTTTTTTCTAAGAATACAGACGCTTTCCGCAGGAAAGGACAGCTTATGGAATACATATTGTTACTCGTAGGATTTATACTTCTGATCAAAGGTGCGGACTTTTTCGTGGAGGGAAGCTCCTCCCTGGCGGGGATCCTGAAGGTCCCCAGCGTCATCATCGGTCTGACCATCGTCGCCATGGGCACCAGTGCTCCGGAGGCCTCCGTCAGCATCAATGCCGCACTGGCTGGCAGTAATGATATCGCCATCAGTAATGTCGTCGGCTCGAATATCTTCAATGGTATGGTGGTCGTGGGTATCTGTGTATTTCTGCACAGCTTTATGCCCCACGGAGAGATCCTGAAGCGGGATATGCCGTTAAATATCCTGGTGACCTTCGTATTATGTCTGATGTTTTTAGATGGCAGCTTAGGTCGCATTGAAGGCGCTGTCCTATTGCTGGGCATGATCGTATATCTGGGATTTATGATCTATTCTGCCCGGAAAAACAGAGAAGAGGGAGAACCCGGCAAGATCCTCTCCCTGCCCCGCAGCCTTTTGTATATTGCCGGAGGTCTCGCTGCCGTTATCTTCGGCGGTGATCTCGTGGTAGATAAAGCCTGCATCATCGCTACGAATTTCGGTGTCAGTCAGAACTTCATCGGATTGACTATTATCGCCATCGGCACCTCCCTGCCGGAGCTGGTGACCTCCATCGTTGCCACGAAAAAGGGAGACAGCGGACTGGCGCTGGGCAATGCCATCGGCTCCAACCTGTTCAACATCCTGTTTATCCTCGGAATGTCCGCGGTGATCAGCCCTCTGCATGTCCTCGGAGAGTCTGTCATCGACACCGTACTGCTCCTTGGCAGTGCCATTCTGCTATTCGTATTCGCCCGTACCGGCAGACGCATGACCCGCAGTGAGGGGGCTGTGTGCGTGCTTCTGTATGTTGCATATACGGCCTACCTCTTCGTGAGGTAACAGTGCGGCTATACACGCACTAAAAAAGCGCACCTAGGGGAGGTGCGCTTTTTGTGCTAATATCCTCTTCCGCCTTGGGAAGAATTTGCACTTTATACATTATTTTCCGTTATACCTGCTTTCCAACTCTGCGAAAAAAACTTTGTAATCTCTACCTTTTCCGCTCAACATATCTTGATAGCTATCCATTACTTTTTGGCGAACCACATTATTATCTACATTGCTATCCGAATCGACAATATGTCTGTTCCCTTGAGCCATTACTTCCATAGCCTACATCCTCCTTACCTTAAAATCAAATCCGGTCTAATATGTTCAACGGTATTCTCACACATTCCGATTTTATTATATCCGACTCTTCACGTTTAATCAACATATAATCACTGAATTCAGATCTCATGTAATACAAAAGAGCACTCCCACATAGGAATGCTCTTCATTATTTGTGGCAGATATCTCTCCACTGGCAGTCGCCACAGATGGCCTTGCCATATCCCGGCTGCAGAATCTTCTCTTCCACTATCCGCTCAAATTCCGCAAAAGTCATTTCCTGACCTGTCTTTAATCCGGTGTATTTCAATACACCCGCATCATATCGGTCTACCTTCTCCGCAGACTCGCAGCTGCCACCCTTATTATGCGGGCAGGCGCTGCAGATCTCATCCGTCGCTCCGACCAGCTTCAGGAATGACGGTCCATTTTTTCCCAGAAGCCATTCTTTCACTTCCGCCATATGCTTAGTGAACCCTTCACTGTATCCCTTCCCTTCGAAAAAATACAGGCACATGCCGTGGTGCGGACGGATCCGGTAAGTTGTTGTCACTTCCATATCCGGTGTATCCTTTATTCCTGTCCATTCAGCTTCAAAGCCTTAGACAGTCTCTTGCTCAGTGTCAGTGCCAGTGCGATCTTCACCAGATCCGGAATGATGAAAGGAATTACACACCAGCCCAGTACGGTAGCCAGACCGACAGCTCCGGAATTCTGCGCATATACAACCATGAACCACACAGTTCCAATAGCATAGCACACGATCAAGCCCAGTACCATGGAGATACCCAGCACCCATGTCTTACGTCCGAACAGCTTCTCGATCAGCCACATTACTAATGCAGAGAATAAAAATCCGATAATATAACCACCGGTGTTGCCCAGCAGAACACCGATACCACCGGAGAACCCGGCGAATACAGGAATGCCTACCACACCCAGTAAAATATAGATCAATACCGCAAGGCTTCCCCTCTTACCGCCCAGTACGCCGACTGCCAGGAATACTGCGAAAGTCTGTAACGTAAAAGGAACCGTCATCGGGATGGAGATCCAGGAGCAGATCGCGATCAGAACCGCAAATACCGCAATGTACACCATGTCATAAGTCTTGCTTCGTGTTGTTGTCTGTGTTGTCATAATAAAAAACCATGCCTTTCTGTCAGATGACTTTTGTAAAAACCTCTGTCAGAATAGCATGGTGTTTTTTAATTGTCAACCATTTTTGTAATACAGTTAACAATCGAGTAGATTCCCTGGTCAGAACTGCTTCATCGTCTTCTTATTCCGGTACATATCCTTATCCGCACGCTCACGTACCTTCTCCGGATCCGTATCATCCGCCGTGAATACAGCATACCCATAGGCAATTCCCACAGGAACGGGAATGATGTTCTTATGATTCAAGATCTCTACATCCTGATCGATCTTATGCATCACACGTTCTATCTTAAAATATCTTCCCTTCGGAATGATACAGCAGAATTCATCCCCGCCAATGCGATAACATTTCCCATAGCGTTCAAAATTGTCCTCTATGATATGTGCTGCATTAATAATATACTCATCCCCTGCCCTATGGCCATATTGATCGTTACACTGCTTAAGATTATTCAGGTCAAAGGTCACTATGACATATCCTTCAAAATCCTTTTCGTTTTTCACAAAATAATCATAAGCATTTCGATTGTACATGCCGGTCATGGAATCATTCAGGGCAAACTGTTCCAACTCCTCCATCCTTCGACCTTTTTTCAGCCGTGCAACCGTCTGTCTGGCGGATTCTATTCCCAGCACCACAATAAAGATCAAGAAAGAGATTCTGCCAAATACGCCTACATCGTTGCCGTCTTTATAATAGCCACTCACATCTACAATGGTAGCAAAAAATACAAGCAGCAGTGCCCCTACACATGCCTTCAGCCTCTGATCCAGCTGCCTTCTGGCAATTTTGCTACAGATGACCACCAGCAGGTATAGAATCGTCAGAATGATCAACGCATGCGTCATCCACATGCTTCTCCGGAACTCATATATCTCTGTTGCATTCAGTATATGCGTCAGGACGATCAATGCCAGATTAGTATTACAGATAATTCTACAAAACCGGTCATCCCTGATCTCCAGAAAGCTCTTCACAAACAGGATAAAGGACATCGGCAACAGCATGAGCGTAGCAAATGCCAGATAAGAGCATCCCTGCCTGTTGGCCAGGAGCAGCGTTGCCACATCCGTCTCATTAGCCGACCATATTCCCACCAGGATTGAAAAAATACCCAGATACAATAAGGTTCCGTCGATCCGGCTTCCGCAGCGGATAACGATCCAATAAATACTAATATACAATCCTATCAGTATCACCATCATGCTGATGAGAAAGGCAGGCATTGCCCGGCGCATCACCCAACGATAGATATTATAGCCGCCACCGATATAAAACGTCTTCTGCTGACCTGCCGCTTCCGGATAACAGGGGGTGAACTGTACCTGCAAGCCGCTCACATTACTTGAAAACCTGACAATATTCCAGGTCCAGCCCGGAGTATTTCCCCATATACCGGGCACAGCATCCAGCTGATAGATCAGCTTCCCATCTGCATACACCGCAATCTCCTGATGTGCCGAATAAAACGCGATCGAGTTCGTCTCATCATCGTTTTGATCCAATATAAAATCGTACAGCTCCCTGCCGTCATCCAAGACGCTGACTGCGTCCGGCGTACATGCCTGTAATGACTTTACCTCCGGCACACTGCCTGAGGTAAAGATCATGCACAGAAGCACCATAGCAAATACGACTGATACAATTATAATAAGCTTTCCCTGTTCCTTCTCCATTACTTCCCTCAATATCCAACGATCTGTTTGGTACCATAGTACTAGCTCCCTTATCATTTGTCAACACAATGTCGTGGCTATCTCATGTTTGAAAATATTGTAATTCCGCTCATCCCGGGGGAAAACAATATTTTCTATAAATCCATTAACTCCGGGTTTAATAAGAAATCATACACATTCATCATTAAAATCCCTTCATCTG
>CAMEOT010000040.1 GCA_945929965.1 uncultured Lachnospiraceae bacterium
CTCAGTCGGTAGAGCACTTGACTTTTAATCAAGTTGTCGGGGGTTCGAATCCCCCATGCCTCACTAAGTGTTGTGACATCCTGATAACATACATCATTTCCACATTCTTTAAAACCCCGCTTGGGGCTTTTTTTTTATGCGAAAGGAGCATTTGAATGCAGACCAAAGAAAACAAAATGGGTGTCATGCCCATTGATAAATTACTGATCTCCATGTCTCTACCCATGATGATCTCCATGCTGGTGCAGGCGCTGTACAATATCGTAGACAGCATCTTCGTCTCCAGAATCAACGAATATGCCCTGCGTGCGGTATCCCTGGCTTTCCCGGTCCAGAGCCTGATGATCGCTGTGGCGGTGGGAACGGCGGTAGGTATCAACGCCTTTTTGTCCAAAACATTGGGAGAGAAAAATTTTGAGAAAGCAAACATTATTGCCAGAAACGGTATTTTCATTGCCATTGTAAGTTACGTGGCTTTTGCAGTGATCGGCGCAGTGGTTAGTAGACCGTTTTTTACCAGCCAGACGGACGTCTTAGAAGTGCGTGAGTATGGAGTGACGTATCTGACCATCTGTTGTGTGGCGGGAATGGGTATTTTCCTGCAGACAACGTTTGAAAGACTGTTACAGGCTACCGGCAAGACGATCTACACCATGATCACGCAGGGAATCGGCGCAATCATCAATATCATCCTTGATCCGATCCTGATCTTCGGATATTTCGGGCTGCCTCGGATGGGAATCGCCGGAGCCGCGGTGGCTACGGTTATCGGACAGATCATTGCGGCATCCATGGCACTTGCGTTTAACCTGAAATTCAATAAGGAACTGAATCTTTCCATGAAAGGCTTCCGCCCGAATGCTCATCTCATTGGACAGATCTATAAGGTGGGAGCACCTTCTATTGTGGTACAGGCGATCGGTTCTCTCATGACTTACGGAATGAACCTGATCCTGGCGGCGTTTGGTTCTGCTCAGACGGTATTTGGCATCTATTTCAAACTGCAGAGTTTTGTGTTCATGCCGGTATTCGGTCTGAACAACGGCATGGTGCCCATCATCGCTTACAATTACGGTGCCGGACACAGAGACCGTGTAATTAAGACGATTAAGCACAGCGTGGCATATGGTGTGGGTATTATGTTCATAGGATTACTTGCGATGCATATTTTCCCGGCACAGCTTATGCGTATGTTTGACGCGGAGGAAAGCCTGATTGCCATCGGCGTTCCGGCGTTAGAGACGATTTCCTTAAGCTTTGTGTTTGCCGGCTTCTGTATTGTGGTGGGAAGTGTGTTTCAGGCATTGGGGAATGGTGTATACAGTATGATCGTATCTGTGGCAAGACAGATGTGCGTGCTGCTTCCCGTGGCGAAGCTTTTATCCTTAAGCGGTGATGTGACGCTGATCTGGTGGGCATTTCCCATTGCGGAGCTTGTCAGTGTGTTGTTAACATCGTATTTCTTAGTGAGAATCTATCGGAAAGTCATCTGTCACATCGGAGAGCTGGTGCAGGCAAAAGAGACGACAGATTAAAATAGAAATACAAATAGAAATACAAATAGAAACAGATGCGGCGGGATGCTTGACAAGCCAAAGGGGGAAAGAGTATAATTATTCTTGGTCCTTTGGCAGAGAGCATTTCCGTTTGTCAAGGTTTTTAAGCTACTAAGCGGATATGGCGGAATTGGCAGACGCGATAGATTTAGGTTCTATTGTCAACAGACGTGCAGGTTCAAGTCCTGTTATCCGCATTGTGTATGTACTACGGAAGCATAGCTCAGCCGGGATGAGCGTTCGCCTCACACGCGAAAGGTCAGGGGTTCGAGCCCCCTTGCTTCCATTCTAGAATAACTATTCAGAGCTCACGAGAAAAGACTGAATAGTTATTTTTTTAAGTAAAGAGCATCGTAAACTGTCTAAATAGAGAAACATAAAGGAATACAAAAGCAATGAAAGAAAACGTAAGAAAACAGGGAATTTTACTGCCGGTATCCAGTATCCCCTCCGCATACGGGATCGGAACCTTCGGCAGGGAAAGCTATCGTTTTGTGGACTTTTTGGAGAAGTCCGGCAACAGGCTGTGGCAGATCCTGCCATTAGGACCTACCGGGTACGGAGACTCCCCTTATCAGTCGTTTTCCACTTTTGCGGGGAATCCTTACTATATTGATCTGGAGCTTCTGATTGAGGAAGAGCTTTTGACGAAGGAGATCTGTGACGGTTATGACTTCGGAGACAATGAACATTACGTGGACTATGAGAAGATCTATCTGTCCCGGTTCAAGGTTCTGAAGATTGCATTTGAGAATGCGAAAAAACAGGGACTTCTGGAAAGCCAGGAGTATCAGAAGTTCATCACGGACAATGCTTACTGGCTGGATGATTATACTCTGTATATGGCAGTGAAAAATGCTTTCGATGGTGTCTGCTTTATGGAATGGGATGAGGACATCCGTCTCAGAAAAGCGGCAGCACTTCGCAAGTACCGCAAAAAGCTCTCAGATGAGATCGCATTTTACTGCTTCCAGCAGTACCTGTTTGCCAAACAGTGGAAAGAACTGAAGGCTTATGCGAATAAAAAGGGCATCGAGATCGTAGGAGATATTCCTATCTATGTAGCTTTTGACAGTGCCGATACCTGGGCGAATCCCAAGCTGTTCCAGTTAGATAAGGAAGGACGTCCCATCGGTGTGGCAGGCTGCCCGCCGGACTGCTTCTCCGAGACCGGACAGTTGTGGGGCAATCCGCTCTATGATTGGAAATATCATAAGAAGACCGGTTACGAATGGTGGATGCAGCGTATTGCATATTGCTATCAGCTATACGATGTACTCCGTATCGACCATTTCCGGGGATTTGACGAGTACTGGTTTGTGCCTTACGGAGATCCTACGGCGCAGAACGGTCACTGGGAGAAGGGACCGGGCTATGAACTGTTTGCTGTGATGAAGAAGAAACTGGGCAAAAAGAAGGTCATCGCAGAAGATCTCGGATTCCTGACACCCAGCGTGATCCGCCTGGTGAAGAAGACAGGCTACCCGGGAATGAAGATCTTACAGTTTGCTTTTGATGCGGGAAATGACAGTGAATATCTGCCTCACAACTATGATAAAAACTGTGTAGTCTATACCGGAACCCACGATAACGATACTACGGTAGGATTTATACAGAACATGCCGGAGAAGGATAAGAAGTTCGCGAAGAAGTATTTGGGACATAAAAATGATAAAAAGCTCTGCTTCGAGATCATCCGGGCGGCATTGTCCAGCTGTGCGGATACCGCCATCATCCCCATGCAGGATTATCTGGAGTTGGATGGCAGTGCCAGGATCAATATTCCCTCCACGTTAGGATGCAACTGGAAATGGCGCATGGATAAGGATGCACTGGATCCGAAGCTTGCGAAGAAGATCTATAAAATGGCAAAATTGTATGCACGATTATAAAAATACGGAAGGCGTTAAGCCTTCCGTATTGCTTTTTTAAGATGCTATACTTCTGGTGCATGATGCAGTTCCAGCGCCAGATAGGAATTGTGGTATTCCTTGCAGTAGGTCACATCCTTATCGAACCATGCGGGAGGAACGAATGCTTCCGCAGCTTCCTTGCTGCCGAATTCGACCTCTGCCATGATCAAAGGGGCAAAGGGGGCATCGAAGACGTCCAGCTCGATAGTCAGGGAATAGTCCGAAGGCGGTGTGGGGAAGCCTTCCTTGAATCCGGGATGCTCTAGCGGGATCAGGTAGCGCCTCTTGGAGATCACGGTGCCGTCGGCTTTTTCCCTCAGGTGATAATAAGATTCTTCGTTCAGCGGAAGATTGCTCTCATCTCTTGCCATCATGCCGCTGCCTTTGTAGGTCAGATAATACTCGTCATCCTGTTTTCTGGCGCGGATGACGGGGTTATAATTCAGATAGACCTGCTCGATGTGATGAGAGGGATAACTTTCCAGATTGTCAGGTAGGGATTTCAGGGTAAATTTTCGCTCGATTTCCATGATGCAAATGCCTCGTTTCTGTAGTTGGGACTTAAAAATACTGCCTTCTTTAGTATAGCATGATACTTCCCAAAAATACAATGCATTTGTAACAGTTTGCCCCCTTTTACGCAAATATCTGACTGTGGGAATTGAATTACGATCTCAAATTGTGTATACTAATCATAACTGTGCAAAGTCAGAGTGTATGACTTGCAGACGAGGCAGGAAACGAAATGGAAAGTGAGGTAAAACCATGAGTAAGATAGCAATTTTTCTAGCAGACGGTTTTGAAGAAATAGAAGGCCTGACGGTGGTGGACATCTGCCGCAGATGCGGGCTGACCATCGATATGGTGTCCATTACTGAGGACAGACAAGTGATGGGCTCCCATAAGATCCCGGTGACGGCGGACATGACATTGTCTCAGGTGGATTTTGACGAATATGATTGTCTGGTGCTTCCCGGCGGCGGACAGGGCACGAAGAATCTGGAGGCATGCGAAGTACTGATGCAGCAGGTCGATGCTTTTTATGCGGCGGGAAAATACATTGCGGCAATCTGTGCGGCGCCCAGTATTTTCGGGCACAGAGGTATCTTACAGGGGAAGAGAGCCTGCTCCTATCCCTGCTTCGAAGACCATCTGGAAGGTGCAGCAGTGACTGCGGGACCGGTGGAAGTAGACGGCAATGTGATCACTTCCAGAGGTATGGGAACTTCCATTCCTTTTGGACTGGCAATCGCAGGCGTATTCTGCGGACAGAATAAGGCAGATGCATGTGCACACGGTATTGTATATCAGCCGTAAAAAGGTGTGAGAAAGGACAGAGAATGAAAAAAGCGTTAATTACGGGAATTACCGGACAGGACGGCTCCTATCTGGCAGAGTTCCTTTTGGAAAAAGGATATGAGGTACACGGACTGATCCGCAGATCCTCCATCAGCAATACAGGACGTATCGATCATCTGATCCGGGAGAATAAAATTGTTCTTCACGGAGGGGATCTGTCGGATTCTTCCAGCCTGGTGCGGATCATCGGAGAAGTACGTCCGGATGAGATCTATAATCTGGGAGCACAGAGCCATGTGCAGGTGAGCTTCGAAGCACCGGAATATGCGGGTGATGTGGATGCACTGGGCGTGCTGCGTATCTTAGAGGCAGTACGTATCGTAGGACTGACCGAGACATGCCGCATCTATCAGGCATCCACTTCCGAACTGTACGGAAAGGTGGAAGAGGTGCCGCAGAACGAGAATACACCGTTCCATCCATACAGTCCCTATGCAGTGGCAAAACAGTATGGCTTCTGGATCGTAAAGGAATACCGGGATGCGTACAATATGTTCGCAGTGAACGGTATCCTGTTTAACCATGAATCCGAACGTCGCGGAGAGAACTTCGTGACCCGTAAGATCACACTGGCAGCCGGCAGAATCGCCTGCGGCATTCAGGATAAGCTCTACCTGGGCAATCTGGATGCTAAGAGAGACTGGGGTTATGCGAAGGACTATGTGGAGTGCATGTGGCTCATGCTGCAGCATGATAAGCCGGAGGATTTCGTCATTGCCACGGGAGTACAGCATACGGTAAGAGAGTTCACCACGCTGGCATTCCATTATGCCGGAATCGAACTGGAATGGCAGGGCAGCGGCATCCATGAAAAAGGAATCAACAAGGCAAACGGTAAGACAGTGGTAGAAGTCAGCGAGGCGTTCTATCGTCCTACTGATGTGGTAGATCTGTGGGGAGATCCGCAGAAGGCACGTACGGTGCTGGGATGGAATCCCCAGAAGACAAGCTATGAGGAACTGTGCCGTCTGATGGCGGAGCATGACCTGAAGTTAGCCAAAACGGAAGCAGCGCTGATGAAAGAAATCTAACGAAAGGAAGCGGATTGAATATTATGGAAAAAGACGCTAAAATATACGTAGCGGGACACAGAGGCATGGTAGGAAGTGCCATCTGTAGAGCACTGGAGAGAAACGGATATAAGAACATCATCACCCGCACCCATAAGGAACTGGATCTGTGCAGACAGGATGCGGTAGAGGAATTTTTCGCAAAGGAAAAGCCGGATTATGTATTTCTGGCAGCGGCAAAAGTAGGCGGCATCATGGCGAACAGCGAAGCTCTGGCGGATTTCATGTATGAAAACATGATCCTGGAGATGAATGTGATCCATGCCGCATGGCAGAACGACTGTAAGAAGCTGATGTTTCTGGGCAGTAGCTGCATTTATCCCCGTATGGCACCGCAGCCTATGAAGGAGAGCTGCCTGCTGACTTCTGAACTGGAGAAGACCAACGAGGCTTATGCACTGGCGAAGATTTCCGGATTGAAATACTGTGAGTTCTTGAACAGACAGTACGGAACCGATTATATCAGCGTTATGCCTACGAACCTGTACGGACCCAATGACAACTATCATCCGACCCATAGCCATGTGCTCCCGGCATTGATCCGCCGTTTCCATGAGGCGAAGGAATCCGGCGCGAAGGAAGTGGTCTGCTGGGGAACCGGAACACCCTTACGAGAGTTCCTCTATGTGGATGACCTTGCGGATGCCTGCGTTTATCTGATGAATACTTACAGTGGCAATGAGACCGTGAACCTGGGTACCGGCAAGGAACTGACCATCCG
This sequence comes from uncultured Lachnospiraceae bacterium, assembly GCA_945929965.1. Taxonomy (GTDB): domain Bacteria; phylum Bacillota; class Clostridia; order Lachnospirales; family Lachnospiraceae; genus Acetatifactor. The sequence goes on from CAMEOT010000040.1 coordinate 6,620, forward strand.
GGAACTGACGGAGCTGGTGGCTAAGGTTGTAGGATATACCGGCGAGATCAAATGGGATACAAGTAAGCCCGACGGAACCCCCAGAAAGCTGTTGGATGTCAGCAAGTTAGAGAGTCTCGGCTATCATTATACGACGGAGCTGGAAGACGGTATCCGCCTGACCTATGAGGATTTCCTCAATAATCCCATGCGTGCGGAACGATAGGGAAAGGTGTCTGCCGGTAGCGGACAGTGGAAGGAATGGAAATTATCATGAATGATTTTCACAAGACAGCAAAAGAAATGCTGGATTTTATAGAAAAAAGCCCCACCTGTTTTCACGTGGTGGCGAATATCGGAGCGATGCTGGAAGAGGCAGGATATGTCAGGTTGCGGGAAAACGAGGAATGGAAACTTAAAAAGGGTGGAAAATATTACACGGAGCGCAATGATTCTTCCGTGATCGCTTTTGCTGTTCCGGCGGGAACTGTGAAAGGGTTCCATATGGCAGCGGCACATAGCGATTCCCCCTGCTTTAAGGTGAAGGAAAAACCGGAGCTTACGGTAGAAGATCACTATATGCGCCTGAATACCGAGAAATACGGCGGCATGATCCTTTCGACCTGGCTGGACAGACCGCTCTCCGTAGCAGGCAGACTGGCGGTGCGTGGAACGGATGGTATCCAGAGCAGACTGGTCAATATTGACCGGGATCTCTGCGTGATCCCAAATGTGGCGATCCATATGAACCGGGAGATGAACAAAGGCGTGGAGTACAATCCACAGATAGATATGCTCCCGTTGTTTGCGGATGCAGCATTTGATACCGATGCCGCAGGGGAACCTGAGACTGCAGACGGATCGCAGGAGAAGCCTACGCTGCTTGGACTTATAGCAGAGGCTTCCGGCGTGGATGTGGAAGCAATTCTCGGGGAAGACCTGTTCCTGTATACCAGGCAGGAAGGAAGATTCTTAGGAGCAGAGGGTGAATTTGTCCTGTCTCCGAGACTGGATGATCTGCAGAGCGCATTTGCGCTGACTAAAGCCTTTACGGAGAGTACACCTGCAGAATATATCAATATTTGTGCAGTATTTGATAATGAAGAGGTGGGAAGCGGTACCAGACAGGGTGCGGATTCCACGTTCCTTGCGGATGTGTTAGACAGAATTACGGAGGGCCTAGGCGCGGATCACAGCATGTATCTGCGCTGGATCGCGGATAGCTTCCTGATCTCTGCGGACAATGCCCATGCGGTACACCCCAACCATCCGGAGAAGGCAGATCCCACGAATCGTCCGTACTTAAACGGTGGAATTGTCATCAAATTCCATGGAAGCCAGAAATACACCACCGACGGCATCTCTGCTGCAAAAATGAAGGATTACTGTGAACGGGCAAAGGTGCCTTACCAGACCTACGCCAACCGCTCGGATATCGCAGGAGGTTCCACCCTCGGCAATATCTCCACCGCCCATGTATCCGTAGCCAGTGTGGACATCGGACTGCCGCAGTTAGCCATGCATTCCGCGGTGGAGACAGCGGGAATGATGGATACAGAATATGCAGTGCGGGCATTGAAGGAATTCTGGGGCGAATGATTAATTATCCCGGAAAATCATAAAAAAAGTATAAAAAGCATTGAAAGCTTTGGTCGAAAAGTGCATATTTAGAATGAAAAAAGATTCAAAGAAAGAATCAAGAAATGATCCAAAAAGGATCCGAAAAAGATACGAAAGAAGGTTGAAGTTATGTTTGAAATGAAACCGGAATACTATATCGGAATTGATATGATCGATCAGGAGCATAAGCAGCTGTTTGATTATGCCAATGAGGCTTACGATCTGCTACAGGAGGAGTTTACACCGGATAAGTACGACCGGATCGATGCAATTCTGGAAAAACTGCGCGATTATACCGTAAAACATTTTTCAGATGAAGAAGCGTATATGGAATCCATCCAGTACAAAAAGATTTTTACCCAGAAGATTCAGCATCAGGAATTTATCAACAAACTGGATGAGTTTATAGATCAGCATGAGAAGGATGAAGGAGATCAGGCGGAACAGGATGTACAGATCATGGATATTCTGAATTACCTGACAGACTGGCTGATCAACCATATCCTGCATGTGGATGGACAGATCCCGAAGGAAGCGTAGGAGAGTGGAAGGTTACTCCAAGCTTTCGTGAATAGTTTTGCATCGCCTGCATACGATGTAGGAAATACAGGACCAAGGACGGAAAATCTGATGGACCAGAAGCTGGAGAACATTCTGAACCTTGCATTAGAGACCCCGGAGGAAGAACGGGAACAGACGGAGAGTCTGAATGTCGGTTACAGCGCGGAGACCCGAAACTGGGAGCTGATCGTAAAATATCACGGCAGTCTGGACAGACTGCGGGAACAGAATATTGTGGTGGAGGAACTGATCGCCGGATATGCGATCCTTACTGTGCCGGAGGCACTGGTGGATATGGTATCGGATACCCCGGAGATCGAGTATGTGGAAAAACCCAAGCGGTTTTATTATGGACAGACGTTTCCTGCGGGGACTTCCTGCTTTCCACCGGTCACTATGAGAACGCCTTTTCTGAATGGAAGGGGCGTTCTTTTGGCTGTACTGGATTCCGGGATCACCTGGGATCTGGAGGTGTTCCGGAAGGCAGATGGCAGTACGAGAATACGGTATCTATGGGATCAGACAGCGTCGGAGGGAACGGACGATGTGAGATACGGAAAAATGCCGGATGGATTTTCCATCGGGACGGAATATACCGCTGAGGAAATAAATGCGGCATTACAGATGCACACATGGGACCGCTACCGTCTGATACCAAGCAGAGACCTATCCGGACATGGAACAGCGGTGGCAGGGATTGCCGCCGGGAGAAGTGCGGATGGTCTCTATACCGGAGCAGCTCCCGAGGCGGAACTAATCGTGGTAAAGCTGGGTTCGCCGGGGAACAACGGGGGCGTAGAAGAAGGATTCCCCCGGACAACCGAAATCCTGCGTGGAGTGACCTATGCACTGTGGAAAGCCAGGCAGTTAAATATGCCACTTGTCATCAATCTAAGCTTTGGCAACAGCTATGGATCTCATGACGGAAGCTCTCTGCTGGAGCGTTTTTTAGACAATGCTTCCGAGATCGGCAAAACCGTGATCTGTGTGGGCAGTGGTAATGAAGGGGCGGCAAGAGGACATTTCGCCGGGAATATAACAAGGGACAGTCGTGTGGAACTGGCTGTGGGAAATTACGAAAGAAGCCTGAATATCCAGCTGTGGAAAAATTACAGCGATGTGTTTCGGATAAGGCTGCAATCTCCGGGAGGTGAGGAGGCAGAACTAACCACGAATATTCAGGGCGGGAAATATACGCTTAAGCTGGAGCAGACAAGGATCCTGGTATATCTGGGAGAGCCGCTGCCTTATGCGGTGGCACAGGAGATCTATCTGGAGATGATCCCGGTGACGGGCAGTTATATCAATGCAGGGATCTGGACGATTCGGCTGGAGCCGGTAATGACCGTAACAGGACAATATTATCTGTATCTCCCGGCAGGGAACGGAAGGGGAGACAGCACAGGGTTTTACCGTTCCACTCCACAGGTAACGCTGACGGTTCCCTCCACAGCAGCGAAGGTGATCACAGTAGGGGCTTACGATCCGGTCTATGATACCTATGCGGATTTCTCCGGCAGGGGTTATGCCGACAGCACCCGTACCATCGGCGTGGCGGCAGCAGGACTGACCAAACCGGATCTTGTGGCTCCGGGTGTAAACATTCAGGCTCCGGATGTATACGGCACGTTTACTCCCACCACCGGAACCTCTTTCGCAACACCTATTGTCAGCGGTGCGGCGGCGCTTCTGATGGAATGGGGGATTGTGCGGGGAAATGATCCCTTCCTCTACGGAGAAAAAATCAAGGCATATCTTAGAAAAGGTGCCAGACCCTTAAGGGGAGAGATGGAATATCCCAACGACCGAGTGGGGTATGGCAGGCTGTGCGTGGCAGACAGTCTGCCGCAAACAGGAACAACAGAAGGAACGATATTGGTTGCTCATTGGAAACAGTTCCGGAACCGGAATGAAGAAAAACAGATGAAATAACATCAATAATCCCACTGTTTTGTTACTATTGTATAGAAATGAATGGTCAATTTGTGTAAAAAGGCGCATTGAATGCCTTTCATGAAAATGATACTATGAGTGTGAACAATCGCTTGCGCTTTATGATCTGTATCTCGAAGAAGTGAAAAAGATAAATTGCGCAGAGAATGGGGTGAATGAGATGAACAACAATTCCGGCAACGACAAGACGATGACGATCCATGATGTGGCAAGAGAACTGGGGGTATCTGCCAGCACCGTATCCAGGGCTATCTCAGGGAAAGGACGTATCGGCGCGGCTACGAGGGACCGGATCCTTGATTATATCGAAGAACACGGCTTTTATCCAAATGCGGCGGCACAGAGCCTGGCACAGTCTCGGACCAATAATATCGCGATTATCCTTCCGGAAGTGAATACGCTGGTGGATATGCCTTTCTTCCATACCTGTATGTATGGAGTGGAAGAGGTGGCACAGGCTAATGATTATGACATTATTGTGGTAACCACGAACGGAAACGATACCAAACCACTGGAACGTCTGATCAAAAACCGTAAAGTGGACGGAATGATCCTTACCAGAACTTATGAGAACGACAAATATGTAAAATTTCTGAAACAAAAGCAGATTCCCTTTGTAGCAGTGGGGAAAATTCCGGATGATGATGTGGTACAGGTGGACCATGATAATGTGGGAGCCTGTAAGGAACTTGTGACAGTGCTGTTTGCTAAGGGAATCCAGAACATTGCCTATCTGGGAAGCAATATGGACCAGATGGTAAACCGCTGCAGGTATCAGGGATATGAGGAAGCCTACCGCAAGGGAAAACGGAAGCTGAACCAGGACCTGGTCTACACGGATTTAAGCAGCAGGGCAATGGTGGAAAAAGCGGTGGAAGAGCTGAAAAACAGCGGCGTGGAGTGCATTCTGTGCCAGGATGACTACATCTGTGATGAAGTGGTCAGAAAGCTTGCCCGCATGGGTGTGAGAATCCCGGATCAGATGAAAGTGGCATCCTGCCATTACAGCCGCATTCTGGAAAATTATCCTGTTACGATCACATCTTTGAAATTCAATATCACAGAGTTGGGCAGAAGATCCTGCCAGGTGTTGTTGGATATGATCCATGGCAAAACAGTACCTGACAAAACACTTTTGGACTATGAGATCATCCTGAAGGAATCTACAAAAGGCTAAATGAGAGTGTGAAAATCATAATTTGGAAAAACGTTTTCCTCGATTTTACTCAAAAAAATCATAATAAAAGCATTTTTTTCAAAAAATAGGATGTGCTAAAAACCCAGTAAAATCAATGGTTTCAAAATGCGGTTGTGCAAAATGCACAATTTTTGACTGCAATATCAGTCATTATTATAAATTGACAACATAAGGAAATGTTGCTAAACTATTATCGTAGACAAGCGGTTGCGCAATACGCACAAACTTGCAAAACAAAACAGGAGGATAACAAAATGAAAAAGTTAGTCGCTTTAGCAATGTCACTGACTATGGCATTCTCTCTGGTAGCTTGTGGAAGCTCTGATACTTCCAACACCAGCACTGATGCCGCTGCTACCACCGCAGCTTCTACCGAGGCTGCACAGACCGCTCCCGCTGAGAAGCAGGACGTTTCCCTGAGAATCTGGGGTGCTGAGGAAGATCAGACCATGTTACAGGGCATGATCGATTCCTTCAAGGAGCATTATGCAGATTATGCAAACTTTGATATCCAGCTTGGTACCGAGTCCGAGTCCACAGCTAAGGATACTGTTTTAGCCGACATCGAGGCTGCTGCTGATGTGTATTCTTTCGCATCTGATCAGCTGATTGACCTGGTAAATGCAGGTGCCCTGCAGTCTGTTGATGAGATGGATGCAGCTCTGGAAGCTTACGCAGGCAAGAGCGTAGCTGATGTTAAGAGTGCAAATGCTCCTGGTTCTGTAGACGCAGCAACCAAGGATGGCACACTGTATGCATTCCCTATGAGCGCTGATAACGGTTACTTCTTATATTACAATTCCGAGTTAGTAACTCCCGAAGATGCACAGACCTGGGATACTTTACTTGCAGCAGCTGAGAAGGCTGGCAAGAAGGTTGGTATGACTCTTGCTTCCGGTTGGTACAATGCTTCCTTCTTCTATGGTGCAGGCTTCACTACCGCACTGAACGACGACGGCAGCACTGCTATGGACTGGAACGGCACCAGCACTGATGGCGTTACCGGTGTACAGGTGGTACAGGCTATGCTGAACATCACCGGCAACAGCGCATTCCTTCCAATCGCTGATGGTGACGTTTCCAACCAGATCGCTTCCGGCGACCTGTGTGCAGTAGTTTCCGGTACCTGGGATGCAACCGCAGCTCAGACCGCTTTCGGTGATGGCTACGCAGCTACCAAGCTTCCTACCTATACCTGTGGTGACAAGCAGATTCAGCAGGGTTCCGTAGCAGGATTCAAGCTGGTAGGTGTTAACAAGTATTCTGCAAATGCAGGTTGGGCAACTCTGCTGGCTGACTGGATCACCAACGAAGACAACCAGGCAGTACGTTTCGCAGAGAGAGAGATCGGACCTTCCAATATCAACGTTGCTAGTTCCGAAGAGGTTTCTTCCAATACCGCTATTGCAGCTCTGTCTGAGCAGTCCGCTTATGGTGTAGTTCAGATCGTCGGTGGCAAGTACTGGGATCCTACCGCTACCTTCGGTGAGAAAGTAGCTCAGGGTCAGCTGAAGGCTGATGATGAAGCAGGTATTCAGGCAGCACTGGATGAGCTGGTAGAAGGTGTTTCCGTACCCGCTGAATAAGTTTGGGAAGATGATCTGTTCCGGTTCTGTTACAAATGAATGATGAAAACGTTCTGGTGCAGAACGAATACAGAGAATAGAAAGGCGTCCTGAAGCTATGAACAATAATACGTAGTGGATGGATGCCTTTTTTACAGGAAACGTTTCCGGTAAGCGGGTTCGACTCCTGCCTGCCGGATTATGTAACTGGTCAGATGAACGCGGGAAGGTGTTCGGAACAGTTACTAAAAATTTATATTAATATGAAGAAAGGAGAGGGCAGAGAATGAAGAAGAAAAAGAGCGGAATCGGCGGATTCTTCAAGGAGTTCGGTGAAGCAGTCGTAAAAGGAGATCTGTTCGTAAAATTATCCCTGGTCTGGATGGGAGCAGGATATATCCGCAGAAAACAAATTATCAAAGGTATTTTAATGACTCTGCTCGAAGTGGCAGTCATTGTATTTACATTTGGCTTTGCCACAGAGTATGTACGTGATTTTGGAACGTTGGGAACTGTTCAGCAGGAGACAGTTTTCAACATTGTAACCATGCAGAATGAATTCAACGATTATGACAACTCGTTTATGATCCTGTTATTCTCCGTAGTTTCATTTGTTATCTGGTTCACGTTCCTGGTGATCTGGCTTAAGAATGAAGTGACTGTTTACCGACTTCAGAAAAAAGCACAGGCAGGAGAACATATCAATACGTTTGTAGAAGACTTGCAGCAGTTCAAGAATGACAAATTCTATATCACACTGCTGGCACTTCCTGTCATGGGCGTTGTTATTTTCACAATCGTTCCTCTGCTGATCCTGATCGCTGTTGCGTTTACGAACTATGATCAGGGACATATGCCTCCGTCCGCACTGTTTACATGGGTGGGATTTACCAACTTCAAGAATCTGCTCTCCAGCGGTGGAATGACCATTACCTTCGGTTATGCCTTCCGTAAGATTTTGATCTGGACACTGGTATGGGCACTGTTCGCAACCTTTACCACTTACCTTGGCGGTATCCTGTTGTCCTTACTGATCAATAACAAGAGAACCAAGCTGCCGAAGCTGTGGAGAACTCTGTTCATTGTAACGATCGCGGTTCCCCAGTTTGTTTCCCTGCTTCTGGTACGTAACTTTTTCGCTAATAACGGTATCATGAACACAATCTGTGCCAATGCGGGTATTACCCAGTGGCTGAGAGATATCGGTGCGATCAGTACCAGCTACATTCCGTTCCTGTCCGCTCCCGGATGGGCACATGTAATGATCATCCTGATCAATATCTGGATCGGTGTTCCTTACCAGATGCTGATCGCTACCGGCGTGCTGATGAATATTCCTTCTGATCAGCTGGAGAGTGCGAAAATCGACGGAGCTACTCCGCTGCAGAGCTTTATTCATATCACCATGCCATATATGCTGTTTGTTACCGGTCCTTCTCTGGTAACGGATTTTGTCAAGAATATTAATAACTTCAACGTAATCTATCTGTTGACCCAGGGGGTATATACCACCACCAATCAGGCTATGGCAAATTCCCAGGCGAAGGAAGTGGACCTGTTGATCACATGGCTGTTTAACCTGACACAGAGCTATTATAACTACAAGATGGCATCCACCATCGGTATTATCGTGTTTATCCTTTGTGCGGTATTTACCCTCATTGCCTTCAGCAGATTCCTGAAGGGTGACAGAGAGGAGGCGTTCCGTTAATGAAGAGATTTATTAAAACATTATTGCATAACCTGTTACTGGCTTTTTTGGCATTTATCTGGCTGGTGCCTATCGTCTGGCTGGTGGTCACATCCTTCAGTGCATATACCGGCATGAACACCAGCACCTTTTTCCCGAAGGAATGGAGCCTGGTCAATTATAAGAACCTGTTGTTTTCCGCAGACAGTGTGGCACAGTTCCCGAACTGGTTCAAGAACACCTTCATCATTGCATGTGTGGTATGTGTGATCTCCACCGCTTTTGTACTGATGGTGGCCTATGCGACCTCCTGCATGCGTTTCCCGGCACGTAAGCCGCTGATGAACGCCGCAGTTATCGTGAATCTGTTCCCCGGTGTATTGTCCATGATCGCAGTATATTTTATCCTGAAGACCCTGAACCTGACCAACACGCATCTCGGACTGATCCTGGTATATTCTGCCGGTTCCGGTCTGGGTTACCTGATTGCAAAGGGCTTCTTCGATACAATCCCGAATTCCCTGCGCGAGGCCGCTTATCTGGATGGAGCCAGTGAGGCTACGATCTTCTGGAAGGTTGTTATCCCCATGAGCCGTCCCATCATTGTGTATACCGTTATCAGCTCCTTCCTGTCCCCCTGGATGGATTTCGTATATGCAAAGCTGTTGTTAAATTCCGGTATTTCTTCGCAGTGGACCGTTGCCATCGGTCTGTACAATATGCTGGATAAGAGCCTGATCAACACTTACTTTGGTCAGTTCTGTGCAGGCGGTGTACTGGTATCCATTCCCATCTCTGTATTGTTTGTCATCATGCAGAAGTTCTATGTGGAAGGTATTACCGGTGGTGCAGTGAAAGGTTAAACTGCTTCGGCAGTTTAGCCTGGGAGAATCCATCGAATGGTTCTCCGGATAAATGTATGACATGGAGACAAAGAGTTAATTTATGGATAAATTTATCAAAGGTATGGATGTATCGAGTCTGCCGGAGGAGGCAGCTCTCGGTGCAAGGTTTTATGACGAAGGCAAGGAGGGCGATGCACTGGAGATCCTGAAAAAATACGGTGCCAACTCTCTGCGCATCCGTCTCTGGAACGATCCTTACAGTGAGGACGGCAAGCCTTACAGTGCCGGTACCAGTGATTTCACCAAGCTGGTGGCACTGGCTTCGGCCGGTAAAAAGCTGGGTTACAGCTATCTGCTGGATCTGCATTACAGTGATTTCTGGGCAGATCCCGGCAAACAGTTCCCTCCTAAGGAGTGGGCATATGCCGATGCGGATGCACTGGAGAAGCATGTGTATGACTACACAAAGGATGTGCTTTTGAAGTTAAAGCGTCTCGATCTGCTTCCGGAGATGGTACAGGTGGGAAATGAGATTACCAATGGTCTGATGTGGCCCCACGGAAAATGGGACAACGTTGACAATATTGCAAGATTCATCAGCGCGGGCATCCGTGCGGTGAGAGAAGTATCCCCGGACAGCAGAGTGATGCTTCATCTGGACTGTGGCGGTAACAATGCCCGCTGCAGAGAATGGTTTGATGCCTATGTACAGAGAGGAGAGGACTTCGATGTCATCGGACTGTCCTATTATCCCTTCTGGCACGGAACCATTGATGACCTGACCAATAATATGAATGATCTCTCACAGAGATATCAGAAGGATGTCATCGTAGTGGAGGTTTCCATGGGATTTACCATGGAAGACTATGCGGACAGAGAGAAGCTCGCACCAAAAGAGCGCAAGGGCATGGCAACCAAGCCTCACCTTGCGGAGGCGGTAGAGTATCCTATGACACCGGAAGGACAGGCTGCATTCATGCAGAAGGTCATGGAACGCATTGCGCAGGTTCCGGATGGCAGAGGAAAAGGCTTCTATTACTGGGAGCCGGCATGGATCCCGGTGCCCGGTTGTGGCTGGGCCAACGAGGAGTCCCTGAAGTATATTCAGGATCCCGGTCCCGGGGGAAACGAATGGGCCAATCAGGCACTGTTCGATTATGATGGAAATGCACTACCCGCATTGAAAGTGATCAGAGACTTTCAAAAGTAATATGAAATTGTTCCCGTAATGCGGGGATGATTATATAATGAAGCAAAATCACTTGCTTGCAAGTGTGATTTTGCGAAATGCATTGAGTGAGCTATGCTCACGATATAAGTTGCCTAACGGCGAGATGGAGGAAAAGATGGATAAGTTTATTGTGAATATCATTCACCGTCCGGAGATGGTTCCCGAGTATGCGGAGAAAGTAACCGGACACGGCAAAGAAGAGGATCTGGGCAGAAAAGCACTGTTAACAGAGTCTCTGGATATTTTCAAGTTTCAGCAGGAAACTGCGCACAAGAATGGTTTGAAGACCACCATTCAGATGACCTATGCTTCCCTGTTCAATGACGAAGCGGTAGCACTGGCTAAGGCAGATCACGAGAAGTACGGCGATGAGATCGCACTGTCTCTGTTGGGACTGCCCTGCACAGAGTTCCGTGAGAAGTACAAGACCAAGGATTTCTGTATCTGGATGTTCTCCATGGAAGACAAAAAGTCTATCGTGGATGATGTATTCGGCAAGTTCCATGAGAAGTTCGGATTCTATCCCGAATCCACCGGTTCTTACTACATGGATGCAGATCTGACCAATTATATCAAAGCAACCTATCCTACCGTAAAATGTGCGGTAGCAACCTGTTGGGAAGAAGGCCCCAAGGCATACCATACCTGCAACAACTCCTGGTATACCTTCATGGATGGCGGCCCCTGGGCACCCTGGATCCCTTCCAAACAGAACACCCATGCACCTGCAGCCAATGAGGCAGAGGACAGCGGTATCGTAGCGATCCCCCATCTGTCCAGAGACCTGTTGGCATGCTATGACGGTAACGGCTCTAATTTCGGAACCCATCCCCAGAACGTACTGCGTGGTATGATCTATGACACCAAGACATGGGAGTACCCTTACCTGTACAACCTGATCGACCAGTATCGTTCCCTGGAGAAATACAACAACGGATACGCATACAACATGATGTTCGTAGGACCCGGCTGGCTGAACAAAATGGGTCGTTGGGAGCAGCCTTACGAACTGCTGAAGAAGAGCTATGAAGACGGTATGAAGTACTATGGCGACCTGAAAAAGGAAGGCAAGCTTACCGATATGACCATGGCTGAGTTCGCTGATTATTATCGTCAGAAGAAGACCTACACCGAGCCCGAGTGTGCTCTGTGGAGAGATATCCTGTACGGCTCCGACAAGCAGTTGTTCTGGTATTGTGATCCTTTCATGCGTGCCTGCGTAAATATGGATCAGGGTGGTGCTATCGTTGACCTGCGTCCTTACGCTGCTAAGCTGGAGTGGCCGGTAGGTATCGGTACCAAGCATGTGACCGATGCATCCTATCCTTTCCTGATCCAGGAGAAGTACCGTGCAGGTTACTTCACCCACTATGCAGGAGAAGGTACCGTAAGAAGTGCCAAGTTAAAACACAACGGTGAAGAAGTGGATCTGTGCCTGTGCCGTACCAAGGCTCATTTCTCTCAGGAAGGCAACACCAGAATCCTGACACTGGATCCCGTAGACATCGAGTTCTACGATCTGACCGTAAAATTACAGACCATCGTTTCCTTCGAGGAAGGCAGCTCTGCGATCAAGATCGAGCGTAAGATTCTGGAGATGAGCGATCCGAACGCTGAAGTAGAACTGAACGAGTATATCGTAGCCTGCTACGGTACCACAGAGTATTCCGAGGATATGCTGGGTATCACCTTAAGCACCAAGAAGGGTGACGAGGTAGAGACTTTGGATTACGAGTACAAGTGCCGTGAGATGGAGAAGGCAGACGCAGACGAAGTAAGAGCGGTGATCCCTCAGATCAAGACCGCAGTATCCATGAGCACCAATGCAGAAGGCGCTGTCGGATATGTGAAGGAAGGATACGCATTCTCCCCGATGCTTACACTGGGTTACAATTCCAAGATCAAGGATAAGGAGGTCGTTGCAACATGGCTCAAGCTGGAAAAGGCAAATTAAATTACAGATGTCCCTCTTGCTTCATGAGAGATATCGATATGGATATGTTCTATGATAAGGATAAGAAGGAGTACTACTGCCTGCGCTGTCAGTACAGAGGCTCCGAAGAAGATGTCCTTCAGAAGAATGAAATGGCAAGATTCCGTTATGGCGCTATGTATGAGCGTTACACCAAATTTGATTTTGATTGATCAAACGGATAAAGCGATTGGATAAGAAGATTGAAAAAGGGGCTGTATTACAGCTCCTTTTTCATATATTCATATATGAAAAGAAATGAAAAAATCCTTTTGTAAAATCAATCTGTACAATGGGGGATTGTGTCATATGCCTTATGATAAAGCAGAGCAAGAACAGAATTCCAATGACAAAAGCCCCATGATCGATCCATTTGTCTGATAAGTGAAGAAACCGAAATTTCCAAAGAGGAAAAATAATAATAATTCCCAACACGATAGGCCACAGAGGATGAAAATAAAAGGATTTTGCAAGGTCACCCTCTAAGACACATAAAAACGCTCTGGTCATTCCGCAGAAAGGACAAGGAATGCCTAAAAAGAAACGCAGTGGACATTGATAGCCTGCCAGCAACAGGAATAACAGGAACAGTAGAATAAATAAACTAAAAAATAATATATGCTTTGTATTTTTTTTCATGATTTATATTTCATATCAAATTTATCGACGATTATGATCAAACGAAAAAAGCTTCTGCCTGAAAAGACAAAAGCTTTTTTGATCATGTGATTATGCAGTATATTTTCCGTCTACAAATACAACTTCTTCGGAACCGGCATAAGCGGCACCGTATGCTTTGGTAAGAGCAATGATCCAGTCAATCAGGCTCCATACTCCGCAGCCACCGGCAGTGAGAAGCTTCAAGATTCCGAGACCAACCTGACCTCTGACGAATCTATCAACACCCAACTCACCAAGTAAAAAGCAGAAAACCCAGGCAAATACATGCTTATTAATTCGTTTCTCCATATAAAAATCCCCTCCTTTGTTTTATAATAAAAATTATGCACCTTAAATGGAAAAATGTCAATTAATAAACAAGAATTAATAAAATGTATCTTTATAAATATGTATTAGAGGAGCGTTTTAAAATAAAGCGGACATTATATCCGGACTCGTCACAGATCCCGCGTACGATCTCCTCGGCCGCATCCCGGACATTATCGTTGATACAGATAATACAGGACTCTTTTTTTCTGCTAAAGAAAGAGGATTTCGGCCAACGGATATAATAGGAGATACGATTTTTTAAAAGAGCCCGTTCAATAAGCTGCTTACAATCAGGATCGGAAACTTCGCATAATTCAATTTCGTTGTTGACTTTTAAAGTAGTGTACAGCGGCTGCATGATGTCACCTCCAATGGATTTACAATGCGATTATAGCACAAGTGTTCCGTGCGGTGCAATGTATTACCGTTGCTTTTTCTTATTCTTATTGTGTGGATCCTGATGTGAAAATGCATACCAGGCTCTGCTATTGACGTGGGAAGCGTGCAAGAGTAAAATAAAATAGTACAGGAAAGGAGATCATGCTATGGATTTTATAGAGAAGATTGGTGATATCATTAATGAAAAAGGAAAAGCAGCGACAGATAAAGCAAAAGAACTAGCTGCAATAGCGAACCTGAAAAGTCAGATTTCCACTTGTGAGGAAGTGATGAAGAAAAATTATCTGGAGATTGGCAAAATCTATTTTGAGCAGTACAGTGATATGCCGGAACCTCCTTTTGAGAAGCAGTGCGAGCACATTAAGAATAGTCAGAGAGCCATTGCGGACTTACAGGAAAAGATCGAGCAGTTAAAGACAAAGTAAAACAAAAATTTGAGAATAATGAAATGAGAATAGTGAAAATAAAAACAGAGTTGACAGCAATCCTGTTTTTATTTATAATGCAAACATAACAATGTTATGTGAATAATTGAATAGCTATGAAAATGATGCAAATAAACGGAGACAGAAAATGCCACGAAGACAGGAAAAACAAAATGAGAATAAAGAGACCAGACAACACCTGTTGGAGTGTGCCAAAAAAGAATTCCTGGAAAAGGGATATATGAAAGCATCCTTGCGGAATATCTGTAAGGAAGCGGGCGTGACCACCGGAGCTCTGTATTTTTTCTTCAAAGATAAGGAAGCCCTTTTCGGGGCACTGGTGGAAGAACCGCTGAAAAAACTCTATGTAGCCATGGAAGAACACTTCGCTACGGAGATGCGTAACGAAGAACAGGTGGCGCAGCTGGCACTGGAAGATGATAGGGATCTGGAAATATCCAGGCAGATCATCCGGCAGATGTATGCCAACCGGGATGCCTTTTTACTGCTCCTGACAAAGTCCCAGGGATCCCGATTTGAGGATTGTCTGGATGAGGTCGTGGATATCTCGGAGCAGCGGTACAGAAGACTGTGCGATACTGTGACCTGTGCTACTAAAAAACCGAGAATTGATGCTTATATGACGCATTGGATGGCACATATTATGGTTGATACATTTGTTCATTTGTTTTTGCATGAGACGGAAGAAAGCGTTGCACTGAAACATGTGGATGCCCTGACCATGTATCTGGTCCGGGGATGGATGGGCATGATGACAGAATCATAGAAATATCGAGCACCCTGATGGAGAAAAAGACTTCTAAGGGTGCAATTTCAGACCATTAACATAACAGCGTTATGTTAATGGAAATCATTGTCAATAAGCGAGGAGGCAGGATATGTATCTGGAAGTAAAGGATCTGAAGAAAAGCTATGGAGAAGGCGGCTATGTACAGGTATTAAAAGGGATTACCGCAGGTGTAGAAAAAGGTGAAATGTGTGTCATCCAGGGTACCAGTGGTGCATATTCCGCTCCATCGGGAATCTAATTCCGCTTGAAACGGGATAAACCTTTC
>CAMEOT010000041.1 GCA_945929965.1 uncultured Lachnospiraceae bacterium
CCAGCTCCGTCTCACTCCGGACTGCCGCATCTCCCAGGGCAGAAATGAATCTTGCTGTAATCAGACTTAAGACTTTCTGTTCCCCGGATGGAAGTTCTCCAAATTCGGCATCCGCCACATTCACGGTAGGAATGATTGCATGATGGTCACTGACCTTCTTATTGTCGATTACCTGTTTTGCATGAATAGGAACATGCCTGGTATATCCGAACTTCCATACCAGCTTGTCCACCAGATGGGGGAGCATTCCTTCCATGTCTTCCGTCAAAAACCTGCTGTCCGTTCTGGGATATGTCACCAGCTTTTTTTCATAAAGGCTCTGGGTGTAATCCAGAGTCTGCTGTGCCGTAAATCCCAAGAACCGGTTGGCATCTCTCTGCAATGCAGTCAGGCTATAAAGCTGTGGTGCCTTTTCCTGTTTGTCTGTTGTCTCCAGCTTCGTTACCAATGCCGTCTTTTCTTCTTTGAGACGATTTAGTATTTTCTCCGCATCCTGCCTGTTTTCAAACCGGTCGGATGTTGCCACAATGCCGGCACTCTTAACCGACAGTCTGTAAATCGGTTCCGGCTTAAATCCCTCAATCTCTGCTTCCCTCTCCACAATCATGGCAAGGGTTGGTGTCATCACCCGGCCCACATTCAGGGTCTGGCCGTACAAAGTGGAAAACAGTCTTGTGGCGTTCATCCCTACAATCCAGTCTGCCCTCTCTCTGCAAAGCGCCGCAGTATAGAGATCATCGTATTCTTTCCCGTCCTTCAGATTAGAAAAGCCATCCGAGATTGCCTGGTCTTCCATAGAAGAAATCCATAGGCGCTCGAATGGCTTTTTGCATTTTGCCTGATGATATACCAGACGGAAGATCAATTCTCCTTCACGGCCGGCATCCGTAGCTTCCACCAGCCCTGTGACATCATCACGCTCCATTAACTTTTTCAGAATCCCAAACTGCTTTCTGGTAGCATCTGCAACCTGGTAATTCCAGTCTTTAGGCAGAATCGGAAGATCCTCATATCTCCACTTCTCATACCTTTCATCGTAGGACTCCGGGGAAGCAAGCTCCACCAGATGACCAACACACCAGCTGACCAGATACCCGTTTCCCTCCAGATATCCATCCTCTCTTTTCTCTGCTCCGATTACCTTCGCAATGGACTGTGCCACGGAAGGTTTCTCTGCAATCACTAACTTCATCTGTTTCCTCCATTTCTTATCTGCCGGTTGAACCAAAAGCCCCGGTTACACGTTCCTTCCATTCCTCAAAGGTAAACTCCGGAATCAGAACCGGCATGATTACAAGCTGCCCAATCTTGTCACCGGCTTTGATCTCATATTCTTTTTTGCTTACATTGGAAATGATGGCATGGACTTCTCCTGTATAGCCGGAGTCAATGGGCGGCAGTTCACACACGATTCCCTGTGAGCTTAACCCGCTCCTTGGAAAGATATATCCGGCAAATCCATCCGGAATTCTAAGACCAAAACCCAGGGGCATCTTGCAGATCTGACCCGGATAAATCACTTCATCTCTTGGACTGAATACATCCGCTCCGGCGTCATTGGCATGCGCTCTCTCCGGACTTTTGCCTCCAAAATCAATTAACTGTATCTTCATCCGTTACTCCTTCCTTAAAGACCATGCTCTCATCCAGCTTCGGAAAATCCACACGAATGATCTCTGCAGGTGACAGGTTCTGTGGGATGCTCCTGCCACAAGTCATTTTTCCTTCCTCACAGCCTCCATTCATACAGAATGGTCCACAGTCAGAAAAAAGTTCTGCATTTTGCCCTATCAGCTGCTCCCAGATTTTCAGCATCACATACCTCGTTTCCTTGGTATTTCTTCTGCATGTTCTCTGGTGGATCATATGCTTCCACTGATAGGGAGTGGCACTGACCAATAGAATGTTTCGCATTCCCTGTGGGGCAAGATATCCGGCAGAATCATTATCAATACCGGATGTTACAAGTTCCTGATAATTCTTCATGGACTTTTTGCACTGTTCCAGATAATCCGCTTCCTGCTTAGTGCCCAGAAGATCATACGGAATTACAAAGTCTTCAACACCGGAATAATCACTATATTGAAGGCTCGCTGACATATACTTCACTTCGTTCTGGTGCCTGGTTATCTGTGCCAGGAATCTTCTGGAAGCTCCCACGATAACCACGTTGATGATTCCGAATTTCTGAATCGTTGGATGTGGCAGTTTTACAAGATTTGCCACTGTTGATCTCTGGTACGGCTTTTCATATAGCTCCATAAAATCATTCAGACAGGAAATCTGATGGCCTCTCTGTGTCAGCCTCGCTGCACATACCATCAGTTTCTCTGCCTGATCAATGGATTCCGGATTTAATATTTTTACTTCAATCTTCCTCATGCGTCCCCTCCTCCACAATGGCGCGGAGAATCAGCAGATAATTGATGCTGTCGGTGATTTTCTCATCCCACTGCTCTTTGGGAAAGCTTTTGTCATCCGTACACATATCTGATACGGAAATCAGATGCTTTGATAACATCCCCATGAGAGCCGCCTTTGGTGTGGAATTCATCACAACTGCCGCTTTCTTAAAATGAGCCAGCCGGTCTGCACTGGTTCCTTTTGCTGCTTTGGGTGCATACTCGCTTCCCTTAGCAGTTAACAAGGATTTGCAGCGTTCTGTCTGGCTGACTACCACATCATTGAACTCTTTCTGTGTCACGCTCTTTCCTCCTTCGTTTTTGATGTCCTGGTTTTCTTCGGTGTGGTTTCTGACTTTTCTGCTTTTTCCTTGATCCTGGACTTGACAGAAGTTTTCTTTTTCGCCTGCGTGCGCTTCTTTTCCAGATTTTCCAGCGCCTTATCCACCGCAACCTTAAGATCCGGGTTTGGCACTTCTTCCTGAGAATCCGGAACCACCGGAATAAAACCCTGCTCCCTGTCTGCCTGTAACACTTGAAGCTTCTGGTCAATCTGGTAAATGAAATCCGCTGCGGTCTGTCGGATTTTGTCCAGTGAACTCTTTAACTCAGGGGTCTCCTTTCCCTCGGACCAGCCAGCCACATAAGAAAAGGAATAGTCAGAAGTGTTGATACCGTAATGCTGGCACACAACATATGCCACACTCTCGGCCTCTACCTCTTTTCCATTCCTTGATACATGATCTGCAGCTTCCACTGCATCCTTATCATGAAGCTTCTGGTGCGCCATTTCGTGAAGCAGAGTCTTGATTGTCTGAACCTCACTCATTCCATCCTGAATGGCAATTCTCTTATCTTCCTGATGATAAAAACCCTTCGCTTCCCCATCGATCTGCTCAAAAGTAACAGGTACCGGACTGATTTCCTGTAAAGCCTGCAAAAGCTTCGGATATCCTTCAATACTTCCAACCAGTTCACCGGGTCCAATGGAGGGTAGTTCCTTCCCGTCTGTCTGTGATACGTCAAACGTCTTCACCACCTTAAAGGCACGGATGGTTACTTCCACCTTTTCCGTTACCGGCTCCCCGTCTGTATCAAGCACCGGCTTTCCCTTATCATCCAGTCTGGTCTGTTCCCTCTCAATCTTGTATGGTGCAGGGGCAAGGATACTGATACCCTTCTCTCCCTTTTTTACATACCTTCCCATCTCTTTCCATCCGGTAAAACTCTGACAGAGACTTGCATCCGGTCTCTGCATCATAATCAGAATGGAATTGTTTACGGAATATCGGGGAAATTTGGCCATTGTGTCCAGAAACTGTTTGTATTTATCGCTTTGAAATACCTCCACAACGCCTTTCTCCAGCTGGTCAGTTACAGCCTTTAACTGGTCGGCCTGTTTCTCCCTGGACTCAATGAACTGTATTTTCTTCTGTATTCCCTCCGGGATCTCTCCCACAATTTCCGCTTCCGGATATGCATGGATCAGCTCCGCAATCAGTTTCTGTGCATCCCAGTTGTTTCTGATCTCAGGCACATAGGATAAAGCCTCCATGTCAAACCTTTTGCCGTTAAAAATATCAATCTCGCTAAACAGCTCCGGTGCCTCTTCATTTGCCACACGCACTCCAATCGCCGGTATGCCATTCATGCGCTCCGGAGGAATGCTTTCAAATATCTCCTTCGCTTCCTTAACAGTCTTGATGCCGGAATGCTCTTCCCCCATCGAATGAAATTCACCGCATTCTGCAACGGTAAGCGTTGCAGTCATCTTTGCTTCTTTTTGTACCGTATTTTCCGCCACTCTAAATCCCTCCAATTCAATATCATTCAAATCCTTCGTCAGTTTTAACGAGGACAGCGGCATTTGCTCCTTCTGGTGAAAGGAATAGTAATCCTTTCCCGGTCCGACAATGACATGATCCAAAAATCTGACACCGATCAGGTCACTTAACTGCTTTACCCTGTCCGTAAGAACAATGTCCTCAGAACTCGGCACCAGTCTTCCTGACGGATGGTTATGAACCAGCATCATGGAAGCTGCATTTGACAGGATCG
The DNA here is from genome assembly GCA_945929965.1 of uncultured Lachnospiraceae bacterium. Lineage (GTDB taxonomy): Bacteria > Bacillota > Clostridia > Lachnospirales > Lachnospiraceae > Acetatifactor. The sequence continues at coordinate 4,461 of CAMEOT010000041.1, forward strand.
TGCTCTTAAAGATTTCCCTCGGATGCGCGACTGACTGGTCCAGTGCTCCCATGCTTACCACGTTCATGTTGATTGGCCGCCCGTCTGACTGTAGATTTACGATTGCCACAACCTCTCTGTCATAGTCCTTCAGCATATCTGCCATGACCTTAACAGCTGCTTCTGGTCCATCCATCGGAGTATCACTTAAAAGAGGTGGCATATCCACCAAACGGATAGCCACCTGATTCAGTTTGTACACCTTCTCTTTTTCTGGTTCCTGTGCTATGACAGAATCATAAAAGCCCTTCCTTGGACGAATCCCGCTAATGTTCATCCGGGTTTCCTTCTGCAACAGGGATGGTCATGGAAAAGTCCTTATCCCTTAACTTTTTCAGCCTTGTCAGCACGGATTCCTTTGTGGAAGTCCTTCTTTTCTTATTCCCGATCTTCAGGACTCCTTTTGCATATCCAAGATATCTACTCTTCCTCGCCATCGTCTTCCTCCTCTGAACGGTCTTCCTCTTCCGGCTCCTCATCCAGAGCATCCAGATAGTCCTCATCGTCATCATCCAGATAATCCATATCCGGATCCGGTGCATCCTGCTTTTTCTTTGCCTTTCCGGACTTAAAGTACATAAATCCTCCAATACCGCCTAATGCCAGAATAAGGATTACTCCCATGATTCCTGTCACATTTGGGCTTTTCTTCTGGGTTTCCGGTTCCGTTTCCTCTTCCTTCGGCTCTTCTTTTACTTCCTCTACGGTTGTTTCCGGTTCCGATGGCTGTTCCTCAGTCTCGGTCATACCCTGGGATGCCATATATGCTTCCACTTCCTCATCTTCCATTAACGCCAGAAGATCTGATTCATCCACCAGATTTAAGAAATGAACAGTCTCGGTTCCCTTATCATCACGATCAATGATGATGTAAAAGAAGTTGCCGGATTTCGTAGTCACCGTAATGAACTGCTTGCCGCCGGCTTCAAAAGAACCATAGTCATCTACCAGGTTCATGTTTCCATCAGGGGTAAGCGGACCATAGTTTTCCTCTTCCGGTTCCTTTTCTGCTTCCTTTCCTTCACAGTAATGGTAATCATAGATACAGACTTCACAGTCCTCATTGATGCGGTCCTCCGTACATTTTTCCTCACAGATACACTCTGCTTCTTTTCCCTGTGCAAACACAGTAAGTGGTGTAAATCCCACTAATGCGGCCATTCCAACAAGCACTCCTGCTACACATTTCTTCATCATCTTAGTTATCTTCATCCTGATCATCCTCCTCATTCTCATCAAACAGATTTTCCTCATCCTCTGCCGGCTTTTCCCCGACATGATCCATGGCTACAGGTTCAGGCATTTTTACCTGACCGTTTAACAATTCCTGCAATTTTCCGCTGCCTGCCAGCTGTAAGAACTGCGCCAGCTGTTCAGGAGATAAATTGTAGGATGCAACATCACTCACAATCTGCTGGTTCTCCTCTTCCTTGAGCTTCGCCTGCAGCTGCTTCACCTTTTTCTCCGCTTCATCTCTCTTTGCGATTGCCTTTTGCAGATCTTCGCGGAGTTTGTCTAATCTTGCGTACATTTCCTTTCCTCCATTCAAAAAGCGCCCCCGGAAGGAGCGCTGAAATTATTGTTACTGAATCCTGCCATAACAGTAAGCATGTGCCCTCCAGTATGCCGTGTCATATGATGCATACTGAATAGGGTTTCCACAATGAACCATAATCTTATTTACCGGATCTACCACGATTCCCACATGGGATGCACCGGATGTGTTGTAGGTTCCCTGAAAGAATACCAGATCACCCGGCTTCACATCGGATGCAGCCACCCTGGCTGTCGCATTCTTCCATCCGTTGGCCGTAAGTCTTCCATAATTCCATCCGTTTCCGCAGTTGTTTATGACGTAGCTTACAAACCCGGAACAGTCAAAGCTTGTGCTTGGGGAAGAGCCTCCCCATACATAGGGATAACCGAGATACTTTTCCGCTTCATTAAGCATCCTGCCAAACTGCTGGTCTGTCAGATATTCTCCCGGTACCGCATAATTCTCATATTCCTCAGATACTCCCGGATTGGCATACACGTTATCCCCGAAGATGTCCGGCTTATTTCCTCTTGTTTCAAGAAGGATCATATACCGCTGCATCTGGTCTTCCGTAAGGTTCAAGGCATTTACTGCCGCGGAAATACCATGATTGGTCAGCGTGGTATTGAGAATGTAATAGTCATATTCCACCTCAACCTGATAGGATTCATAAACCTGATAAGGAACCGAAACCGTATAGGTATAAGACTCCAGTCTCCCGTTTACCATCCGGTAACCGGTTCTTTCTTCATCCCGGTAATATGTCACATAATGCCACCTGGTTTCCGTCCTCGTTCTGGTCTCCACCACTTCCGTCATGGTCAGTGTATACTGGTAATCAAAAATGGTCTGCAACATGGACTGCACCTGGGAAGGGGTGTAATTCTCATAAAGCACCGTAAGCAGTGCCGCCAGTTCAAACGGATTGTGGGAGATCTCCGCAAGGGAATAATTGTACTCATCATACCCCGGATGGTCTGTTTCGATATTGTCTATGGTTTCCTGCAGATCCGCTTCCAACTCCACATAATCTGCCTCCACCTGCAGAATGTCCGCATCCTCCGCCGTAAAGGAAGTTGCAATTGTGGTAGTGTTCACTCCGCCTGCCATCATGGAACAGGAAGATAATGCTCCGGAGATTACCAGAACCACAATCAGAACTACCACAGCAATCACCAGCAGCATAGGATGGTCCTGTAAAAATTCCCTGATCCATTCTGCCAGTCTTCCCATCAGGTCTTCCGCCTTGTCCGTGAATCGCTTGCCGATACTTCCGATACCGTTTGCCGCCTCTGCAGCCTGTTTCTTTGCGGCAGCTTCCGCAAATTCTCTCTGCATCAGCTTTTTTCTTGTTGCCTTGACCGTAGCAGACATGGTGCTTTCGCCTGCCTCACCCGCTTCTTTTGCTCCCCTGGCACCCTGGACCGCATCCAGATGTTCATTTCTGGCATGAAGCTTCTTACCATAATTGCTTTTCCTGATATCCTGTGCAAAACTCCTTGCCTCTGCACTTCCGGCCATTGCCAGACCGATTGCCTGATCCATGGCTTCTGTTCCCACGTTTTCATCCTCGTTTTGGATCCCGGCTTTCCGGATGGATTCTGCCACAGCTGTCTCCTTGTAGATTCTCTTCCGCCCCTGTTTTTTTATCTTGCGAAGTTTCTTTTCCTCTTCCGGAGTAAGTCTGGTATCCTTTTTCCCATAACGTAGCTTCTTGCGATAGCTCTCACCCGCTGAGGTCTCATTTTTCAGCTTATCTGCATGCTTTTTCTGTGTCGTCTTATTCTCCGGCTCCACCCGCTTGTTTTTGGCGGACTTCTCCACCTTCTCCCTGGAATATTTTTCTTCATTCATGCATATCTAACCTTTCCGAAGAAACAGCCGCTTACGCTGACTGCTCCTTCTTTGCTTCTGTTACCTCGGACAATCTGGTTGTCATGATACGGTAAAGTTCCGTATTTGCAGGGAAGCGGTCCACAAATGGCAGAATAACATTGCCATAGAATAAAAGCCCTTCACCTTCTCCCGAATGTGTTACATACGAAAGCTGGTGAGGGCTGATATTAAGCTGTCTGGCAAGAATCTGTCTGTCGCCTACTGCCTGGTTCAGCATATAGATAAAGTCAGAGTTCTCGAAAATGTTCTCCACTTCCTTGGATGCCAGCAAATCCTTGACGTTCTGGGTAATACCGGTGGGTATTCCTCCCCACTTTCTGAAACGCTTCCAGATTTCCACGGTATAGGCAGCCGTCTGTTCTTCACGGAGCAGAAGGTGCATCTCATCCATGTAGTATCTGGTGGATCTGCCCTGGCTTCTGTTCTCGGTTACCCTTCCCCATACCTGATCCTGTACCACAAGCATGCCAATCTTCTTAAGCTGTTTACCTAAATCCTTGATGTCATAACATACAAGGCGGTTTGTAAGCTCCACATTGGTTCTGTGGTTAAAGACATTTAAAGAACCGGATACATAGATTTCAAGGGCTGTTGCCACATGCTTTGCTTCCGGCTCGTCCTGGTTTAAGAGTGCCTGATACAGATCCCCAAGAATCGGCATATTCTCCGGTCCCGGATTCTCAAAATACTTCTGATAAATCTGACGGATGCATCTGTCGATGACCGTTTTCTCAACCGGCCTAAGTCCTTCCTTATTTCCTACGATCAGCTCACACAAAGACAGAATGAAATCTGCCTTAAGGGCAATCGGGTTATCATCATCCGAGTAGTTCATGTTGATATCCATTGGATTGATATACTGGTCAGAAGTCGGGCTGATCTTAATCACCTGTCCTCCAAACCTTGCCACCAGAGGAGAATACTCTGACTCCGGATCGGATATGATGATGTCATCATCCGTAACAAGGAACGCATTGGCAATTTCCCTCTTTGCACTGAAGGACTTACCTGAACCCGGTGTACCAAGAATCAGGGCATTGGGGTTTTTTAGCTTCTTTCTGTCTACCATGATCATGTTGTTGGAAAGTGCATTCAGACCATAATACAAAGCCTCTTTTCCATTCTGAAATAACTCCTGGGTAGTGAATGGAACAAAAATCGCTGTACTTGATGTGGTCATCCCCCTCTGGATCTCAATCAGATTGCTGGCAAGTGGCAATGTACTCATAAGCCCCTGCTCCTGCTGGTAATCCAGTCTGACCAGATTGCAGTTATGTTTCTGTGCGATGGAAACCGCCTGAAATACATTGTTTTCAAGCTCCTGCTTTGTCCTTCCGGTATTCATCACAAGAAATGTCAGAAGAAACATTCTCTCATTCTGTGACTGCAGCTCCTTTAACAATGCCTTGGCATCCTTGCCATAGGTTGCAAGGTCGGACGGAATGATATCCATATCATAACCGGCCCTGACTGCCTTTTTCTGCTCCTCGATCTTGCTCCGGTCAAGCTCCGTAATGGTATGCTTGATGGTCTTGATTGCCTCATTCTGGTCTACCGACTTGATATGCATGGTCACAATCTGGCTGGATTCCATGGAAAGGAAATCTGCAAGCAGCCTGTCGCTGATATCCGATGCATCGATGGATAAGAAACTCATGCATCCATACATGTCTCCCATCTGAAAATATCTTCCGGTTGGAAAAGCAAAGCTGCTCGGTGCAATGAAATCCTTTACGGAAAGGCCGGATCCCACCAGATACTTCCAGTCAAAATGGAATTTTGCATCATCTCCCATATGAAACTGTCTGTGCATCAGTTCCAGTCTTTCACTTCCGTTTAAGGTCTTTGCCCTTACTCCCAGTCTTTTGAAGTTATTGAGAATATCCGTCTCAATATGAATGAGTCTCGGTTTCGCTGTTTTCATGGATTCTGCATGAATTCCAAAGGTCAGGTATTTTGTCTTGGTAAGACCGTTATTGCCAGCCTCCATCTGATGCAGAAGCACTTCCGAATACTCATCCCTGACATCATCAAATCCATCTTTCTTATGTGCGATGGCAATGCTCTTCTCAAAATCAGAGACGTCCGTTGCCATGTTATTGAAGGATAACTGAAAGTTGATGGAACTGTCGAAAAAGTTTAAGAAAGAACACCATTCCTCAAAGATCTCTGTCTTATCCTCCTGCTGTGCCAGCTGATAGTTGATATCCTGAAACTGGATGGTCTTTGTATAATAATCAAGTCCAACCCTGCAAATACCGTCCGGAAACATCCTGTCAAACGGTATGCTCTGCTGTGCCGTCCTTGGTGTGCCATCATTTTTCCGTGCCTTTTTTATGGCTTCCTTTACCGCTTTCTGCTCGTCCCTGGTCAGCCCTTCCGGCATTGTGAACTTTCTGTTTTCCTGATCTTTCTTTTTGCGAAAATCGAACAATGTTTTCTACCTCCTTTTCTGCTTTCGCCTGACGCAAAAGCGCATCATAATAATTGTCCGTCATATACGGACGTATCTTCGGTCTCTTAAAGATTGCCTGTATCATGTGACTCAAAATGACCTCCAGCGGCTGACCGTTCTTCTCATACATGGCAAGGAAAAAGAATGGCATCATAATCACCATCATCCCCATAACTGCCGTATTGACTTTCACTACTGTTTTGAGCAAAAAGAAGGACGGTACTCCAATGAGTGCCGCCATACCAAAACAGATCAGCTGTCTTTTTGTCAGATTGAACATCACCTTGCTTTTTACTTTTGTCAGGTCCCTCGGGACACTGATATAAGATGCTGCCATAATCTTCCTCCTTAATGAGCATGAAGTATGCTCTTTGCTACTGCTCCCGTCTTAAACAGGGTAAAGGCTAACAAAACGGTGAAGCCCATAACCCTCCATAGCGAGCCAATGATATCTGCGTTAAATGCTACCGACTGAATCAGGACTGCGTAGATTCCCACACATACCATGATCAGAAATCCCTGGAATCCAAGTGCAAACAGGCTTCTTACATAATTCTGTCCCATCATGCTCTGCTCCCTGTTTCCAAAGGTCGCAAACGGAATCGGTGCAAGGCTGACCATAAGATAAATCTCCACCATTCGTCCGTTGATGATGACGAAAATGATTGCTGCCAGTATATACATAAGGAACTGCACAACAAACGACTGTAAGAATATCCCAAGCAGTGGTCCCAAATCCATTGCTTCCAGTGTGGTCTGCATTGTCGCAAGGGTGCTTGCATCAATTGCCGTGCTTCCCTGAATAATGCCTCCGGCCCGGCTTACCACGCTCTGCGATACATCAAATACCGCCATCGTGATATCAAAGGTGTGTGTGATCAGCTCTACTGCCACAAAAGTCTTAAAGATCCACTTAAAGATAAACCATGTCTCAAAGCTTGCCAGATTGTTATAACTGATTATCAGCTGTATCAGCTCATAGCAGGCTATGAAGGTCAAAAGAATACCCGCGATCGGCATAATTACCGTTTCTGACAGGTTCCTGACCATATTGAATACCGCCGGCAGAAAACTGCTGGGAGTCTGTCCTACCTCTGTTGCAATCTGCCCCACCTGGTCATTCACAGAGGAAAATGTGTTGGTGAGATTATTCATGATACCTGATACAAGAAGTCCTTTCAGCCAGTCAGTAATCTGCTGAATTATGCTGTTCAATTATTTCCTCCTTTCCTCCGGGACAGGGTTTCTCCCTGCCCCAAAACCAGAATCTGATTTAGAACAAACCGGAAAGCAAAGGTACAAGAGTGGTACCGATAAGGGCAACACCGCCACCGGCCATAAGCTGCTTCATTCCCTGGGACTTTGCACCCGGGTTATCGTTACCGTATCCTTCCATAAGATTGATTGCACCCCAGATTCCAAGACCTGCTCCAAGTGCGATTACAAGTGTCTGCAATGTTCCTACTGCGCTCTGAAAAAATGCCATAATATAAATCCTCCATATTCTTTCTTGATTGATGAAGGGCCAGAGCACTCTGCCCTGACCCGTGTGTCTGCACAGACCTCCACTTCTCCGGTCTACCGGATCCGCTGTCTGCTATTTAGTTTTTCTGCGTGGTCCTGCCACGCTGTCTCTTAGAAAAGACCGGAAAGTAAAGGTACAAGGGTAGTACCGATAAGAGCCACACCGCCGCCGGCCATGAGCTGCTTCATTCCCTGGGACTTTGCGCCCGGGTTATCGTTACCGTATCCTTCCATAAGGTTGATTGCACCCCAGATTCCAAGACCTGCTCCAAGTGCGATTACAAGTGTCTGTAATGTTCCTACTGCGCTCTGAAAAAATGCCATGTTTCAGTTCCTCCAAAATATTTTTTTCGTGATATATTCATTCCTTTGCCCCGACCATGGAGGCAGTTTACAGTTACGTGCCGGATCCCCTGCAGTGGCATCCGGCTATGCGCGCATATCGCCCGTTTCCAGGCATAATAAAAAGCCCCTATCTTCCGACCTTTATCGCCGGATGGTAAGAGCTGATTACTCTGTTAAGTCGATGACTTCGTATTCATCATCTGCTTTCAGTTTCAGTGTGTGGCTTAAGAATTTCACCACATCAAAATAGTTCTTCTTGTCATAATCTGCCGTCAGCCTGTAATTCGGATGTTGCGTCAGATCATACTTGTCGGACAAAAATGGTCTTACACCACGGACCTGCACAATACATTTCGAGCCGTCCATGACCGCCAGTTCATCCATTGTCATCAAATCTTTGCCAAGCTTCTGATAATTCATGCTGTAGCTTTCCTGGGAACCCTTCGACTGTCCGGTATTGTACATATCGATGGTCTCTTTTCCAAGAATTGCATTCAGGTCTTTTAAGGTCGTCTGCTCGGTACCACCAAGGAAAATCTGGGAATCCATATTGCCGATGATTGTATCTGCATTATCCTTATAGATTGCCTTAAGCTGTGACTTTGCCTGTAATACCAGACATGCCGATATTTCCCTGCTTCGGATGGTTGCCACCAGCTTTTCCAGATTCGGGATCTGCCCGATATTGGCCGCCTCATCGATAAGGCATCGCACATGTACCGGAAGTCTTCCCCCATACACATCATCTGCTTTCTCACAAAGGAGATTGAACATCTGCGTATAAATCATGGAAATCAGGAAATTGAAGGTGCCATCCGTATCTGACATAATCAGAAACAGCGCTGTCTTCTCATCTCCCAGGGTATCCAGCTCCAGCTCATCATAGGCTGTCAGATCCCTGAGTTCCTTGATATCAAAGGGTGCCAGTCTTGCTCCACAGGAAACCAGAATGGACTTGGCTGTTTTTCCGGCTGCCAGCTTGTACTTGGCATACTGCCTTACTGCGAAATGGTCCGGGTTCTGCTCTGCCAGTTCCTCAAACATCAGATCCACCGGATTCTTAAACTCTTCATCATCCTCCCGGACTTCCATTGCGTTGATCATTTCAAGCAGGGTAGAAAAATTCTGCTCCTCTTCCGGAGCCTCATAATGGATGTACCCAATCAATGCGGTGTAAAGCAGTGTTTCCGCTTTCAGCCAGAAATCATCTCCACCTTTGCTCTCCCCTTTTGTGTTGGCAATCAGTGTTGTTACCAGTTTCAGAATATCCTTCTCAGAATGGAGATAGGCAAATGGATTATAATGCATTGATTTTGTAAAATTGATGGTATTAAACACCTTCATCCGGTACCCGTTCTTATACAGGGCATTTCCTACTTCATTAACCAGACCACCCTTTGGATCAGTCACCACGTAGGATGAATGCATCTGCAAAAGATTCGGCTTGATAAAAAACCTCGTCTTACCGGAACCTGAACCACCAACAACCAGAACATTCTTATTTCTGGCGTATTTCGGAATCTTCGGTCTGCTGCTCATGGTGATCCGCTCTGTCTGGGACAGAATCACATTGTTTGCAAACACCGGATCCTCAAAAGGCTCGATATCTGCATGCTTTCCCCATCTGGCAGAACCATACTCCTCATTATGCCGGAACTTTTTTGCGTTTTTCCCTTTCAGATACACTGCCAGCCTGAGCGCTGCACCACAGGCGATGCCTACCAGCAGGTCAGTCGGATAAAAACTTGGCAACGGATTGGAAAATGCCTTTGCAATCAGTCCATCAAGTACAATGCTCTGTACTTTCTCAGACGCATTGGCACCCACCGCCAGTCGCCACATCTCTCCCAGATTGGTAGCAGCCAGTCCCAGAACAATATAGGGAATGTTCAGGATCAGCTGCTTTTTTATCTGTTTCATATTCATCGCACCTTCTCCTTCTTTTTCTCTGCCACTTTCCTTGGAATCGCTGCCACAATCTCCTTGAATTTCTTCAGTTTCTCAAGAACACTCGGGCGCTCCTTTGAACCCTTCTTCACCTGCTTATCTGCATAATCCTGCAAGATTTTTGTAATCACATCCATATCCTTTGCTTTGAAGAATATGGTATATACCGGAGGATCCGCTTTCTTGTCCTTTACGACTGCGAAATCAACTCCATACTTTTTGGCGATCTTCTGAAAATCCTTTAGCCCTTCATCAGCAAGCGGAATGGACGAGACTCCCTGGCCCTGACGAACCAGAGTCTTGATTGACTGCTTTCCTTTTGTCGGATGGATTTTTTCACCCACTGCCTTACCGACCGCTTTTGTTGGCTTTCCTACCACTGTACTTAGTGCTTTCATAAACAATTTCAGCGTAGGTTTGGATACTCTGACAGCAATGCGGATGGACTTGTCCGCAGCCTCCTTGCTTACTTCTTCATGTACCAGCTTTCTCACTTCCTTCCATGTATCTATTCTTCTTTTCTGCTCTTATCCACACCAAGGACTCCCCTCATGGTGGATGATGCCACGTGAAAGCGATTTGCAATCGCAATATCCGTAAGCACCGTTTCATTAACGGCAGCTCCACAAACCACAAGAATCCTGGAACGTCTCAGCATATCCTCTGACATATCCAGATAATCCTTATATTCATCTGCATTGCTTACGTCAATTACCTCCGGCAATGACAGTAACGGACAGATCGGTGTGTAGCCTGCTTCATACAGTTTCCTGCAATATCTCTTTGCAGATCTTTTGGCTTTGGTTCGATCCGCGCTCCATGCAGACGTAACATAAGCCCATGGTTTGTTATTCATAAAATTCCTCCTATCCCAGCCGGTAGCTCTGGATCCGGTACTGCCCGATTGCAAGTGTACAGATTCTGCTTCTAATTTCAGCCATGACTGCACTGATATCGCTCTCGTTAAGCCCCTGTAACCCATAATCCGATTTCATCACAAGATATCCGGCCGGCACATATGCCTCTCCGTCAATGAGCAGCTTCTTTCTTGCATCATAGACAAAAATGTAATCCGTCTTCCCTATCATCTCGGAAGCACTGTTCTTTCCAAAGCCGTCCAGAATTGCCATTGCATCTTCCATCCCGATGAAATTCACCTGCTGCGATGCATCCACATAGATTGCCGACTGCTCCGGTGCCAGAATACTGACAATCTCTTCCAGATTTGCCGCTATCTTTTCCAAACGGCCCAAAATAAATTCTGTATCATTCAATTTAACCAATCCCTCCTGGTCTATATTTTTCCTGTGGCCATATCATGATTAACTTCCGCACGATAATAGCCGTCCATGGTAGCCGGTGCGTTATACAATGCAGCCAGCAGATACTGCTTAATACTGCGGACTTTCGTGGTATTCTCCCGGACACAGTCCATCACATACTCAATATGTCCCATGTTTAACTTCATGAATCTTCCCTTTACCACATTGGCCGGTTTGTCATCTCCGGCAATTCGGATCATCTTTCTTCTGGAACACAAAATGTCCAGCATAAGCTCCAGAATGCCTTCAATCATATCGGAATCATAAGGATACCTGCTCGTTAAGACTGATATTTCCAGCTGTTCCCTAAGGTAAGCTTCATATCCCATCCGCTCCTCATCCCCGGATAGGATAGGATAAGTATCACTATATTCAGTATTATTGTTATTAGTATTATTAGGCTGTAGATTATACAGGTCCTGACCTGTAACTTTTACAGTACCAGACCTGTAATCTTTACAGGCCTTGACCTGTAAATTCTGCTGGTCTAAGAAATTCTTCACATAGATCAGTGCCGGCTTTCCCAGTCCCTGCTTAATGCGCTCTATCAGCCCAAACTCTTCCAACTCCGAAAGATACTTGATTGCTGATTTTTCGGAACAGTTCATAGCTTCCCGGATGGAAGTCAGAGTGAAAATGATATATACCCGCCCCTCCTCATCAATCCAGCCATTATCCCTGGAAAGTGATACACGGTCTAATAGCAGTCCGTACAATACCTTTCCTTCCGTGGATATTCCCTGAAACCTTGCATCAGTAAAAAGGACCTTTGGTATCCGGTAAAAAGCAAACTGCTGGGACTGATCTTCATAAAAGTAATCAAATCCCATGGCTATCCCTTTCTTTTGCTTCGCATCTCTTCCATCAGCTTTTTATAGCACGGAAAACAAAATGCTTTGTCATACCCATAAGGACATTCCTCTTTACAGTTCTGCGGATGGCTGACCGGTGGCTTAGCCCCTGTTCTGTTCTTCTCAATATATGCTCCTGACATTGTATTACCTTGCCTTTCCATCAAAAAAGTGCCAGACCTATGGCAATCGCCATAAGCTGACACTTTACGATAATTTTAGAGGGCTTCCCCGCCCTTAGCCTTTGCTGCCTTTTCTGCCGCATCCTTTACGGGAGGCTTTGCTGCAACTTCCTTCTGCTTATCCTTCAGATCCTTTAATACGGAACCGTGCTCCTCCGATTTCTCATCAATCTGGGGCTCGGCTTTTTCCTGCTGTCTTGCTTCAAATTTCTCAGCAAGTTCAAAGATATGTTCCTTGGAATCATAATGATACACGTTGTCAGTAAGCTTTTCCTCAGGACTTACCTGGGTAGCATTGACTTCCCTTACCATATCTCTCAGATCATCTGCAGCCTTGTCTCCGTTATCAGGTACCAACAGAATTTCATGAATCGATGAGGGGAGAATATAGAAGTCTCCACCAAGCTTCTCAGCTGCCTGATCCATAAAATCCTGATAAGCAAGCACCCCCGCCCCGGAGTTCTTATCCGGAACCGTTGCAACATACATCATTTCCTCCTGCTCCTCAGGAAGACCAAACATCTCAAATGCTTCCGGTCCCATCATCTCTCTCATGACCTCGCTCATACCCTGGATAACCGCCGGTCTGATTTCCGGGGCGTTCTCCAGAGCATCTGCTTTCAGCTGCTCATGGGTTACTCCCATATGGTCGATCATGTCATTGGTTACCAGAATGGATGCTCTGCCGGCATCATTGCTCTCAAGCACAAAACGATATACAACCGCCATGTCCTCCATGCTTTCATGAGGAATCTTTGTAAGCAGCTCTGCATTTGTTTCAGCAGAAATCACTTCAATGGAGAGCTTTTCCTTCATCGCTTCATAATTGGTAAGCTCGGATGTATCAACAGAAGGGACATTCTCAAGTCCCTGCATGATAGCGTGTGTTGATTCCGCAAGAACACCTACATAATCTCCGGTGTGCTCGTATTCAGCAAAGGCATTCTCAATATTGAAGTTGACTCCAACATTGCTTCCTTCCTGACGCACGGTCAAGGACTCATAGCTCTGATTTGCTTTTTCAACATTGTGGAAGCTCATCTCAACATCCTCAATGCCTCTCTCGTAAAGCCTCTGCTTCAGATCCTCTGTCATTTCCTGTTTGAATGTTTCGTAATCCATTTTTTCCTCTCTTCCTTATTCCGATATTTTTCTTTCAGATCGTCATCTGATTTCCGAACATGAAAAAAGCGCCATACCCACCACCTTTCGATGATGAGCTGACGCTTCATTTTTAGTCCGTATTCTTTTGCAAAAGAGAAACAAATGAGCTGCCGCATCTGCGTTTCATGTCTCATTTGTCTATGATAATATTATCACAGGCCAAAATAGAAAAAAAGATACGCGTTGTTAGTCCCTCGTTAGCTTTTCGTTAGTTCTTCGTTAGTTATTGGTTAGCATCATTGAAATTTTCCTAACCTTACTTTCTAATTAACACTACAAACTGGAAGTTGTCTAATTCTTCAGCTTGGAAGTGTCTTCCAAATAAAATTCAAGATACCCACATTCAGGACAAACTGCAACACGAACCTTTCCGAGATTGTCCTTGAATATGCCTTGCTTCGTGATTTTTAATCCATAAGCTCCGCCTTCGACCTTAACATCATAGTTTTCTCTCATTTCACATTTGCAACGAATACACTTTCTCATTGTAATCTCCTCCCACAAATTCTTATTGTCTTACTTATCCTTAATGAAACACCCGACGATGGACAAGAGCAATCCAACGAATGCAGCACTAAGGGGCTGTCTCAAAGAAGCAGCCCCATCTTTATTGCATGGCGTTCAGCAGTCTTTGTATATCTTTTTCAATCAGCGGCGACATGGAATCCTTGTAGCGTGTCAGGTCCATGGCTTCCACTCTTTGCCGGATGGCAGGCCACAGCTCCCGTTTATACGGCACCACATCCAGCAGCGCCGCCAGAGCCTGCCGCACCGCCGTGGGCTTTTCATCCTCCAAAATCACCAGTGCCCGGTCCAGGCAGCGGTCGATGACGCCGTCCTCGTCCCACCGGGCCTGCTTGCAAAAGAGCCGGAAGCCCCGGCACCGGATGGCCCATGCCTTATCAGCAACCATCTCCGTAAACTGTTCTGTAAAGGGATACAGGTCATCGGTCTCCTCCGAAATCCGTTCTAACTCCAACAAAGTCCCATAAGCCTGCTTTGTATCCTTTTGCGTCAATACAGCCAGTAAACTGTCTGGTTTCATTTTCTGCCTCCCCTGTTATTTTCTGCAATGTTCTCAGTTGAAGTATCTCACAGGATTCTGGAAAACATCAAGGTCAATCACAACCCCGCTTTCCTTTTTTGGCGTAAGACTGGACGAAAAGATTGACATCTGCTATAATCTGATTGGAAACCTATTTTTCACCGCAAAGGAGATGCTACGCACATGATGCACCCTGAAATCAAAACAATTACGGTCGCAGGTGCAGGGACGATGGGTTCCCTCATCGCCCAAGCCTTTGCTGCCTATGGCTACCAAGTCTCCCTATGGAACCGCAGCCAGTCCGGTCTAGAGCGGGGCCGCGCTATGATGGCGGAAAATCTGTCTTCCATTCCCCAGGAGCGCAGAGAAGCCGCCAGCCGCGTCCATCTGACCACGGACCAGGCGTGCTTCCGCAGCGCCGACCTGGTCGTTGAGAGCATCGCCGAGAACCTGGAGGTCAAGCACGACTTCTACCGTCAGATGGAGCCGCTGCTGAAGGAGACCTGCCTGGTGGCCACCAATACCTCCGGACTGTCCATCACGTCCCTGTCCCAGGCCTTTACAACGCCGGAGCGGTTCTGCGGCATGCACTGGATCAATCCCGCTAACCTGATCCCCCTGATCGAGGTCATCAGCGGAGAAGAGACCGCGCCGGAGACGGCGGCGGCTGTCTATGCCCTGGCGGAAGCTCTGGGGAAGAAGCCCATCCACGTAAAGGATGTACCGGGCTTCGCCCTGAACCGGCTGCAGTTTGCCGTCCTGCGGGAGGCGCTGCACATGGTGGAGACCGGAGCCGCCTCCATGGAGGATGTGGACAAAGGCATGAAGTACGGTCTGGGCCTGCGCTATGCCTGCATCGGCCCCTTTGAGACCGCTGATCTGGGCGGTCTGGACATCTTCTGCGGCATCTCCGAATACCTCTTCGCGGACCTTGCCGACGACAAAGCGCCTCAGGCGCTGCTACGGCAGAAAAAAGCATCAGGCAAGCTGGGCCTTAAGAGCGGGGAGGGCTTTTTTGATTACTCCGGTGACCGAGGGGCCAAAGCGGTGGAGGAACGCAATCGAAAACTAAGTGCCATCAGCAAAATCCTTTTTAATACTTGATCAGCTACAAAAAGGGGCTGTCTCAAAGAAGCAGCCCCGAAATAATTCATCGGCCGGCACTATGAAAGTGCCGGCCGATGGCGTATTATTATGGTGTGAAACAAAACAAAACGCAGGTAGATTATACAGCATACGGGACTGGATATCAAGTATGCCTGCCCATGGACACAGAAATAAATATCCCGAAGGACGATCCGGTGAGATTACTCAGCGCAATGATAGAGAGGATGAATTTGGAAGCGTTGTTTGCGACCTACTGCGAAAACGGTAGAATCGAGTATGATCCCCGACGTCTGCTGAAAATATGCATATACGGATACACCAGACACATCATTAGCTCACGGAATCTTGAACAGGCGTGTCAGGAGAACACCAAGTTCATGTATCTGCTGGAAGGGGCCGCAGCGCCCGATCACAACACCATTGCCAGGTTTCGGTCACGGCATCTTGCGGCGTGTCAGGAGCAGATACAGCAGGAGTTGGTACGGGTACTCATGGAGCTGGGCGAAATATCCTTTAAACAGTCGGCGGTGTTCATTGATGGAACCAAGATCGAGTCCGTTGGAAACCGCTATCAGTTTGTGTGGAAAAAGAGCGTAGAAAAGAATTACCAGAAGCTCCAGGCAACGATGGCGGAGAAGCTGCCCGGAATGCTGAAGTCGGTAGGGCTTCGTTTCTATGTGTCCGGAGAGATCAAGGTAAAACAGCTTAAGGGAATCCGAAAGCGGCTGTATGCCCGCATGAAGCAGGACGGTATCGAAAAGGTGAGCGGAAAAGGCGCACGGAAATCAAATGCTCAGAAGGTTCTCGAACAGATTGAGGAATGGATGTGCCGAATCACAGAGTATCTGCGTAAGATCCGCATTTGTGGAGACCGAAGCAGTTATTGCAAGACAGACACTGAGGCCACTTTTATGCGGCTGAAGGAAGACCATATGTGCAACGGGCAGTTGAAGCCGGCCTACAATGTGAATGTTGCCACAGTGAGCGAGTATATTGTCGGCACCCACGTTTCTGCAGACCGGACGGATACAAAAACCACAATTCCGTTTATGGAGAAGCTGCGCAGCGCATATCCGGTGCAACGGGTTGTCTATGATTCCGGCTACGAGAGCGAGGAGGCCTACCGTTATTTCGAGGAACATCCTCAGCTAGATCTGTATGTCAAGCCAGCGAATTATGAGCAGAAAAAGCACAAGAAATACAAGACAGACATCAGTCGCAGAGAGAACATGACCTATGACCCGGAAGGGGATACCTATACCTGTTCTCAGGGCAAGCTGCTCCACAAGACGGGCGTACGCAACATCCGAACCTCCACAGGGTATGTCAGTGAGAAGACAATATATGAGTGCGATGATTGCGCCGGTTGCCCCTGCAAGGAGAAGTGCATCCGCTCAAAAAGCAAGGTGTCTCTGGAGGAACGCAGTAAGCGCCTGGAAGTATCCAAATACTTTGCCGCTCAGCGCGAGACGATGGAACAGAAGATTTCCACTGAAGCAGGAAAAACGCTTCGCCTGAACCGTTCCATTCAGGCGGAGGGCGTGTTCGCCTACACGAAAACTGACCTCCAGTTTCGCCGTTTCATGCTTCGTGGAACAGAAAAGGTCGGTGCGGAATGGTCCCTGCTGGCGATGGCGTATAACATTCTGCGCATGCACCATAAAGCGCAAAACGAGCGGTTGGGAACCCACCTGTTTGCAATGAAGAAAACCTGAAAAGTTTTCCACGGCTTTTCCCCAAAAACAGAAAAATAGCGCAACAATTTTGAAGGGCTGCAATGCCTTTCTGAATTGTTGCGCTTATTTTTGGATGATTTTCATCTCTTTTTCCACGATTTGTGAGAGAGGGGCTGCCTCAATCTGCACATGGCATTTTGAGACAGCCCCAAGCAATGCCAACTAAACTTACACATACACCAACGATACCGACTTTAATACCCTTCATACAATTACACTCCTTTGTCAAATTCAAATTCGTAATATATAGAGTGAAGAGTATACAACTCTTTGCTCTTTTAT
>CAMEOT010000042.1 GCA_945929965.1 uncultured Lachnospiraceae bacterium
GAGCAGTCTGGAAGCTCGTCGGGCTCATAACCCGAAGGTCATAGGTTCAAATCCTGTCCCCGCTACTAAGATCTGAGTGTAAATTCAGATCTAAAATGCCCAGATAGCTCAGTTGGTAGAGCAGAGGACTGAAAATCCTCGTGTCACTGGTTCGATTCCGGTTCTGGGCATTTATCATGTAAAAAAATAAGGAGCACTAGCTCAGTCGGTAGAGCACTTGACTTTTAATCAAGTTGTCGGGGGTTCGAATCCCCCGTGTCTCATTGAGTAAGATCAATATACTGTATGTATATTGATCTTTTTTAATGCCTATTGCAAAAATAGAACCTATATCAGCCTATTGTCTGACGAATCATGGTATGCTAAAATAATTCGTCGAGAACAATGAAATTGCGAAAGAGACTGGATTTACTAATGGAAAACAAGATAAAAGAATTACGTTATGCAATTGTGCAGTCCGTTCCGGTGATGTTGGGATATCTTTTTCTGGGATTTGCCTTTGGATTAATGCTAAATGATGCCGGATATGGATTCTGGTGGGCCTTTTTTATCAGCCTTTTTGTCTATGCGGGAAGCATGCAATTTGTCTTGGTTACGTTGCTTACAGCCGGAGCAAGCCTGTGGTATACGCTGATCATGACCCTGTTTGTTAATGGCAGACACATGTTTTACGGACTTTCTTTTGTGGAGAAATTTAAAAAAATGGGTGCAACTTACTCCTATATGATCTTCTCACTTACAGATGAGACATTTTCCTTATTATGTGATCTGAAAGTTCCGGAAGGAATGCGTGAAAAGCGAGTCAGCTTTTACATATCTCTGTTGGATCAGAGTTACTGGATTCTGGGAAGCTGTGTGGGATCCCTGGCAGGAAGTGTGCTGCCGATCAATACGACGGGAATTGATTTTTCCATGACAGCTTTATTTACGGTCATCGTAGTCAATCAGTGGATGGATACGAAGGAACATAAACCGGCAGTCATCGGTGGCGCTGTCGGAATACTTTGTCTGATTTTATTGGGGGCGGATGCCTTTTTACTGCCGGCACTAACGATTACGACGATTATTTTATTAGGAGTTAAGAAAAAATGTTACATTCCATCGGAATCATAGCAGTTGCAGCTATTGTTACTTTATTCATACGTGCAATTCCCTTCGTACTGTTCGGAGGGAAGAGAGAAGTTCCGGTGACCGTGACCTACCTGGGAAAAGTACTTCCGCCGGCAATTATGGTCATTCTCGTTGTATACTGTGTAAAAGGTATTAATCTTATGGTTGGGAATCATGGCATTCCGGAACTGTTATCCATTGCAGTGGTTGCAAGCCTTCATATTTGGAAGAGAAACACTTTACTTAGTATAGCGGTAGGAACTGTACTTTATATGATATTAGTGCAAGTAGTATTCTAAATCAGTGTGAAAGGGCAATTTTTCGCCCTTTTCACACTATTTTTTTATAAAATTAAATGCTATAATGAGCGCAATAGGAATAATATGAGGGAGAAACGTAAGATAAAATGGAAAACGAAAACAAAGATGTAACCGAAGAAACAAAGAAGGAAAATAAAGAGGAAATAAAAGAGGAAATAAAAGAGGAAATAAAAGAAACGACAAAGGAAGAAACAAAAGAAACAACAAAAGAAGCGATAAAAGAAGAAACAAAACCGGAAGTAAAAGAAGAAACCAAAGAAGAGACCAACGACAAACCGAAAAAAAGTAAGAAAGGTCTTTGGATCGGACTTGGAATTTTAGTAGTACTCCTGGTAGCTTACGGAGTTGTAGCTTTTTACTATCATTCCCATTTCCTGTATCAGACATCGGTAAATGATACGGATTGTAGTAATCTGACAGCAGTCGAAGTGGCAGCGATCATGGATAGCCAGTCCCAGCAGTACAGCCTGCAGATATTCGGAAGAGATGAGAATGGCGTACAGGAAGAGATCGGAACGGTGACAGCACCGGAGATCGGAATGAACTGGGTGGACACGCAGGGAGCAGCGCAGGAGCTTTTGAACAGACAGAATGAATTCCTGTGGATCGAGATGCTGTGGAGCACACAGAATTATGATGTGGTCCAGGGAGTAGCCTACGATGCAGATAAATTGCAGGAACAGCTGGCACAGATGACGGCGCTGCAGAAGAAAAATATGATTCAGCCGGAAGATGCCTATATCAGTGATTATTCTGAAAAAACGAAGAGTTATGAGATCGTTCCGGAGACACTGGGAACGACACTGGATATGAACCAGGTAGAGGATGTGGTATCCGCAGCGATTATGGCGGGAGATACTTCGGTAGATCTGGAAGAGCAGGGATGTTATGAGACCGCAAAGGTAACGGCAGAGGACACCGCACTGGTAAAAGCCTACGATACCATGAATAAGTGGGTCAGTGCGCAGATTACCTATGACTGGAACGGCAATAAGGTCGTTGTAGACGGAGATGCTATTCACGAATGGATCCAGACGGATGACAAGGATCCGCAGTTAAATGAGGAAGCTATCGCCGAGTTTGTAACAGAGCAGGCAAAAGAGTACGATACTTACGGCAAAAAGAGAAAATTTACCACAGTACAGGGCATTGAACTGAACCTGCCAAGCGGTGCATACGGCTGGAAGACAGACCGTGAGGAAGAGACCAAAGCATTGACAGAAGCCATTCAAAACGGTGAGACTGTGGATAAGGAACCGGTATACATCAGCAAAGGTGCCCAAAAAGGAAGCAATGATATCGGGAATTCTTATGTCGAGATCGATCTGACGAATCAGCATCTGTATCTGTTCAAGGATGGAGATATTGTTTTGGAGACAGATTTTGTATCCGGCAATATGAGTAAAGCTGACTGCGTGACACCGCCCGGAGTATTCGGTCTGACCTATAAGACCAGAAATGCAATATTGCGTGGTGCAAATTATGAAACACCGGTTAATTACTGGATGCCGTTTAACGGTAATGTTGGCATGCATGATGCAACATGGCGGAGAGCTTTCGGAGGAACCATTTATCTGACATCCGGTTCTCATGGTTGTATCAATCTGCCTTTACACATGGCAGCATCTATCTATGAGTATGTATCCACCGGCTTCCCGGTAGTATGCTATTATTACTAATTCTTTACTGAAGAGGGGACAATTGGGAGGAAGGCGACCCTATGAAACAACGTTCGGCAAAGAAAATAAGAAAATGGAAAGAAAAATTTGAGAGAGAACGTGAACTTAGACAGGAAATCCGGGCTGCAGCACCGGATATTCTGCGTTCTAAGAACTTCAGATCTACCAGGTCTCATGTGCAGCATGGCAATATGACCGTGAATGATCATAGCATGAATGTGGCAAAATGCAGTCTTGCCATCAGTGAGAAACTGCATATTCCTTGTGAGAAGAAAGAACTGATCCGCGGAGCATTACTGCATGATTATTTCCTGTATGACTGGCATACGCAGGATTATGTCAGCCCTCATAAGCTTCACGGATTCTATCATCCCGGTAGAGCACTTAAGAATGCGCAGCAGGAATATCAGCTGACATCCAGGGAGAGAGACATTATAAAAAAGCATATGTGGCCCTTGACAATTTCGGCGATGCCCATGTGCAGAGAGGCATGGATCGTTACTATGGCAGATAAATGGTGCTCTCTCATGGAGACTTTTCATGTACACAAGGGTCACGGAGCGTTGATCGAGAAGCTTCGGGAGACGAGAGAAGAACAGAAAAAATAAACGGGGAAGGATTCCCCGGACGGGAGAATAATAAGTGGGTGAGCTGTACCGGAGACTGAAGGCATATAGCGAAACGGATGAATACCCCTATCATATGCCGGGACATAAGAGGCAGGTCTGTGGTGAATTACCGCAGGAGATCATGAATATAGATATCACGGAGATTGATGGATTTGATAATCTACATGCCCCGGAAGAGATCCTGCGAAGATTACAGGAAGAAGCTGCCAGACTGTATGGTGCGGAGGAAAGTTTTTATCTGGTAAACGGCAGTACCTGCGGTGTGTTGGCTGCTATCAGCGCAGCGGTTCCGAAGGGCGGACGGCTCCTTATGACCAGAGGCGGACATAAGTCAGCGTATCATGCAGCATACCTGAGAAATTTAACAATATCTTATCTGTATCCGGAAATGATGCAGGAGTATGATATTTATGATGCGATAACTCCGGAACAGATCGCGGAAGCACTGGCGAAGGAACCTGTGCCGGATGCAGTATTTCTGGTGTCGCCCACCTATGAAGGCAGGATTGCGGATATAGAGAAGATTGCGCAGATCGTGCATAGCAGGGGAATTCCTCTGATCGTGGATGAAGCGCACGGAGCGCATCTGGGATTGGCAGAAGGACTTGCGAAGAACAGCTGTCAGTGCGGAGCGGATCTGGTCATTCACAGCGTGCATAAGACTTTGCCGGCACTTACTCAGAGTGCGTTGCTCCATGTGAACGGCAATCGGATCGACAGAGACCGCCTGCGTAGATTTTTGCATATTTACCAGTCCAGCAGTCCATCCTATGTATTGATGGCAGGAATTGACAATGCACTGCAGGTAGTAGAGGAGCAGGGAGACTATCTGTTCGCAAAATTCCAGATAAATTATCTGAGAATGCTGACAGAACTGTCAGAATGCAGAAATTTAAGCTTTTTACCGCTGGATGCCAGACAGGATATCGGAAAACTGATCATAGTATCTGCAAAGGCAGGTTTGTCAGGACAGCAGATTTATGATATTCTATTAAAGAAATATCATCTGCAGCTGGAGATGGCAGCACCGGGATATTGTCTTGCGATGTTTACCATAGGAGATGGGGAAGAAGCGTATCGGAGAATGACAGATGCGCTGCTTGCAATCGATCGCGATATCACTGCGGGAAAATGGCAGAGTAGACAGAAGCAGGACGGTAGAGAAGAGGAGGAAATCTCTCTCTATCAGCTGCATCCTGAAGTGCGGATGTCCCTTGCCCAGGCTTGGGATGCCGAAAAAGAAGAAATTCTGTTGTCACAGGCAGTGGGAAGAATCGCAGGAGATTTCGTGAATCTGTATCCACCCGGGATTCCTGTGCTGGTACCGGGAGAGCAGATCGAGGAGACGCATTGCAGACAGCTTGCGGAATACCTGAAAGAGGACCTGAATGTTCAGGGAGTGACAAAAGATGCCGGATATCGCATTACCGTAGTAAAAAACGAATAATTTTAACAGCAGAAAGGATTTAGCTTGAATGAGAAAAACCAAAATTATCTGTACCATCGGTCCCGCCAGTGAGAGTGAGGAAAAATTAAGAGAGTTAATGCTTGCCGGAATGAATGTAGCACGATTCAACTTTTCCCACGGAAGCCATAAGGAGCAGCTGGTAAAATACAATAGAGTATTGAAAGTACGTAAGGAACTGGGATTGCCGGTAGCAACTCTGTTAGATACCAAGGGACCTGAGATCCGGCTGCGTGATTTTGAAGGCGGTAAGGTAGAGCTGGTATCCGGTCAGCAGTTCATTCTGACCACGGAAGAAATTATGGGAACCGCCCAGAAAGCTACGATTTCCTATAAGAATCTGAAAAACGATATCAAAGTCGGTACAACAATCCTCATTGATGACGGTCTGATCGAGATGACGGTAGAAGAGATCAGAGGTGAAGAGATTGTCTGCAGAGTAATCAACGGAGGTTTTGTATCCAATCATAAGGGCGTGAATGTGCCCGGAGCAATTCTGTCCATGCCGTATATCAGTGAGGTGGATCTGGCAGATATTATCTTCGGTGTAGAGCACGGATTTGACTTTATCGCAGCTTCCTTTGTCAGAACCAAGGAAGATATTCAGGAAGTGCGCAAGATCGTAGAGGACAGAGGCAGCAAGATCAAGATCATTGCCAAGATTGAGAACATGCAGGGCATTCAGAACCTGGAAGAGATCATTAAAGTGGCAGACGGTATCATGGTAGCACGTGGTGACATGGGTGTCGAAATCCCTCTGGAAGAAGTACCTATTCTGCAGAAGAAGATGATCAAGATGGCAGTGGCACAGGGCAAGCATGTAATCACTGCGACACAGATGCTGGAATCCATGATCAAGAATCCCCGTCCTACCAGAGCAGAGGCAACGGATATTGCCAATGCCATCTATGATGGAACGACAGCCATCATGCTGTCCGGCGAGAGTGCAGCCGGTCTGTACCCCGTAGAGGCAGTTAAGACCATGAGCCGTATCGCAGAGAGAGCGGAGCAGGATATTGACTACCGCGGAAGAATGCAGAAAGTTAAGGAAGACAGACAGGAAACTCCCGATATTACTACAGCAATCTCCTATGCGACCTGCAGTGTGGCTTCCGATCTGAATGCAGCAGCCATCATCACCGTAACCATGTCCGGATTTACCGCGAATATGATCGCGCGTTATAAGCCCGGATGCCAGATCATCGGCTGTACATTGGATGAGAAGGTATACCGCCAGTTAAATCTGCTGTGGGGTGTAAATCCTGTCATGATCCAGAAGGAGCAGACCACGGATGCTCTGTTCGAGGAGGCGGTATTCAAGGCAAAGCAGGCAGGTCTGGTAAAGACTGGTGACACAGTTGTCATTACCGCAGGTGTACCCCTGGGTGTGGTAGGGAAGACCGATATGATCCATGTGGTAGAAGTGGAATAAACGATTGTGTTATCAATCTATCATAACAAGGTATGCAAATGCCATGAGAATAAAACAACGGAAATGAGAGAGTATGGGAAAAATAGTATATCTCATGGGGAAAAGTTCCTCCGGAAAAGACACCATATTTAAAGAACTGATGAAAGAGGGCACGATGGATCTGAGGACCATCGTGCCTTATACGACACGACCGATCCGTGCGGGGGAAGAGAACGGTGTGGAATATTTTTTTACGGATGAAGCCGGTTTTCAGGCATTGAAGGATCAGGGAAAAATCATTGAAGACAGAGCTTATGACACCGTCTACGGAATCTGGCGGTATTTTACGGTGGATGACGGACAGATCGATCTGGCAGAACAGAACTATCTCATGATCGGAACGCTGGAAGCTTATACTAAAATGATTGCTTATTTCGGTGCGGAGGCGATTCTGCCGGTCTATATCGAGCTGGATGATGGCGTGCGCTTACAGCGGGCACTGGACAGGGAACTCAGACAGGAGAAACCGAAGTACGAGGAAATGTGCCGGAGATTCCTGGCGGACAGTGCAGATTTCTCGGAAGAAAAGCTGGCGGCAGCAGGCATCCGGGACAGATTCGAGAATACAGATCTGACGAAATGTCTGAATACTATTACAAAATACTTAAAAGAAGCTGGTATATCGCCGAAATAATGTTTGGAAACTATCAGACAATGAATGCATTTCGGAGAAAAGAGGTGGGCGTATGGAAATGAGAGTCAATCAGATACAGCAGCCGGCTCCGGTGGAGCAGGTACAGAACACTGCGCCCACGGATGGCAGCTTCAAGTTCATGCTGGCAAGCCATGTGGAAGAGGCAGAACTGCAGGAGCGGCTGACAAACCTCATGGCGGAGATCACGACAGAGGGAGAAAAACTGGCGAAGAAACGGGATGTGAAGGATATGCGGCATTACCGTGGACTGGTCAAGGAATTTCTCAATGAAGTAGTGACGAGATCTCATTCTTTTTCCAGGGAAAATTTCCTGGACCGGCGAGGAAGACACCGGGTATACGGCATTATCCGGCTGGTGGATGAGAACCTGGATCAGCTGGCACAGGAATTGATGAAGGATGAAAAAGACAATCTGGCGATCCTGAATAAGATCGGAGAGATCAGAGGATTGTTATTGGATATTTTTACTTGATCATGCAAAATTTTATTTGCGCGAAAGGCTAGAAGGAAGTACGATAGAAGCAGATCATAAGCAGTGTACAGAAGATACGGACAGGGGGAATACTATTGGCAACATTTCATGACATTATCGGTCAGGAACAGATCAAAGAGCATTTACAGAACGCCATTTCGGCGAAAAAGATTTCCCATGCATATATTATCAACGGTGAAAAATCTTCCGGCAAGGAATTTATTGCCAGAGTATTCGCCATGACATTACAGTGTGAAAAAGGCGGCACGGAGCCCTGTCAGGAATGTCATTCCTGTAAGCAGGCGTTGTCGGACAATCAGCCGGATATTATCTATGTCAGCCATGAGAAGCCGAATACCATCAGCGTAGACGATATTCGTGCACAGATCAACAATGATATCGCCATCAAGCCATACAGCAGTCCCTATAAGATCTATATTATGAACGAGGCAGAGAAGATGACGCCCCAGGCGCAGAATGCAATCCTGAAAACACTGGAGGAGCCGCCCGAGTATGCAGTGATCATGCTGTTGACTTCTAACGTGAATTCTCTGCTGCCGACGATTTTAAGCCGTTGTGTGGTACTGAACATGAAGCCGGTAGCTGATGAACTGGTGCGTAATTATCTCATGCATCAGCTACAGGTGCCGGATTATAAAGCGGAGGTCTGTGTGGCATTTGCCAGAGGTAATATCGGCAAGGCGAAATCCCTGGCGTCCAGTGAGGACTTCGATAATATTAAGAATGAAGCGTTGTCGCTATTGAAATATATTCAGGATATGGATCTGAGTGAAATCACCGCAGCGATCAAAAAGATCACGGAATATAAGCTGCAGATCAATGATTACCTGGATCTCATCTCGATCTGGTACCGGGATGTGCTCCTGTTCAAGGCAACCAGTGATGTGAACCATCTCGTCTTCCGGGAGGAGATCAGTGCCATCCGCCGTGTCGCCCAGCGCAGCAGCTATGAAGGAATCGAGGAAGTCATCGAAGCCCTGGATAAGGCAAAAAGGCGCTTGGATGCTAACGTAAATTTTGAACTGACTATGGAACTTTTGATGCTGGAGATCAAAGAGAACGGATAAGACAGAAATTTCAGTAAAAGTGTAAAAGGTGAATGATAAAGGGAACATGTATAAAAGAAGGGAGAAAATATTATGAGTAAACACAAAACAGCACTTGTACTTGCCGGAATAGTAACATTTCTTACAGCGTGCGGAAGTGCGCAGTCGGAGCCGACAACCGCAGTAAGCGAGTCGGTAGCGGCAGTGACGGAAGCTCGGGAGGAGACGATTACTCCGGAGCCGGAAGAGCCGACGGTGGAGGAGTATTCGGAGGAATATTATCTGGAGCAGGCGAAAGAACTGGGAATTGCGGATCCGTCCTATTATGATCATCTGATGGCAGATATGAATAATGAACAGTTTTTCACGATGCTGAAGAAAGCACATGATTTGCGGTACGGAGAGGATTCCAACTGTCTGATCGACGGATGGCTGTATTATGTGACAGACGGAGAGAACCAGTGGGAGGGAAAAGAACCCATTACACTGGGACGGGTCGTAGATGTGACTGCAATGGCAGATGCTGTATATTTTCGTGGGGTGGAGAGAGATTTCAAGCAGGACTTCTGGGGTGCGATGGATGGTCTGTGGGAAGAAGCTGATCTCACCAAATGTAATGAGTATCTCTGGGAATCTCATCATATGCAGATCGGGCTGAATGAAGAAGGAACGATAACTAGCAACCCGGAGGAATTGATCTATAACGCAGGCGAACTGAATATTACCTCCTGGCCATGTGTGGAATATATAAGTAGTAAATTCGACCGCATATCCTACGATTATCTGTATACGTTACCGGAAAATCATATTTTTCCGGAGAGAGATACTATGACACTGGAAGAGGGAATCCTATTTGTATTTCACTATTATCGTTCACTGTATCCGGAACCGGAGTACATAGATATTGAGGATGTGGGAACGTATAATACAGAGATTATTACGACGGAACTGTTGAATAAAGAGACGACGCTTCCGCAGGCAAGTAATCAGAAAATACCCGGAGAATGGCATGGAATATCGTATGACTATCAAAATGCTACCTGGGGAGCTCTGAGCGGTCACAGTGACTGGTTCATGAACGAGCGGGATTTTCAGGAGATACATGATTCCGGCTTTAATATGGTGCGAATCTGGACTAGCTGGTATCAGCTCCTGAGTCCTTATCTGAATACTCCGAATCAGGTACGGCTGGACCGGACAGGGCTGGATTACAAAAAGGTGGTAAATCTGAAGGAATTAGAGTATTGGGATCAGCTCCTGGCATGGGCTATGGAATATGATATCCACATCCAGATTTGTTTTACGGATACTCCGGGATTAGATATCAGCGTTTATGAAGCAGGATGGGACGAATGGTTTAACACAGAGTATTGTACCGGGGAGATTTTCAAAAACGAAGAGGTACAGCAGGCATCTGCAGAATGGTGGAGAATGTTATCCAGACGGTATGTGGATATACCAAATACCTATCTTTCATTTAACCTGATCAACGAACCGGATCCCGAATCAGATGAGATCTATGCGGAAGCACTGCGTCCGTCGGTGGAGGCAATATGGGAGGAATGCCCGGATCGACTGATTGTATGTGATGTGGAGACGCATATGCCGATAACCGGCGAAGAAATGGCGAAGATGGGATGCGCGCTTTCCTGTCACGACTATATTCCTCATGAATTTTGTGAAATTTATGTAGATAAGGCGATAGAGGATCCCACATATTATACCTCTATGAAGTGGCCTTATGAGGATGAGGCAGGCAACGTGATCAATGCGGAATCGGCCAAGGATATTGTGGCGTATACTGTGGGCTCCTATAATGTGATCAAGAATACGGCTGAAAAATACGGTGTTGGATTTATGGTAAACGAATTTGGGTATTTTCAGGATGGATTTTGGGAGGACAGTGGATGGAATCCCGAGAGAGACGGAAATCTTCCCGTACAGTCCACGCAGGTATATCAGGCGTTTCTGCAGGACAAAATCAGTGCATATAAGGCAGATGGTGTATCATGGGTTGTGGGAGCATGGACCGGAATGTATGCGGATACCTACACATGGCCGATTGAAGGTGCGGACTGGTATGAGCCGGAGCATTATCACTATGTGTTTAATCGGGAAATGTTGGATTTCTGGAAAAATATAAATAAATAAGAGTGAAATGAGCAGATACGCAAACTCTATTCTGTATAGAAAAGGGTTTGCGTATTTTGATGAAAAAATGAACCTGCTGGTGGTTCACGACAATATACAGTAAAGGGGAAAATACAAACGACTGAGGGAGACCACTGTGGAGCAGCGGTCAACAGAAAGGTAAAATTTATGACGTTATAGAAACTGGAACAATGCATTGAGGCCTATGGAACCGAGATCTACAGCTTCTGAGTCTGTCTGACGAGAAACTGACCGGAGGAGGAACTGTACCAGGATACCTTCCTGAAGGCGATGGAGGTACTGGCCAGAATACAGGAAGAGGGCAATCCAAAGAACTATTTACTCTCGATTGCGATCCGTTTATGGAAAAACCGTAATCGGAAAATGTTCCGCAGAAACCGGATTGCTCCGACGAAGAGCACAGAGGAAACATCCGTGGAGACAACAGTGCCCGGGACCGCAGAAACTTCCGAGATGGAAGAGGGGTTGTTACGCAGGGAACGGTAAAGAGCAGGTTACATAAAGGCAGAGAAATGATGAGAGTAGAATTGGAGGCAGCCAAGGCAGTAGAGAGACTTCTGTAGAGATACCACATAGATTTGGAAATCCTTGGGAAAATAGGATGGCTAATGTATGAAAATGAACAAAATGTAGTATACTATAATGCAAGAATGAGCAAACTAAAAAGTCTGAGAATTGAAAAAAAGCTTACACAACAACAAGTAGTAGATTTGATGGGGATTTCCCTGCGATCTTATAAATCGTACGAAAATGATGAAGAGAAAATAGGAACCCTGAAATATAATTATATCATTGAAAAGTAGGCGGAAATAAATCCGATCGACGAAAATCACGGGATAGTAGACGTAGATTATATCAGACAGAAATGTCAAAGTGTGTTTGAAGGATATGAAATAGAATTTTGTTATCTGTTTGGATCCTATGCAAAAGGCAAGGCAACACCGGAGAGCGATGTAGATCTGCTGATTTCAACAGGGGTGGGAGGATTGAAATTTTACGGATTAGTGGAAGAGATAAGGGCGGCATTGCATAAAAAGGTGGATGTTCTCAATATGGAACAATTGATGGATAATCCGGAACTGACAAAAGAGATCTTAAAAGATGGGATAAAGATATATGGATAATATTAAAAATGACAACTTCCGGAATTATTGGAAATGGTGATGGCACAATAAACTAAAAGACCTTGACATTTCCGCTATTTCGGTATTATCATATCAAGGTAAAGGCAATGAACGTGCACAGTAAGGTTCTATTTTCCTGACAGAGAGGGAAGCCCACCGGCTGAAAAGCTTCCTGAGGTTCAAGCAGAATCGAAATTCCCACGCGAGCCGCATACCGGAAGAATTCGAGAGCAGAGAGCATGGATTTGGTAGGGTATGACGTTTCCTCACTCGTTACGTGAGTTAAGAGTCTTATCGTGAATGTAAAAATAATTTTCATTTTTCACATAAGGAATTTGGGTGGTACCGCGGATATAAATTCGTCCCAATGGGGTGAATTTGTATGCGCGGTTTTTTGTATCTATTCAGAGCCAATGGCGAGCTAGCCTCGAAGCGATTTTGCGAATGAGGCTCTGAATAGTTACAATATAAAAATGCAATACACATCCCAGGCACAAGTAAAAATACGTGTGAAGCATTCACACAGAAATGAGGAGTAAGATGGCAGATTTAAACGAATTGAATGAAAAAGTCGAACAGATCAAAGCCGACATCCGGGAACAGCTGGAGAAGATTGAGAACACCAAGGGTGTCTACGAGTACAAAAAAACCATTCTCGACAAGAACGGTATTATCGGCGGACTGATGAAGCAGATGGGTTCCGTGCCCAAGGAAGAGAAGGCTGACTTCGGTAAGAAAGTCAACGAATTGAAGAACTGGGCAAGCGAGCATTTCGATGAGCTGAACACGAAGTTAAAAGAAAAAGAGATGGAGCTGCGCTACGAGAGTGAGAAGATCGATATCTCCATGCCGGCAAAGAGCCGCAAGACCGGTAACCTCCATCCTGTAACCCAGGTGCGTAACCAGCTGATCGATATCTTCGCATCCATGGGCTTCAGCGTATATGAAGGAACCGAGATCGAGACCGATTATTACAAC
Organism: uncultured Lachnospiraceae bacterium; assembly: GCA_945929965.1. Lineage (GTDB taxonomy): Bacteria > Bacillota > Clostridia > Lachnospirales > Lachnospiraceae > Acetatifactor. The sequence goes on from CAMEOT010000042.1 coordinate 13,143, forward strand.
TTTACCGCACTGAATACCCCGCAGGATCACCCCGCAAGAGACATGCAGGATACCTTCTACCTGTCTCCGGAATTCCTGCTTAGAACCCAGACCTCCGCAGGTCAGGTTCACGTGATGGAGAGCCAGAAGCCTCCCATTAAGATCTTAAGCCCCGGTAAAGTATTCCGTTCCGATGATGATGCGACCCATTCTCCCATGTTTACCCAGATGGAAGGTCTCGTAGTAGATAAGACCATCACTTTGTGCGACCTGAAGGGTATGCTGGAAGTACTGGTACAGAAGATCTTCGGTGAAGGTACCACCACGAGACTGCGTCCTTCTTACTTCCCGTTCACCGAGCCTTCCGTAGAGGTCGATGTCAGCTGCTTCGCCTGCGGTGGCTGTGGCTGCCGTCTGTGCAAGGGTACCGGCTGGATCGAAGTACTGGGTGCAGGTATTGTAAATAAGAAGGTGCTGGAGAACTGCGGCATTGACTCCGAGGAGTACAGCGGACTGGCATTTGGTATCGGTATTGAGCGTCTGGCAATGTTAAAGTACGGTATTAACAATATCAAACTGTTATATCAATCTGATATGCGTGTACTGGATCAGATCAATGATGACTAAGATCACAGGAATATGATTTTAAAACAGTAACGATGCAAGGAACATTACGAGAGGATGTCGTACAAGACGGCATCGAAGGAGGTAAAAGATATGTTAGTACCACTTAGTTGGTTAAAAGAATATGTGGATATAGATGTAGAAGCCAAAGAACTGGAAGAGAAGCTGTTCTCCTGCGGTTTTGAGGTAGAGGAATCCTACGAAGTAGGTAAGGACATCAGCGGCGTGGTAGTCGGACTGGTAGAAGAGTGTGAGCCCATCCCTGAGACTCACTTACATGTATGTAAGGTAAATGTAGGCGGCGCAGAGCCCCTGCAGATCTGCTGTGGTGCGGACAACGTACATGCAGGCGGCAAATACCCCGTAGCACTGGAAGGTGCGCAGGTATACGCTACTGCAAAAGATCATGTGACCATTGAAGGCACCATGAAGATCAAAAAAGGCAAGCTGCGCGGCTATGAATCCTGCGGTATGCTGTGTTCCGGTACCGAGCTGGGACTGACTGAGGATCTGTACCCCGGTGCAGGCTACAACGGACTGCTGGTACTGCCGGAGGATGCCGAGATCGGTGCAGATGTAAAGCCTCTGTTACAGTTGGATGACTGGATCTTTGACATTGCCATTACCGCCAACAGACCGGACTGCGAGAGCATCTTCGGTATTGCCAGAGAAGTAGCGGCGATCCTGAACAAACCCGTGAAGACTCCGGCACTGGATTACACCGAGAGCGGCGTTACCAAGGACGGCTTCACCGTAACTGTGGATGCTCCGGATCTGTGCCCCAGATATATCGCACACTATGTAACTGATGTAAAAATCGGCGAATCCCCCGCATGGATGAAGAGACGTCTGGCACTGGTAGGCATCGGATCTATCTCCAACGTGGTAGATATCACGAACTACATCTTAAAAGAGCTGGGTCAGCCTATGCACGCATTTGACTCTTCTTACATTGAAGGCAATGCCATTCATGTAAGACGTGCCCATGACAAAGAGAAGATTGTGACTTTGGATGAAAAAGAGTTCGAATTAAACGAAAACAACCTCGTCATCTGCGATGGCGTAAAGCCCGTAGCACTGGCAGGTATCATGGGTGGCTTAAATTCCGAGATCCGCGATACCACAGAGGCTGTCATCTTCGAGTCCGCAAAATTTGCAAGAGACAATATCCGTAAGAGCTCCAGAGCACTGGGACAGTCTTCCGATTCTTCCCAGAGATATGCCAAAGGCGTGGATGAGTACGCTACCGTTATGGCCAGCAAGAGAGCGTTGCATCTGATCGAGGAACTGGGCTGTGGCAAAGTATCCTCTACCCACGTAGAGGCAAACACCGGTAACTCCATTGAACCCACCGAGATGAAAGCAAGCATCAAGAAGGTGAACGGTGTATTAGGTATCGAAGTACCTACCGCTGACATCGAGAGAATCTTAAAGTCTCTGAACTTCCAGCCCGTGATTAACGGCGACGAGCTGACCATTCAGGTACCTGCATACCGTGAGGATATGGAATCTTATCCCGATATCGCAGAGGAAGTCATCCGTATGTACGGTTACGACCATGTAACCCCGACCTTCCTCGCGGCAGCAGCCGTAACCAGCGGCGGTATGAATACGAAGCAGAAGACCGAGCTTAAGATCAAGAGAGCACTGTGTGCACAGGGCGCATTTGAGGGCGTACATTACTCCTTCTTCTCCCCTTCCGATCTGAACCTGTTAGGTCTGCCCGAGGATGCACCGGAGAGACATGCGATCCGTCTGATCAACCCGATCAACGAGGATCTGTCCCTGATGCGTACCACTCTGGCTCCCCAAATGATCCACGCGATCGGCCGTAACCAGAAGAACGGTTGTCTGGAAGGCAGAGTATATGAGATCGGCAACAAGTTCATCCCCAAGGATCTGCCCTTAACCGAGTATCCCGATGAGAGAGAGACCATCTGCATCGGTATCTGGGGTAAGGAAGAGAGCTTCTTCACCCTGAAAGGTCTGGTAGACACGGTAGCAGAGACGCTGTTCATTGATTTCGAATATGTCGAGGATAAGAAGACCTTCCTGCATCCTTATCGTACCGCAAAGATCCTGTACAACGGCGAAGAGATCGGCTACTTAGGTCAGCTGACCTACGAGATCCAGAAGGAAGAAGATATGCGTGAATCCGCATACATCGCAGAGATCGATCTGAAAGCCCTGCGCCCCGTATACGGCAAGGTTCCCACCTTCACACCGATCTCCAAGTTCGCGAAGGAGACCAGAGACCTGGCACTGGTAATGAACAAATCCGTTACCTGCGGCGAAGTAGAGAAGGCAATCGCGGAAGCCAGCAGCTTCGTAGAGTCCGTAGAACTCTTCGATGTCTACGAGGGATTACAGGTAGGTCCTGAGAAAAAGTCCATGGCATTCACCGTAACCTTTGCTCCGAAGGAGGAAGAATTCACCACAGAGGCAGTGGACGGCTATGTGAAGAAGATCCTGAAGAACCTGAACAACAAGCTGGGTGTGGAACTCAGATCTTAACGTAATAACTATTCAGAGCCATAAAATATTAAAAAAAACTCTCCGAAGGAAGCCTTCACTTAGGGATTTTATGAAAAAAATAGTTTTTGAGTGACGTCTTCAAGCGGTGACAAAAGAAATAACGACCATACAAGAGTAAGAATGCTCCTGTGTGGTCGTTTTCTTATGTTCAAGTACCGAAATGGTATGTGAGATTATTTTGTTGTAGCCAATCTTCATATAGCCATGCTATTTTTGCAGCAGCTGAAAAAGACAAATCCTGCGGAGAACTTCTATGCGGCACTGGAGGAATTCGGACTGTAAAGAGGTGGCATAACCGGCGTGAAGCCCGGAGCCGGATTATGTCATTATAGTTGTGGATGAAGCATATATTGAATTTGCTTAGGGAGCTCTATCTGAATAAAAGGAGGCAGCTTAGATGTACCGGGTAATTGATCTACACTGTGATACGATACCTAATATGTACTCGGATTTCAGGGAAGGGAAGGAGACTTCCCTTCTTTCCAATTCCGGAAGAATCGATTTGAACCGGATGAGAGAAGGGGGATATATTTGCCAGTGCTTTTCCCTTTTTACCCATCTGGGAGCATTGAAAAAAAGAGGCGAGTCACCATTTACACATGTAATGGGGCTTGCAGATTTCTGGAAAGCACAGATAGCGGAATATCCGGATATCATAGGACAGGTGACAACAGCGGAGAGTATTGAAGAGAACGCCGGGATGGGAAAGCTATCAGCTATGATGACAGTGGAAGAGGGCGGAGTGTATGAAGGAAAACTGGAAAACCTGTATGCACTATATGACAAAGGCGTCAGAATGTCTACCCTGACATGGAACTTTGCAAATGAACTGGGGTATCCCAATCCGGCAATCGCACCGGGAAGTCCTCGAATCCCGGACATGGTCAATGGGCTTACGGATACCGGGAAAAGCTTTGTGGAGGAAATGGAGAGAATCGGCATTCTTATTGATGTTTCCCATTTAAATGATGCCGGCATACGGGACATTTTTGAGCTTACGCATAGCCCTGTGATCGCAAGTCACTCCAACGCACGTGCACTCTGCTCACATCTGCGGAATCTCTCGGATACTAATATCAGAATGATCGGAGAGCGGGGCGGTGTTATCGGTATCAACTATTTCGTAGGATTTCTTGAGGATGGTGGAAAGATCGGGCGGATTGAAAAAATGGTGGAACACATGCAATATATTAAAAACCTGGCAGGAATCGATGCAATAGCACTGGGAAGTGACTTCGATGGCTTCGGAGAGCCTTGCGAGCTGTCCGGCGCAGAAAAAATGCAGCAGCTTGCCGCAGAGATGGAACGACAGGGTTTTTCCTCCGCGGAAATCGATAAGGTATTTTCCTTAAATGCTTTAAGAGTATTTTGGTCTGTGCTGTCCTAAGGAAACTTATGTATCATAAGACGCTAATATTAGAGTAGTCATTTTAGAAAAGATATGATAAAATAGCAGTTGCAGGCGCATTTTGCGCAGGCAGCTGTTGTTTTAATTTATTTGAAGATGCCATGGGCATCAGTGAGGTAGATAGATATGACAAAAGTAATCGGTGTGAGATTTCGTACAGCGGGCAAGGTATATTTCTTCGATCCGCTGCAGCTGGAGATAAAGAGAGGCGACCACGTGATCGTGGAGACCGCCAGAGGCATAGAGTTCGGCACGGTCGTTGCGGGAGTGCATGAGGTGGAGGATGACAAGGTGATCCAGCCCCTGAAGCCTGTGATGCGGATCGCCGGAGAGAGAGATATCGAGCAGGAGGCTGCCAACAAAGAAAAAGAGAAGGAAGCCTTCAAGATCTGTAAAGAGAAGATATTAAAGCATGGTCTGGAAATGAAGCTGATCGATGCGGAGTATACGTTTGATAACAATAAGGTATTATTCTATTTTACAGCAGACGGACGTATCGACTTCCGTGAACTGGTCAAGGATCTGGCAAGTGTGTTCAAAACACGTATCGAGCTGCGCCAGATCGGTGTCAGGGATGAGACCAAGATACGCGGTGGTATCGGTATCTGTGGACGACCTCTGTGCTGCCACAGCTATCTGTCAGATTTTGTGCCGGTATCCATCAAGATGGCGAAGGAGCAGAATCTGTCCCTGAATCCCACCAAGATCTCCGGTGTCTGCGGCAGACTGATGTGTTGCCTGAAAAATGAAGAAGACACTTACGAAGAACTGAACCGCAAGCTTCCCGGTGTGGGTGACTATGTCCAGACGGCAGACGGACTGCACGGCGAGGTACAGAGCGTCAACGTACTGCGCCAGCTGGTTAAGGTACTGGTAGAAGTCGGTGACGAGAAGGAACTGAAGGAGTACGAGGCAGACACGTTACAGTTCAAGAGACGCCGTGGCAAAAAAGGCGGTCAGGAATTGTCTAAGGAAGAGCAGAAGGAACTCGAGAAGTTAGAGGAGATCGAGGAGAAGGAAGAAGCGGAAGAACGCGCAGAAAAACGTGCGGAGCAGCGCCCGGAACGTCAGGACCGCAGAGAGCAGAGAACGGAAGGTGAGAATCGCGGAGACAGCCGCAGACGCGACGGACGCAGAGACGACAACCGCAGAAATAATAACCGTGGTGAGAATCAGAACCGTAATGATAACCATGGAGAAAATCGGAACAACGAGAATCGTGGTGACAACCGCAGAGACAATAACCGTGACAACCGCAGGGATAATAACCGCGGCGACAGACGCCGTGAGAATCGTCCGCAGAACCGTCCGGAGCAGGTAAGAGAGAACAGCGATGCTCAGGGTGCAGAGCAGTCCGGCAGCCAGGGACAGGCACCAAGAGACAATTCCTTCCGCAGAAGACCGAGACACGGTGGCAGAAGAGACGGTAACAACGGCAATAACGGTAACGGAAGAAAACCGGAGAACACGAATGAAGGTTGAACTGAAGGATAAAGAACGAATTGATGACCTTCAGCGGAACGGTTATCAGATCATACAGAATCCGGAGAAATTTTGCTTCGGCATGGATGCGGTGCTTTTGACAGGATTTGCCCATGCCAGAGAGAAAGATATTTTACTGGATCTGGGAACAGGCACCGGGATCATTCCGCTCCTGATGGAAGCAAAATACCACTGCTCCCATCTCACCGGCCTGGAGATCCAGGAGGAGAGCGCAGATATGGCGAGACGCAGTGTGGCGCTGAACGATCTGCAGGACCGCATTGACATCGTGACAGGAGACATCAAGGAAGCAGACCGGATTTTTCAGGCTGCTTCCTTTGACTGTATTACCTGTAATCCTCCGTACATGATCGGACAGCACGGATTGACGAACCCGGAGGAACCGAAAGCGATCGCCAGACACGAAGTGCTCTGCACACTGGAGGATGTGGTCAGCAGGACAGCAAAACTGTTAAAGCCCGGCGGACATTTTTACATGGTGCATCGCCCTTTTCGACTGGCGGAGATCATGACCATTCTGGTAAAATACAAGCTGGAGCCGAAGCGGATGCAGCTGGTGTATCCCTACATCGACAAGGAGCCCAATATGGTGCTCATCGAGGCGGTGCGAGGCGGCAGATCCCGCATGACCGTGGAGAAGCCGCTGATCGTGTACCAGGCGCCGGGAGTGTATATGCCGGAGATATATGATATTTATGGATATTAGATAGTTACAGGATACTATGATTTGGTGAGGAGGCAGGAACTCATGCCCGGAACTTTATATTTGTGTGCAACGCCCATTGGCAATCTGGGAGATATGACACCGCGGGTGGTGGAGACCCTGCAGACGGTGGATGTGATCGCAGCGGAGGATACTCGTAACAGTATCAAGCTGCTGAATCATTTCGACATCCACACACCTATGACCAGTTACCACGAGTACAATAAAATAGAAAAAGCACACCAGTTGGTAGGACAGCTGTTAAACGGACAGAATATTGCGCTGATCACTGACGCTGGAACGCCGGCGATCTCCGATCCCGGTGAAGTACTGGTGCGGATGTGCCAGGAGCAGAGCGTTCCCGTCACTTCTCTGCCAGGTCCGGCAGCATGCATTACGGCGCTGACTTTGTCGGGACTCAGTACAAGAAGGTTTTGCTTTGAGGGATTCCTGCCTGCGGATAAAAAGGAAAAGAAAGTGATCCTGGAGGAACTAAAGACCGAGAGCCGTACCATGATCCTCTACGAAGCACCCCATCATCTGATCCGGACGCTGGAAGAACTGTATGCGGCACTGGGGGAGCGTCGGATCACGTTGTGCAGAGAACTGACCAAGAAGTTCGAGACCGTATTCCCCACCACTTTGGAAAAGGCGCTGGACTACTACAAGACAGAGGAGCCCCGCGGAGAATATGTCCTGGTAGTGGAAGGGAAGAGCCCGGAAGAGAAACGACAGGAAGAGATCGCATCCTGGGAATCCATGAGCATTGAAGAACATATGGCTTATTATGAAGAGCAGGGGATGGATAATAAATCCGCCATGAAGCAGGTGGCAAAAGACAGAGGTGTCGGAAAACGGGAAATCTATCAGTACCTGCACTGCAATTCATGAAACAGTGAAAATACCATAATGAAACCGAACCAAAACAGACAAAAGCATATGAGGATAATGTAGGATACATCCATGAAAGGCATATGCGGAGAGAGGCAAAATGACGAATTGTGACGCGTGTGTCAATTATGAATATGACGAAGATTATGAATGCTATTGCTGCATGGTGAATCTGGATGAGGATGAAATGTACCGCTTTTTATCCGGAACCCAGCAGGAATGTCCCTACTTCCGACTGGATGACGAATATGCAGTGGTAAGACACCAGATGTAAGGGAAAAATTCACGAAAGCAAGGTAAAAAAGTCTACTCAAATGGTAGAGAATGCTGATTGTGAAAGTAAAAATCTAGTAGTATAATACGAAGTTGCGTGCTGAAAATAGTGCGCAGCTTCTTTTGTTTGTGTGCAATATAATGATGTCCCGATATCATATCGTGTTGCTATAAAACAAAAGAAATGAAATACTAAAGTTAACAGGTAGGGTGACAATATCATGAAATATGTGAAACAATTTTCGATTATCCTGGGAATCTCCTTTCTGGCAGAGCTTCTGGAGATCCTGATCCCGCTTCCCATCGCAGCCAGTGTCTATGGTCTGGTGATCATGCTGGTGGGGCTGATCACGAAGCTGATCCCGCTGGAAAGGGTGGAGACCGCGGCGGATTTCCTCGTGGATGCCATGTCCATTATGTTCGTGCCCGCTACCGTGGGAATCATGGCAAGTGTGGATGCTTTAAAAGAGATGTTGCTTCCCCTCTGTGTGATTACGGTGGTATCCACGGTACTGATCATGATCGTGACAGGCCGGGTATCCCAGCATATTATCCGGGGGCAGAAAAATAAAGGTGCTGCAACCCTGCAGACGGTCGGAACCGAAGCTGCCGCAGATGAGGTAGTGTCAAGTAAGTTATGAAAAAACAGAGTCAACAAAATAGGCTCAAGTGA
>CAMEOT010000043.1 GCA_945929965.1 uncultured Lachnospiraceae bacterium
AACTCCGGGTTTAATAAGAAATCATACACATTCATCATTAAAATCCCTTCATCTGTATAACATGGCTTTGGTGTATCAGAAGTAATGACAATCTTTTTAAATGAGTCATTTATCTTAAGGAATGGTCTGATTTCCTGTGCTAATTTTTCCTCTGTGCCAAGCCGGTATGCTGACTGAATGTAATACTTCTTAGAACCTTTATTGCATATAAAGTCTACTTCCAACTGCTTCTTTACAGCCTTGCCATCTTTGCCATTCTCTACTATGGTAAGATTTCCTACATCAACGCTGAACCCCCTCATTCTAAGTTCATTATAAATGACATTCTCCATAGAGTGGGTTATCTCTATTTGTCTATAATTGATACGCGCATTTCTAAGTCCCATATCCATAAAGTAATATTTCAAAGGCGTACCAATATAAGACTTTCCCTTGATGTCGTACCTTACGGCTTCCTCAATTAAAAATGCATCCTCTAAATACTCAATGTATTTTGTGATGGTAGTAGCCGTAATCTTTGAACGATTCACACTCTTAAAAGTTTTCTGAAGCTTATTCGGATTGGTCAAAGCCCCAATTGCAGACGAAAGGATGTCCAATAGTGCTTCCATTTCTCCTACGTTTCTGATTTTATTTCTCTTTACGATATCACTGATATACGTTTCCTTAAACAGATTGTCTAAAATAGCCATTTTCTGCTCTTCTGTCTCAGCTAATACAACAAGCGGAATGCCACCATAGGTAATGTATTCATTCCATCCATCATATCGGTTTCCATCATACACAGACATAAATTCAGAAAAGCTTAAGGGATACATATGCACTTCATCCCCTCTTCCCCCAAACTCCGTAGCTATATCTCTCGACAAAAACTTTGCATTACTTCCAGTAACAAACACATCACAGTTTTTCTGATCTGCAAGTCCGTTTAATACGCTTACAAATTCATCAAGCAGCTGCACTTCATCTAAAAGGAAATAATATGTGCCCTCATCCTTTATTTGTTCCTTCGCCCATGGATAAAACACCTTTGGGTCCTTATATTCTATGTTATCATATAAATCAAATGCCATCTCAATAATATGTCCCTCATCCACTCCGCTTTCAATGAGATGGTTCTTAAATATAGTACGTAGCAGATAAGATTTTCCACATCTCCTGATGCCGGTCACTATTTTTATCAGTCCGTTATTTTTTCTCTTTATCAGCTGGTCCAGATAATAGTCTCTTTTTATCTCATTTTCCATAATGTTTTTCGCTCCTAAAAGATATTTCGGTTAGTTTTTACTAAAATTTCTTCTATTATACATCGTCCAAGAGCTATTTTTCAAGTTCACTAAAAGATATTATCCCTTTATATGACAATTCCATTGCAATGGTCAATCTCATGCTGAATAATCTGTGCTGTCCAACCTGAATACTTTCCATGTTGTTTCTTAAAGTTCTGATCAAGATAGTCCACTTCTATTTCCTGATATCTCGTACATGGTCTTACACCTTCCAGAGAAAGACATCCTTCCTCAGTCTGATATTCTCCGGATTTCTTTGTTATTACCGGATTTATCATTGCAAACTGAAATGGTCCGGCTGCTACTACAATGATATTCTTTTTTACTCCAATCATATTGGCAGCCATACCAACACAGTGTTCTAAATTTGCCCTAAGTGTATCAAGCAAATCAGTCACAATCTGTTTATCTGCCTCTGTTGCATCCACTGACTTCTGTGCCAGAAACAGCGGATCATGCATTATCTTCTTTACCATTAATTCCATCCCTTCCATACATCAGGCTGATATCCAAGTGTAGATTGCTTTCCGTTTCTTACTACCGGTGTTTTAATTACCTGCGGATTCTCCAGTACCTTTTCCAGTTTATCTTTGTCGGCTGTACGCCTAATCCATACTCTTTCTGATCTTATCAATCAATGTCACATCCGCCGGAAGCCACTGCACGGAATCCAGTTTCTCCTTCGTCAGCCACCTGGCGGCCTCTGCCTCGAGAAGCTTCAACTCTCCCGAAGCGACCTCACACCAGAAACAATCCATGGATAAATGAAATGACGGGTAATCGTACTCTATGGTATCTATCAGGTCTCCGACCTTAACCGTGGCATCCAGTTCCTCACGGATCTCTCTGACAACTGCCTGCTGTGGGGTCTCCCCGGTTTCGATCTTTCCGCCGGGAAATTCCCAGCCACCTTTGAATTCTCCGTAGCCTCTTGCGGTGGAAAAAATTTTGGTTTTATGCTCTATGGAATCGCAGATTACGGCTGCGACTACGCGAATGGTTTTCATACTGCCTCGTTCTCCTTTGAAATATTACTCTGTAAATATCTTAATAAATCCTCGCGTACGGGATGATGCATTTTCATGGTCACCTTCGCGATCGGTTTCATTTTACCATTATTATCTTCCTTCTGGCTATCTGCAGATTCCACAATGTCAAACTGTCCCATATAATAAAAACCGGTCTCTGCATCACTCTTTTTCACCAACAGATGTTTCCTCGGAGCCGTCAAAACCTTCTGCATATAAGGGCTGCTATTATCTTTACCAATCTGAGAATCCCACTTGAAAATCAGATTATCTTCAAAAGCATCTGCATAATCCGGCTTGCCATCTGCGTAATTTTTACCTTCCTCGGCTTCTTCTTTATGGTAAGTAATAAAAATGAATACATCGTCACCTATACGACTCATTCCATACATTGTAGATGACAGATCTTTGCCACAATTCATCAACAGACTCACATCTCTTCGGGAATACTTCTCATATAATACAAAAGGTGTATCTTCTGATTTACCCTTGGTATATTTATCCTTATATCTAGCCAGTCCAACTTTGATAATATCCCTGATCTGAGCATTAAACTCTTCGTTCTGCAAGCATCTCTGATAAGCTTCCACACTCCTCATAGTGCGTTCTCCGTCAGGGCGCAATATGTTCATAAATTTATATTTCTGGTATTCATCGTCTTTACTAACAAAATGCCCTTGCAGAACTTTGACAGATTCCTCTACTTCCTGATCCGTTATAAAATAATCATACTCATATTCAAGTTCTCTTCGAACATCGCTGGTCGAGATGGTATCTTTGTCTAGAAATTCTTTTAAAATGCATAACTCACTAGGCCTGACTCCACTCAAAATGGTCTTAGACAGATATTCCAATATCAGCTTTTCCTGATCATTCAATTTACAGGAGTCCTTTCCCGTCTCAACAGCTTCCATGAACTGCCAATATGTCTTATATTCTTTGATAATTACCAACGGATCAATCTCTCCCTGCTCATAGAAGTCATACAACAGGGGAATTCGTCCAATTCTATTTTTCAGAGAAATGTAGCTTTCTCTTATAATCGATTTCATTCCTCGGATCTTATCAATAGAATTGAATATTTTTTCTTTTGCAATTTCATCAAAATGTACTGTGGATGCTCCGGGTATCGTATTATTCCCTGAAATCACATATTTTCTGATCGTATCCGCATTATAAGTTCTATCCCCGGACAATGCCACCGGAATCATAAAATTGTTATTATAGTTTCCAATAAAATCAAGTATTACCACATATTCCTTGTCCTCGGCTTTTCTAAGTCCTCTGCCAAGCTGCTGTATAAATACAATAGGAGACTGCGTAGGGCGAAGCATGATCACCTGGTTCACTTCTACGATATCTACACCTTCATTCAAAATATCTACTGAAAAAATGTAGTCCAAAGGCTGCATTTCATCTGTTGCATCCGCTTCGTTCATTGCCAGACGTTCAAATGCTGCTTCTCGTTCACGATCGGTATTCTTGCCGCTTAGTGCTACGGTACGGTATCCCAGTCTATTGAACTTTGCAGACAGCTCCTCACATTCCCTATTCCTGCTGCAGAAAATAAGTCCCTTAACACGATCACCGCTGTATCCATAATATTTCGCCTGTTCGATGACATGTCTTACACGTTCGTCACCGGTTAATCTTCCAAAATATTCCTCCGAAATATTTCTCGCCTTGGCTTGTTCATCCGTTATCATGGAAATATCACTAATTCCAAAATAATGAAATGGACATAGTAAATCCTCTTCCATTGCCTGCTGCAGCCTGATCTCGTAGGCGATCTGATAATGGAACAATTCGTATACATTCCTGGAAGCATCCCCATCATCCCTCTTATCCGGCGTTGCTGTCATACCCAGGAATAATTTCGGTTTGAAATACTCCATGACCTTCTGATAAGTATTCGCCGGACTATGATGCGCTTCATCTAAAACAATGCAATCGAACTCTTCCGGATCAAACTTCCTCAAATTATCCGCTTTGTGAAGAGTCTCCACCATAGCAAAAATATAATCTGCCTCATAATCTGAATATCCTACCCCAACAATGCCCATTGACTTCTTATCTTCAAATACTTTTCGGAATGAGGTCAACGCCTGTTTCGCGAGGGTAGATCTATGTACCAGAAACAGAACACGCTTAAATCCTAACTCTCGCATGGCAAAGGCTGACGCATACGTCTTGCCTGTACCGGTAGCAGAAATCAGCAGTGCTCTATTTTCTCCAGCATCCACAATCTTACGAAGATTCGTAATAAACCCTACCTGCATAGAATTCGGTTCCAGCTTATACTTCTCCGTGGAAGATATCTCATCCCGTTTTGCTATTTCCCTCTGCTTTTTGATGATCTCGTACTTTAGCTTATAATTCTCATAGAAATCATCATAGAAAAGCGCATACTTAGAATCCCACAGCTGGTGAAATTCTTTTACGATCTCCATCGCAATTTCACCCTGCTCTGTGGAAACAATTTTGGTATTCCACTCCTTATTTTTCGTCAAAGCAGCACTTGTGATATTGGAGCTGCCGATGATAATACGATAAATCTCTTCCTTCTTAAAAATGTAGCCTTTGGTGTGGAAGCCCTGGTCTGCCCGATCCACATCGTACATTTTCAATGTAATGTTGGACAATTCCTCCAACTTCTTCAATGCTCTAGGCTCACTAAAATTCAGATAGTTTGTCGTTAATATCTGTCCAGGGATCTGCCTCTTCTCCAATTCTTTCAAAGTCTGCAAAAGAGGCGTAATTCCGCCCATAGTAATAAATGCCACACTGATCTGGAATTGGTCACACTTCATCAGCTCATCTTCTATGACGGAAATAACTTTCTTGCCCTCTTCCGGATTATTCGACACGAAGGCAGGCTTGTATGCCAGATTGGCAGCGGCTGTACCATCAATATATGCAGTTGTCAGTCCTTCTTGAAGTTGTGTAAGGGTGGTGTTTGGCATGATATTCTCCGTATTTAACATTTTTCTCTATATTCTTCTGTATTGCATAATTTCCGGATCCATTAATCGTGTAATCTTGTCCGTATCTCCTCCGGTGCTCATTTTTACGATCAGAGTCAGCAGTGACTTTCTCTCTTCCATGCGACCTTCTTTACGTCCACACTACCGTTCAGCCTTACGGAGCTTCTTTTCTTCTTTTTCTTTGTCATACTCAGATATACTCACCTTGTACACTGCCGCCCAATTGTGCTGCAGAAATTCCACAATAGTTCCTTATCTATGAAATATTTTATTCATATTTGCATATTTTGTTACTTTAATGATATTCTCCATTTTTTATGTACGGAATCAAAATCTATAATACTTGCTTTATAGATCTCACCTAAACTAATTTTTCCTTGAAATGTAGTATCATATTCTTCTGAAACCTGACTTATATGAAGACTTGCCACATAACTTTTATCTTCAACATAAAAGCCTCCTAGTGCATAGTCTCCGATTATTTTAGTAAACTTCACATATACTATCTGGTTTTCCTACATATTATGAGACCATTATATCAGAAGCATAGTTTAAATCAATAAATGTCATATCAATAGCCTGGTTTTTGTTAATTCTTATCTTCGTCCTGTTAAGACAATCATCCCTAATTTTAAGTGCAATTAAAGGAGAACCTGGCTGATTATCTTCAAATTTTCCCTTACCCGAAAAGCAGTCTACATAACATATTTTTTTATTTGTTGCCAATACTTTCTGCATATAAGGTGTCAAATAGCAGCCAAGTAATCTATCTTTAATAATTGACCATTCATTTTTTATTTTAAAAAAATCACTATTATCTTTCGACATACTCTACTCCTTATTATTTTCTACATCTATATTAAGTTCCAAAATTTCAATATAATTTTTATAAAATGAGCTTTTCTTTGTATCTCTCATTACCAAAATACACATTATTGTTTCTACAATTATTGTCGCATACAGTATTTGAACGTTATTCGTTTCTTTTTCAACTAAAACTGTTAGGCCAAAAATATATATTGGTATTAAAATTATTTTAATAAGTTCCAATCTTTCTTCATAGTAGCATTGCTGTTTTATCAACCAATGCTTATAATTTTCAATATCCATTTAATATTTTTCTGTATTTTTCTTTATATAATTTTTCCACTGTGTATATGTATCACATGTAGCATAATATTTTTGAGTTTTATTTACTTTCTTTCGAAAATACCTTTTAATATTCTCGATATGACCAGCATCAGCCGTCCTACTATCACCATAATCTTTACCAATATTTCTATAAGTCTTATACTCATAGTTTTCATCAAATCCATATGGCATGTATTTTCTATTCATATGCGTATGCTCCCTTTAATACCTTTATTGATAGTACCTCTCCAAATCTTCCTTCATCTGCCTCTTCACTCTCTCCCAATCCCCCTCACTCATCTTCGCTAGCAGCGCATGATTCAGTGAGATCACTCCCAGATCCTTCGAGTAGTACATAAATCTCTTTCTCTCGAACTTTTCAAAGGGATTGGTCAGCATGCTGCTTTTAATCAATTTCCGGTCTTTCAGAGTCTCGGCATTATAAGGGCAACTGGGGCGATCCACCGGCAGTCCCTTATCGATCCTGTCCTGATAAAAGGCTATGTAATCTGTCAGTACATCCTCGATCTTTGCATCGCCTATCGTGTCCATATGATCGATAAACGACAACAGGAACGGCATCTTATAAGACAATGAATAATCTCTTTCCTCCAAGAATGCAAAAAAGTCATCCCGAACGGTGTCATCGTTATGCTCCTGGATGTTCAGTTCTTTTCTGTATTTCTCTACATCCTCCGGGCTGAACAGGCTGATCTTCTTGCTGCCGAATGGGAACTCCACTGTTGGTGTAATCTTCCCCTTACGGATCCAGCTGGTGATCGTTCCGGTGTTGACGAAGTACTCTCTCGCCAACTGTTCCTGACTATAGTAATCCCCATACTTTTCTTCAAAGGTATGGATGTCCACTTCCACGATCCGTTCCACGCGCTCGGTGATGCCATCGATCTCGATCATTTGTCCCGGCAGGTAATCCTGTCTGGTGATATCGCCGAACGGAACATACAATGAGTTTCCGAAGATAG
Source organism: uncultured Lachnospiraceae bacterium (assembly GCA_945929965.1). GTDB lineage: Bacteria > Bacillota > Clostridia > Lachnospirales > Lachnospiraceae > Acetatifactor. Next base: position 7,416 of record CAMEOT010000043.1, read on the forward strand.
CATGCATACTGCAGGGTCTCACCATGGCTCCGTATTCATCTACCACATCAATGACGAACACATTTTTCTTGATGGATGTCCGGCGCAAACCTCTGCCGATCTGTTGAAGATACAGCACCTTCGACAGCGTTGGGCGCGCCATAACGAGGATTCCGAGTTCCGGATAGTCCCAGCCTTCCGAGATCATATCGCAGGCACAGAGGAAACGTATCTTATGCTCCTTGAACTCCTGCATAACCTTCTCCGGGTGTTTTGTATCTCCACTGTAATCCTGCGCTGAGATACCGGCTGTGTTCAGCAGGCGTGCCATCTCTTTGGTATGCGCCTTGTTGATACAGAAGATAATTCCCTGACGTTTTCCGGCATCTCCCTCCGTGAAATAGTCCTTCAGCACATTTACGATCAATTCATTTCGGGAAGTGACACGCACACTCTTCTCCAGATCCGCATTCACATAGTCTTTTCCGTTAAAACGGACATGGCTCAGATCAATATTCGTCTCGATCCGGTAGACATTCGCCCTCGCCACAACTCCCTTCTCCATTGCATCCTTCAGAGAAAGCTCTGTTGTATAATTTCCGAAGATTTCTTCCAGTCTCTTTTTATCCGGACGCTGATCCGTCGCTGTCAGTCCTACGAGGAATTCCGGCGCATAGTATTGGATCACCCGCTTTAGCATCGGAGCCACCGCGTGGTGCGCCTCATCCACTACAATATAGGAATAATAATCCCTTGTTTTTTCATGGTAATGTCTTACCGCATAGCTGTAAGTCTTAATATCAATCCGGTCCTGCAACGGCTGCAGGTCCTTGTCGATTCTCTCTTTCCAGTCCGCAATAATATTTGTATTCGGTGCCAGGATCAATGCCCGGAACTGCTCTTTTCCGGCTGCAAATTTCTGAATATCTTCTTCTACGATCCAGGATTTTCCCGCTGCGGTAGGTAATACAATGAGGAATGCACGAATCCCTTTTTCCCGCCGTTCCTCTATCTGTGCAAGGCTGATCTCCTGGTGCTCATACAGTTCCGTTTTACGTTCCAACAGCAATCCCTCTTCCCGGAATCCGCCGGTATCTTTTCCCAGGTAAGACCGGATATCATCCTCGATACGATCCTTGAATCGGCAATCTTCCGTGGAAAAGCGGTATAGCTTTAATCCCCACAATGCGCAGGTATTCTGCTTGCGCAATTGTTTGCGATAGCCCTCTATTCCGATCAGCTGCGGGTGGTGGTAATGAATTCCGTTTTCCTCGATGGCCACTCTGCTGTCTGCGGTATCTACGAGATAATCGAGGAAATAATTGTTGCCGTCTTCATCGGATATCCGGAATTCTTTTTGCAGGTATTTCAATGCCCGCATACCGTAGACATCCGTGAAATTCTGTTCAAACAGTAGCTCCAGCGGTGAAGAATCCGCATGCTCTCCTCTTTCTGAGATTTTTTTGGTAAAGTACAACACTTCCTGTCTGCTTTTCTGCAGGCATTTTTCTATCGTTTCCGGATCGAATCCCAGGAATCGGAACACTCTCCGGTATATTTTCATATAGTGGTTTTGTTTATCTGTGATCAGTGTATAAGGAAAAATCTGCTCGCCATCCCGGCAGGAGCAGATTTCATCATCGATAATGACCATGTCCACTCCATCATCATAAAAGTGACTCACACCGCCATTCGGATAAGTCACTGTCTCCCGGAGGACATAGTTCGGATATGCAGTTAAGAATTGATCTTTTTCAGGAATAGATTCAGCCATCTTTCTTCCCTGTCCGGTCGTACATCTTCTGTCAGAAAGTTCCGCAGCTGCTGTAAACTTGTATGTTTTTTCAGCAGCTGCTCCAGTTTCTCTTCTGTGAGATCCAGAAAATATCTGCCGTTCCTTTCCCCCTCAAATACACCATACTTAAATGACATGTACAAAATGCCCTGCGGCTTCAGCGCCTTCTCGATGCGATACAGCACTTCATCCAGTTCCCCATAGGATAAGTGCAGCAGCGATGAGCACGCCCAGATACCGTCATACACTTTCGATGCATCCAGCTCTTGGAACAGCTGGCATTTCACCGGAATCCCCGTGTACTCTGATGCCAACGCGCACAGTTCCGCGGAGCCGTCTATCGCGTCTACCCGATATCCATGCTCCAGGAAATATTTCGTATCCCTTCCGGATCCGCAGCCCAGATCCAGGATCTTCGCCCCTGCAGGAAGCCCTTCTATAAATTCATCCTGCATTACATGAAAATCTACATTCCGCGTGTTCTCCACAAAATCGGCGGCATTTTGATCATAATATTGAATTGTCTGATTCTTTTTGCTTTTTTCGCTCATTTAAAAGTATCATAGCATATTTTTAGGAATACTGCAATCTATGTAAAATTGCTCCCTCTATTATATGTATGACAATATCCGACAGAATCTTACAAACTTTTTTACGGAGGTTGCCACCGAGTGGTCATCAAGTTTTCTACCAGTACTCCTCTCCCCAGTACCTCGCCAGCACGCTCTCCATATTCGCTCTGCCCACTGGATTCGCGGTATGTATCTCCACAGGGTAAAAGGTCTCCCGCTCCACCAGCCAGTCCAGCAGTTTGATGGCATCGCCGCCCTGATTTGCAAAATCTCCCAGGTCATGGTCGAGATCCAGCACCTCGATCTCGATGCCATTTCTCTCCGCCTCCCGGATCAGTGTCTTGGCTTCATTCACGGATCTGGCGCTCTCATATCCCCAGGGTGCGGGGCGGAGATCATCTAACCAGATTTTCATTGTTTCTTCCTCCTCAGTATATCTCCATCAACATTTTATGATATTTTTTCCTCTAAATAAACGCAACCATATATAGTGGTAACGTAATGATCCCCTCTTCGCTCACACCGATGTTACCATCCGCAAATTTATATCCATACGATATATCTCGATTATTTTTCATAAGCCATTTTAATGAATTTGCCTGAGTGTTGCCGCTCTTGACTTCAATCGGAACGAGTTTTCCGTCTTTTTGGATGATAACATCGATTTCTTTTCTCGCTGTCTCATTTTTATAAAAATAGATCTGATATCCCTTCTTATATAGAGCATCTGCTATTGCGCATTCATAGATACCACCTTTGGAATTCCCGGCCAAAGTATTTTCTACAATATGCTGCTTTAAGGAAAAGTCCTTCATCGCCATCAGCAATGACAGATCGGTTGTATATGCCCGGAAAAAATCATCTCTTGCATAATCGTCCAGATCAAATCTGACATCTGTCACCAATTTGCATAATTGCACCATATCTGCCCGAAGCAGCCATTCAACACTCGAATAATATTTTTGTGCTCTTCCTCCATGCTCAATCTCTTTATATTGAAATTTATGGTTTTCCTTATCTAACAGCTGCTTTGCAAGCGACAGATAGCACTTCTCTGCTTTGACCTTTTCTTCTGCGGTTGCATAATGGGCTATATCATACTGATATCCTTGTAAAAGACTTCTTTGAACCTTGTCAACTTCTCTGAAATCCTTTGTATTTATATACTTCTGTACTACTTCAGGCATACCGCCTGTCGCAACATACTGTCTGTAGTAATTCATCATTTGCGAATGAATCGCCTCCGGAATTACCGTTTTAGAGTGCAGATATCCACAAAGCTTCCCTATCATATCTTCGGAAATCCCCATTCCCCAGAGAAATTCCTCGAAATCCATCCCGTACATTCTCAGATAATCAACATAGCCAACAGGATAGGACGATGCGCGTTTATAATCAATTCCCAGAAGTGACCCTGAAGTAATGACATCATATCTGTTATCGATCGCCCAGAACTTGAGTGATGTGATCGCTTCCTGACACTCCTGAATTTCATCCAGAAAAATCAAAGTTTTCCCGGGGATAATTTTCTTGTCCGGAAAACGGAAACGCATAGCCATAACCATATTGTCTACCGTAAGATCTCCGGCAAAAATCTCCATTGCCGAGGGCATCTGTTTGAAATTAATTTCAACCAGCTCCTCAAAATTTTCCTCTGCAAACCGCTCGATGATGTATGTCTTCCCGGTCTGTCTGGCTCCTTGGACTACCAGGCATTTTCTGTCTTTTGTATTTAACCAGTTTTTAATGTAATCTGTCGCTTTTCTTTTCAGCATAAAGCACCTCAAATCATCATATTCTATTACGTTTAGTGTTTGCAATCAACATTTTGCAATACAAAAATGTACTCTCCATCAACATTTTTGTATTTTTTAATTATAATGCATTTTTTGAGCGTGAACAACATTTTTTCCAAATCTTATTTTTTTATCCGCTTCCATTCCTGCAGGCTGTCAATCTCGGTCCCGCAATATTCACACACGCCTTTGGTCACATCGATATTAGCATCGCATTTGGGGCATTTGATCACGTGGATCCCACCGTCCAGGGTCATGACTCTGTCGTTGTGGCGAAGGGAAAATGTATCCTTCTGATATGCGGATGTGATCCGCCCACCTCGCAGATACACCAGTCTGACCTGTAGCTCCACATCCACGCACAGTATGCCGTTCTCCACATGCTCCTGCAGACCGGTATAGTCCATAATGTCGTAATCAATGACATCCGGTCGGGAATAGTAGCGTCTGCCGGCTTCGTAGTTCAGGTTATTATAGAACCGCTTTTTGTCGATGCCGGTGGCGGTCCAGAATTCCTGCTGCCGACGGTTCTGTTTTTCTTTGTATCGTCTGACAGGCCCCAATACCGCATAAGCATCGCACAGGTAGAAAAAGTAATAGAGGATCATAGCCAGGATTGTGCTGTAGATGAAAATCTTGCCCACATCATAGCCATTGAAGGTCCTGGAGGTATTTATGATCCACAGGCTGCATAGCAGGAATGATATGATGTAGTCTACCACTCCCGTGACGATCCGGTAGACCGGGCTTTGCAATACCAGGTCATAATGGTGCTTGCTGCCCAGCTCTTTGTCTGCGTAGTCAATGTTGGAGGCCGCATCACAGCAGGGACAGCCGTTCACAAATTCCTTTACTTTGCCGGTAAAGCCGCAGTTTTCACAGGTATGCTGTGCCTCTTCATCCATTCCGGATACATAGGTATACTCCATGCGGGAATCAAAGATTTTCTCTGTATGGAGCAATTTTCCCTGCCGGAAATATTCTTTGCGGCAGCGGATACCACTGTGCACATCATCCTGACAGGTTCCGTCTGTGGACCGGTACCTCAGGGCGCCATCGACGATGTAGGTAGTCTTGATATTGACGCCGCTTTCTGTAAGCCTGCGCATTTGAAGTGTTTCGGATATGAATGCCATTGCTTTCGTGTCCTATCTGTTATTGTTGTTATTATTGTTGTTATTGTTATTATTGTTGTTGGAAGAGGAACCACCGCTGCTGCCGGAGCCTGAGGATGGTGTGTAATGGGGGAACACTTTGAATTCTGTCCGTGACAACAGGATTCCATCAATGCTGCTGTCAGTGCAGTTCGCCATGATCACCTTCTGGGTTTTTGCGGTATTCTGTCCGATGATGAGGGACAGATTCTGTCTGCCTCCCTTGATGAAAGCCTCCGGCTCCTGCTCCAGGAAATGATAGATCTCCCAAAGCTCCTCCTCTGTTACCTCATAATATTTCGTCAGTTCCACGCAACGCTTCATGCGGATCAGTTCTTCATAGGTCTGCGGTTCAAAATTCATGGAAAGCCTCCTTGTCATTTTTTTGATCCAGTGTCAGATAGTAAAATTCAATGTTCTGAAAGGGGAGATTGATGGCCTGTATATGGTAATAGGCATTATTTTCCTGCTTCCGGTAATGGCAGTCTCTCAGCTCCGTAGTGGTGCACAACAGATTGTTCGGGCTGCCCGTGGCATATTCCTTTGCATATTCGCGCAGGAGCCCGGAAATATCATATACATACCATTCTTCTTCGTTGTCCCCGGAATGGTCCAGCACCCCTTTATAAATCTGATGCGTGGCAATGTGCCGCTGCTTTGTTCTCCCTTCATCCCCGTAAGTCACGAGATCTCCGGACAACAGCATCAGGTACAATGCGTTGTTTTCCGGATAATCGCATTCTTCCTGCAACATATGCTTTTTCATACGCAGCTTTACCGTACTGAGGGGTGTCAGATATAGGATCTGTCTGGACTTCCTAAGGATCTGGGAGATCAGCGGATATCTGTCTCCATCCACGTCCAGTTCAAACACACCGCTGTCATAGATATATTTCAGCTTCGCATCTTGTGCAATGATCTGTTCCAGTGCAGGATATTCTGCGGATGTCTTGGCAGGCAGATACTTTTCCGGCTCCTCGAGGCGCATCTTCGTCACATATTCATATGTCGTCTCGTCAGCAGAAGCATCCGGGGCATAGCCGCGGTCCCGGTACATCTGCTGTTGCAGCAGGCAGGTGTAGCTTTTGCCGGATCCATATACGTTTTTCACAAAAGGGCAGCCCGTTTTGCACAGATACAGGTAAGCGCACCTCGCACATTCCTCGGGAAACGGTTGTCTGTTATGGTTTTGGAAGATCTTCCGTGCAGCTGTTTTCAAAATGGTGTCCACAGTGTCGCGGTAGATATTGCCATAGTAAAAATCTTCGTTCTTCTGACCTCTGACGCAGGAATAGATGTCTCCGTTACGCTCCAACAGGAAAAATTTCTCTCCGCAATTATCGCAGTTGGTGCAGTATTCCGGTCCGAACTCATCGAACCATGCACCGTTGACCCCGGCATCCAGATTCGTTCCGTCAAAAGCCTCATGCATCCGTCGGTAAAAGATCAGCTGTTCCTCTTCACTCATGTGATGCAGCAGGCCACAGGAATTGTAGTCAAACCCTATCATAAAATTAAAATCATTCATATCCAGGCACGTGTTCCGGTCCAGGAATCTGATATCCTCGATGATCTGATCCAGCTGTTCAAAATGCTCCCGAAAGATCGTGGCAGATACTTTTTTCTTGTCAGGGATCTCCTCCAGCAGTCGGATATTATCCAGTATCCGTTCCAGTGTGCCCTCTCCGCCTTTAGTCACCCTGTATTTTTCATGCAGGGAAAGAGGCAGATCCAGGCTGCCCGATATGGACACGTTGAACTCACGGATAGTCTCGATATGTCTGTCCAGTCCGTACAGATTCGTCTTGATGTGGGGATGCCCCACCCTGAAGCCGGCATCCGTGATGAGTTCACGGTTTTCCTGATAGTAACTGCTGATATATTGGATCAGGTCGTGGAATTCCTGCTTTGGTAAAGTAGTCACTTCGCCGCCGTGCAGGGAAATATTAAAGGGCACCACATCCGCTTCACGGAATTTCGCGATGGCATATTGCAGGGTCTCCAGGCAATCTCCGCCCCGCAGGGTATCTACGGTGTGGTCCTCCAGATAACAGTACCGGCACTGCATGTTACATGCCATGGTCGGCACATATAACAAATGAATAAATTTAGTATTCATAGTAATCGATCCTTACAGGTGTCTCCTTGAAAGCACGCTCATTGACAGATACGCCCCGGGGTAGTGTGATCTCCCGCAGAGAATCACAGCACCGGAAAGCGGAAGACCCGATCTGCTGCAGCTTGCTGTCCGGGGAGATCACCACCTCTTCCAGACTGGTATTTCCATAAAACGCGTGTCCGCCGATCCTGGTCACGTTATCCGGGATCTCTATGCGCAACAGGCTGCTACATTCTTCAAAGGTGTTGCCGCGGATCTCCGTCAGTCCCGCCGGAAGATTTACCTCCGCCAGACTGCTGCAATGGTAAAAAGCTTCCCCGCCCAGATACGTCAGATTCTTCGGCAATGTGACACTTTCCAGGCTTCTGCAGTTTTTAAATGCCTGCCCGCGGATCTCTGTAATGCTGTCCGGCAGCGTTACCTCTGATAAAAAGGGCATATTGGAAAAGGTGTTGCCGCGCAGGCCCACTACCTTCTCCCCCTGATAGGTATCGGGAATGGTCGCCGTCGTCATATTCGTCAGACCATAGACATAAAATCGCACATAATATCCGTCATCTGCCTGCTCATAGAAGATCCTGGGCTTACTAAACAGCAGCAGCGAGCCTGCCACGGCCACCGCCATGAGAGCCCATTTTAACTTTTTGCTGTAATCCGGCACCATGGATGCCTTCACATTCATGACAATATTCGAGATTTTCTCCTGGGATCTGGATCTGATCTCCTTTTTCAAATATTTTATCAGCTGATAACGGCTGGTCAAAAATGCATATACCACCAGGATCAGGAGTCCGATCACATAAGTTTTCATCGGAAAATGAAAGAATAACAGAGATATGTATACGAATAACAGAACCGCCAAAACGGCATTCAGTATGTTTTTTCTGCGCAGCATATCCTCCGGGATCAGATTCTGTTCTTCCGTGATCCCGGCGCGCTGCATTTCACGTTTTATAAACCCTTCGACACAATCCTCCTCGGACATGGCAAACAGCGGATCAAAATCCTCTGCATGCACTATCCTTTTCTCAGGAAGCGGCTCTGGAGGCGTGGTCCCGCCCGTTACTGTTTCGTCAACTGCAGGTGCATGGATCACCGTCTCAGCTGCTGTCTGCACCTTTTCCTTCCCGGACTGTTTACTTAGCTTTTGATTCCATACACCCTTTTTCATGGCAATGGGTGTCACAATAAATGCTCCCACAAACACCGCCATGAAATCCACGATTGCGATTCCTGTGGTAATGAAGAAATCAAAAAATAATAGTATTGCGATTCTGACCCCAAATAAGGTCCAGAAGATTTTTCTGCTGTTGTCCTTAGAGATCAGCTTCGACAGCGGCAAAAGCACAAATACAGACATATGTATTGTCACAAATGCCTCCATAAATAAAGTCATTCCCATTCCCATACCGTTATTTTCCTTTCTTTTCTACTGTGCATACACCTTTTTCGTCTCCAAAGGACTACGATACTCTTCTATTTCGCGATTCTGTCGTTTAATATTCAGAGCTTAACAGGAAGTCATAAGCTCTGCCAAATCCACTAACAAAATACTGTCATCAGACCTCACTTCATTCAAGACAGCCTCTGTGAATCCGGATTTTGAGAAAAGTACATAGTAAGAATTCTTTCTGTTTATACGGAACACATCCGCTTTTGCTTTCAAATCCTTTAATACAGAAATATCCAACTTCTCATTGCGCCACTTACACTCTCCGAAAAGATAATCCTTTCCGTCATTTGCAATTAAATCAATTTCCTCCTGACCGTGCGTTGCAGCATTGGTTCCCCACCATCTTCCGATAGAGGTATATAATATCGGCAGTTCTCCTCTCGCATTCTTCGAATTCAGATAATCCATGCAGACTTTTTCAAAAACCAGACCCATATAACTGTAATAATCCGGCTTAATTCGTTTTTCCCATACTACCTGCTGTGCTCCGGTTTCAATCAATGTTCTGTTGGCAAATACATATCGGTACCAGAATCGGAACATAAAGTCCGAGATGTCATAAATCGTTTTTCGGGATGATTCCTTTTCTCCAAATGGTGTTTCTTTATGAAGGATTCCAAGTTCGCACAATGTTTTAATATATTTCAGGCACTTGGCTGAGTCCTCGCCGATTTTTGTGGAAATCTCGTTTGCTTTGGTATATCCGCTTGCAATCGCTTCTATTATCGCACTGTATACCCCCGGTTCCTGCACTTCCTGACGCAATAGTAACAATGCCTCTTCATAAAGATAAGAAGTTACTTTCAGATAGGTTCTCTTAATATTTTCCTCAAAACTTTCCTTCTCATTTATTTGCTGCAAATATAATGGTGTTCCACCATATGCACCATACAGCATAAGCTTTTCTTCATCAGAAAAACCAGTCATAAACTTAGCACTTGTCTGATAAGTAAATGGCTTCATATGAAGCTGCGCAGTTCTTCTTCCAAAAAGAGGACTTTTAGAACCAAGTACTTCTTTTTCCATAAATCCCATATAGCTTCCGCTTAGTATTAAAAACAACTTCCCGCTTGTCAGTTTATGGTCAATCAGATGTTGAAATTCTGACAATAATGCCCTGTTTTTCTTCACAAGGTAAGGAAACTCATCGATAACCAGTACCAGTTTTTTGTTACCCTGCCTTTCATCAATGTAAGACAGCGCATTACTCCACGACGAAAATGGTTCCAGGTTGTTTTCCTCATAAAACTGAAATACAAGCGATGAGAATTTTTCAAGATTTAACTTATTATTGCTCTGCTCCGCCGAATAGAAAATTGCATCCTTATCCTTACAAAATTCATTCAGAAGAGTCGTCTTTCCTACACGCCTTCGACCATACAGTACGAATAGTTGAAATCTCTCTTGCAGATATAATTCCTCTAAGTCTGCAAGCTCTTTTTCTCTACCTATGAATACTTCCTGCATCGAGCTCCTCCATTGTTACTCAAAAGTAATTTACTTTAAAGTTAATTATGTGGCATTCTTTCCATTTTGTCAATGTGATTCTATTATTTACATATTGCTTCATTTTCTCATCCTCGCTTTCGTGTCTTCTTCAATCATCTTTGCAATTTCACCGCAGGCGTCAGGATAGCGGGTGGCCCCTTAAATCAACTCGGACACGCAAACATAAGTGGGCAGGGCCAGACTCGAACTGGCGTAGACTTAAAGTCGGCGGATTTACAGTCCGCTGCAATTGCCACTATGCGACCTACCCATAAGTGATCCCCGCCGGACTTGAACCGAGCATTTTAGCCTTGAAAGGGCTATCTGTTTATTCACTTTTCATGCGCTAATCTGCTTTGTTCTTTTTACATCGATTACGATAATCTCATCCATCGGAACATCCATTACTGCTGCCAGTACAACCAGATTATCGATTGTAGGCATGGCAGTTCCGTGCTGCCACTTGTAGATGGCCTGAGGAGTCGCAAATCCAAAGATATCCTGCAGGTCTCTTACAGTCAGACCTGCTGCCTCTCTCAGTCTCATGATATTCCTTCCGGTAGCTACCATATCGATAGTAGGCATAGTAAACATTTCTTCCTCCGTTTCTGCTTCTGCAGGTGGAGGAAGAATGCCCTCCACCTTAATCAGAAGCCTTAAAATTGTATATAGGTTTCATCACATCGATTACATCTACAGACTCTCGGATCACATCAATGATGTCCTCCAGACTCTTGTATGCCATCGGTGCCTCGTCCAATGTATTTTCATTAATCGAAGTGGTATAAATACCCTTCATTGTCTCTCTGTATTCATCCATGCTAAGATTTGCTTTCGCCTTTGTTCTGGACATAAGTCGTCCTGCTCCGTGAGGCGCAGAATAATTCCACTCCGGATTTCCTTTTCCAACAGCAAGCACACTTCCATCTCTCATATTTATTGGAATCAGCACTTTCTCTCCACTATGGGCTGCTATTGCGCCCTTTCTCAAAATCATTTCATCTGTATCAATATAATTATGAATTGTATGGAAGGCTTCTCTGCCAGCCATCCCGGTTCTCTCCAGAATAATCTCAGCCATTTTCTCTCTGCTTCGTCTTGCAAAAGCCTGGCAGATTTCAACATCGTGAAGGTAGTCCTCAAGATATTTTCCTGATAAGTAGCACAGATCTTCAGGCATACTTGTCTCAGACTCATATACCTGCCAGTGAAGCTGTTTTAACGCATCCTGAATCTCACTTCTACGTCCCTGCTCCTTATAGGTTCTGATAATCTCATCACGCTTCTCAAGATAGTCCCCATAGCCTCTGTCTAGGTTAATCGCCAGCTTCTGATAAAGCTCTGCAACCTGCTTACCCAGATTACGTGAGCCCGAATGAATCACAAGATATTTGGTTCCATCACCCGCTTCATCTATCTCTATAAAGTGGTTACCACCACCAAGGGTTCCAAGTGAACGCTCTAATCTCTTTGTGTCCTTCAGTTCTCTGTAGCAAGCAAGTTCTGTCAAATCAAATCTCTCCTGGCGACCTTCCCACACATTCATTCCCGATGGAATAAAATGTGCAGCCTCATCAACCTTTACAAAATCAATATCAACCTTGCCTAAGTTCACGGTATACATACCGCATCCGATATCAACACCCACTACATTTGGAACAGCCTTATCAGTAATTGTCATTGTGGTTCCAATAGTGCAGCCTTTACCGGAATGAACATCAGGCATGATTCTTATTCTTGATCCTTCCGTCATCGGATAATCACACATACGTCTGATTTGTTCTATCGCTTCATCCTCTACTACTCTTGCATAGCAGATGGCTGTATTTATTTTTCCTTTGATTTCAATTAAATCCATGCTTCTCTTACCTCATTTCTGTGATATTTATCAGGTGCTCTACCATTGAGCTAACGGAGCATAACGCAGAACTGCCTTACCAATTAGGCTTATATCTGCAAAAAAATACCGCCTACCATGTGCATCCACACAAGATAAGCGGTTCAAAATCTATGTATCCGGTTGTCCTCTCCTGTCCCTACGACAGGCCTACATCCATCATCACAGTATTCCCTTCAAGCTTATTCTTATCTGAATACACAAAGCTAAAGCCCCACTCTTTTTCATAATCGAGTGCTGCATTTTTCAAACTTTCCAGATATAAATAACTTGATCGAATAGTTGTGAACATTCTTTTTTCCTTTCCCAGATCCATCGCTTCGGATCCGCTTTTCTTTCTTTGTTATCAACAGAATACCACAGCAACATTAGTTTGTCATTATACTTGTGGTATAACTTCGACGCATCATAGTGCAATCAGCCTAGTCTCCTAGATTTTGTTCTAATTTTTCTCTACTCCATTGATAACTTACTTTTTTTAACAATCCATCGTTTTCTACTACTACCTTTGCAATCACCTCCCCTTTTTCACATATGTAATAAATACCTTTCGTTTCATATATCACTTCAATTTCACTGAGCTGATATCTTTTGTATATAGAATTATTTTCTTGAACAATTTGTTTAATTAAATCATCTAAATTATCTTCATTTTTTCTGATATAGTATACAAGAGTGAAATTACCTTCATGTTTATAATCATGCTCGTCATATATGGACGCTGCCTCAAAATAATCATATTCGCCAAAATTCAATCCATAATAATCCAAAACTCTATCAAATGTATTATTTGCTCCTGATGCCGAACCCATCATAAGACAAAACAAACCAAAAAATAATGTCCAAAAAACATATATAAGACAATATATTTTTTTACTCTTTATATTTTCCTGCATATTCCGCTCCATCGGGAATCTAATTCCGCTTGAAACGGGATAAACCTTTC
>CAMEOT010000044.1 GCA_945929965.1 uncultured Lachnospiraceae bacterium
TGATGTTCCGTTCGCCGTGGGCGTTCGTGGCTTCTTCACTAACTCTCAATTTAGTTTTTAAAGCTGTGGATGGGGGCAGGGATGCGTCCACCACGGTTGACGAAAGCATCACAGGAGAAGGTATTCACGGGCATGATCGGTGCATAACCCAGCAGGCCTCCGAATTCTACGGTCTCTCCCACTCCTTTTCCGATGACGGGGATGATTCTCACGGCGGTTGTCTTCTGGTTCACCATACCGATGGCCATCTCATCCGCAATGATACCGGAGATGGTGGTTGCCTTGGTGTCTCCGGGGATGGCGATCATGTCCAGTCCTACAGAGCAGACACAGGTCATAGCTTCCAGCTTCTCGATGGTGAGGGCTCCGGCATTGACAGCATCGATCATTCCCTGATCTTCGCTGACGGGAATGAACGCTCCGCTTAATCCGCCGACATAAGAGGATGCCATAACACCTCCCTTTTTCACCTGATCATTTAACAGAGCAAGTGCTGCAGTGGTTCCGGGTGCTCCTGCATGCTCCAGACCGATCTCACAGAGAATATCCGCTACGCTGTCGCCGATAGCCGGGGTAGGTGCCAGAGACAGATCCACGATTCCAAAAGGGACATTTAACATCCGGGATGCTTCCTGTGCTACCAGCTGTCCCACACGGGTTACCTTGAAAGCGGTCTTTTTAATGGTCTCACAGAGAACCTCAAAATTCTCTCCGCGTACCTTCTCTAATGCAGTCTTGACAACACCGGGCCCGCTCACACCGACATTGATGATCTTGTCCGCTTCGGTCACACCGTGGAATGCACCTGCCATAAAAGGGTTGTCATCCGGTGCGTTACAGAATACAACCAGCTTTGCACAGCCCAGGGAATCATCTTCCTTAGTGTACTCGGCGGTCTCCTTCACCATCTCACCCATGAGCTTGACCGCATCCATATTGATGCCGGTCTTGGTAGAGCCCAGGTTCACGGAGCTGCACACACGCTCTGTGGTGGACAGAGCCAGAGGAATGGAACGGATTAACAGTTCGTCTGCCGGAGTCATTCCCTTGCTTACCAGTGCAGAATATCCGCCAAGGAAATTCACACCCACTTCATGTGCTACTTTATCCAGGGTCTTTGCAATACTTGCAAAATCCTCGATGGTGTGGCATGCGGCGCCGCCGATCAGCGCGATGGGTGTTACGGAAATTCTCTTATTTACAATAGGAATACCAAATTCTCTGGAGATCTCCTCTCCGGTCTTCACCAGATCCTTGGCTGCTTCGTAAATTTTATTGTAAATTTTCTCGTTTAATCTATCCAGATTGGAATCGATACAGTCTAACAGACTGATTCCCAGTGTGATAGTACGCACATCCAGGTTTTCTTCCTCGATCATTTTGTTGGTCTCTGTTACTTCATATAAATTGATCATTACGGCTCCTTCTGCCCTTCGGGTCTTTATTATTTATCGTGGGGCATCAGATACGATGCATCTTATCAAAAATCTCTTCCTTCTGACATTTGATCACTACGCCGATCTCTTCTCCGAGAGCAGCCAGTTCATCTGCCATGTCACCAGAAGTCTTCTGCATCTGATTGGTGTCAACGATCATCATCATATTGAAATATCCCTGCACGATGGTCTGGGAAATATCCAGGATATTGATGCCGTTCTCCGCAAGATAGGTACATACCTTTGCGATAATGCCTACTGTGTCCTTACCAACTACCGTAATAATTGTTTTTTTCATAATCGCCCTCATTTTCCGCATGATTTCATGCTATTATTTCTATCTATATTTTTATCTATTAAACTACACTTTGTTACATTTTGCAACCTTAAGTTCCGCCTATGGGCATATCGGACGCACAAATCAAGCTTTCACGATTTTGTAAACGAATACGTTCATGCACTAAGCGCCAATCTATGAGCAAAGTTAATCACGAAGCGACGTAAAAGCATGCTAACGCGACTTTGCGAATGGTGCGGGCTGAAACGTAGTTAAGCAATATTGATGACCGGTGATACATTACTTCTGTCCGCCACCATCATCCGGAAGTCCTCCGCCCGGTAAGGATTCTCTCCCATGGTGATCTCCATACGGACCGCCTCATAGGCCAGCTCAGGAAGATTATTTTCCTTGCTCAAATGCCCTAACACAATAGCCTGTAACTTATCATGTAAAATACGACAAAGGAGCTTTCCGGAATTCTCATTGGACAGGTGCCCTCTCTCCCCTAAGATTCTCTGTTTTAAATAATAAGGATAAGGACCTACCTGCAGCATCTTCACATCGTGATTGGCTTCTATGAGCAGCGCATCCATTCCCTTCAGGCACTCTACGGTGTAATCGTTATACACGCCCAGATCCGTACAGATTCCGACTTTTTTATTCCCATATGCAATGCGATACCCCACAGGCTGTGCCGCATCGTGGGAGATCTTCATGGGATTCACGGTCAGATCCTTGATGGTCAGTTTCACATCTTCTTTCACCTCACGGAACAGTTCCGGATCGATCTTACCAAGATTTCCCATCTTCTGAATTTCTTCCAAAGTCCCGGGAGTAGCATAGATGGGCACATCGTATTTTCTTGCCATGACACCTAACCCAGCCACATGATCCATATGTTCGTGGGTCACCAGGATACCGTCTAAATCTCGGCCGGTCAGTCCCAGACTGTTCAGTCCTGCTTCCGCCTTTTTCCCACTGATTCCCACATCCACCAGCAGATGCGTGGCTTCCGATCCTACATAAATACAGTTGCCGCTGCTGCCGCTGGCAATACTACATAATCTCATAACTTCTTAATCTCTTTTCTATTTTATAGCTGTTATTTCTTAGCACATATCTTTAATCTTAATATCTTTTGTCTTGCATCTTTTATCTTTCGTCTTTTATCTTTCGTCTTTTATCTTAACATCTTTTATCTCATATTTTTCCAGTAGATCTCGATCACATCTCCCTCTGACAGAGGTTCCATGTACTGTGCCGGTCGACCGTTTAAGTTCGTCACGATGGATCTGCCTGCGGATGCGGAAGTTCCCAGGTCAAAATCAATATAGTCAAACACATCCACAAATACATATTGTGCCTTTCCACGCATCGTGATAGGGGAATGATTTACGATCACAGTCAGGGGATGCGGAAGCTGTGTCGTCACATCATCTGTTCTATCTGCTGCCGCAGTCTGTGTTTCCTGATCCTTTCCTGCTTCTCCTGCCACAGTCTCTGCCTTCTGTATCAGGGATACTCCTTCACGCGCATTCTCTGTTTCCTGCTTCTTTCCCGCTTCTCCTGCCACAGTCTCTGCATTCTGCATCACAGACACTTCTCCATGAGCAGACTCTTCTCTATGAGCATTCTCTTCCATGTCCGCATCCGGCAGATCCGCATAAGTTCCTTGTGCAAGCGCCTTCTCCATATTCCAGCTTACAGTGAAATGCTCGTAAACCCTGGTATCCGGTCGCGCCGCTGTGTCGTTGACTTTAATATCCTCACCCAGAGGTACATCCAGAAATTCCGCGATCTCTTTTACCGTATAGGAATTCTGAATCCGTATATCGTCGTTTGGTCTGATCCGGTAAAATTCATTCTCTCTGTGTCCATTGACTTCTGCTGTCTTGGGCAGGCTGATCTGTCTGCCGTTCACATAGACCCGCAGGGCATCGCCCAGTTCCGGAAGCTTTCCAATCTCCAGCACTGCCGGTTCTCCTTCGGTGGAAGGAGTGACCACGATACGGTCTCCGTTATGTACCCGGGTATACATGTCCGCTTCGTTCCCGTTGACCCGGATCACTGCTGCCTCTCCCTGCTCGCCCCGCACCATCCGTGTTTTGCCATTGATCGTAAACAGCAGGGCTTCTCCTTTTCTGGGGAACAGCTGATCGTTGGGGAACTGCATCTGCATGGCGGCATCCGTCACTGACAATTTTCCGTTATCATAGAGCTTTACCCGCTCTCCGTTGAATTCCACGAAGATAAAATTATTGCTCTGCACATAATAGCTTAAACAGATACCGATGGGGGTCACCATCATGGCATCTTTTCTGGCATTTTCCAGTTCAAATACGATGGACTGCATGACTTCCTGTCCACGGATCGCCACTCGCTCTTTCACAATACCCAGTTTCTCTGCCAGCTTCTCCGTATAGCCGGGTACCATACCGCCACCGCCTACGACAAACACCGCACTGACCGGCTTGTCACCGTTTAGTTCCTTGATAGTATCGGATACCAGCTGCGTCATCCGTTCAATCTCGGAATCCAACAGTTCCAGCACTTCGTCCGCTTTGATCGTCTGGGGCAGACCCATGATGTCTTCGTATTCGATAGTCTCCTGGGTCCGGCATTTTCTCTTGATCTGCTCTGCCATCTCGAATTCCACGAGACAGTGCTGCACCAGAATATCCGTCAGGCTGTCACCGGCTACAGGGATCATGCCGTAAGCCGTGATCGTTCCCTCTTTGGTAATGGAAATATCGCTGGTGCCCGCACCCACATCCACCAGTGCCATGTTTAACATACGGAATTTCTCCGGAATTGCCACCTGGATCGCCGCAATAGGCTCCAATGTCAGATTCGCCACATGCAGACCCGCCAGTTCCACAGCCTTATACAGACCGTCCACCACATCATCCGGCAAAAAGGTAGCAATCAGATCCACCGCTATGGTTTTCGCCTTGTGTCCTTCCAGATTTCCCATCTGATAACCGTTCATATAATAACGCATGGCAGTATAACCGACGCAATAGAACTTCATATCCGTATCGGTGTTGCTGTTTTGGAATTCTTCGTATGCTTTTTCCACCCCCATGGTACACAGGGAATACACATCCTCCTGCGTAATCTCCCGGTCGCTCTCAAAGCTGTGCTCCACATAAGTGGTAACAGTGCGCAGCACACGACCTGCAGCTGCGATACACACTTCTGTAAGTTCTCTGCCAAGATCCTCTTCCAGCTGTTCCTTCACCCTGGAAATGGTCTCTCCCACCTTACCGATGTCATGAATCTGTCCGTCCAGCATGGCTCTGGTCTCATGCTCCCTGGAGCGCTGCGCCAGCACATGGAATTTCCCGCCATTTAAGTATCCTACCGTACCTACGATGCTTCGCGTACCAATATCCAGTCCGAATACCAGCTGTCCCTGTTTTTCTTTTACTCCCTCCATGTATACGCCTCCAGTTTCTGTCTGATCTGTCTGTAGCTAGCTTCCAGACTGTCACTGTTATCAATGACAAAATCGCTGTGCTTGCGGAATTCTTCCTCCGAAAGCTGTGATGTTATGATCCTCTCGATCTTCTCCGGGGTATAGCCACGGCTCTTAGAAAGTCTCCTTCTGCGGACATCCTCTCTGGCATAGACATACCACATTTCATCCACAATCTTCTCATATCCACTCTCGATCAGAAGCGCCGCTTCCACGAAAAACAGTTCCACATCGCCCCGGGTCTTCGCTTCCTCCAGCCGGTCTGCCAGATATTTTTTCACTGCCGGGTGAATGATGGCATTGACCTGTTCCAATAATGCGGAATCTGCGAAAATTTTCGCTGCCATTGCAGGCTTATCGATCTGTCCGTCCGCTGCAAGGATTTCCTCTCCTAAAAGTGCCACCAGTGCACGGTACCCCTCGGTTCCCGGTTCCTTGACCTTATGACCGATCTCATCCGCCAGATAGATCTCACATTTATAATGTTGTCCGATGTATTTTAAGATTTCTGTTTTCCCGGCACCTACGCCGCCGGTGATTCCTATAAAACGCATTTATTTCGCCTCATACCAGTTGCTTCCTGTGTGCAGATCAATCTCCAGTGTCACTGCCAGATCTGCCGCAGACTTCATATTTTCCGTAAGGATCTTGCGTACTCTTGCTTCCTCTTCCTGCGCAGTCTCGATCAACAGTTCATCGTGCACCTGCAGGATCAGACGGGATTTTAAGCCTTCGTCTTTCAATGCTTTCCATACTTTGATCATGGCGATCTTGATAATGTCCGCCGCTGTTCCCTGAATGGGTGCATTCATTGCCACACGTTCCCCAAAGGACCGCTGCATGAAATTCGAGGAAGAAAGTTCGGGAATCGGGCGTCTTCTGCCGAACATGGTCTCCGTATAGCCCTTCTCCTTCGCATCCGCCACCAGTTTGTCAATGAATTCCTTCACCTTCGGATAAGTGGCAAAATACTGTTCGATATACTGTGCAGCTTCCTTTTTGCTGATGCTTAGATCCTGACTCAGTCCAAAGGAGCTGATGCCGTAGACAATGCCAAAATTGACTGCCTTGGCATTGCGGCGTTGCAGATCCGTGACCTCCTCGAAAGGAGTATGGAATACCTTGGATGCCGTGATCCTATGAATATCCTCTTCCTGTCTGTAGGCATCGATCAGCTGCTCATCCCCAGACATATGCGCCAGCACGCGAAGCTCGATCTGGGAATAGTCTGCATCCATGAATTCGTAGCCTTGCCTCGGTACAAATACCTTGCGGATCTGTCTGCCCAGTTCCATACGCATGGGAATGTTCTGTAAGTTCGGCTCCGTAGAACTGATACGCCCCGTAGCGGTAATGGTCTGGTTGAAATTCGTATGGATCCTGCCGTCCTCTTCGATGAAGGCAGCCAGTCCGTCCGCATAGGTGGATTTTAATTTCGTCAGGCCTCTGTACTCCAGAATCTCCCGGACGATAGGGTAATCCGCCGACAGCTTCTCCAGTACATCCGCTGCTGTGGAATAGCCGGTCTTTGTCTTTTTGCCACCGGGGATCTGCAGGGTCTCGAACAATACCTCTCCTAACTGCTTGGGGGAATTGATGTTAAATTCCGTTCCCGCCTGCGCATGAATGGACTCCTCCAGTTCCTCGATCCTTGCTGCCAGTGCATCACCGTACGCTTTCAGTTCCTCTCTCTTCACCGCGACACCCTCTTTTTGCATGTCGTACAGCACCAGAGAAAGGGGCATCTCCATCTCTTCCAGGAGACGCTTCATGCCTGCTGCCTCCAGCTTGTCCTCCAGAACCTTTTTGCTCTTACGGGAGATATAGGCTCCGTAGCAGGCATATTCCATGGCTTTCCCTGGCTCCTCTAAAACAAGCGTCCGGAAATCTCTCTTGCCGAATATTTCCGCTCTTCCGGGGATCAGAATGCCCAGATGCTCGGAAGCAATGGCTTCCAGATCATAATCATTTTTCAGAGGATTTAACAGATATGCCGCGATCAGCACATCAACATACTGCTTCGTGCCGCTGCGGTCTAAATAGTCATACTGTCTCTTCACATCAAAGGTAGCGATCTGTATGTTCTCCCCTGCAGAAAGCTCCTGTAAAGCAGCTGTAATCTCCGCGGTATCATCCACCGGCTCCACAGTTTCCGCAAACAGGCTCAACTGTCCTTCCGGTTCCTTTTCATGGGTCAGAGCGTAAAATACGGTCTCCTCATCGGACACCGACAGTGCCACTCCTAAGAGTTCTTCCCTCTTCGTATTCGCATCCGCAGGCTCCGTGATCAGCCACAGACCGATCTCTTCCTGTTTTTTTACTTTTTTCAGATATTTTAAAAATTCCGCTTTGTCTTCGATCTGCCGGAAACTTTCTGCAATCTTGCTGTCGTTGGCAGCGGCCTCTTTTTCAAATCTTCCTAACAGATTTTTGAATTCCAGGCGTTTACACAGAGTGTAGGCTTCCGGGGTATAAAAGCCTTCCGCTTTCGCCTGTTCATAGTCCAGCTGTAATTCACAGTCCGTCCTGATGGTTGCCAGCGTCTTGCTTAGCTCCGCCAGATCCTTATGCTCGATCAGGGATTCTCTGATACTTTTTTTCGGGATCTCTTCCACATGAGCATAAATATTGTCTAAGGAGCCGTACTCCACCATCAACGACTGTGCAGTCTTCTCTCCCACCTTCGGCACGCCGGGAATATTGTCGGCAGTATCTCCCATCAACGCTTTCAGTTCGATAAACTGTAACGGTGTCACCTGATAAGCGGCTTTTACATCCGTTGCATAATAATCCTCTATCTCCGTTCTGCCCTGCTTCGTCTTCGGAATACGAATCTTGATATGATCCGTGGCGATCTGCAGCAGGTCTCTGTCTCCGGAGACTAAGGATACTTCCATGCCTGCCTGCTCCGCTTTCTTCGCCAGTGTTCCTAAGATATCATCTGCTTCCAGTCCCGCCTGCTCCATGATGGTGATGTGCATTGCCTTCAGTACTTCCTTCATGACGGGCACCTGCTCCCGCAGTTCCTCGGGCATAGGCTTTCTCGTCCCCTTGTAGGCTTCGTACATCTGATGGCGGAAAGTCGGTGCATGGACGTCAAAAGCAACCGCCAGGTACTCCGGTTTTTCCTCCTCTAAGATCTTAAACATAATATTTAAAAAGCCATAAACAGCGTTCGTATGCAATCCTTCTGCGTTACTTAAATCCGGCACTCCGTAAAAAGCCCGGTTCAATATGCTGTGTCCGTCGATCAATACCAGTTTCTGACTCATAATCTCTCTATCCTATCCTGCTTTATTTAAGAAATGATCCATCCTAAAAATCCCATCAGGAAGATCACTGCCAGCACTTCCAGCACGGCTCCTGTCTTCATAAAAGCCATATGAAATTTAATCTTGCGCTTTGCCTCCAAAAGACGCACTTCCAGTTCCTTCTGTAAGTCAAAGGCATCACCGTCTTCCAGGCGCTGCATACCTTCCGTTACCAAAAACTGAATCACCAGTTCTTCCTTACAGCCGGGACATTTTTCCATATGCTCCCCGAATTCCTGCAGGGTTAAAAAATCCAGTTTCCCGGAAATAAAATCAGGAATATTTTTTTCAAATTCTTTGCAATTCATGCTTCCACCATATCCCAAAGGACCATTCAACAGGTTGCGCTCCTGTATACTCATACACTTCTACTATACAACATCTTGTGGAAAAAGACTAGAAAAATAGTATACATATTCCGGAAAAAAAGTCTTGTCAACCCATTTAATCTATGATAAAATAATTTCTGTTGTGAGTGTTTGAATGCCGGCGTGTCGGAATGGCAGACGAGGCAGACTCAAAATCTGTTGGTGGCAACACCGTATGGGTTCAAGTCCCATTGCCGGCAGTCAGCGCAGAATCAATATGATTCTGCGCTTTCTTTTTTCCTTTTTATACTCGAATCTTATTTCCTGCTTTTTCCATTTTTGCCAATCATCTCCTATGGATAAATTGTTACAAAATTGTTACAATCCATTTGTGCTTAGCTAACACAGACGTAACCGGACACCATGCAACAGGAAAAGGAGGAAGAAAGTATGTGTTTCAGATTCATTAACTGTTCTCAGTGGTTGAATGCATTCTGCGGCTACTTCAATTTCGGCTGCTAATATCGTTTTCAACGAAATAGAGCGTGCCCCTGGCGCGCAACCGCAAAAAGGCTCTTCCTCCCGGGATGAGCCTTTTTATTTCTATACCATTTATGAAAATTTATACGTTTTTACCGGTAGTCATAACGAATGGTAATATCATTGTTACATACCCTTACTTCCGCAAGGCTTCCGGTGACGATGGGCATCATCGGTGCCAGATGTCCCAGATCCACGTCCATGATCACAGGTACATTCTTCTCTCCCGCCACAGCGAGGATTGCCTGATACTGATCCAGTCCCATCATCTCCTGTCCAAAACACAAGGGCCTGCCGATCAGGAAGCCTTTGACATACTGAAACCACCCTGCTTCCTCCATTTGCCACATGGCTCTGCGGATAGCGAAAACATTCAGATCACAGGATTCTAAGAACCAGATGATTCCGTCCTCTTTATATTTTTCCAGAAAATCCTTCGTCCTGTCAAACCGAGTTCCCAACAGATTCACCAGACAGTCCATGCAGCCACCTAATAATCTGCCGGAAAAGCAGATCTTCTGATCCTCTCCTGCTGCCTGTCTGCCAAGATAATTTTTCAGCACTCTGGGCTCTGTGGTGTTATATGGTAATAAAGGCTGTTCTTCGTTTTTCAGGGATTCTTTTTCCCATTTATCATACCCGTGCACCTCTTTGGTCTCTCCGGTAAGTATTCCGAAAGTGTCTTTTAAAGATGCATGCCAGGGCTCCATGCCGAAAGCCGCCGCGCAGGGACCGTAGACGGACGCGGTATCGCAGATGGTTGCCAGCAGGTAGGTCATGTTGGTATTGTCGGAATAGCCCAGATACCACTTCGGATCTGCTGCCCGCAGACGGTCAAAATCCACATGACTCATGGTCTCACACATCAGTTCGCCGCCACCGCAGGAGATCAGGCAGCCATTGTCCGGACTGCAATAATAGTCCGTCAGCTCCTGTCCGCATTTTTCGGGCGTATTGCTGATGCCGATGCCTTCTCCCGCGTAACAGTTGGGGCCAAGCTGTAGTTGATATCCCAGTTCACGAAACTTTTTCTGTGCATTACCAAATGCACCGTAATAAGGTTCTATCTGACAGCCAAAAGAAGGGGCCACGAATCCGATGGTCCCTCCCTGCTGTATATTTTTCGGATATTTCATCGCTTTGTATCCTCCAGTATATACTATGCACAAACGATTTCTCCGTGCTCTGCACTCCCCAAAATTGCAACATCCATTTGCATTCCGGGCTATCGCCCTCCTATGGCTAAGTGTTATGCATCAAAGTCAATCTTGTTATATATGTCGAAGCAGTCAAAGGTTGCAAAGTAATCCTTCGGTGTCTCAGCACGACGGATCAGTTCCACGCTGCCGTCCTCTTTCAGCAAAAGCTCTGCGGATTTCAACTTACCGTTGTAATTGTAACCCATGGCAAAACCGTGTGCACCGGTGTCGTGGATAGCGATATAATCTCCGATGTCGATCTTCGGCAGCATCCGATCGATGGCAAACTTATCATTGTTCTCGCACAGGGAACCTGTCACATCGTACTTATGGTCGCAGGGCTCATTCTCCTTTCCCAGCACGGTAATATGATGGTATGCTCCATACATGGCAGGACGCATCAGGTTCACGGCACAGGCATCCACACCGATGTATTCCTTGTGGGTATGCTTCTCATGAATCACCTGGGTCACCAGATGTCCGTAAGGCGCCATCATGTATCTGCCAAGCTCTGTGTAAATTGCAACATCGCCCATACCGGCAGGTACCAGAACCTCCTCGTATACCTTACGCACGCCTTCGCCGATGGCCTGGATATCGTTAGGCTCCTGATCCGGACGGTAAGGAATACCGATACCACCGGACAGATTGATGAAAGTGATATGCGCGCCGGTCTCTTCCTTCAGCTTGACAGCAAGCTCGAACAGTTCTCTCGCCAGTGTGGGATAATAGTCATTTGTTACCGTATTGCTGGCAAGGAAGGAATGAATACCAAAATTCTCCACGCCCTTTGCCTTCAGGATCTTATATCCCTCGAACATCTGCTCCGTGGTAAAGCCGTACTTGGCATCTCCCGGATTGTCCATGATGTTATTACTGATGGAAAAATATCCGCCGGGATTGTAACGGCAGCTTAAGGTCTTGGGCAAATAACCGATGGTCTTCTCCAAAAAATCGATATGCGTGATGTCGTCCAGATTGATGGTAGCACCGATTTTTGCCGCATATTCAAATTCATGGGCCGGAGTATCGTTGGAGGAGAACATAATATCCTCTCCCTTTACACCCATGGCATTGCTTAGCATCAGCTCTGTCAGAGAAGAGCAGTCACATCCGCAGCCATATTCTCTCAAAATATTGATCAGAAACGGGTTGGGAGTCGCCTTCACTGCAAAAAACTCCTTGTACCCCTTATTCCATGCAAATGCTTCTTTCAGTGCTTTTGCATTCTCACGGATTCCCTTTTCATCATAGATATGAAACGGTGTAGGATATTTTTCTGCAATCTTTTCGATCATATCTTTGGTAACAAATGCCTTTTTTTCCATAAGTATCTCCTCTAAGTCTATATTTATTACAATAAAGTACTTCTCATCTCTTCCGGAGTCAAAGTGCTTAAATATGCGGGTGCCACATCAAATACAGTCTTGCAGCCCTTCTGGCCTTCCTGATTCATGCGGTAAGCTGCTCTTGCATAAGCAGTCAGTACGCAGGAAGTGAACTCCGGGTTGGAATCCAGCTTTAAACTGTACTCAATCACATGATCATGCTCACCGTTTAAGCCGGTCTTGCCGGTACGCAATACAAATCCGCCGTGAGGAATGCCTGCATGGTCTCTCTGTAACTCTTCCTCGGTGATGAAATGTACGGTGGTATCATAATCTGCAAAATAGTTGGGCATGGTCTTGATCTGCTCTTCAATCTGTGCCTTGTCAGCGCCCTCCTTAGCTACCACGAAACACTCTCTGGTGTGCTTCTGTCTGGTGGTCAATACCGGATTTTCACAGTTTCTGACAGCTTCCAGTGCGGCTTCTACGGGAATGGTATACTGTTTGGCATCCTTAACACCGGGGATACGGCGGATTGCGTCGGAATGTCCCTGGCTGACACCCTTGCCCCAGAAAGTATAATCACTGCCGTCTCTTAAAATCGCATTGGCATACAGTCTGTTTAAGGAGAACATACCGGGATCCCAGCCTACGGAGATCATTGCCACCTTGCCGCCTTCCTTAGCAGCAGCATCTACCTGTGCAAAATGCTCGGGGATCTTCGCATGGGTATCAAAGCTGTCTACCACATTAAAATATTTTGCATACTCTGCAGTCTGTTTCGGCAGATCGGTGGCGGAACCTCCACACAGCACCAGGACATCGATCTTGTCCTGCATGGACAGTAACTGGTCTGCGTTGTATACTTTCACATCTGTTAATGTCTTCACTGTGGAAGGATCTCTTCTGGTGAATACTGCCACCAGCTCCATGTCATCGTTCTGTTTTACTGCACATTCCATTCCTCTGCCTAAATTACCATAACCTAAAATTGCGACTCTGATACTCATTTTCTATCCCTTTCTTTTTATAAAGTGCTTTTTGCTTTACTTATTTTGTGCAATTTTTATCAGGGCAATTTCATTACGCATAGCGTCCTTAAATACTCTGACAAAGTTCTTCTGCCCGCTGTAGAGACAGGCATCACCACTCTTCCCTGTCACCGTACCGGTGAGAATGTACTCGGAATCTATGATGAGACGGATCTGATCTGACCGTTGTTCCTCTTCCTCCGGCTCTCTGAAATGCTCCGGAACGAGATACTCTATGATCCCGGACTTTAATTCTGTATCTTCCGGAAACAATTCTCTGTTATCCTCCGAGATCAGTACTACCTTTTTCCCGGCAGCCACCAACGCTGCAATCTCCGTTTTCCATGCTTCGAGGAATTCTCCACAGGCAGAAAAGTAGATCCGCATCTGTGCATCCTGCAGCATATGCCGGAGCCTGTCACAGATATGATCGTACCCTTCAATGGTAATATAGCCTTCCCTAGGCAGGGACTTCTTCGGTCCGCCGGCGATCAGTGCATTTCTCACTCCCGTCAGATAACGAAGTCTGTTGTCACAGTACTCTTCTAACGATACCGCAAGATATTTAGAAGCACTGCCTTCGATCACATATGCGGCACCATGTTCCACTAAAGATGCCAGGCCATTATATACATTCGACCGGGAGATCCCCGTCAGCTTCGCCACTTCATATCCGGTCAGTTCTTCACTCTGAAGAAGGCACAGATAGATCGCAGCCTCCTGCCTGCTCAGTCCGAACAGGGTAAGTTGTTCTATGATTGCCGCTTCTTCCATAGATGCTCCTTTAGTAGTTCTTTACAGGAACACTATAATAAGGATTCCTTGTTTTGTCAATAGGGGAAATGATTATTGAGAAAAGATGTCAGTAACTTGAGAGTTAGTTAAGAAATGCTATCGAATCCCCGTAGCTCGCATTGGGGCTACTGGTTTCCTCTAAAACAGCCTTAAACTAATGAAAATGGTGGAAATTGAATAGAAAAAAGTTCTATAGAAGAAGCAATTCCTCTGTTTTAGATCTTTTCTGCAATTATGGAGGAAATTATTTGCTCACAAAACATTAATTCCACTATTTTCTGTTATTCAATGGATTTTAGCGGAATCAGTAAACAGAACGCCCACGGCGGATGGAATGTCATGCCGCGATGTCTGTCGGAGGGTGTTGATATTTTCTTGAAAAGTGCTGAAAGACAGGGTGGAGCGAACAGGACGTTCGCGACAGGCGGACGTTGCCATGGATGGCAACTGGAGCCGTGCCCGTACGGATTAGAACCGCTATATCACTTTTCGTAGAAAATTCACACCCGGAGACGCGACATCAAGGCGTGATGTTCCGTTCGCCGTGGGCGTTCGTGGGGTCTACGGCAACCCTACGTTACGAGCCATGCCCCCAATTCATAAATGTGTCGCAAAGGACGCTCCACATTTATTTCATTGACGGCTGTCGCCGTATAAAGTCAAAAACAAAAACAGCGACTTGTGAGCAAGCTCCCAGATCGCTGTTTCTGTTTTGACTTTGCATGGCTCGTAACTCTCAATTTACACGTTTTCAATCTGCCAATCGATGGGCTCCACGCCGTGTTCCTTCAGGAAGTTGTTGGTCTTGCTGAATGGTCTGCTGCCAAAGAAACCGCGGTAAGCAGACAATGGACTGGGATGCGGTGCCTCCAGAATCAGGTGATTGGGATTGTTCAGCATAGATTTCTTCATCTGTGCCGGTCTGCCCCACAGGATAAACACAATGGGACGGTCCTGCGCATTCAGCGCCCGGATGGCGGCATCGGTGAATTCTTCCCAGCCTTTGCCATGGTGGGAATTTGCCATGTGGGCCCGCACCGTAAGCACCGTATTGAGCATCAGCACACCCTGTTCGGCCCATTTTACAAGATAGCCGTTGTTGGGAATATAGCAACCCAAATCATCGTGTAGCTCCTGATAGATATTCACTAAAGAAGGAGGAATCTCCACATCCGGTTTCACAGAAAAGCACAGACCGTGTGCCTGTCCCACATTGTGATAAGGATCCTGCCCTATGATCACGACTTTTACCTTACTTAACGGGGTCAGATGAAATGCATTGAAAATATCATCTGCCGGGGGAAATACCACGGTGGTATCATATTCATTTTTGACAAATTCAAAAAGCTGTCTGTAATAGGGCTTATGAAATTCTCCGCCCAAAGCCGTCAGCCAGTCATTTGTGATCATTGCCATAATCTAATCCTCCCTGTCGTCCTTAGAGACGGACACTGATTCCTTTTTCTCGCAGGTATTCCTTCACCTGTCGGATCTCTAATTCTTTGTAATGGAACAGAGATGCCGCCAGAACTGCCTCTGCCTTTCCCTCCGTCAGAGCATCATAGAAATGAGACAGTTGTCCCGCACCGCCGGAAGCAATGACCGGGATACTAACACTCTCCGCCACGGCTCTGGTCAGCGCCAGATCGTAGCCTTCCTTCGTTCCGTCTCCGTCCATACTGGTCAGCAGGATCTCTCCTGCGCCCATCTTCTCTGCGGTTCTCGCCCATTCCACAGCGTCCATGCCCATGTCCACACGACCGCCGTTTTTATAAATATTCCAGCCGCTGCCGTCTGCACGCTTTTTGGCATCAATGGCAACCACCACACACTGGCTGCCGAACTTCTCTGCCGCATCACTGATAAGCCGGGGATTCATAATGGCTGCGGAATTCACAGAGATTTTGTCCGCACCTTCACGAAGAATTGCCTTGAAATCATCTACAGTACGGATTCCTCCTCCTACAGTGAAAGGAATAAATACCTTACTCGCCACCTTCCGCACCCACTCTAACTGTGTGGCACGACTGTCTGCGGAAGCCGTAATATCCAAAAATACGACCTCATCCGCACCGGCCGCGTCATAGGCTGCCGCTACCTCGGAAGGGTCTCCGGCATCCCGGAAATTTACAAAATTCACACCTTTTACTACTCTGCCATCCTTCACATCCAGACAGGGAATTACTCTCTTCGTATGCATATCAATTTCCTCCCTGCTCGTTTTTCTCACAGAATTCCTTCGTGACATTTATAAAATTCTGCAAGATCTTAAGACCTACGCCGGAGCTTTTCTCCGGATGAAACTGGCAGGCAAAAATATTATCCTTCTCCACAGATGCATGAATCAGTGTTCCGTATTCCGTGGTAGCGGTAACGATAGACGGATCTGCCGCCTCCAGATAATAGGAATGTACAAAATACACATAGGAATGTTCCTCTATTCCCTGAAAAAGCCGCCCACTGTTCGGAAATGCAATGTCATTCCAACCGATGTGGGGAATCTTCAGTCCCGGTGCCGCGGGAATCCTGCGAATCCTGCCGTCTAACAGATGCAGTCCCTCCACTCCCGGAGTCTCTTCGCTGCTTTCGAACATCAGTTGTAATCCCAGACAGATTCCCAGAAAAGGGATCTTCCTGTCCACTACTTCCCGTATAACCTCCACCAGTCCATACTGATGGAGCTTCTCCATGGCATCACCAAAGGCTCCCACACCCGGCAGGATCACACCGTCTGCGGACAGGATCTCCTCTCTGTCTCTGGTGATCTTTACTTCTTCTCCTAAAAAATTCAACGCCTTTTCTACGCTCTTTATATTACCAGCATCATAGTCGAGAACTGCGATCATTGCTGTATCTCCTTTTCTTCCGGAAGCGGATCCGGCAATTCTTCCGGTAAGTTTTCCGTGTTCTGTGCGGGGTTAACTGCCGTCACTGTCTGGGTGGTATCGGGGAATTCCCAGGATCCCAGTCCCAGCTTCTGCAGAACCAGCATAACGTTCTTCGTATATTCTACATTATCCGAAATATCCGCTATCGCCTGCGCTTCTTCCTGACTCAGCTGATATTTTTCTGACAGAATATTAAGAATCTCTCCGAATGCAGAGGTCACCTCATCCTGCACATTCCATTGTGTCGCATAATCTAGCAGGGAAGGATAGTCATGTACCGCCTGCAGCAGGCTGTCTAACGCTTCCAGTTCGGAACCTTCATTTACAAATACTTCGTATTCTCTAAGCCACATCCGAATGGTCAGAATGCTCTCGGATTTGCTGTACATGACCTGTTCGGTCTCATTCAGTTCTCTGCCGAACAGATTCTGATAACAGGTTTGGTAATCTCCCGCATAATAAGCTTCTCTGCCGCTTTTCTTAGACATATATTCTGTCAGGAAATTTCCTACGATCAGTATCACTGCCCCCAGAGAGATACATACTACCACAATGGGAATGATTTTTTTCGGAGAAAGCTTTTTCTCGGGTACAGCCGGTGCAGCTTCCTTTTTCGGTTTTTCTTTTTTTGGCTTCTTCGGCTGTTTTTCCTTCTTCGGCTTTTTCTCTTTTTTCTGCTTTTTCTCTTTCTTTTTACCGTTCTTGCCGTTCTTGTCCATCTCTTCGAGGATCTGCTTATTCTCATCGGACAGCTTTAGCTGGTCGCTCTCTTCTTCCTCCTCATCCTCTTCGGTGAACAAGTCGAGCAATTTGGCGAAAAATCCCTTTTTCTCTTTCTTCTGTTCCGCATCTTCTGCAATATCCGCGCCGGCTGCTTTCAGTATATCCATAATGTCTGAAGACTCGGTCTCTGCGTTGCTTCCTTCCGCACTGTCCTGTTGTCCCGGAAATGCTCCGGCAAGCAAAGCATCCAGTTCATCATCAGAAGTAGCGGTTGTCTCCGTGTCAGCTGCTTCCGATACGGAATTTTCCTCCACAGGATCTGTGGTTGTTATAGGATCCCACGAATCTACCGGTTCTGTTGTTTCAGTAGTTTCTGTCGGCTCTTCCTTCGATTTTTTCTTAAATCTGTCAAAAAATCCCGGAGTTTTCTTTCTGCGACCTCGTTTGCCCTTTTTCTGCTCTTCCGTTGCCACTTCGTCTGCAGTATCTCCGGCAGGCTGTGGACTTACCTGATCCAGCAGATTGGACAGTCCTTCTTCGTCCGCGCTCTCCAACATCCTGATCAGATCATCGTTGGAATCGGTATTCTCCTGCTTCGGTGCCTCCTCTGCATGTTCTCTGTTCTGCTGCAGCAGACGGTCGATCTCATCCTCTGACATAGATGCTGTCTCTTCCGGGTGAATTACCATATTCTCCGAAGCCGTATCTTGCACCGTATCTTGCACCGCATCTTTCACCGCATCTTCCTTTTGTGCATTCAATGCGGACTGCAGCAGATCGTCCATATCACTCATATCGATCTGCGGTACGTCCTGCTCTTCCGATTCCGGCTTATTTCTCTCTTCTACGCTTTCCGTGGTCTCTGCGTTTTCAATTCCCTTTAATAAATTATCCAGGTATTCCTCCTGTGAAGGCATCCGTCATTCCTCCGATTTCTCACAAGTTACTAGCAGGTTAAGTTTAACACAGGCTAAGCAGCCAGGCAATGGGATTTTGTTCCCCATCAATGCAATACAGATCTGCTTTTTGCTGAAATAATGCTATTCTCTGGAAAGGATTCTTTATAATAGAGGGAAAACGATTCCCTTCTCCGATCTCTAACAGTACCAGTTTATGATTCAGGGTATTCTGCAACCACGTCTGGTAGGTGATCCAGTTCTCCAGGTAACCCTTTTCATCATATTTTGCAGCATACACATTATTGAGGATCATGTTCTTCCCGCATTTTGGGCATTTTCCAAGATTTGGAGCTAAAAACTTCCCTGCACGCAATTCTTCATAGCAGTGCCGTAGATTCTCTCTGTCCGTTTCCGTAACTTCCGTAATTCCTTCCTCACATCCGTCCAGACATTGTTTTTTTCTAAAATCTCCGCAGGGAGATACATATCTTTCCTTTTTTAGGAGCATTTTTTTCCAGGGGATCTGTGCCGGTATCGGACTGGTGGAAGACGATACCACAAAATAACTCTTTTTCTCCAACACAGAAGCCAGATTGTTAAGTCCCTGCCGGATCTCCTCTTCCATTTTGTTCAGATATTGTATCCGGAACCGCTCTTCAACATAGGGCAAAAGCCATGGCGCATTATTTTCCTGCAATTGTTCCCACACTTTTCCGTACTCCGGATTAGCCTCCAGGAGATTTTCCATATCAAACGCCTGTCCCAGACCTACTAATACATATTCCGCTTCTTCTATTTTCTGAAGGATCTCTTTCATTCTGTCATCCATACCATTACCCCGATATTATAAGAAAAGGCTGGGACTATCCCAGCCTTTTTGCTTTCTAAATGCCTTATCTGTCCAAATGTCTCTCTGCAACCAGTTCATCTACGATTCTTACCAAGTTGCCGATCTCCGGCTTGGAGAGCTGTGCATCTGCTCCCAATGCCTCTCCCTTTCTCTTCATATCGTCATTTACAAGAGAAGAGAAAATAATTATGGGAATATCCTTGGTTGCATCGTCTGTTTTAACCAGCTTGGTCAATCTGTGTCCGTCCATCTCAGGCATCTCAATATCCGTAATGATACAACGAACATGCTGATCCAGTGTTCCGTCTTCCTTACACTGTGTGATCACATCGTATGCCTGCTGACCGTTCTCTGTATGAATCAGGTTCACATAACCGGCTGCTTTTAAGGAGTCAACGATCAACTTATTCAGCAATGGTGAATCCTCTGCAATCAGGATGGGAACAGAACTTCTGATACGCTCACCAAGTTCATTCAGTTCAGACATCTTAAGTCCTGTTTCAGGATTGATATCCGATACGATCTTCTCGAAATCCAAAATGATGATCAGCTTGTCATTCTTCTTAATAATACCGGTAGCGACGCTCTCGTCTGCTGCGGAAATCGTGATATCCGGCTTAATGATATCTCTCCAGCTGACTCTGTGAATGCCAAGCACCGTCTCTACATGAAATGCGATATCCAGTTTGTTGAAATTGGTAACGATGAACAGACCCTTTTTCTCGGATTCTCCGCGTCCCAGACAATTCTTCAGATCAATGGCAGTAATCATCGTATCTCTCGGCATAAAAATACCCTCGATACTGGGATGTGAATTAGGAACCGGTGTCACCGGCTGGTAGGTAATGATCTCTTTGATCTTAGCAACATTGATTCCGTAAGAATTCCCAGCCAGGGTAAATTCCAGAATTTCTAATTCGTTTGTTCCGTTTTCAAGTAAAATCTTAGTATCCATACTTACTCCTATAACCTTCTCACTGCATTTTCCTGTATTTCGTATATTTTCAAAAGTCCGCCTTGCAAACTTTTACTACGTTCTTCATTAATTATAACATATTTTTCTAAAAAAGAAACAATTATCTGAAATTAAAGAATAAAAAAACGATAGCGAAATGCTATCGTTCTTACCTATGATTCTGTTTATTCCTTCAAAACCGAACACTGAAATCTCTATCTCTTATATCCTAACTTACATCCTTTTTCCTATCCAAAACCTTTGGTCAAGCC
>CAMEOT010000045.1 GCA_945929965.1 uncultured Lachnospiraceae bacterium
GTGTGAGCAAGCTCCCACCGAGGTATTCCGTTCTATTTTTGCATGGCTCGTAACTTTCAATTTATTTAAAATACTGCACGCCGGACTCAAAAATCTTCATATCCTGCTCGCCATAGATATTCATAGCTACCGCAGTATCTCTTCTCTCGGAATGTGCCATCTTACCGAAGCATCTGCCGTCGGGAGATGTGATACCCTCGATTGCACAGTAAGAGCCGTTGATGTTGTACTCCTCATCCATGGATACGTTGCCGTTCTGGTCAGCGTACTGGGTAGCAACCTGTCCGTTTGCGAAGAGCTTGTCGATCCACTCCTTCGGTGCTACGAAACGTCCCTCACCGTGAGATGCGGGATTGCAGTAGGTGGCACCAAGCACAGCTCCTTGTAACCAGGGAGACTTGTTGGATACAACCTTGGTGTATACCATCTTGGATATATGACGGTTGATGGTGTTGAAGGTCAGGGTAGGAGAATCCTCCTTCTGACCGGTAATCTCGCCGTAAGGAACCAGCCCCAGCTTGATCAGTGCCTGGAATCCGTTACAGATTCCCAATGCCAGACCGTCTCTCTCATTTAACAGCTTCATGACAGCTTCCTTCAGCTTCGCATTCTGGAATGCGGTTGCGAAGAATTTTGCGCTGCCGTCAGGCTCATCACCTGCGGAGAATCCACCGGGGAACATGATGATCTGCGCCTGTGCGATGGACTTCTCGAATTCCTCTACGGATTCACGGATATCCTCTGCGGTCAGATTGCGGAATACTCTTGTCTCCACATGGGCTCCGGCACGCTCAAATGCCTTGGTGCTGTCGTACTCACAGTTGGTTCCGGGGAATACCGGAATGAATACGGTAGGCTTTGCAACCTTGTGTTTACATACATAAATACTGTCTGCCTTGTAGACATCACTTGCCACTGCCTCGGTACCCTTCACTGCCTTGGTAGGGAATACCTTCTCTAACTTGGAGGTCCAGGAAGCAAGTGCCTCATCCATGGTGATCTTCGCATCACCGTATACGAATGCAGGTTCCTCGGTCACGGTACCTATGACAGTGTAATCCAGTTCCTTCTCTTCCAGTGCAGGCAGTTTGTCTGCGGGAATCTCTGCCAGGATATCGCCCAGTCCGTTGTCGAACAGGTCGTCTGTGGTGACCTCATCATCGATCTTCACACCCAGCTTGTTACCGAATGCCATCTTGGA
The DNA here is from genome assembly GCA_945929965.1 of uncultured Lachnospiraceae bacterium. GTDB lineage: Bacteria > Bacillota > Clostridia > Lachnospirales > Lachnospiraceae > Acetatifactor. Next base: position 1,202 of record CAMEOT010000045.1, read on the forward strand.
TACAGCTGCTGCCACACCCTTGGAATCCAAAGCATATGCGGATACGATGGTGCCGTTCTCGGTCAGATCGTGAATCTTGCCATATAATTCTGCCACATTCTCATACATGGGAATGTCGAAATCGTCTTTGTCAATGGAGAAGCGCACCAGCTTGTTGCCGGGTGTCTTCAGTTCCGGAGTAACGATATCACCGGATTTTGCCACATCCACTGCAAAAGATACCAGTGTGGGCGGTACATCAATGTCATTGAAGGTACCGGACATACTGTCCTTACCGCCGATGGAGGGCAGGCCAAAACCGATCTGTGCATCGTAAGCACCTAAGAGCGCTGCGAAAGGCTGGCTCCAACGCTCGGGATCACCGGTCATTCTGCGGAAGTACTCCTGGAAGGTGAAGCGGATCTTACTGAAATCACCGCCGGAAGCCACGATCTTCGCCATGGACTCTGTCACTGCATAGACAGCTCCATGATAAGGGCTCCAGGAGGACAAGTAAGGATCGAAGCCGTAGCTCATCATGGTCACGGTATCGGTCTTGCCTTCCAGTACGGGCAGCTTGGCTACCATGGTCTGGGTCTCAGTCAGCTGATATTTTCCGCCGTAAGGCATCAGTACACTGCCGGCACCGATGGAGGAGTCAAACATCTCCACCAGCCCCTTCTGGGAACATACGTTGAGATCGTTAAGCAGTGCCACCCAGGCCCCCTTCACGTCGCCCTCTTCCAGCTTCTCGCCTACTGCGGGAACAGCCCATTTATCGAAATAATTCTCTTCTTCGGAAGGAATATCTACTTTTACTTTTGTCTCCTGGTGCGCACCGTTGGTATCTAAGAAAGCTCTCTTCAGGTCTACGATAGGCTTGCCTCTCCAGTTCAGTACCAGTCTCGGCTCCTCGGTAACCACTGCCACGGGAACAGCCTCTAAGTTTTCTTCCTTGGCATAACCTAAGAAAGTATCCACATCCTTAGGATCTACAACCACTGCCATACGCTCCTGAGACTCAGAGATGGCAAGTTCCGTGCCGTCCAGTCCGGCGTACTTTTTGGGCACCTTGTCCAGATCTACGGTCAGACCGTCTGCCAGCTCACCGATGGCAACGGACACACCGCCGGCACCGAAATCGTTACATTTTTTGATCAGACGGCTGACTTCCTCACGACGAAACAGTCTCTGGATCTTACGCTCGGTAGGTGCATTACCTTTCTGTACCTCAGCACCGCAGGTCTCGATGGAAGTATCGGTATGTACCTTGGAGGATCCGGTAGCACCGCCGCAGCCGTCACGTCCGGTACGTCCGCCCAACAGGATGATAATATCACCGGGATCGGAGGTCTCACGGATAACATTTTTACGGGGAGCTGCACCCATAACAGCACCGATCTCCATACGCTTTGCCACGTAAGAGGGATGATAGATCTCTTTTACAAATCCGGTAGCCAGACCGATCTGGTTACCATAGGAGGAATAACCACTGGCTGCACCTCTTACCAGCTTTTTCTGGGACAGCTTACCATGCAGAGTCTCGGATACGGGAACAGTAGGATCCGCCGCACCGGTGACACGCATTGCCTGATATACATAGCCACGACCGGACAGAGGATCACGGATAGCTCCGCCCAGACAGGTAGCTGCGCCACCGAAAGGCTCGATCTCTGTAGGATGGTTGTGGGTCTCATTCTTGAAAAATACCAGCCACTCCTCGGTCTCTCTGTGGTCGCCGTAATCCATCTCCACGGGAACCACTACGGAGCAGGCATTGATCTCATCGGATTCTTCCATATCATCCAGCTTGCCGTCTTTTTTCAGCTTCCGCATTGCCATCAGGGCCAGATCCATGAGGCAGACGAACTTGTCCTCTCTGCCCTTGAAGATCTCTTCTCTGGTATCCAGATAGCTCTGGTAAGTGGTCTCTAAGGGAGAACGATAATAGCCCTCACCGAATTCCACGTCGGTCAGTTCGGTGGAAAAGGTGGTGTGGCGGCAGTGATCGGACCAATAGGTATCCAGTACACGAATCTCCGTCATGGAAGGATCTCTTTTCTCATCATCGTGGAAATAATTCTGGATATGTTTAAAATCTTTGAATGTCATGGCCAGTCCCAGAGATTCGTACAGCGCCTTTAAGCTGCTCTCATCCATATCTCTGAAGCCGTCGAAAATAGCAACATCAGCAGGATCATCATACACCGTGATCAGAGTATCCGGCTTCTCCATGTCGGTCTCTCTGGAATCCACAGGGTTGATACAGTAAGATTTGATCTTGGAAAATTCTTCGTCGGACACCTGTCCTTCGATCATATAGGTCACAGCGGTGCGGATCACAGGTTCCTCGTCCTCTTTTAAGAACTTCACGCACTGCACTGCAGAATCCGCTCTCTGATCGAACTGTCCGGGAAGGAACTCTACGGAAAATACTTTTGCGTCCGCAGGGATCTCAATCGTCTCCTCATACAGATCATCTACGGGAGGCTCGGAAAATACGGTCTTGCAGGCTCTTGCAAATACCTCATCCGAAATATTCTCCACATCATAGCGGATAAATTCGCGAACCTTCGCCACATCGATGCCCAGATAATTTTTCAGTTCGTCGTGCAGCTCTTTTGCCTTGACAGCATAAGGCTCCTTTTTCTCTACATAGATACGTCTTACGTTGCTCATGTCTCTCCTCCGATAAAGTTTTTAATTAACATGACTCTGAATAGTATCATACCATTATAGCTTTTTTCCCACAATAGCAGAAAACAACAAATTTAGATCGATTTTACCTGCCTTTTTGAACGGTTCGTCATTCGTGCAGTCTGTGGATCAGCCGATAGGCAATATCCTTCTCACTGATCAGGGCCTCCGTGTGGGCAAAAAATACGATGCCGTCGGTGGGTGCCAGAATGGTCTCCCGCACAGATCCGTCGTAAGGATCTATGATCTCTGCCATCTCATTGCCGTAGCGTACATCATCTCCCGCATGTACCTTTCCCCGGAAAATTCCCGCCCGGTTCGTATGTACATCGCTTAAGTCCTTTTCATATAATACATGACTGATATAGCCGGAATGGCTCTCGTACCGGATCAGTCCCATCCGCTTTAAGAATCGTAAGACCGCTGCTACTGCCTGCCTTGCACTGACCTCATCAATCTGGTTGTTCTGGTTCGTATAGACGGAAAAAGCTGCCGTCATCTCATCCTGCCAGTTGTAATTCAGGGTCTTGGTATCAATGGGCACCGGTTTTCTCACAACCACATAGGGCAGTCCAAAGAGATTTGCCAGGGAGGCGTTCTGATATCCCGTCTCCATCATACGCACATGGGGCACGAACTCTCCCGGTCTGTAAAAGGACGTGAACTGGATGCCGTATACGTAATCTCTGATCTCCGTAAGCAGTGCGTTGGTCAGGCGATCCGCCGGTTCCCCATAATCATTCCCCGGGAAACTCCGGTTGATATCCGCTTCCTTGACACCGAAAAAGCGTCGGCTGATGTTCACAGAATAGGCATTGATGGTGGGGATCACCAGGATCTGTTTCCCGGCACTGATGCATCCGTTATTTTCCAGTTCCCGTAATGTCTTTACCAGTTGGGAACAGATATACATCTGCTGGATCTCGTTACCTCTCGCCGCTCCCACGATGCAGGCGGATTTTTCCCCCTTACCGAACTGGAAGCCTTTGATATGCATATCTTCTCTGTAAGTCGAATGTATGGTATAAATATCTCTTTCAAACATAATTTTCTCACTCCGTCAGGATTCTCGCCAGCAGGTCTCCTTCATAGACCACCGGGTATGCTCGCAGGGTAAACAGAAGTCCTCCCCTTTCAGTGCGGATCTGCTGCTTTACCGTGCCCTCAAAAGGATCCACGACTTCCCCGATCAGATCTCCCTTTTTCACATAATGGTTGTGCTCGATTAACGGCAGGAACACACCGTCCACCGCGCTGCGGATAAATTCCACCTCGCCGTCACTGGATACCGCAGGCTCCTGCACTACAGGCTCCGGTCCCTCCCAGATGCCCATCTCGCTCATGATGCGGAAAATACCGTCCACGATCTGATTACCGAAGGATCTGTGAATATCATGTCCCTGTCCCATTTCCAGTACCAGTGTGGGAACGCCCAGCAGATTCAGGGAATGTGCCAGGGTGGATTCGTGCACCGTGGCAGTGGCATTCATCCAGATCATATCGGCGTTGGTCATTTTCGCATAGGGAAGCAGTGCCTCGGCGAAATCTTCGCTGAGTCGTACCTGGGGGATCTCCCGTACGAAAATATCACTGGCATGCAGATCAATACAGATATCCGATCCGATGATGGAATCCACCACGGCTGCCGTGACCCGCTCCATCATATCTCCCGATGCATCTCCCGGGAACATGCGGTTCATGTCCATATCCAGTCTCGGCACCGTGCGGCTCGCCATATCTATCCCTAGCGGATTCAGTGCCGGATAGATGTCCACGATACCCTTCAGATATTCCGGGTGCTCCTTTACTCTTCTCGCCGTCTCATAACAGATATACTGCCCTTCCAGTTCATCTCCGTGGATGCCGGAGACCAGGCTGATCCGCCTGCATCCCTTCGTCTCTGTCTCCGGGCAGATCCGGTTCCTGCGAACCGCCAGATGTTCTCCTGCCGGAAGTTCCATACTGATGATCGATTCTATCATAACTTACCTCTCTGCTTACCTTCCTTTACAGCGAAAATGCTCCAGGAAACGTTCCCTGAAGCATCATCAACCGTTGTCTGCTTATTCTTCTTCCACACCTAATCCACGTAACAGATACAGGATCTCACGATCCACTGCCTCCGCTGTCACACCGATGGTCTGCGCCGAGATCTTCAGGCCTTCCAGGACAAACATGATATTTCTCGCGGTTCCTTCGCAGTCCTCACACAAAAATTCACCGTTGTCCACACCTGCTTCGATCAGTTTCTCTATGATCTTCACTGCGGAATCAAACTGCTTCTTCAGAATGTTATCCCGCTTGGGCAGATCGTTTTCAAAATAGAATTCATAGGTTGCCTGTGTCAGAGTATTTTTTTTGCGGAGAAGCTCCTTTTTCTGCTCCTTTAAAAACAAAAGCAGAATATCCGCAGCGGTGGCATCCTCCGTAATGCTGTCGGAAAATACATCATCAGCTTCCTCACTCTCCATGCGGAGCACTTCCATAAAAATCTGACTTGTATTCTCAAAATACAGATAGAGACCTCCACGGCTGATATCGCAGGCTTCCACGATATCCTTCATTGTCACTTTTTTAAAGCCTTTCTCCATAAACACGTCTCTGGCTTTCTCTACAATGTACCGCTTTTTCTGTACTGATTTTTCTCCCATGAACCTTGTCCTGCCTTTCCCCTCTCAGATCTTACCGTTTTCCGGTGATTTATCCCAAAATTCTATAATTTCCTGCATCTGTCTTATGACCAGGTAAAAAATCTGCTCCGATACCGCTTCACTCCACAGATTCCCCTTGGTTCTGCCGCCTAAGACATACTTCGACAGAATGCCCCTTAAGATGTCCCATTCTTTCCAGCCGGCTTTTTTAATAATATCCCGTTCGTCCTGATGGGTACGGATCCGATGTCTGGTATATACATACGCATAATTACGATCCATCAGAGGGCTCTTCCCGGCTTCCCGCACGAAGTTCAAAAGCGTTCCGTCATATACCGGGAATGACACGGAATTGACTCCGATATCCTGCCCACTGTATATGGAACTGGCTCTCTTACCCGCATTCTGCTCAAGCCACGGCAGATAAGGAAGTAACGGTCTCACCGCCTGCTTATAAGATTCCAGCAACTGCTCTCTGTATTCAATGCTCTGTTCCATAACCCCAACATACCTTTCCATGTACCGTTTTCTGCCGAAAACATCACTTTTTTCACATACCGATGTAAAAGTGACACATATGTAGTTTTATTTTATCACATTTCTATCAAAAGTACAGTAGAAAATTGCTGCTATTATGGTGTATAATCGATTATTATAAGGATTACGAATTAAGACGAGGTAATGGAATGGCTGGAATTGTACTGGAGAAAGGTAAAACGATATATAGCTACGGGCAGCCTATGACCGCACTGCATCTGATCACGAACGGTAAGGTAAACGTATCTTACCCCGGCGGCTCTTATCCGCTGGGCAAGGGTGACGTGATCGGTATCTGCGAGATCTGCTCCGAGATCCATCTGCTCAGCTATGAGACTGTGGAGGATACCACGATCCTCACCTATCCCCTGACCAGTCTGGATTCTCTGAATGATGTTCTGCAGAAGCACCCTGATGTGGCAAGGCTTTTTTTATTGTCATGCTTCCGGCAGATCAACATTCTGTTAAACCGCAGCTCTATCTCTGAGTTAAACTGCAGTGAGCTCTATCGCACGCTGACCGATGACATTGCCATTTACAACACCCTGTGTGACCGTTACCGTCTGCCGGCACGCTCCCTGGAGCATTTCGATGAACTGAATGCCTTCCTCGGGGACGATTCTCCGGATATCTGGCTGAACGGATATTACATGGGCTTAAGCCGTATTCTGGCTTCCGACAACTATCGGATCATGGTGCAGGAAGCGGATCTTTCCATTGGCATGCTGCGTAAGGGAAGCCTGGACTTCAGGCGTACCTATCAGAGTCTGGAGGAACAGTTCCATTATTTACAGCAGGTGGGCTCTTTTTATTTCCGGGAATCCGGCAACGATCTGTTTGATTTCTATACTTCACTTTATTATAAACTGGGACAGGACAATGAAGACAGTAAGATCGTCTATGACCGGATTCACCATATGCTCTCTAAGGCAGGGAATCTGTCGTATATCGATCAGGATCTGTTCGCCTCCAGATCCCAAAGCTTCCGAAGCAGCTTAGATCTCATGGAATCTGCGGATTCCTCTGACGCAGCAGATGGCGAAGACTCCGAGATCTTAGGCAAGCTCGCCGGATCCCTGAACACGATCTTAGAATATGCCGGATCAGACTTAGATACCGTATCCAGCTTCCGCCAGCATGTGCATGCTTATAAGCTGCTCTCCGACCGCAATTCCCAGGATCAGGAAATTGCACTGCTTCGCAGGCAGCTGACCGAAGAATTCTATCTGCTGTATTCGCTCCTGTTCACCCAGACACTGGAGCAGCCGGACATTCCCATGCCGGTGCGGATGTTTTTATATTTCGGCTATGTGGATGAGGAACTGGCAGGTCTGAAAAATGCAGTGACCCTGTATCGTCTGGCGGAAGCCATGACCGACCACAGTGCTGCCGGAGTCTACACTTTTTATGACTGGCTGATGGCGATCTTTCGCGGGCAGAAATCCCCCAGCCGGAACGAATTTGACCAGGATTACTCCGATTATATCCACAAGCAGAAAGTAGGCGGTAACATTACCGATGCGGAGTTGAAAGCCCTGGAGAACAATGCTATGGCAAAGGTCAATTACGAGCTTAAGAATATGTTCCCCCAGGTCAACAAGATCACCTTCGGACGGATCACCACATTCTGTCCACTGTTCTGTGCGGATGATGTGCTGAAAGATCTGGAAAGCTCCTATGTCACCGTATCCCGCGTGTCGCAGGTTCTCGAAGAGATCCGTCTGGTAGATTACACCGCTTTCTACCGGGAAAGTCTGGATATGGCGCACTTAGATGTCATGGGCAAGGAAACGGTACATTTAGAATATCTGCCGGATATCATCCTCATGCCGAATGTCGGCATCCGCGGTGTCATGTGGCAGGAGATCGAAGGTAAACGCCGGAACAGTCCGGGACGTATGGTATTCTCCATTTTCCACATGGAGGATCTGAAGACTACTTTCACCCACCTCACCGGAGAATTCCGCTGGGAGCTGTGCAAGAGAGTCCAGGGCAACCGTTGGAACGATGTCTCCGTAAGTTCCCTGACCAGCGAATATTTCGATTACATTCAGTTCTACCGTAAGAACCATGATCTGAGCACCGAAGCCAAGGAAAAAGTGAAATCCAGCTTACAGCGTGCCAAGAACAGCTTCAAAGAAATGTTCGTAAGAGATTATATGATCTGGGTATTATTCGAAGGTGCCGGATCCCCGAGACTGAACAAAGTGGCCCGTCAGATCATGTTCACCTATTGCCCGTTCCCGGAGGATATCTGCAATACTCTTGCACAGAATCCGTTGTACAGCGAGCTTTTAGACCGCCGCAAGATCAAGGTGGCACAGGGACTGCATCACCTGGATGTATTGACCCGTAAGCTACAAAATGGCAACATCCCGGTTCCCGAGACCGTGACAAAGGAACGCTATTATATCAGTGGCAGCAAAATATAATACAGAGAGTCAAAAATTCTCTACGGTAATATCCACCCGGAAACTTCCTTCGCCCGGCTGGATATCGATCTGTCCGTGATTGCGTTCCACCAGGTCACGCAGGATCTCCAGACCATAGCCTTTTCTTTCTGTCTTTTTGGGAGCTTTCTTTGTTCTGCTGTTTTCCACGCAGATATGCAGATAGTCTCCTTTTACCGCTGCCTTTACAGTTAGAAACGCTTCTGCTCTCTCAGTCATTTCCGCTGCTGCCACAGCATTTCTGGTCAGATTTGACAGAATACTACAAACAGCCACCGGATCCAGTTTCAGTTTTTGAGGAATCTCCAGATCATACTGGAAGTCTATCTTGTGCTCCCGGCAGGCTCTCTCTGTCTCTCCCATGATGGCATTAAATACCGGATCACCGCAATAGATGTATTCCGTTGTAGCCGCCACCGTATCGGTCAATGTCTCCAGCATTTTTTCCGCCTTCTCATATTCCCCTTGATGCAACAGCTCCTGCAGTACCATCTGCTGGTTGCGCATGTCATGCCGGATCTTGGCGAATTCTTCCCGCCTGGTCTCAATCTCATGATAGTGATTCCTTGCCATCTCCCAGGTACTCTGTACCTCGCTGAGGCGAAGCTTCAGCTCCTGCAGCTGCTGCTGCCTGAGCAGGGTATACAACAGCACACCGTCTGCAACGGAACCCAGTATGGCTGCTGCCAGTATCCACCCGGTATACAGCGTCATATTCCGGAATGCCTGCTCATTGATCGCAGTGATCATAAGCAACTGGCTGACAGGAAATACGCTGAACACAATAATAATACTGACATCAAATGATTCTTTTTCGACAATTTTCTTCCATACGACCAGAAAAACCAGGAAAAATATGGCTGTCACAGACAATACTACCGATAACAGCAATACCATTGTCGGTGTATAATAAGACAATTGTGGCTTTTGCTCCATATACTTGTTCAAAATACCGATACTGAGCATTTCCGCAAGCATTGCTATCAGATATTCACATACCATAAACAGAACCTTCTGTCCGAAGGTTCCCTTCAGAAATATAGCTGCATATACCACTGTGATGATACCGATTGCCAACATAGCACCATAACGGACCATCACATAATCATTAAACAAAAATTTCACTGCCGCTGCCGGCAGCTGTGCTGCCATCAGACCCAGGATGATGCCTTCCTGTCTGACATTATCCTTACGCGGCTCAAATGCATACCCCACCACCATACAATCCAGCCACAGATAAGCAATCCACAACAGAATACACATCATATAACATATCATAGCATTTCCCTCATATAGCGAAAATATTTATCTCTGGACGCACTGTATCTGGTCTTGCTGACAGGAAGTACCGTCCCGTCCTGCATGGTAACCTCCTTCATCTCAATCCTGCGGATATACTGCATATTCACTAAAAAACTTTTATGTACCCGTAAAAAGTCCTTGTGCAGCTTTTTTTCATAGACATCCAGCTTCTCATATACCGAGATTTCTCCGGATATCGTATGTATCAGCAATTGATGCGCATTGCTCTCCAGATACCGGATCTGGCTGTTTGCAATTTTCTCTGTAATCCCACCATGCTGCAGGATCAGTGCATCGCTGCTGAATATTTTTTCTCTGACTTTTTCCAAAAGCTTTTCCAGATTTTCCTTTTTGACCGGTTTTACCAGAAAACCGCAGAGATTTACTTTCTCCCAAAAAATTTTTTGAGAGAATTTGTCATTATACGCCGTCACAAAAATAAAACAGGTCTGTGGACTATGTACATTATATTGCGCCGCATACGTTATCCCATCCTGCTCATTGCCTTCCCACTCAATATCCATCAACACAAGATCATATGTCGTGCCGTTTTCCAGCGCTTCCGACAACTGTGACAGTTCCTGATAATATTCTGTTCTGCTGCTTCCGGGATATTCGGCAAGTAACCGTTTTATACTATCCAGACAATTTTTGTCATCATCACATACCGCTATTTTCATCCGGTTCTCCTATGATTACATGTGGAATTACTGTCTTCTGCGGTTCAATCCGCTCTGCCTATAATATTCTGCCTTGTCCTGATACATTCGTCTCTCCGGTTCTGTCAGGAGATGATCAAATCCGACTGCCCCCAGCGTATTCACTGCGGCACCGACCGCCATGGTGACATGCTCCCGGTCCAATTCTGCCCGCAGTTCCTCTACTTCACGGTACAGTTCTCCCTCCTCCATGCCTCTGCACAGAGCTACGAGTTCATCTCCACCGATGCGGAACAGTTCGAATTCCTTCAAGGTTCTCTTCAGGCAGTCACAAGCTCTGAGGATCAATTGATCTCCTTTAGAATGTCCTTCTTCATCATTGACACGCTTCAGACCGGTAACATCACAATATACCACACCGATCTTCGTCTGAGGAAGAATCCCCGACACATATTTTTCCATGGCATAACGGTTCCCAAATCCGGTCAGCGGATCCGTATAGCTCATGATTTCCAGTTTTCTCACAAGATTACGTCGTCTTATAGAGGATACAATAAAATGTCCCATGATCTGCAGGATCTCCGATGCAAAATCGATATACTTTGCCGGAGGGTTATCCACTCCATAGAAGCCGATCACTTTTTCATCATCATATAATGGTACGACTACTAATGAATGAATATTCTGTCTCGACAGTACTTCATACATCTCGGGATCTGTATCCCGGATCTCGCTCAGGTTCTCTGTCACAACATTCAGATTCCCTGCGAACTTCTGATACCACTGGTCACAAACCTCCGGAGGCAGATCCTGCAGATTATCCTTTTCCGGTGTCACGCCTCTGGCTACCCACTCATATGTATTATCATCATGACCATGATCATTTTTTTCAAAAATATAGGTACGGTCTGCCTCCATTGTTTTTCCGAGAAGCTCCAGCAATACATCCAAAGTCTGATTCGGAGTTTCCTGTCTCAGTGCAACACGGATCGCCTGATTCATTGCTGCTTCCATTTTATGGTAATCCATAGAAGTTTCCCTGTCCCCGGAGTGTCCACAGTCAATGGCGATCTCCAGGCGCAGCATTCTGCCATCGTCTTCCACCAGGGTATCCTTGATGCGGAAATCCGTCTTTACCACCGGATTGTAATATTCCCATTCCTTAAAATAGCCGGGTCTAAGCTGCTCATTATTGCAGATACTGCAGGGAGCAGAATTTCCCTGTAATACCTCATAGCACTTTAACCCGACAATCTCTTCCTTACTCCGAAAGCCATAGCTCTTCAAAGCTTTTTGATTCATATATACTAATTGATTCGTCTCCGGATCCGATACATACACATACTCATCCAGATGTTCAAAAAATTCCCATATTTTTCCCATGTCTAACCTCTTTCATCCCCTCATACCTAATAATTTAGTATACACTTTCAAACGTTTTGCGACAAGTATTTTCTCTCAAAAATGTCTGTAACAAGCGTACATCGTCCGTGACAACGCCATCCGCTCCGCTATTCACGATCTGCCGCATGGCGCCGGAGGTATTGGCGGTCCAGCCATATACGGATTTCCCTTCATAATGGATGGTTTCCACCATGGCTGTTGTAAGATTCTTCCATTCGATGCTATAACTGTCCGCATAATCCAGATCATAGTCATCCTCTCCCAGATCATGGGCAATATATACCGTGGAGATGTCCGGTTCCAGTTCCTTTACTCTCTGCAGGATTCCCTTATTCATGGATCCTATGATGCATTCGCCCACCATATCATACTCCTGAAGCAGTGCAAGAACGCTCTCTTCCAGTTCCTGTTCCTGCCCGGTGTATTTTAATTCGATCATCAATGTGATCCGTCCCCCGGCACAAGCAAGCATCTCTTCCAGTGTTGGGATCTGTTCTCCTCGGTATGCTGCGGAAAATGCACTTCCCACTTCCAGCGTAGAAAGCACATCTGCCTCTGTATCCCACACACAGACATCCTCGCCTGCAGTACGCTTGAAATTGCTGTCATGCATCACGATCAGGGTGCCATCGGATAACTGCTGTACATCGATCTCGGCGATAGGAACTCCGTCACGGATTGCCTGCTCCAGTGCTGCGAGCGTATTCTCCGGGGCCACCTTGGCTCCTGCCCGGTGTGCCACCACGATCACGGGAGTATCTTTTCCTGCCTCTACCTGCGGCAATACACCATAAGTCAGAAAATAAACGCACAAAAGCATAACAATTGCTGTTTTCCGGATTGTTTTCATCATTTTGCCCTCCCATGATAGTTTAAGGTCAATTTTATTGTAACAATTGACAATAAACTCCATACGAGGATTTTGTTAATTTTTTGTAAACAACACTATCACCTCATGCGCAAACAAGGGAAATGCCGCCAGTACACTTAGAAGAAGCCACTCCTGTCCCGACAGATGCGAGGTACCGAAAGCCCTGATGAGAAATGGGATCTCCGTCACGGCAAACTGCAGGATGAAACCAATGATACATGCTGCCACCATCAGCAGATTATCCCAGGGGCGCATGGCAAATACGGACTTCTGTACATCACGCATGCCGATGGCATGATACAGCTGGCACATTCCCAGCACAGTAAATGCATAGGTTTGGGATTTCGACAGTATCTGTTCCCGGGACATCAGTTCTCTGAGGCGCTCCACCCAGGTAAACGGATTGCTCACAAGTTCCCCTTCCGCTGCCAGGATCCCGCAGGGAAGCACTAGAAATGCCACCAGTCCGATTACGGTGATCAATGCCCCATAGAACAGCGTACATGCTATTCCTCCTCGGGCAAACAGACTCTCCGATGCTTTTCGGGGTGGGCAGCGCATCAGGCTTTTGCCGTCATTTTTATCCACTCCCAACGCCAGTGCCGGAAGAGAATCCGTGATCAGATTGATCCAGAGGATATGACTGGATTTTAACGGGGATGCCAGCCCTATTGCCACCGCCACAAACATGGTCATCAGTTCTCCCAGGTTGGACGATAGCAGAAAAATCACCGACTTCCGGATATTCTCATAGACACCCCTGCCTTCCTCGATGGCTTTTTCAATGGTGGCAAAGTTATCATCCGTAAGAATCATATCCGCCGCCTGTTTGGCAACATCCACTCCGGTTCCCATAGCGACACCTATGTCCGCCGCTTTTAAGGAGGGGGCATCATTGACCCCGTCGCCGGTCATTGCCACAATCTCCCCGCTTAACTGTAACCCTTTCACGATCCGCACCTTCTGTGAGGGCGTGACTCTTGCATAGACCCTTAAGTCCTTAATTCTCTTTAAAAAGGAAGTGTCATCCAGACGGTCCAGTTCTCTGCCTGTAATACACTGGCTGCGGTGTCCCGCAATCCCCAGCTGTCTGGCAATGGCATAGGCGGTATCCACATGATCTCCCGTGATCATCACTGTGGTCACCCCCGCATGGCGGAAGATTTCCACGGCTTCCCCGGCCTCCGGTCTGGCGGGATCCCGCATTCCCACAATACCAAGGAACGTCATTCCCTCTTCCCCACCTCTGATGTCTTCATTCTGTGCCGCTGCCAGTGTCCGAAGAGAGAGGGAATTCATCAGTTCCACAACCTCACTGATCCGCTTCCGCTGTGCGGGTGTCATAGGAACGCTCCTTCCTTCCTGTAAAATATGAGTACAGTGCTGCAAGATCACATCCGGAGCTCCTTTGGTATAAGCAATCCTTCCCCCGGATCTGCCACCGGGAAGCCTATGACAGGTCGTCATCATTTTCCGATCGGAATCAAAGGGAATCTCATCCAAACGCGGATACTGCCGATTCAGACGTTCTCTCTGCAGACCGTATTTTGCCCCGAAGTCCAAAAGTGCCAGTTCCGTAGGATCTCCGATACGCTGCCCGTCCTGCAATGAAGCATCATTGCACAAAAGCATCCCCCTTAACAGCTCCGGCAGAATGCGGTGTTCCCCTCTGCCACCTGTTCCCGTGACATCCTCCATCATGTCGTACCACCAGCATTTCTCCACGGTGAGCCGGTTCTGGGTAAGTGTCCCTGTCTTATCCGAACAGACCACACTGACCGCTCCCAGTGTCTCCACCGAAGGGAGTCTTCGAATAATAGTGTGCACTTTGACCATTCTGGTCACTGACAGGGCCAGACAGATCGTAACTACTGCCGGCAGCCCCTCCGGTACTGCTGCAACCGCAAGTGAAATTGCCACCAGAAGCATCTCCGGAATATTTCTATGTTGAAATACTGCCAACAGAAATAATCCGACGCACAACCCCAGAGAGAGAATGCTCAACAGCTTCCCCAGATCTCCCAGCCGCTTCTGCAGTGGTGTCATCTCATCTTCCGTATCCGTGATCATGGAAGCGATCCTGCCGATCTCCGTATCCATGCCGGTCGCCACCACCAGACCTTCCCCATGACCGTTCGTCACCACTGTGGACATATAGACCATATTGACCCGTTCGGTTAATGGGATTTCCTGCCTGCAGTCCGCCAGGAACAGGGCATCTTTCTCCACCGGGACAGATTCTCCGGTGAGAGCGGATTCTTCCACCCGGAGGTTCGCACTTCTGGTCAGTCTGATATCCGCCGGAATCTGTGCGCCTGCCTCCAGCTCCACCAGATCTCCCGCTACCAGTTCCGCCGCAGGGATCTCTCTTCGGATGCCGTCGCGGATCACAATGGTCCGTGGAGTGGTAAGTTTCCTTAACGCTTCCAGCGCTTTTCGGGCTTTTCCCTCCTGGAGCATTCCCACCAGCGCATTTACCAGAACCACCGTACCGATGATCACGGCATCACTGACTTCTCCCAGGAGAATGGATACCACCGCCGCAATCAATAATATGTAGATCAACGGATCCTTCAACTGCTCCAGAAAAAGCTGTATCTTTGTCTTTTTCCGCGCAGCTCTCATCTCGTTTCGGCCATTTTGCTGCAAACGACGAAAGGCCTCACCTTCGGTAAGACCTTTCACTGTGTCACTATTTAGTTTACTTACGGTTTCCTGTATATTCTGCTTCTCGAACACGGCTGCTCTCCAATGCTTGTTTCTATGCATTGTATGCGGAAATGTCCGGCTTGATGATAACAGTCACCGATTATTTCTCGCTTCTTAACTGGAAAGCATCTGTCAGTTCGTTCATGTTGGTCGCCTGGGCAGACAGTTCTTCACTGGTAGCGGAAGTCTCCTCTGCGGTAGCGGAGTTATTCTGTACCACCGTAGATATCTGCTCGATGCCCTGTTCGATCTGGGCCATGGCATCTGCCTGTGCATGGGATTCTTCCATGGCTTTCTTGGACTCGTTCGCCAGATTCTCAATACCTTCCACCACTTTCTGCAAGGCTTCCGCCGTTTTATCCGTGATCTGATTTCCTTTTTCGATCTCCTGCAGCGAGGTTTCGATCAGTTCCCTGGTATGTACCGCGGACTGTGCACTGTCATCCGCAAGCTTCCGGATCTGTTCAGCCACCACTGCGAAACCTCTTCCGGCTTCCCCCGCTCTGGCAGCTTCAATTGCTGCATTCAGGGACAACAGATTCGTCTGGGATGCGATATCCTCGATCTCACCGATAATATCACTGATCTGCTTGGAAGTCTCATTGATCCGCTGCATGGCATCGGTCAGTCCCTTCATCTCTTCTCCACTGGTTCTGGCCTGTTGCTGATATTCCATTGCCTTCTCATAAGATGCTCCGAGAGCCTTGGCATTTTTCTCCACGATCTCAGTGACGTTCGTAATGGTCGCCTGCAGTTCCTCCACGGAACCGGCCTGGTCTGTAGCACCCTCTGCCAGTCCCTGTGCGGCATCCGCCATCTGCCCCGCGCCGGCAGACACCTGGCTTACCGCATTTTTAATCTCACCCAGTGTCTCACTGAGCTTATGATTCAGCTTACGGATAGACTCCAGTAATCCGCTGAAATCTCCTATGTAGGCTTCCCTGCAATTACTTCCGATTGCAAAATTGCCCTCAGACATTTCTCCCAACAGATAGTCCGTATCACCGATTACCTGTTGCAAATTATCGGAAAGACTGGCGGTTGCCTCCGCAAGTATCTGCAGTTCGTCACCGGTCTCTACCTTCGGTGTCGGAGTATGCAGATCACCCTGTGCTAACAGCTGTATTCTGTCTGTGCACTGTGCAACCGGCTCCCCGATACGCTGTCCGATCTGTTGTGCCTTGTAAATGCTGTATGCCACTGCGATCACTCCGATCGCGGCACCTATGATAATACCTATCACAACGGAGCCCAGAAAATCCGTAACCGGTGCATCTACAGCCACCATCCAGCCGTCAGTACCATCAATCGGGGCATACGCCTGTAATGTATAAGCGCCTTTTCTGAAATAGGTTCCGTACCCTGTCTCACCCTTAAGCATCTGCTGCTCTATTTTAGCGATTCCCTTCAGTGGGCTGTCTGTCTGTGACAATTCAATATTATTTTTCTGCTCCTGGGCAATGGCGGAATCACTATGTGCGATCGTGGTACCCGTAGATCCCAGCAGGTAACATTCGGAATGCTCACTGATAGAAATGGCTGCGCAAATATCATTTAAAAACTCCGGATCCGGTACTACAAATACCACACCGATGATCTCACCGTTTTTATCTCCGTCTTCATAGACGGGTGCAGATATGATCACGCTGAGTTTTCCGTCTGTCTTGGAGATCACGGGATCCGATACCACCACTTCTCCCTGCATGGACCTCTTAAAATACTCACGATCATTATAATCCGTTCCGTCAGCGGCACAGATACCATTACTTCCGATCAGCTTCCCCCTGACCATTCCATAAGCTTGCACACGCTGATTAATATACTCCTGCTTCTTCGCCGGTGTAAATGCAACCGAGGAAAGCTGATAGCTGCATCCCATCTCAGATACAATAGTCTCTGATACCGTTAACTCCTGACGGATTCGATCCGCTGAAAGCTTTGCGATCTCCTGCATATCAGCCTTCAGTCTGCTCAGGGTACCTGACAGATTCATGATCATAGACACAATGACCAATGATACGATCGATAGCAATACCAGCCGCCGGATTGCCTTCTGCAGCCGTTCTCGGATCGTGGTCTTCCCATCGGTCTGACGTTTTTTTCCCTTCTGTGTAGTTTTTGCACTCATAATGTACCTCTTTTCTCCGGCGAGATGTCTCTCCACCTTCTCAAGCCGGTATTTTTCTACAATGTTGCTGACACTACTGCTGTATTACCATTATAACATTTTCCGAACCTTTTTACTACCTTATGAGCGCAAAGAAAGAGTTAATATTTCGAAAAATATCAACTCTTTCCCTGTTTTGTCTGTTTATTTATATCGCTCTATCCCCTCAGGCAGAAACTTTTCTGATCAATAGCCAAATTCCTGTGCAAAATACAGTTTTCCACCTGTCTCATAGACAGCAATACTGCAGGTGGTAAAATCTCCTGCCAGGATATTCGCTGCATGGGTGGGCGAAGCCATCCATGCATCTACCACGCTCTGTGCGGAATCATATCCCTTCGCCAGGTTCTCACCCCACATCAGTTCGCTGTTCACGGTATACCAGTCTCTGCCGTTCGGTCTGGTATGAGAGAATTTGGAAGCAGCTTCCTGTGCTCTTACCATAGCGCAGGACTCCAGTCCGTTGCTCCAGGTAAGCTCCGCAAGTCCATTCTCTGTTCTCTTCGCATTCACCAGTGCCAGTGCATCGGTTGCCATGGTGCGAAGTTCATTTGCCCTGACAATCTCTGCTTCGCTCATGCCGGCTCTCTGTACAGATCCTGCCAGCGCCACCGCCTCTTCATCGAACCATACGGTTCCGTCACTGTCCGCCGGATCACGGCTGACAGAGGACAGATCTGCATTCCTGCCACAGCCTGCCAGACTAAGCATCATGATTACTGTCAGAATCAGACTCATCCATCTTTTTTTCATTTGTTTACCCTCTTTCATGAATTTTATGGTAAATATATTTCATTACGTTCTTATTGCTTCTTCTTAAGGATAAGCCATGCTCCCAGGCCTGTCAAGGATAAGGCAAAACCAAGATTCCATGCATCGGAAGCATCGCCGGTCTGCGGTCGTCTCGATGCTCCGAGGACTGCTCTGTCTGCCAAAGGTGTCGGATCATCCTCGATTGTCACCATTCTGCGGCGTCTCGCACCAAGTACTTGCGGTGCCTCGGGTGTTACAGAATCCGCAGGGGTACCGGGATCAGTCGGATCATCCGGAGTACCGGGATCGTCAGGAGTCCCTGGATCATCCGGGGTCGGCGTCGTATCCGGGGTATCCGAAGTCGGAGTAGGTGTCGGGTTGTTGTCAGGAGTTGTCGACGGCGTTGCCGTAGGCGCCGTGCTAGGAGTCACGCTAGGCTCGGTGCTCGGTGCAGGACTGGTACTCTCGCCAGGCTCTGTGCTCGGCGCAGGACTGGTACTCTCGCTAGGCTCGGTGCTCGGTGCAGGACTGGTACTCTCGCT
>CAMEOT010000046.1 GCA_945929965.1 uncultured Lachnospiraceae bacterium
AAACACTTGCGCGGGCTTATAAGAAGATTTCCGTCTATCAAATCAATAAAAAATACTAAATATGACTTGTATTCAAGGCTCATTTATATTACAATACTAATTGTGATATTGATAAATTTGTATCAAACAAGATAATTTGATACACGCAAAATAGGAGGAAAAGATTATGGCATTTGTTATTGGTGCTGCTTGTGTAGCATGTGGAGCTTGTGAGGCACAGTGCCCCGTTGGCGCTATCAGCATGGGCGACGGAAAGTTCGAAATCGATGCAGATAAGTGCATCAGCTGCGGTTCCTGCGCAGGTCAGTGCCCCGTTGGTGCTATCGCAGAGGATTAATTCCTGACTTAGAACACGACCCGGGAAAGGCATTTCAGAAAATGAAATGCCTTTTCTTTTTTTTTGCCTTATTTTTATTATTCTTATCACTTTCTTCCAGATTTCCGATTGCTTCTTTCGGCTGTTTTTGCAGCCGTCCTTTGGTCTTTTTCCGTAACAGTTCGTCCATTTTCTGATAATATTCTTCACTGCGCTGTTCCAGCCTGCGATCTCTCTCCTCTTCCCGTTCTTCCCTATTACGGAACTGATAATCCAGTTCTTTGACCATGCTCTCCTTTAGTTCTCTGCACAGTTCCTGATTATTTTCCCGCACTGCCTCGCGGATCATCTGCTGTAATATCCACTGCAGTCTCTTGACTTTCTCTTCCCGGTTCTCCCCTGACAGCGAGGTCTCCTGCGCCGGTGCCGGTGCCGTTTTCTTCGCTGTCTCATCCACGATCTCGATCGCCATATGCGGTGTGGAAGGCGCTTCTTTTTCTGTCTTTTCCTCCGGCAGTACATCCAGTTTTCCATCCTTTAATATCATTTTGATTGCTTTCAACTGTAATCCCCTTTCTTTCATGCTCTTGATCTCTTTGAAGCGTTCTACGTCCTCCTTCGTATAATAGCGGTGACCCAGTTCGTTTCGTTTGATGGGCAGGTGCAGTTCCTCCTCCCAGTAGCGAAGCACATGGCTCTCCACCTTTACCTGTTTTGCCGCATCCGAAATCAATAAATACTCTCCCATAATCTCTCCTTTTCTAAATTATCAAAATATGAAAATGTGAAATAAAAAAGAGAACAGGTACAGGGGATATTCCCTTACTTGTTCTCTTTCGTGTTTTATATTCTGTATACGCAGGATACTAAAAATCTTTTTTTCTGTCGTTTTCCAGGTTAGCGAACTTGGTATACTCAGGCAGCCATGCCAGCTGTACGGTTCCGATAGGACCGTTTCTCTGCTTGGCGATGATAATCTCTGAGATACCCTTGTCCGGTGAATCATGGTTGTAATAATCATCACGATAGATGAACATTACAACGTCGGCATCCTGCTCGATCGCTCCGGATTCACGCAGGTCAGACAACATAGGTCTGTGATCCGGTCTCTGCTCTACGGCTCGGCTCAGCTGGGACAGTGCCAGTACCGGCACGGACAGCTCTCTGGCTACCGCCTTTAATGAGCGGGAAATATCGGAGATCTCCTGCTGTCTGGAGTCGCTGCTTCTGCCGCCGCTGCCTGACATCAACTGTAAGTAGTCGATGATGATCATGGACAGTCCATTTTCCTGCTTCATTCTCCTGCATTTGGAGCGGAGCTCTGCAATGCTGATACCGGGGGTATCATCGATCATCAGTCTGGACTTACCGATGACACCGGCGCTCTCAATCAATCGTTCCCATTCCTGATCGTTTAACTGGCCGGTACGGAGCTTCTGCGCATCCACGCTGGATTCCAGGGAAAACATACGGTTGATCAGCTGCTCCTTACTCATTTCCAGACTGAATATGGCTACCGGCAGATTCTGCTTAAAGGCTACATGCTGCGCGATGTTCAGTACAAACGCCGTCTTACCCATGGAAGGACGGGCTGCGATCAGCACCAGGTCGGAGGGCTGCATCCCGGCGGTACGATAATCCAGATCAATGAATCCGGTGGCAATACCTGTAACCGTTCCGTGAAGCTTGGATGCCTTCTCGATCTTGTCCATGGCATTCATGACTACCGTACGGATCGGCACGAATTCCTTGACGTTTTTCTTCTGTACGACCTCGTTGATCTTACTCTCGGTGCTCTCTAAGATCGTGTCCAGGCTCTCCTTGCCACTGTAACAGGTGTTGGCGATCTCTTCATTGGTACGGATCAGGCGTCGCAAGGTAGCCTTCTCCGCCACGATTCCCGCATAGTATTTGATGTTGGCGGAGGTAGGAACCGCTGCGATCAGATTCGTAAGAAAGTCCAGTCCACTGACTTCAGGCGGCACATCCTCCTTCGACCGTAGCCTGTCCTGCAGGGTTACAAAGTCGATCGGTTTCCCCTCGTTGTTCAACTCCACAATGGTATCAAACACGATGCCGTACTGACGATTGTAGAAATCATCACCCGATATCTGTTCCGTCGCCGCCGCAATGGCTTCCGCATCAATGAACATAGATCCGATCACTGACTGCTCCGCCTCCAGGCTATGGGGCATTATTCTTTTGATTACATTTTCATCCATTGCCGGCATGGGGTATTCTATGCCTCCGTAACTTTCACCGTCAGCTTCGCTGCCACCTGGGGATGAAGCTTCACAGTCACTTCATAAGAGCCGAAGTTCTTCAGGCTCTCAGGAAGCTGGATTTTTTTCTTGTCGATTTCAATACCGTGCTGTTCCTTGCATGCTGTTGCGATCTCCTTGGAGGATACGGAACCGAAGGTTCTGCCGCCCTCTCCTGCCTTAATCTTTACTACAACCTGTTTGGTCTCCAGCTCTGCTGCCAGTGCCTTCGCGGCATCCAGGTTCTCCTGTGCCACTTTTTCTTCGTTTGCCTTGTGGAGCTTCAAGTCATTCATGTTCTTAGAGGTTGCTTCCACGCCAATCTTTTTCGGTAAAATATAGTTCCTTGCATATCCTTCGCTGGCTTCGATAATATCGCCCTTTTTGCCCAGCTTCTTTTCATCCTGAAGTAAAATAATTTTCATAATAGTAACCTGCCTTTCCTGTCTCTAAATCTCTCCGGATTCCAGCATATCGTCAATGGTGTGTTTTAATACGCCGATGGCTTCCACCAGTCCAACGCCCTCCATCTGGCACGCTGCGGTGTTCATGTGACCGCCGCCACCCATGCGCTCCATAATGATCTGTACATTGACCTCATCAATGGATCTGGCGCTGACATAGATCTTTCCCTGATAATCCGTAAGCACAAAACTTGCCTTGATTCCTTTGATATTCAACAGTTCGTTGGCTGCCTGTGCCCCAATGATCGTAGGGCTGGGCAGATCCTCTGCGGTACACAGAGAGATTGCAAAGAACTGTTTGTAGATTTCCGCCTGGCTGACAGCATCTGCCTTTGCCTTGTATTCTGCTGCATCCTCACGGAACAGCTTTCTTACACGGGTCACATCTGCACCATTTCTACGCAGAAATGCTGCCGCTTCAAAAGTGCGGACACCGGTCTTGGTCATAAAGTTGTTGGTATCGATCATGATACCGGAGTACATACAATCCGCCTCTTCCGTACGGATCTTGATATTGTCATAAGTGTACTGCAGAATCTCGGATACCATCTCGCAGGCAGAGGATGCATAAGGCTCCACATAGGATAACGTGGCATTTTCTATGGTCTCCGTGCCCTGTCTGTGGTGGTCCAGAACCACTACGGATTTACAGAAGCGCAACAGATCCGGGCATTCTGTAATGGACGGCTTATTGACATCCACGACTACCAGTACAGTGTTGCTGCCTGCCATATCAATTGCCTGCTGGCTGGTGATGATCATATCTTCATCATATTCCGGATTATTCTTAAACAGCTCTACCAGGGGCTGTACAGAAGTCGTCGCCTCGTTCAGTACAATATGAGCTTTTCTGCCCAAAGTCTGGGCAATCCGGTAGATGCCCACTGCAGATCCAAAGCTGTCCACATCCGGCATCCGGTGACCCATAACGATGACACGGTCCTTGCCGGTAATGATCTCCCGAAGGGCGTGGGCTTTTACTCTCGCCTTGACACGGGTATTTTTCTCTACCTGTTGACTCTTGCCGCCGTAGTAGGTAATGCTCTCCGGGGTCTTGATGACCGCCTGGTCGCCGCCACGTCCCAGTGCCAGATCAATGGCAGTACGGGCGAACTCATAATTTTGTGCATAGGTCAGACCATCCAGTCCGATACCGATACTGATGGTCACAGCCATCTCGTTGCCGATGTTAACAGTCTTCACTTCTTCCAACAGGTCAAAACGGCTCTCCTGCAGCTGTGCTACCGTTTTTTTCCGCATGATCACGAGGTACTTGTCCTTCTCCAGCTTTTTGCTGATGCCGTCCAGGGAAGCGATGTATTTGTTCACCTTACGGTCAATCAATGCGATCAGCAGAGATCTGCGGACTTCTTCCACGCTCTCCAGTGCTTCCTCATAGTTATCCAGGTAGATCATGCCCACCGTGAGGCTCTGATCATCTACTTCCTGCAATGCAATATGTAGTGCAGTCTCATCAAACAGATATACTGCGATCAAATAGCCGTTGTACCCTTCCGCATCGATCATATCGCTGTATTCCGCCATCTCCTTAAGAGAGATCTTGCGGAATTTTGCCACATATTCGCCGCCCTCGTATTCCAGTTCATACTGCGCCTCATCCACACCGGAATCATCCGGGAGCCTGTCCCTGGTAATGGTAGGGAACAAGGATGTGATGGACTTGTTATAGCCCTTCGGCTGATGTACGACATTTTCAAAAGCAATGTTCGTCCAGATCACTTTGCCGGAATCGTCCAAAAGTGCATACGGCAGATCCAGATCCCGTAACAGCTTTCGCTGGATCTGGCCATACTCCGTGGCAAAACTGATCAGCTCGTTCATAATGATGGGCTTATTGTAGAAATACAACGTCAGCGTAATTGCAAAATAGAAGATCGTAAATCCGAAAGTAAGCAATCCGGCACGAAAATCCAGCATGAATACCGCGGCATCAATTGCCAGCAGCAAAAGTCCCAGATACAGGGTGAACTGAATATATGTACGGATTCTTCCCTTCAGTTTGATTCGTTTTTTCATCAAAGAACACCTCTCAATGTTTGCGTTCGACAACTTCTATTATAACAAATAATAAAGCGCTCCGCCACCATATTATTTTGACGAATAGACAATATTCCTCTGTCAAATTTGTGCTTTTTGTCAGCATTTCAGGTTAGAATCGATATTATCTGCATAATTCCCAGAATGCCACCGCACTTGCTGCCGCCACATTCAGGGAATCCACACCTCTTGCCATGGGGATGCAGACCGTATAATCGCAGTCTGCGATGGTGTCCGCTGCCAGACCTTCCCCTTCCGTACCCAGAATAATTGCAAGCTTTTCCGCTTCATGTAATACCCGGGCATCCGGTGACAGACTGTCTTCCTTTAACGCCATGGCTGCGGTACGGTATCCCATGCCGTGCAGTTGTTCCATAGTGCGATCCGCCCAGTCTTCCGTCCCCAGAAATGTCCAAGGTACCTGGAATACCGTCCCCATGCTAACTCTCGCCGCACGACGGTACAACGGGTCGCTGCAGCCTGCGGTCAAAAGCACCGCATCAATCCCCAGTGCTGCTGCGGAGCGGATGATTGCTCCTACATTCGTGGGATTCTCCACATTTTCCAGGATAGCGATGCGTCTGGCACCCCGGCACAATTCCTCCATCTTCGGCAAAGCTCTGCGTCGCATGGCACAGAGCATGCCACGCGCCAGCTTGAAGCCTGAGATTTGGGATAGCACCTCGTTAGATGACACATAAGCAGGAATTTCCTCCGATATCTCCATGATCCGCCCCAGGACTTCTCTTCCCTTCTCGGAATCCGCTTCTCTCTGTTCCATCAATAGAGACAACGGTTCGTATCCTGCTGCCAGTGCCCGCAGGATCACGTTGGTGCTCTCCGCAATGAACAAACCGGGAGCCGGTTCGTAATAGCGGAGCAGCTGTACTTCCCTGCGCTCGTTGTAGATCTCCAGCTCCGGTGTATGTAAATCTGTGATTGGTATTATTTTCATGCTGCTTCGTCTCCATGCATACGTCGAAAAAGAGACCAGCCACTTTTGCGGCTGGTCTCTTAATACTGTCTTAGTCTGAATTATTCAGCTACATAAGGCATAAGTGCAACGTGACGTGCTCTCTTGATAGCAACGGTCAGTGCTCTCTGATGCTTTGCACAGGTACCGGTAATACGACGAGGAAGAATCTTACCTCTCTCAGATACATACTTCTTCAGCTTAGCTGTATCCTTGTAATCGATTACGTTATCTTTACCGCAGAATACGCAAACTTTCTTTCTTCTGCGCATACCGCCTTTTTTTCTCATCGGAGAATCGGTCTTCTCAGTCTTATTAAAAGCCATTATTATTACCTCCTATCGGAATCTGTCAGGGCAGAGGCGGGTGTCAGCTCCGCTTGTCACTGAAACTTAGTTAAAGGGTAATTCTTCATCGATGCCGTCAGGGATGTTCATAAAACCATCACCGGCTCCGGAAGGAGCGGGGGCATTATTACCACCACCAAAACCAGCGTTCTGGTATCCACCGTCATTATTGCCGGCAGATGCATTCTTGCTCTCTGCGAACTCTACGTTCTCAGCCACTACATCGGTAGTGTACACACGCTGTCCATCCTTATTGGTATAACTGCCGGTCTGGATACGTCCTTCCACAACGAACTTCGTTCCCTTGTGGCCATATCTCTCGATAAACTCGCCAGTCTTACCAAACGCTACACAGTTAATAAAATCAGCATCCGGCTCGCCATCACGCTTAAATCTTCTATCTACTGCAATGGAAAAACGAGCGATCGCTGTTGCGGTAGCTCCCTGAGAATATCTCACCTCAGGATCCCTTGTTAAACGTCCCATAAGAATTACTTTATTCATATTTCGCTTCTCGCTTTCTGTTTATGCCTCGTCCTGTCTAACGCATAAGTATCTGATCACGTTGTCCATGATACGAACACGGCTCTCGATCTCTGCAGGAACAGTGCTCTCAGCTTCGAATCTGATGAAGTAATAGAAAGCTTCTTTCATCTTCTGAACTTCGTAAGCAAGCTTCTTCTTGCCCCACTCATCCACTTCTGTGATGTTGCCGCCGAATCTCTCAACCAGTGCCTTGCACTTGTCAACAACGGCTGCTCTCTCATCATCCTCGATCTTAGCGCTAACAACAACGGCTAATTCGTACTTGTTCATGTTAGTTACCTCCTTTTGGTCTCTGGCCCATATTTCACATATGAGCAAGGAATAAAGTGTCTCACGAAGAAACATATTACCATATCCCCGTGCACTTTTCAAGCTTTTTCAACGATTTCTTTCACATTTTTTTCTAATAATTTCCGTGCGATCATAATCTGGTGACCGCAGCCAAGACATTTCAGTCGGAAGTCCGCTCCCACGCGAAGTACTTCCCATTCTCTGCTGCCGCAGGGATGTTGTTTTTTCAGTTTCAATACATCTCCCACATTAATATCCATAACACTCTTCCTCGTCTCTCTTGTCTGTATGCCCACTCCTGTGCCGGCACTTCGCAGCCGGTACCTGTAACCTTGTTCCTATAAGGATGTCGGGGTCAAAGGTCCCCGACTTTGATACCTACGGATTGCTTCGTGCTACGCACTCCCACAATCCACCCTGGTATCCTATAAGTTGTTCGCCATAAAATCCTTCACTATTCCAAAAGCTTCTCTCAGCAGATTATTCGGTACTGTAAGAGGATAAGTTCCGGCTGACAGTCCCTCCACATGCAGATATCCCTGCTTCTTCGCAATGGCAAGAGCCCGGAACATATGAAAATTGTTGGTGACAACGACTACACTGTCCTCCGATTTATTCAATAGTTCTCCACTGTAGATCAGATTCTGTGTCGTATTCGTGGAAGCATCCTCCGTAAGTATCCTCTCCGGATCGATTCCGGCATCCGCAAGATACCCTTTCATTCCCTCCGCTTCACTGGCAGGCTCGTTATAGCCCTGTCCGCCGGACACGATGACTTTCGTCTCCGGATTGGCATTCAGGTATTCTATGGCTTTATCCAGACGTTTCTGGAGTACATAGCTGGGACCGGTAGTCTTCCACTGAGCTCCCAGTATGATGACGTAGTCCGCTCCCGCCTCTGCTTTCGCGCCGAACTGCCCGAAGATCATTCCTTCTAATATAAGAAGCAACAGCATTCCAGCTGCCACCAGCGCGCGGAACGTCATCTGGATCCAGCGTGGAATTCTCTCCTGCACGGATTTATGAGTCAGTATCCAGCCCCACGCAGCACAAAATGCGGCGATCACGCCCCAGATCAGGAAAAAATAACTGCCAAAGCTGACAAACAGCCCGATTCCCACACAATACAGCGCGCACAGCACCGCCAGCGCATACAGTGCCATTGCTCCGTAGTGCTTCTGATCCACGCCTCTGCCTCTGGGATCCAGATAGATCACTTTTTTACTTTTTTCCACCGGAATCAAGTGGTCCCTCTTCATACATCCTCCAATCTTTCCCTATGGCTTATTGTAGCATATCTTGCTCGCCGGGCTCAATACCACATAGTTTAGGGTTTTCTTAATTTTTTAAAAATTTTTCTTTTACCGGTGCCGGCTGACTTGTACCTTGCGGAAAAATGTGATGTAATTAATTAGTATAATACGATTCCATTGCCGACGAGGCCTTATATGATAAGAAAAAGGAGGAATAACTTATGGAAAATTTGGGGGAACAGATCAAAGAATTGCAGAAAATCGTTGATACTTACGATAACATTGTATTTTTCGGCGGTGCCGGCGTCTCCACTGAAAGCGGCATTCCGGACTTCCGAAGCGTGGATGGTCTGTACCATCAGCAATACGACTATCCTCCGGAGACCATATTGAGCCACAGCTTTTACCGTTCCCATCCGGAAGAATTTTTCCGTTTTTACCGGAATAAGATGCTCTTCCCAAAAGCTCAGCCGAACGCCGCCCATAAAAAGCTGGCGGAGCTGGAACGTGCCGGAAAGGTGCGTGCTGTGGTCACGCAGAATATCGATGGACTGCATCAGGCCGCCGGAAGCAAGACTGTCCTGGAGCTTCACGGCTCGGTACTTCGCAATTACTGTGAAAAATGTCATCAGTTCTACGGTCTGGATGCTATCTTAAACAGCACCGGCATACCGCACTGTGAAAAATGCGGTGGCACCATCAAACCGGATGTGGTCCTGTACGAGGAAGGACTGGATGAAAAGACGATAAATGCCGCCGTCAGATACATCCACGAAGCAGATGTCCTGATCATCGGCGGCACTTCTCTGGCTGTCTATCCCGCAGCTGGGTTAATTGATTATTTTCAGGGTGATAAACTGGTGGTCATCAACAAAAGTGCGACCCCAAGAGACAAAAATGCGGATCTCCTGATCCAGGGACCGATCGGGGAAGTGTTTCACTCGATCCAGAATCCGTAAGAGATATCCCGTTCTCCGCTGATATGATAAGCATCTTCCACATCAGCACCCCAACTGTTGATACCTCCCACACCTCTCACTGCTCCCAGGATGGATACTACCGTTCTGCGGGCAGGGGGGAGTTCCTCGTGGTGCATAGCATTTTCCAGTTCCTGCGCCGTATAAGGCAGGCAGGAAAATGCGAAGTTTTTTCCCTCTTCCGAGGTTATTTTTAAACGGCTGCTTCTTCCTTCACGGTCTGTATTATCCAGGGAAGTCTTCCTGACGATCTCCAGCCATTTGGTCTGCATATGCATCCCACAGTCCTGAGGCACCATATAGGGTGTCACCGGCAGTCCCTGTACTTCATACACACCGGGGATTCCTCCTGCCATA
Source organism: uncultured Lachnospiraceae bacterium (assembly GCA_945929965.1). GTDB lineage: Bacteria > Bacillota > Clostridia > Lachnospirales > Lachnospiraceae > Acetatifactor. The sequence continues at coordinate 9,844 of CAMEOT010000046.1, forward strand.
CGGTCCGGATAGGTCTCTCCGGACAGTCCTTCATAGGTATACCGCTCCGCTGCGGTGGGCATCAGAAATCGCATTCCAAATACCGGCAGCTCCGGCAGACCCTGTTTTCCATGATAATCTGCCTGCACATGGATTCTGCCGTCTGCTTCCACCGTATAAGTCACTGTCACCTCCGTCGCCGGAACCGTCGGTGTCTCATACGTATAGATGATCTCGAATCTGTCGCAGGTCTCTTTTCCGGTGTATTTATTATTCGCCGATGCCAGAGGGATGGCAATCTCCTGCCCATCCATCCGGGCCTCTACCCGGCTGCAGCGCACAAAACGATCCGCGGCGGACCATACTGCACTGCGGAATGCGAATCCACACCCTCTGTCATTGTCCGTGACCGCTCGCCAGAAAGCCGGTCGGGGAGTCCTGTACAGCCACTCTTTGCCATCCTTATATAAAGACTCCATGCCTCCGCATCCCACGGAGAAAATATAGGAAAAATCCTGTCCCTGTATACCGATAGTCACATCACCGATTACGATTCTGAGTGCCATAATAATATCTCACCTCCTGCATTGCCGGTTTTTCACTACGGTCTGCGAATAAGATTCCGTTCCCCGAGAATTCATAATCACTGGGTCTGTCATCAAAATCTCCTCCGTAGCGCAGTACTCTGCGTCCCGTCACTTCGTCCTTTACCCACAGTGCCTGGTCTATATAGTCCCAGATAAATCCACCCTGGTACATCTCAAAGCGGTCCAGCAGGTCCATATAGGAATTCATTCCACCCAGGGAATTGCCCATATCATGCATATATTCGCACAACAGATACGGCTTTTTCGGGTCGTTTTCCAGATAATCTATAATCTCATGCGGATATGCATACATCCGGCTCTCCATATCGGAAATCACATCCTCATATGCCCTGTTATGGAAAACACCCTCATAGTGCACCAGACGCAAGTCATCTTTTTCCTTGAAGAACTGCTGCATCGCAGCGATATCATCCTCGGCATAGGATTCATTGCCAAGGGACCAGAACAGGATTGACGGATGATTCTTATAACATTCAAAATTTGTTCTGGCGCGGTCCACTACCGCTTCCTTCCATTCCGGTACAGAACCCGGTACATTCCAGGAGGGCTCTGTGTCACCCATCTTCTGCCAGGAACCGTGGCTCTCCAGATTGGTCTCCGCCATCACATAGATTCCGGCTTCATCGCACAGTCCGTACCATTCCTTGCGGTCCGGATAATGACAGGTTCTGACTGCATTGATGTTGTTACGCTTGAAGCAGGCAATATCCCATTTCATGTCTTCCATTGAAATACATCTGCCGGATGCTGCATTCCACTCATGACGGTTCACGCCACAGATCACCAGTCGCTCACCATTCAGCTTCATTACCTTATCCTGCGGATCCAGCACAAAATCACGGAAGCCTATTTTATACGGCACCACTTCCGTCACTTCCCCCTCACTGTCTGTCAGAGTGATCTCCAACTGATATAAGTACGGGTTCTCATGGCTCCAGGGGATTACTTTTTCTGCCAATGTTTCCCGAAGGTGCAACGTCTGCTCCGCCTGTGACTGCAAAATCTGTGTCTGCTCCAACAGATATTTCCCGTTGGCATCCGACAGACATACACGCATTTTGCCCGGACGCTGTCCCTCATCCTCAGCAGATATTTTGATCGTTGCATCTAACGTGCCTTTTCCATCCTCTACGGAAAAATAAGGCTTCGCCCAGAGGTCTTCCACGTGCCACTGCGGCTTGGCATATAATTCCACACTCCGGAAGATTCCGAAAAAGCGGAAGAAATCCTGATCCTCCAGAAAAGCAGCCGTACTGCGCTTATGCACTTCCACCGCCAGCAGGTTGTCCTTTTCCTTAATATAGGGTGTCAGATCGAATTCGGAGGGAGTAAAGCTGTCCTCGGCATATCCCACGAAATGCCCATTCAGCCAGACATACATTGCCTGTTCCACACCTTCGAAACAGATGATCACCCTTTTCCCCCGCAGACCTTCCGCCAGGTGAAAACGCTTGCGATAGCTTCCTACAGGATTATACTCCGCCTCACTGAAAGCGCCTTCTGCCAGGCCTTTCCCCAACGTATACGCCGGACGGCGGTAGATTTTCCCCTCCCAGGGATACATATTATTGATATAATGAATTTGGTCATAACCTGCCAGTTCAATATGTCCCGGCACACAGATCGTATCGAATTCTACATTTGCAGTATTCTCCCGATAAAAATTCACCGGACGGCTTTTCGCGTTCACCGAATAGGCGAACTCCCAGGTCCCGTCCAGAGACTGTACCAGGGAACTTCTGCCCTCTGCCGCTTCTTCCGTATCCTGATAGATCGGATGATCACTGTGGGCTGGCAGTTGACCGACCCGGAACACCTGTGGATCGTCCAGCCATCTGATATCTGCTTCCATTTTGCTCCTCCTTATTTATCCCTTTTCTATTATAATAATTGTGAATTTTCTTCCATGCAACAAGTATTTATCTCTTCTGGGAAAAAACAGATTCCATGATACACTGCCCGGAAATCAAGATTTTAGTGGCAGCATATGTGAAAATATGTTAATCTATAAAAGTATTTGTCTTATATCCACAAATGATAGGAGATTTCGTCTATGTTATCCACAATCGAAGCAGTCAACAGTGTTGTCAACAATTTCATCTGGGGCGTCCCCGCCATGATCTGTATCATCGGCGTCGGTCTGTATTTAAGTATTCGGACGCGTTTCCTGCAGATCCGCAAGTTCCCCTACGCCATGAAGGTGACACTGGGACGTATGATGAAGAAAAAAGAAGCCTCCGATGGAGCCCTGACACCTTTCCAGGCGGTATGTACCGCTCTCGCAGCTACCGTTGGTACCGGTAATGTGGCAGGTGTGGCAGGTGCTATCGCCATTGGCGGTCCCGGTGCGGTATTCTGGATGTGGGTATCTGCGCTGTTCGGCATGTGCACCAAGTTCGCCGAGGTAACGCTTGCTGTACACTTCCGCGAGACCAATGCACAGGGAGATCTGGTAGGCGGCCCTATGTATTATATTAAGAACGGACTGGATAAAAAATGGCACTTCCTGGCGTATTTGTTCGCCGCTTTCGGTGTGCTGGCTGTGTTTGGTACCGGTAATGCCACACAGGTCAATACGATCACTACTGCCATTGATTCTGCTCTGAGCAGCTTTAACGTACTGCCTGCAGATGCTGTGAAGCTTGTCAACCTGATCATCGGCGTGGCTCTGTCGATCATCATTGCCCTGATCCTGATCGGCGGCATCAAGCGTATCGGCAATGTTACCTCCAAGCTGGTACCTTTCATGGCGATCATGTATATCGTGTTGGCACTGGGTGTGATCTTTTTCCATATTAAGTCTGTACCTGCTGTATTTGCTTCTATTATAGAAGGTGCTTTCCATCCCGCCTCTGTCACCGGCGGTGTGGTCGGAAGCTTCTTCATGAGCATGAAAAAGGGCGTATCCCGCGGCATCTTCTCCAACGAAGCCGGTCTTGGTACCGGATCCATCGCCCACGCCTGTGCCGATACGAAGAAGCCGGTAAAACAGGGCTTCTTCGGCATCTTTGAGGTATTTGTGGACACGATCATCATCTGCACCATGACGGCTCTGGTCATCCTGTGCAGCGGCGTGCCCGTAAATTACGGTGAAGCTGCCGGTGCGGAGCTGACCATCAGTGGATTCACCGCTGTCTACGGCAACTGGGTATCGATCTTTACCGCTGTGGCGATGTGCTGCTTCGCTTTCTCCACCATCATTGGCTGGGGACTGTACGGTACGAGATGTATCGAGTTCCTCTTCGGTTCCCGCTCCAACATGCCTTTTATGGTGCTGTATTCCCTTACAGCTATCGTAGGCGCTACCATGAACCTCGGACTCATGTGGAGCATCGCCGAGACCTTCAACGGGCTCATGGTCATCCCCAACCTGATTGCCGTGTTCCTGCTGTCTGGTGTTGTAGTGAAGATGACAAAGGAATATTTTGCAAAAGAGAACTAAACGAGAAGTTTCAATGCACTGTACAATACTACGGCATCGGTGAATTTTCTCGGATTATATCCGCTGCGCTCCGCAATACGGTTTAACTTATACTGCAGGCTGTTCTTATGGATGAAAAGAGCTTCACTTGTATCCTGCAGAGACATTTCTTTGGCAAAATAGACCTGCAGCAGTTCCTTCTCTTCGTCTGTCAACGTTCCCAGTACTTTGTTGCGGTACTGGGAACGAATTTCTTCTGAGGTATCTTCCAGCAGGAGTTCATAATCCAGATTATCATAACACACCAGATTATCCTCTTCCGTTGCACACCGCAATGCAGCCTTTGCACATTCAAACGACTGTGCACATCTCTCTACTGTTGCGGCATTTCCAATACCAATCTCCAATACGTTCCGATAATTCTCCGAAAGCTTTCTCAATGCCCACTTTTTCTGTTCCAGCAGATTTTCTTCTATGATCAGAATATATTCATTCGGGTAATTGTATCGGTAAAATCCCGCCTGCATCTGGGCAAACGTCTGTGTAATAGCCGACTGGATCATAAACAGGTTGTTCGGATTGTATCTGGAATTCAGTTGCACCACTACCACACGGCAGGCAGATTTTTCCGTCAGACCGTTTTCTTGTAACGTATCCTTCAGGTAACGATCCGCCAGCGGTTCCCGGTTCACCAGACAACGGATCACGTAATTCAGGCGGTTCTTCTTCTGAGCTCCCAGCGCATCCAGTTCTCTCTCTTTTAACAGGATGTCCGTGATCTTCTGTGCCAGATATGCGTACTTTCTGACCTCCTCCACTTCTCCGCTGATACCGATCACCGCTATGATCCGCCCATTATAGGTAATGGGAATATTGATCCCTTTGCGTGTCCCACGGAAGCTATTGTCATCGGTGACTTCTATGGTATTCCCTTCCAGCACGACCCGGTAGCCCACCTCGTGATAGGTTCCGACACGGTCCCGGTCGGTACTGGCCACAATTATTCCCTTTTCATCGATGAAGTTGATGTTCTGACTGCAGACATCTTTTACCGTATCCACGATCTGCTGTGCCATTGCTCTGCTGATAAGTTCCATATTCGTCCTCATTTCCGCAATGTCTTTTGTGCCGGGTACATGCCGGTGATAAATGTAGCTTGCACCTAAAGCCATTACTGCATGGTTCTAAGTTCTACAACATACGCTCTGACTAAATAGTGCCTCAATATGCATATACAGTAAGTCTGTACCATGCTATCCGTGATTATTCACTATATATGGTATACATAACATATTATCTTGTATATTTCAATATACAAATGTCACGTATAACATTTTTAATTTCCCGGCTCTCTACTATAATATCATTATAAAGTTCACGCGCGAACATTGATCCGTATCATTTCACATAGCGATAAGAGAAGATCCGGGGTATCCACTCCGGCCGGAAAGGAATTTATGAACGTAGTAATTGCAATTGATTCATTTAAAGGAAGTATGACCTCCATGCAGGCAGGATTAAGTGCTGCCGCCGGCATCAAACGTGTCTATAAAAATGCTTCTGTCACAGTGCGCCCCCTGGCAGACGGCGGAGAAGGCACTGTGGATGCGCTGGTAAACGGCTGCGGCGGACGTATGACGCAGGTGCAGGTAACGGGTCCGGTAGGACGGCCTGTTGTCTGCAAATACGGTATTATCGATGAGACAAATACCGCCATTATCGAGATGTCCGGGGCAGCCGGCATTACGTTAGTAAACGGTGAGGAAAAAAATCCCTTGAACACCACCACTTATGGTGTGGGAGAGGTAATTAAAGATGCCATTCAAAATGACTGCCGACATTTTATCGTGGGTATCGGCGGCAGCGCCACCAATGACGGTGGTGTAGGAATGCTGCAGGCGCTTGGGTTTGGTTTTCTGGATAAAAACGGGAATCAGATCAGCTTCGGAGCAAAGGGGCTGCAGAATCTGGAATCCATCACAACCGAGCATGTGCTTCCCGAGCTTAAGGACTGCAGTTTCCGCGTTGCCTGTGATGTCTCCAATCCTCTCTGCGGTGAACAGGGCTGTTCTGCAATCTTCGGACCTCAGAAGGGCGCTACCCCTACTATGATTATGCAGATGGATAAATGGCTGGCTTATTATGCCACCCTCACCAGAGAGCAGTTTCCTCATGCGGATGCAAAATATCCCGGTGCCGGAGCTGCCGGCGGAATGGGATTTGCCTTTTTAACCTTCTGTAATGCTACTTTGGAATCCGGTATTAAGATTGTGCTGGAGGAGACCAATCTACGGCAGTATGTGCAAAATGCCGATATCGTCATCACCGGTGAAGGACGTCTTGACGGGCAGACGGTCATGGGCAAGGCTCCGATCGGTGTTGCCAAAATTGCGAAAGAGTACAGCAAACCGGTACTGGCATTCTCCGGATGTGTCACCAAAGATGCCGTGGACTGCAATACGGAAGGTATTGATGCGTTTTTTCCTATTTTAAGAGGTGTCGTATCTCTGGAAGAAGCCATGCACACCGACAATGCAATGACAAATATGGCAGATACGGTAGAACAGGTCTTCCGCACCATCCATACTTTTACGACTGTTTCAAAATAGAATGATCAAATCACATTAAATTACAAAAGGAGTTAGCTATGGAATTCTCAACCCTCGGGGCTCTCGTCGGCCTCATCATTGCCATTATACTAATTATTAAAAAAGTACATCCCGCCTACAGTCTGATCCTGGGTGCTCTCATTGGCGGTATCGTGGGAGGCGGCGGTCTGACCGGCACTGTAGGCACCATGGTATCCGGTGCACAGAGTATGATGTCATCCGTACTTCGCATCCTCACTTCCGGTATTTTGGCCGGTGCTCTCATCAAGACCGGTGCTGCGGAAAAAATCGCGGATGTGATTGTCAAGAAACTGGGGCAGCGTTTTGCTCTGGTATCTGTTGCTGTCGCTACCATGATCATCTGTGCCGTAGGTGTCTTTGTTGATATTTCCGTAATCACGGTAGCTCCCATTGCCATGGCGATTGCGGAAAAGGCAGGATATAATAAGCCGTCCGTCTTGTTGGCCATGATCGGCGGCGGAAAAGCCGGCAATATTATCTCTCCGAACCCCAACACAATTGCCACGGCGGAAGCCTTTCAGATAGATCTGACTGCATTGATGATCCGTAATATTGTTCCCGCATTGGCCGCGCTGGTTGTTACCATCCTGTTGTCTACCTTACTTTCCAAGAAATCCGGTGTTATGGTTACGGAAGCTGATCTGGAACAGGTCACTGATAAGAATCTGCCTTCTTTCCTTGCAGCCATTGCCGGTCCTGTGGTGGTGATCCTTCTTCTGGCGTTGCGTCCGATCGTAGGAATCTCCATCGACCCTCTGATTGCGCTTCCCATCGGCGGTATCGTATGTATGTTATGCTGCGGGCAGATCAGGAATATTATTTCTTATACAGAATTCGGACTGAGCAAAGTAGTGGGAGTATCTATTCTTTTGGTAGGAACCGGTACTCTGGCCGGAATCATTAAGACTTCCAATATTCAGTATGACATGATTGCCTTACTGGAAGCGGGTAATCTGCCGTCCTTCCTGTTGGCACCGATTGCCGGTATTCTGATGGCAGCCGCTACCGCATCTACCACTGCCGGAGCCACGATTGCATCCCAGACCTTCTCTGGTACGCTTGTTGCAAGCGGAGTATCCGCTATCGATGCCGGCGCCATGATCCATGCCGGAGCTACCGTAGTCGATTCCCTGCCCCACGGCTCCTTCTTCCATGCGACAGGCGGCTCTGTGAATATGCAGATCAAAGAGAGAATGAAGCTGATCCCTTATGAGGCCCTGGTCGGCCTGACCAGCACTGTTGTTTCGAGTATTATTTATTTACTGTAGGAATGAGGATTGACTGGAATTTGAGTACGCTGTAACTGGAGAGTTAGTGAAGTAAACATTAACAAATCCCCGTAGCCCTTGGCTGGGTATAAGAAACGCGACACGCTCGTACTTTAGTACGATGCGCTCCTGTCGCAGAGCGTAGCGGTACATAAGCGGTCAAAGTACGACCGCAATGCGTCCCAAAGGGACGCTATGGTACCGACGTCTGCTTACGGTCTGCTTATTCTTATACCCAGCCGGGGCTACTGTTTTTCACAGGCTTCCAGGACGCAGAACGCCCACAGCGGATGGAATGTCATGCCGTGATGTCTGTTGGAGGGTGTTGATATTTTCTTGAAAAGTGTTGAAAGACAGGGGGAAAGCGGACAC
>CAMEOT010000047.1 GCA_945929965.1 uncultured Lachnospiraceae bacterium
AGCAAAAAGGTAACACAATATCAATTGTGTTACCTTTTTTATTTACACATGCAGCTATTAATTCAAAAATGGAACCCCAAATCAGAATCGGAGTCCCATTCTATTTTTTAATTCAGATTCAATTTCTGTCCCACGCGGATCTTATGTAAATCCTTGATCTGCGGGTTTTTGGCTTTCAGTTCCGCCAACGTCATATTGTTGCGTTTGGCAATGGCAGACAGAGTATCTCCTGCTTTCACTGCATAATCGCCACTGTTAAAATATACGGTCTCCTTCGGTTGTGCCGCGGTTACCGTTACCATGTAATCACCGCCCTGCTTTAGAGCGAACACGGACTGACCATTCCTGGTCACGGGGAAGGAGCCACAATATTCCAGTTGTTTCTTCTCGGCATTATAGCGATAAAGATTTGCGTATTTTCCGCTGTTTTCTGCTCCGACATTCACATGAATGTTCACAGTTACCGGAAATGCTCCGGTATCTTTTACAGACAGCTGTTTTGTAGCTTCTGCCTTCTTGGATGCCGCCACAGCTGCCGGGATATTCTGTGCATTGCTGTCCACGGTGAGATCAATGTTCTGTAATGCATTCAGGGCTGTGCCTTTCAGATCCTGTCCGCTGATGCTGACTGCCACACCGTTGCCGCTATGAAGTGCCAGTGTCATGTCCAAGCCTTTGATGCTTCCCAGCACTGCGGCAGGGAGCCTGGTCTCTCCGGAGCATACGATATTCATGTTCACACTGTTAATATTCGGATTCTGCGTCACTTCCGTGATCTTTGCCTGTACGTTGGAAGTCACGGTATTCCAGTCTACTGTCTGTACAGGTGCAGATGTCTCCTTGTCCGCAGAGCTGCCCTCTATTTCCGGTGCTGTTGCAGGTGTCGGGGTTGCGGTCGGCTGCGGGGTAACTACAGGCGCCGGGGTAACTTCTCCGGTCTTGTTCAGGTACATATCGTCCCAGGATCCCCAGGCTCCGGCAGTTGCAGTTGCCCGGATTCCTACCGTAACTTTTGTTCCATCCTCAGTGATCTCGATATCATGTACCTCCGGATTGCTCCAGTTTTTCCAGCCGTTCAATTCGCCTTCTGCTGTCTGTGACTTACCATCTACAGTTACGCAAATTTCATAGCGATCGTCTTCTCCGCCATCGCCACCCTGGAGATGTCCACCAAAGGTATAAATACCGGCATCAAGCCAAATGGTCTGGGTCACTTCATAGCTGCCTGCGCTATCTTCAAAGAAATGAAGATAGCCATTTCCTCTTCTTCCGTCTTTTGCATCTGCCTTTACGCTGACACCGCTGCCGGAAATATTCCACGATTCTGTTCCTTCTTCAAACCCGGAATTAAGTAACAGATTTTCACGGTTGACGATAATTTTACATTTTACTGTATGTTTACCATCCTTTAATACCACGGTTCCGGTTACCGTGTAAGTACCGGGAACATTCGTCTGCACAGCCGCGATATCTGTCTGGTTCCATGTTACTTCTGCACTATCCTTAGTTTCATCGGAATAGGTGACTTTTATGGACTCCGGCAGGGTGAAGCTGCCACCCAGGTCTATTTCCTGTGTCTCCGCATTTTGTACGGTGCTGACACAGACATTTTCCATAGCTGCCCCGGTTTGTACGTATTGGAAAATTTTTAAGGTTTCCAGTGGATGACCAGAGGCATCGAACAATGCCTGATTGTCTATTGCGGAACCTCCATACCATTTTCCGGCATCCTTTGCGTCATATTCCCCTGCATAAGAAGCTGCCCAGCCGGAACCATATTTTTCCCAGGCTGCCCGGTTGGATGCCAGTACAGCTTCTGCATCCGTTGCATCTTGATCATATACTGCTACCGGCAGCCAGGCAGGCTCCCAATAAAACACACCGATACCATTGGTAGTATTGGCAATCGTATTGATAACTTCACGCAGTTCCTTCGCCTGACCGTAGATACTGAAATCATAATCCATGCCTGCATCGTTATTGCCTTCGCGGACGGTGTTTGCATGACCGTCACTGTCCTCTAAGCCGGTCGCCCAGGAGGTCTCCGCTACCATGACCTCTTTTTGATAAGTCGTTGCAATCGTGTCTAACTGCGTCTGCAGATTGCCCAGCGTACCATGCCAGTAAGGATAATAAGAAGATGCAAATACATCATAATTCACCTTGGCTTCTGCAAGCTTTGCTGCATAGGTCTGATAATTTCCACTTTCCGGATTGGCAAAATGCAGTACCGCTTTGATAGGATGGTTATTTTTATCTGCTGTTGCATGTACCGCATCGCATCCTGCTGCAAATACCGCAAGCATCCCATCTGACCATTCGCTCTCTCCTGCGATTCCATTGTTGGTCTCATTGCCGACCTGTACCATTCCGACATCGACGCCTGCATCCAGTAAAGTGTTCAGGCTATTCATCGTATAATCTTTTACTGCTGCTGTCTTTTCCGCAATCGTCATGTCTGCCCAGGCTTTCGGTGCCTTCTGCTTGGCAGGATCAGCCCAGAAATCGGAATAGTGGAAATCGATCAGGACACGCATTCCTGCATCTGTAGCCAGTTTACCCATGTCCACCGCTTTCAGCAGGTCATTATTGCCACCACCGTAGCCGTTACCGGATGCATCGTAAGGGTTATTCCATACACGGATACGTACGTAGTTAATACCACTGTCTTTTAACAGCTTGAAAAATCCGGCATCATCCAGTTCATTTCCTGCAAAATCATAATATTTTACACCGCTGTCTTTCAGAGCTCTGTAGGATGAGATGTCCACACCGCCGATGAAATCACTCGTCAGTCCGTTTACCTTTTCCACATTGATTCCGGCTTTTACTACAGTTGCGCTTTTTAATTCATCTTTCGCTTTTTTCAGATTCGTGATCTTCTCTTCGATCTCTGTGACGGTTGTGGAAGTATAATCGCCATTCAGTGCCTGCAGGAAGTTCTCGCTTGCTGTCATGGATTCCCGCAGAGCTTTCCAACTGTCAGCAGTATAATCTGACTCGTTTAATGCTTTATATTCCGTGATCAGATTCTGCAATTCTTCTGCTTTAACTTTCTTTGCAGCCTGAATTTCAGTGTCACTTGCTTTCGTCACCAGGATGTCATCTATCTTCAGATAGCCGCCTGCTGCAATATCCAGAGAAATGGTAATGGTGAGCTTCGTACCTGCCTCCACGGTTAATGCATCGGTCTCTGCCGGAGTGTAGACATCCCAGCCTCCTGCGGTCAGATCCGCCGATACTTTTCTATCTCCGGCTGTAAGGCTGATGGTTCCGGTCACGTCCTTTCCGGCTGTCAGGAAAGATGCTTTATAGTTACCGGCATCGGATGCTGTCACCGTAGTAGCAGCTGTCAGATTCTGTGCCGTTGCCGAGTAGTAGTTCCAGACAGTTGTAGTATTATTACCGGCGCCGGTATCTGCTATAGAGGTAGCACTGCTGTCTACACTCCAGGTCTGTGACCAGTCAGACATATCTGCCGGATCGGTTCCTTCCTCAAAAGTCTTGGAATACAGAACATTGCTCTCCGGTGCAGGAGTATTAGAAGTTTCCGGCGTAGCTGTGGGTTCCGGGGATTCGGTTGCTTCCGGTGCCGGAGTCTCTTCTGTTTCGTCTGTTGCATCTTTCGTAAGGCTCAGGCTGTCCAGGCACACCCATGCGCCCTTTTCGCTGGTGATCTGGACGCCGACTTTGTAATTGGTCTCTGCTTCGTCTAATGTAAAATGTCCGGTAAACTGTTGAAAAGAAGAAGTAATATCCAACGAACCCTTATCTGTGATATTCTCTCCATGATACACTGTAACCTTTCCCGTCTTACTATTGCTGTCTTTGATCCATCCCGTAACGGTATAGTCTCCGGCATCTAAAGATGTGATGGTCTGATACATGCTTACCGTACCGTCTCCTTTTCCGTAGTTGATTCCCAGTCCACTTGCTGTACCTCCACATGCAGCCCATTGATCGTATTTTATATCATTGGCTGCCGACCATGAGGAGTCATCCACCTTCCAGTTATTACTGTTACAAAAATCACTGCCATCATCGCCCATATCACCGTCCGTAAACAGATTCGTCTCCTCTGCCTTTACCCGTGTCAACGGTCCGAATTCACTTAATCTTCCTGCGATAAGAGCCGTCGCACATAAAAATGCCAGACTTCTCTTCCAGTCTCTTTTCTTCATAATGCACCTTCCCTTTCTTCTTTCCGACCGGTGTCCCGCACCGGCCGGACTGCTATATCCCACTCAGCATCCTCCCTGTGGTGCGCAACTTGTTTGCGCAACCGTTTGCTCATCTATGTTTGGATTATAGCATGTGCGTTTTGTATTTTAAATTGACAATAATTCTAATATTTATTAACTATTTTTGTGTATTTTATCCAATTATGCATCCATATTTCATCCGTTTCATCTTCTCTTCCATCTTCTAACGCAAAAAGAGATATGCGCAATTTGTTGCGCATATCTCTTTTTGTATGCTTTCGATTTAGGGATTGCACAGTTTGCAGGGAACATATCCCATATTGATGACCTCTTCTCTGCTGCCGGTGTAGATCTGTTTGTTTTTCTCTTTCATATCATCCACACTGGAGCATGTGGGATAATGGAATTTCATAGTGTTGGTATTTAGCACATAGGTGGTTTGCCGGGATTCCTGCGGTGCCGACGATTCCGGTGAGGTCTGCACCGTGGTATCGGTCTCAGGCTGTGGTGCCGGTGTCTCTACCGTGACGGACGCTGCTGTGCTTTGGTATGTTCCGCTGCCCTCCGCCCAGTTATCTCCGGTGGCATAGTCAATACCGATCCCCGGCTGCACATTGTAGGCAAATACACAGAAGCAGATTCCCTCTCCGGCATCTTCCACGGAATAGGCTTCCATGAGGACGCCGTCTGCCAACAGGTTATCCCCGTCAAAAATGGGAGTGACGCGGTACAGAACATGGTTCCCTGTATTTTTGACATAATCGCAGACTTTCGTCTCAAAAGGGAGCATTCCCTGCACGTTGAGATATCTGGTTCCTGTGATCAGGTTCTGCGGATTGGCGTTTTCCGCCGCCAGCATGTAGGCGATCAGGTGGCAGCGATTGTATAGGTATTTTCCGTCCACGTTATCGTATTTCACCAGATGCCAGCCGGTAGGCTTCACAGCTCCGATCTCCCCTCTCGGTTCTGTCGGCATCAGATCCTGTCCCACGTTGGCATATGCCACGCCACAGCGCCCCAGGCTGTCCAGCTCGCTGTATATCTCGAAGGACTGTGTGGTCAGATCCGCTTCTGTGAAATAAGGTTTGTTGCCATTCACTTCTGTATAAGGCGTGCCGGAGTATGCCGGAATCTCCCGGAGAGAAAATGCTGACGTGCCCTCTCCTGTCGGAGTATCTGTTGCAGATGTGACCCGCTGTGATTCTTGTGTATCCGAAGAGTATTCCTGCGGCTGTCCGGATTCGGATTCCGATGCTGTGGTCTCCAATGCCTCCAGCAATTCGGAGGGAATCGTCGCCGGCTGCTCTATCGCATAGGTATTGTCCTGCGGCGTGACGGTGCTTTCCGCACAGCCGGTGAATGTCAATAGCAGCGCTAGCCATAATGACAATTGTGTTATCAAACGTTTCTGAGGTCTGTTATGTTTCATTTTCATAGCTTGTCAATTACTCCCTTGTAAAACTCTTTGGAAATTATACCACTTATACTGAGTTTGGTTGAGGCTACACGAAAAAGAAAAAGTGCCGCAAAAACGGCACTTTTCTATGGAGTAGACGGGAGTCGAACCCGTGTCCAAAAGCCTATTCCCTGTCCTTCTACGAGTGTAGTTTATTCTTTGACATTCCCTCCGCGCCCCGGGAATAAACACCCTGAGCATTTCAGTAGCTTCATGTTACGCCCATATGCGCAAAGCTTTGCATATGTCGTTTCTCACATGTTTGAAGCCGGGATCCTAAGGTGTGAGTGCCCTAGGGCCGACTGCTGCCATTAGGCAGCGTATGCTAAATTATCGTTAGCGTTTAATTTTAATTTGGCCATTTAACGCATTACCATGCGACTCGCTTCTCCAGCTGCAAAACCCCTGTCGAAACCTTTACTACCCCTTATTCAATTGTCAGACCAAGTATACTTGATGGCACACACACTGTCAAGCACTTGCGGTAAAGCATTGCAGGATCAGAGCCTGCGGATCACAGATTACGGACCTTGAATTCCTTCTCTGCCTCTCTGCGCTGATCCTTTTTGGCAATGGCTTCTCGCTTGTCATAGAGCTTTTTACCACGTGCCAGTCCGATCTCTACCTTGACCTTACCATCTTTAAAGTATACCTGCAAAGGGACTAATGTATACCCTTTTTCCTTGATCTTGCCCAACAGCTTGTTGATCTCGTACTTGTGCAGCAACAGCTTTTTTACACGAAGAGGGTCTTTGTTAAAAATATTCCCCTTCTCATAAGGACTTACATGCATTCCGTAGACGAATACTTCTCCGTCTTCAATGCGGACGAAAGCCTCCTTAATACTGCATTTTCCCATCCGCATGGACTTTACCTCCGTGCCATGCAGGGCAATGCCGCACTCATAGGTCTCATCGACGAAAAAATCATGATAAGCTTTTTTATTGTTCGCGATCAGCTTCTGGGACTCTTTTCCTTTTGCCATAGCTACCTCTTAAAACCTTGTAACTATTCAGAAACCCGTTCATAAAACACTCCTGCGGAGCTTTTTACGGCTCTGAATAGTTACAGTTTACTATATTTTTTACATTTGTCAATGAACTGACATTTTCCTTTGATCCTGGGGACATTTGAAGTACAGCTTCATTGTAACCGCAGATTTATTTATCCACCAACCGGAAATTGATGGTGCGCATAAAACGGTCGCAGTCTTCCACTTCGATCCGCACCGGCATTCCCAGTTTGAAACAACGTCCGGTGGCTTCTCCCACCATCTCACAGGCTGCCTCATTGTAGTGATAATAGTCGCCCGGGATCGTGGAAATATGGATCAGCCCTTCCACGGTATTGGGCAGTTCCACATACAGTCCCCAGCCGGTGACACCGGAGATCACACCTTCGTATTCCTCTCCGATGTGCTGTTCCATATATTCTACCTTCTTCAGCTTATCCGTCTCCCGCTCTGCCTCATCGGCACGGCGCTCCATCTCGGAAGAATGCTTAGCTACCTCCGGAAGAATATCCCGGTAGTGCTCCACTCTCTCTGCCTTCAGGCGTCCCCGCAGCTGTTCCTTGATAATACGATGGATCTGCAGATCCGGATAGCGGCGGATTGGCGAAGTAAAATGACAGTAATACTGACATGCCAGTCCAAAATGTCCGGTACACTCCGTGCTGTATTTCGCCTGTTTCATGCTGCGCAGGGTCAGTCTGGCGATCATAGGCTCTTCGGGAGTTCCCTCAATCTTCTGTAACAGCTTCTGAATCTCCTTGGGATGGATCTCCTCCGCGGAGACCTTGCTGTTCCTGCGCCCCAGCGCCTTCATGTAATACCCGTAATTGCTGATGAACGTGGACAGCTTCTGGATCCGCTCCGGATCCGGTACATCATGGACACGGTAGACGAAGGGCAGCTCCTGCCAGTAAAAATGCTGCGCCACTGTCTCATTCGCTGCAAGCATGAAATCCTCGATCAGCATAGTAGCCACGTTCCGCTCGTAAGGTTTTATATCCAGCGGATGTCCTTCCTTATCCAACAGGATCTTGCACTCCGGGAAATCGAAATCAATAGATCCCCTCTTCTGTCTCTTCTTCCGCAGTTTGTCCGCGAGTTCAGCCATTTGTTGGAACATAGGGAGCAGTTCCCTGTACTGGGAATAGTCTGTTACGGTTCCTGCACCTTCCGCGGAGTTTCCGTCCGGCGTACCGGCGTTATGCTCTACACACTCCGGCTCCTCCAGCAGCTTTTTCACCACAGTATAAGACATTCGCTTATTGACCCGGATCACAGATTCGCAAATCTCATAGTCCACGATCTCGCCCTCTTCATCCACCTTCATCAGGCAGCTTAATGCCAGACGGTCCACACCTTCGTTCAGGGAACAGATACCGTTGCTCAGTGCATGGGGCAGCATGGGGATCACGCGGTCTACCAGATAGACGCTGGTGCCGCGTTTTAATGCTTCTCTGTCCAGTGCGGAATTCTCCTGCACGTAGTTCGTCACGTCTGCAATGTGTACTCCTAAGTGGTAATATGTCCCGTCAAAGGATACACTGACAGCGTCATCCAGATCCTTGGCATCCTCTCCATCGATGGTGACCATGGTCACATCCCGCAGATCCCTGCGGCCGGCACAGTCCGCCTCGGATACCTCCTGGGATACCCTCTCTACCTGGTTCATGATCTTCTCGCCGAATTCCACCGGCAGATCAAAGCCACGTACGATAGACATGATATCTACACCGGGATCGTTGATATGTCCCAGGATCTCCACGACTTTACCCTCAGGGCTCTTCGTATTCGTGCCGTATCCGGTGATCTCCACCACGACCTTATGTCCGGTCATGGCCCCCTTCGACCACTCCTTCGGCACGAAAATATCCTGTGCTATCTTCGTGTTATCCGGAATAACAAAGCCGAAATTACTCTTGGACTGCTCATAGGTTCCCACCACCTGAGTCATTCCCCTGGCAATGATACGGATGACCTGCGCTTCCTGCCGTTTGCCGGTCTTCGCAGGCAGAAGTGCCACTTCCACGGTATCCTTATGGAATGCTCCGCCCTGCTTGTCCTCCGGAATGAACAGATCCTCGTCCCTTCCTTCCACTTCCACAAATCCAAAGCCTTTGGCATTGCTGATAAAAGTTCCCGTCAGAACCTTACCGTTGGACTTCATATATTTACCCTTAACGGTCAGGGTAAGCTTTCCTTCCGCTAAAAGTTCCCGCAAGATCTCACGAAACTCTTCCCGGTCTTCTTTTGCGACCTGAAGAAACATTGCCAGTTCCTTTTCCTTCATCGGAACGTAAAAATCATCCTTCACCAGATCACAGATTACTTTTTTTCTCTTCTCTCTGATTTCGTTATTACTCATGTAACCTCTCTTAATATAAAAAAGAATCTCGCTTGCGAGATTCTCCGCCTGCGGCTGGTCGCTTTTGCGACATATTTCATAACCGCCGCAGTGCGATCCCTGCGGAGCGTTTTTTATTCATAGGAAGAAATTTCCTATGAATAAATAAAACACTCTTGTATGCCATGCACACAAGAGTGTCATCCTTCGTAATGATTAAAATACGTTCAGATTCAGTACGACTGCAAGTAACATGAAGAATACTGCAAGGATCTTCGTGATCTTCACCAGCATACCTTCCATGGAACGTCCTTTATTTCTGCCCCAGTAGGTCTCAGCAGCGCCGCTGATGGAACCCAGTCCTGCGGATTTACCTTCCTGCATCAATACTAACACTGTCAGTGCTACACATACCAATATAAAAATTATGTTGATTACTACTCTTAATGCTTCCATTTCACACCTCCTAATGTCAAGCAGATTTTATATTACCATATATTGTACACAATTGCAACAACATTTTACAAGACAGTATCGAAAAGACGGCACAAAAAAGAACCCCCGGAAATCTTTACGATCTCACGGGGATCCTTTATTTTTATTCTGAATGATCAGATCCGCAGATTACTCTGCGATGTCACCATACATGAAATACCAGTAACCATAAGCGGAATGCCAGATACCGGTGATCTTCTCGCTCTGCAGCCAGAAGTCATTGTAGTAAGCAACAGGGATGCAGCCTACCTGCTCCATCAGAACATCCTCAGCCTCATGAAGAGCTGCGGAACGCTCAGCGGTATCCATGGTGGAAGCTGCCTTCTCCATAGCTGCATCATAGTCAGCGTTGGAGAACTTACCATCGTTGTTACCGTTGCCGGTGCAGAACAGGTCTAACATATTGGAAGGATCGCTGTAGTCTCCTACCCATCCGTTACGTGCTACCATGTACTCACCGTTACGACGCATCGGAGTGAAGCTGGACCACTCAACGATATTTACTTCTACGTTAATACCAAGCTCGCCCCAAGCCTGCTGTAAGTACTCAGCAACAGTCTTGTGGTAACCTGCATCATTGGTAGTGTAGGTGATGGTAGGAAGTCCTTCACCATTGGGGTAACCTGCATCAGCTAAGAGCTGCTTAGCTTCCTCAAGGTTAGCATCGAAATCCTCGGAGATATAGCTCTGACCACCGTTAGCATTTGCATTGAAGGAGCTGCCGTCGGTATCTACCCAGCCCTCACCTACGAGGTTGTATGCGGGAGAGTAGGTTCCCTGCATCAGGGTATTTGCCACATAATCACGATCAATTGCCAGGCTCAGAGCCTTACGAACATTTACATCTGCGAATGCAGGATCTTCCAGGTTCATGGACAGATAGTAGGTTCCCAGGATAGGCTCTACATGAAACTCGGGGTTACCCTGTAAGCTGGAGATCTCCTGGGTAGGAACATCCTTGATGAACAGTACATCACCGGACTGGTATGCAGTATAAGCTGCATTGGAATCCTCCATCAGTACGAATTTGATGCTGCCAAGCTTGATCGCATCAGCATTCCAGTAGTTAGGGTTCTTGGACATGGTAATGTGAGAACCGGGTACCCACTCGGTAATGTAGAAAGGTCCGTTGGAGATATAGGTCTCAGCTGCGGTAGCCCATGCATCGCCGTTAGCCTCTACGGTTGCCTGCTGAACAGGGCTCAGGGTAGCGAATGCTGCCAGAGACTCGAAGTAAGGGCAGGGATTGGAAAGCTCTACAACGAGGGTCTTAGCATCGGGAGCGGATACTGCCAGAGCATCCAGATCACCGGCCTGTGCCTCGTCAAAGCCCTTAACCATACCCAGAACAGTCTCAGCATAAGGAGCTGCTACTACGGGATCGCATACACGCTTCCAGCTGTATACGAAATCGTCTGCGGTCAGATCACTGCCGTCAGACCACTTTAATCCATCACGAAGATGGAAGGTCCATGTAAGACCATCTTCAGATACTTCCCAGGTCTCAGCCTGTCCGGGAGCGATCTTACCATCCTGGTCTACGGTCAGAAGACACTCAAAAGAGTGAAGCAGCATATTACCGCCATCTACTGCACTGTTCAGTGCGGGATCAATGGTCTCGGGATCGGGACCGATCTGAACGGTAAGCTGTTTGCCTTCGGTACTAACTTCGGTTGCTGCTGCATCGGTTTTGGTGCTGTCAGTTGCACTGGCACTGCCGGTTGCAGAAGAACCATTGTCGCTGCTGCCGCATGCTGCCAGAGAACCTACCAGCATTGCTGCGGTGAGCAGCATAGCTAACTTCTTTTTCATAAAGTTATCCTCCTCTTTCTTTTCGGTAGTGTCAAAAACTACCTGTTTTTATTGTTCTTAAATCCTTTAAAACCTTGA
>CAMEOT010000048.1 GCA_945929965.1 uncultured Lachnospiraceae bacterium
GTTTATTTGTCAAAGATCAGTGTTTCTTTCGTTGCTGTTGTTCTCAGCGGCAACTTTGATATCTTATCACGACCGCTTTCGTTTGTCAACAACTTTTTTAAAAACTTTTTTATCTTGAAAAACTTTCGTTTTTCGCGACATTCGGTATCTTATCATACCTTGTCGGTATCTGTCAACAACTTTTTCAAAAACTTTTTAAGTCTTATCGGAAGCTGTTTCGTCGTCTTGGCACTGCCGCAACAACGAAACTGAGTATATCACCCTATCTTCCACTTGTCAACACTGTTTTTTATTTTTTTCAAAAAATATCTACAATAGTTGAATTGTATATTCATTTGATGCATTTTTAAGACGAAGTGCTATCGTCTGTACAGCACCTGCCACATCTTCGTTTACTTCCAGTAATAATACCAGTTCCTGTGACTGTCCGGGTTCCAGTGTCTCCTCATAGGTAGACATGTCATTCGGCAGCATGGTAGTCAGTGCATTTGCCCTGATGCTGTCATTCACTGTAATAATATATCTGGAGTTCGTATTCAGCAGATCGATCTTCTCTTCCTGCTCTGTTCCATTCGTCAGACAGAATCTGAGCACCAGCAGTTTCTTCCCAGTGGATGCATCCAATGCAAAATACTCATCCGTAGCCCCGTCCTCGGGATAAGAATCTGTTACCATATAATCCTCATAGATAATGCTGACACCCTCCGGCAGTCCAAAAAAGTCTTCCATGCTGGCAGTAATATCTTCCTGCGCCGTGGGCATCGTCACTTCTGTGGTACCGGTACTACCCGTCTCTTCCGCTTTTGCCTCTTCCTGTGCTGCTTTTGCTACTTCCCTCGCCGCTTCCTTTTCCAATTTGGCGATCACCATTTCGGGATCTACCAGGCGGCTACGATTATTGGCATCGTATTTTAACAAAGTAACTGCCGCATACTCTCCGACCCGCTGGGATTCCTCTTCCGTCAGATCCGGGATCTCATTGCCGCAGGCTGTCATGGATAACATCATTGTGCATAATAAGGCTCCGCATACAATGTTTTTATTACGTCCTGTCATAATTTTGTTCCTTTTTCTTTCTTCCTGGCTCTTACATCACTCATTACATTTCTTTTCCAGTATAATATAGATTCCGGCAATTACAAGAGCAATTACACCTACCACGAAGAAAAGTATGGTCTTCTGCAGGATCGGTGCGCCCCAGTAATCATATAAAGCTATTTTACCACAAGTACACAGAGAAAGCACTAAGCCATAGATTCTGACGGGCTTATCCTTTTTCACGAAACCGGCAGTCACGCTTACCAGTGCGATCAGCATGATCAGAATACTGTTGATCACAGGGATATTTGTTTTGACGATCAGTGCCATATAGGTCAGGAATATCACAAGAATCAGTTCTCTGTGTTTAAAGTTCTTATAATATTTTTCCTGTAGGGTCAGCACCAGATAAGCCAGTACAAAAACAAACATACATAAATAAGTAATGTAGGAATTCCGATAGATCGGATTTGCCAGATCGATCAGTGCTCCGACCTGTCCGATCAGTACGAATACGTTAAATACGAGGATTCCCTTACCCCGCATACAATTCACATTATTGAACAGCAGAATGCTCACGAAGAGAATTCCGGAAAATGCCGGCAGCTTTATCATAGGCATCAAATGCGCCAAAGCAAAAAATGCCAGTGAAAAAGTCAGCACGATCTCCTGGTAGGTACTCCATTCATGTACAAGGAACATACTGAGGATCGTTCCCGCCAAAAGTACATAAGCATAAGGGATCTCCTTCCCGTTCATCAGTAGCAGGATACAATATACCGTAGTAAGGATGGCATCCAGTGCAGCAAGACCCCCTTTTGCCAGGCGTGACAGTATTTTTACTGCTATCAGCAATACCGTAGCGCAGATCACAATTCCCCAATCATTCTCTATCACTGAAAATCCACAGAAAGTCACGAAACTAAAGAAATAGCACGGAAGCCATTTCTGCCATCCTTTTTCCGCCTTCCGCAAAGCGATCACAGTCAGTATTGTGATAACAAATGCGATTCCGGCCAGGGCAAAAATGCCTATATATCCATCCGTCTCTGCTGCTCTCCAATAATCATCCATACCCGCACCCGTCATGATTCCGGATACCAGAATAAATGCGATGTATACTGCAAGCAGTCCTCCGCTTTTCACCACATGTCCGGCCTGCTTTTCTATTTGCGCATAACGGGTCTGTGCCACCAGTATCAGATGAGCTATCAGGAAAAATACACTATAAGCGGCAACTCCAACACCAACCGACATGCCCTGTGTCCACACGATGCAGCCTACAACCGTCGGAAACAGTACTGTGGTACTGGCAAACAGGATCAGCTGTGATGCCGTATGGAATCTGTGCACCGGTACGCAGGCACACAATATACTCAGGATCAGGATCAATCCCATTACCATCAGGACCTCCGCCATCGATAACCCGGAGGACATGGATAGCGGATAGGCACAAAGCCAGCAGGAAGCAATTCCCAGCAGTCTGTGGATCAGCGAATCCCGTTTCCGGCTCAGCAATACCGTGCCTACGGTGATCACACCAATGATCAAAGCTGCGGGAAGTATCCCGAAATTATGTAAGGATAGCGTATTGATCATGGTGGACAGATACAAAGCCGCCATACCGATCGCCGAAAATATCTGTGCAAGCTTCGGTAATTTTCTCCGGATCAGCAGCTCTGCTAACAGCACTACGCCCAGGGATACCACATACAGAGAGATTCCCTTGATCCATCCGTTCATGAAATACATTCCCATCAGCACCAGAGCTGTCAGGATAAATACGCCTCCCACCACAGAGAGAGCAATGGTTCCAATGAGATATTCCGCATTCTGCTTTTTCTTCGTCCCCTGTACTACGGGCTCTGCTGCCGGTTGCCCAGTGAACTGTCCTGTCTGTTGCTCAGTGAACTGCCCTGCCGAATGTTCCTGCATGGTCTCCTGCACGGGAGGCTGTACGGTCTCCTGTACCTGCCCTGCGGCAGCACTTTCTGCTCTTTCCGCATTCAGTTTCTGTCTCTGGTGCCAGTATTCCACGCTTTTATCCAGCTCTGCCTGTAACTGCTCCACATACTGGGGTTGCTTCTGTATTCTGGGAATCAACTGCTGTACATACTGTGTAAAAATCGGATCATCGGAACGCATCAGGTATTCCCTTGCCTGCTGTTCCAAAAGCTTTGCTCTGTCCTGCTGTGTATTCTGTTCCATATAATATCCTCCCCGCATTGCATGATCTATTGCACCACGTAAGCTTTATATCTCTCCATGTCCTGCCTGTGGCAGTCCGCATGGATCAAAATACCGTCTTCCCTATACTCCGTAGAAAAAACCTGCGCCTCTTCCATAAGATAGGAAGCTACATTCCCCGCGCTGTACGGAATCAGGAAAATACAATCTACATTATCCGCATAGACCTGCTGCTCAATGGCTTCTGCCAGTTCACGGATACCGGTATTCTGCCCTGCGGCGAGATACCAGTGCTCCTGTCTCTTCTGCGGCAGCGGTTCCATGCCGCATTTGTCTGCTTTATTATACACCACGATCTGCGGAATGTCACCTGCTCCCAGATCCTTCAGAGTATCCGCAGTGACCTGCATCTGCTGTCTGTAATTTTCATCGGAAAAATCCACCACCTGGACCAGCAGATCTGCGTATTTTACCTCTTCCAGGGTCGAGCGGAATGCCTTTACCAGACCGTGTGGCAGCTTATGAATGAATCCAACCGTATCCGTCAGGAAAAACGGCTTATTGTGCCCCGTATCTATACTGCGGACACTGGTCTCCAATGTGGCGAACAGCATATCTTTTTCCATGACCGTCTTCTCCGGGAGCTCTCCGAACTGCTCCACCATGCGGTTCAGGATCGTAGACTTTCCCGCATTGGTATAGCCCACCAGCGCCACCTGCGGAGTCCGGGACTGCTGTCTTTTCCTGCGCTGCACATCCCGGGTCCTGCTGACATCCTCCAGTTCCTTTTTCAGTTCCGTGATCCGGTGTTCAATCTTACGTCTGTCCAGCTCCAGCTTTTTCTCACCGGTACCCTTGTTACTCATGCTGCCGCTGGCGCCGCCCTGACGGCTCAGTGCATCGTACATGCCCACCAGTCTCGGAAGCATATATTGCAGTCTTGCTGTCTCCACCTGCAGTTTTGCTTCTCTGGTCTGTGCCCGTATGGCAAATATGTCAAGGATCAGGTTCGTACGGTCAATGACGGTAAGCTCCAGCTCTTTCCCCAGATTTCTCACCTGCGAAGGCGTCAGGGAATTGTCAAATACGACCTCCTGTGCACCTCTCTCCTCCGCCATTCTGCGTACCTCAGCCACCTTGCCCGTTCCGATATACAATGCTTTGTTCACATGATCCAGCCGTTGTACGATCTGACCAACGACTTCCTTCTCCGCGGCTTCTGCCAGACTTGCCAGTTCTTCCATGGAATGCTCAAAATCCGCTTCTTCCCCGATGTCCACACCGACTAACAGCACCTTTACCGGTGCCTCCTGCATCTGTTCTTCCCTCATATAAAAATATATCCTTTTAAAATCATTATTTTGTCTCTAATTCAAACCAGAATTCCACACCGTTGGTGTAATTGATCACACCGTAAGGCTGGTTCATGGAATCCATGATTGCCTTCACGATGGACAGTCCCACACCGCTGCCGCCGTATTCTCTGGTTCTGGCTTTATCTACTTTATAGAATTTTTCCCAGATGTGGCCGATGGAATCCTCCGGGATCGGCTTGCCGGTATTAAATACCGATACGCGCACCCTGCCATCCTTCTGCTCCATTTTGACATCAATGATATTCTCACCCTCGCAGTGATTCACCGCGTTGGAGAATAAGTTCATAAATACTTCTTCTATTTTAAATTCATCCGCCCAGGCATAGATGGGAGGATACTCTTCCATCCGCACCGTGATATCGTTCTGTTTGGTCAGAATTGCCGCCGACTGGATATAATTCTTCACCAGTGCCGTAATATCGAAACGCTCCATAGTCACCACATCGTTACCGAATTCCAGCTGGTTCAGCGTCAGAAGCTTTTTCACCATGTTGTTCATCTTCGCCGCTTCATCCACGATGACATCACAGTAGAACTGTCTGCTCTCGGGATCATCATTGACGCCCTCCTGCAGTCCTTCCGCATAGCCCTGGATCAGAGCGATGGGAGTTTTCAGTTCATGGGAGACATTCGCCAGGAACTCCTTACGCATTTCATCGACAGCTTCTTTTTTCTCCACATCCCGCTGCAGCTCATTATTCGCAGTCTTCAGTTCCGAAATCGTCTGTTCCAGGGAATCGGACAGTTTATTAATGTTCTCTCCCAGCAGATCGATCTCATTGTGCGCCCTGCCCTGGTATTTTGCTTCAAAATCAAGCTGTACCATCCGCTGTGAGATATCGTTCAGCTCCAGGATCGGCTTTGTCACACGTCTGGAGACAAACCAGATAATGATACCGCCTGCCAATGCTCCCAGGCAGCCGACCAACACGTAAAAACGGTTGGCGATCTTAGCACTCTCCTGAATACTGGAGAGTGGTGTCTGCATGATAAAAGAAATTCCGGTGTTCAGCCTGCCGTAGATCTCTAAATATTCCTTATTCTCCTGCCCGGTTCTCTGGATCACATAGTCATCACCGTTCTCGATGACCCGCTCGTTATCCGGAAACGTTCCGAAGCCGAACACATAGCCGATCAGACGGTTCTCCAGTCTCTCACCGCCGTTGATGGATACGTATTTCATGTTGGAATTCACATCCATGACACATACTGTCATGTTATAGCTTCTGCACACATCATCCAGCTCACGCGCAAATTCTTCCGAACCATAGCTGTCACTCTCCGCTGCCTGCTTGATCGTCTCATAAGCATCGTGAATGACATCCATCTTGCTCTGCATATAGACTCTGCCTAAAAACATGTAATTCAGCAGCAGGCACAACAGGATCGTCCCGATCATCAGCCCGATAAATATCCAGGCGAACTGTCCCCTGATAGAATGCACTTTTTTCTTCTGCTGTTTATTCTGCTGTTTCATCCATTTTGTACCCCATTCCCCATATGGTCTTGATGAGATTGCCTTCCTCGCCCAGCTTGCTGCGCAGCTTCTTCACATGGGTATCAATGGTACGGGCATCCCCGAAGTAATCATAGTTCCATACGTTGTTCAGTATCTTCTCTCTGGACAGGGCGATTCCCTTATTTTCCATAAAATAGGTCAGAAGTTCGAATTCTTTATAGCTTAAGTCCACATCTTTGCCGTCTATAATCACGCGGTGCGCTGTCTTATCCACGGTGATCCCGCCGCAGGTCAGTGTTTCGTCCTGTCCTAACTGGTTCGTCCTGCGCAGGATCGCTTCCACCCGCGCCACCAGGATCTTAGGGCTAAAGGGTTTGGAAATATACTCGTCCACTCCCAGTTGGAACCCCTGCAACTCGTCTCTCTCATCCCCGCGGGCTGTCAGCATAATAATAGGAACTTTGGAATTCACACGGATCTCCCGGCATACCTGCCAGCCGTCCATTTTCGGCATCATCACATCCAGAATGATCAGTGCAATATCCTTATCCTTATAAAAAATATCCAGTGCCTCCTCGCCGTCTCCGGCCTCCAGCACCTCAAAATTACTCTTCACCAGGAAATCACGGACCAGCTTACGCATCCTACTCTCATCATCTACTACCAGTATTTTCAGTCTGTCCATACACACCCTCACCTTTCTGTTGTAGACATAGTATAGCGCGAAAATATGTCAATTCTGTGAAACCTCGGTCTCCGTATTCCCTGTATTCCCTGTATTTCCTGTATTTTCTATATGTAGTTCTCTCTCTTTTTCCCGCACTGTCTGCTCTCTCTGGGTCAGTTCCTGTTCCCAGGAAGCGTATTTATTCTGAAGATTCCGCTCGTAATTCAGGATATTGGGCTGGTCGGAGTTCAATGTGATCACAAACATGGCAATGATCGCCACAATCATCACGATGTTCATGATCACTGACAGGTGGAGCCCCGCCTTTTTGCCCCCGTCTTCCGGCATCGGCTGGATCCGTCTTCTGGCAGGGGATGTCTTCGTCCTGACATCGGCAAAGCTCGTCCACAGCGGAATCGGAGGTACCTCCTCCCCCAATTCTTCTTCCCGGGCGCGCAGCTCTCCCTGCAGCTCCCTGAGATACTCCAGTCCCACCGGAGTACGGAATACCCGGTCTTCCAGCGCTTTTTTATAAATAGCAAGAACCGACTGCATATCCGCATGGTCAATGTGCTTATCCAGATAGGCGATCTTCTGCCGTTCCTGCTCCGCAAGTCCGGCATCCTTCTCGGAATAGAAGGCGAAGCCGGACACTACATGTTCTCTCTGTTCTACATCCATTTACAGATTTTCCTCCGTTGTATCTGCCGCATTCTGCAGTAAGATGTGCTCTCCCTGCACCAGGGGATAATGCACGGGGATCTCCCCATCCAGGTTCTCCCGGTACATATCCACGGCTGTGATCTGGTGGTTCTCATAGGTAGTGTAATAATAAATCCCCCTGTCTGCATTACAGCAGGAAGTATAAATAGTGATCTCATACTTACCGTTTTCCAGACGGCAGCATCCTCTCGTCTGAGCCACGCTTCCTAAGATATGGAAAAACTGACTGACGCTTTCAGACTCCGAGGTCCCCGATACAGAATTCATTTTCGTAAAAGCCACCCGGACAAAACGGGAAGCAGAGGACAGATCGCCGGGCAGCCCCATGGCTCCCATGCCACGGCTGTACGGCTGCAGCTGAAGCTGCTCTGAGAAACGGTTCACCGGCTGATCCGGAGACAGATAGCTGTAATCATTCAACCGGAACAGCTGCTTGTCAAAGGGAGGATTGTTCGTCAATACTCCTACGGGATTATCATAGATGTTCAGTCCCTCCCGGGTTGCCTCTATCGTGATCGCCTCGTCCCTGTCCGCCAGTATCCAATGCAGCTGTGATGTCGGAAACTGCTCGCTGAACCTCGTATCCACCAGATTGATGTGGGCTAACAGTGTCCGTGCTTCCTGCACCGTAGCACACTGTCCCAGGATCCAGGGAATGAACTCGAACTGTGCGATATTGTCTCTGCCCTCCTTGGGCTTACAATATACGGCGTTGCCCGCGAAATTAAGACCTGCCATACCCAGACCCTTCTCATTGACCGCATCATAATACAGAGGATAATCCCCTACCATATGAGCAATACCGATCATGGCATAATGCTCAGTCAGTGCATTCTGATGCCGTAACTGAAAAGAGTAATTACGCGGTGTCACCACCACTTCTTCTCCGTAATTAAATTCATAATCAAAAGTTCTGCCAAAATAAAAATCCTGCGATCTATAAGTTGCTGCTGTGCACATAGTGATCTCCTTTACTGTTTTCAGATTAATGTAGATTACTCTTAGTCTATAGCATTTGCAGAATGATTGCAAGTATGCGAAAAACGTTGACGCATCGTAAAAAAAGTGTTAGTATTAAGGGACAAAAAGAGTGCTACCGTACAGCAACGGTTCGCCTCAGTTTATGGTTCTAAAAAAGCAACCGATACCTTGGGCAATGGGCGGTTGCTTTTTTAATGCTTTCGTTTCCGACTGGTCTGCAGCAAAAAGGTTCCACCGGAATTCTCCGGCGGAACCTTTTTATGTTAGTTTTTACACAACTAATTCTAAAAATGTTTTGGATCAAACTGTGGTTAAGATTACTGCAACAGAGACAGTACGCCCTGGTTAGCCTGATTAGACTGAGCCAACATAGCCTGACCTGCCTGCGCCAGGATGTTGTTGTTGGAATACTTAACCATCTCAGTTGCCATATCAGTATCACGGATCTGGCTCTCTGCGCTGGTGGTATTCTCAACTACGTTGTCCAGGTTGTTGATGGTGTGCTCCAGACGGTTCTGAACAGCACCAAGTGCGGAACGCTGGGTAGATACTTTCTGGATAGCATCTGCAATGGTATTGATTGCTGCAGTAGCATTGGTTGCATCACTACCATTTACCTTTAATCCGGTAACATGGAGACCGGATGCACTCATAGAATCAATGCTAAGATTAATTCTATTGTTTGCAGTAGAATCAGCCCCTACATGCAGACTTACATCAATTGCCGCTGCATATGTATAACTCTGTTTCATAGTTGCCGCTGATGTCATTTGGAATGCAGCACCATTATTAGTTGCTGTACCTGTGACCTGTTTTGTAGCGTTTATGGCATCATTTAACGCTTTTAATTCCGCCGTTTTAGCTTCAGCCAATTTTATTTCTTCACCTGTAGTAGTTTGAGCAGAATCAGCAACAATTCTTTTTCCACCCCATGTGCCACCTTCAGCAAGTCCCGAAGTGAACTTAAGCGTGAACTTACCAGTCATTGAATCAAAATCATTGCTTTCGCTGATCTTAGATGTATCACTGATCACGCTATTGAGTGTAGATACATCAAACTTTTTAAACACATTTTCTGTAACAGCAGCCTTTGTATCATCGCCTTTAAGTAAATAGGTTTCATTAAATTTTGTGGTTTCTGCGACACGATCAATCTCAGTCACTAACTGATCAACTTCGTTCTGAACATATTCTCTATCATCCTTAGACATAGTTCCGTTAGAAGCCTTAACTGCCAGCTCATTCATTCTCTGCAGCATATCATGTACTTCGGTCAGAGCGCCTTCAGCGGTCTGTACTGCACTGATACCATCCTGTGCATTCAGGGAAGCCTGTGTCAGACCTCTGATCTGCTTTCTCATCTTCTCACTGATGGACAGGCCTGCTGCATCATCTGCTGCACGGTTGATCTTGTAACCGGAAGACAGTTTCTCGGTGGACTTTGCCTGAGAAGCGGTGGTTAATCCTAACATTCTGTTAGAGTTCATAGCTGTTAAGTTGTGTTGTACTACCATAATAATTTACCTCCATGTGTAAAAAAGTGTTGCAGATACATCCGTTTATCTGCGGTGTGTGGTTAATAGTTACTGCGGCCCTAGGATTCCGCATTGTTAGCAAGCTTTTGTCCCACAATATCTGAAGTTATTTGTTCTGTACGATCACGACGTTGGATTTTTTCTTCTTGGCGGTACCTTCCGGATTCTTGTAATACTTCGGGATCGTCGCCAGAAGCTCCGGATCCTGGATCCGTTTTTCAATGGCCTTGCTTCGTACGATGTTCACATCCTTGGGGGCGTCGATCATGATACGTGTCTGTCCGCCGCTGCTTCCCAAAAATACAATCTTCACATCGTCTCCGATCATCAGAAACTCTTCATCTCTCACCGATAATCTCAGCATAGCCATTCCTCCTTGAATCGATTATTTCCTTATAATTTGCTGTGTTTTGGAAATACTGATCGTAATGTAACAAACTTGATATTGTGTTACCTTTTTGCT
>CAMEOT010000049.1 GCA_945929965.1 uncultured Lachnospiraceae bacterium
ATCAGACTCTTCCATACCTGCTACGTGCTGGATCGCACCGGAGATACCGATTGCGAAGTAGATCTGGGGACGAACGGTCTTACCGGTCTGTCCAACCTGCAGATCCTTGGGTTTCCAGCCGTTATCTACAACTGCACGAGAGCAGGATACGGTACCGCCCAGAACCTCTGCCAGATCATCCAGGATCTTGAAGTTCTCTGCGCTGCCAACTCCACGACCACCGGATACCAGGATCTTAGCATCCATAATATCAACGGTATCGGATACAGCCTTAACGACTTCCTTGATGGTTACATATTTGTTGTTCGGTGTAAATCCGGGATTGTACTCTTCGATCACAGCCTTTGCACCTGCGATAGGAGCGATCTTCTGCATAACGCCGGGACGAACGGTTGCCATCTGAGGTCTGTTGTCGGGGCAGGCGATGGTAGCGATGGTGTTACCACCGAATGCAGGACGGGTCATCAGCAGCTGGTTGTGCTTCTGCTCCTGTCCGGGGATAGCAACGAGAGGGAAATCTCCGATTTCCAGTACGGTACAGTCAGCAGTCAGGCCGGTCTTAACTCTTGCGGAAACAGTAGGACCAAGATCACGTCCGATAGCAGTTGCACCTACCAGAACGATCTCAGGCTTATACTTCTCAATAACGGATGCCAGTGCATGTGCATAAGGCTCGGTTCTGTAAGTCTCCAGTTCGGGATCATCTACGAGGATCACCTTATCTGCACCATACTCAGCCAACTTGTCAGCCAGTCCTTTTACTTTATAACCGATCAGAACCGCGGTTACCTCGGTCTCCAGCTTTGCAGCCAGCTCTTTACCTTTGCCGAGCAGCTCCAATGCGATACCACTGATCTCATTGTCTACCTGCTGGGCGAACACATATACACCCTTGTATTCTTCAATATTATTGGTTACCATGGTTTGCCTCCTATATTAGATGATGTGCTTTTCTTTGAATTTAGCCACAATGTAAGCTGCTCCGTCTTCGGGGGAATCGGGAACGATCTTCTCACCTGCGCCCTTACGAACCTTATCGGATGCCTTTGCGATCTTGGTAGGAGATCCCTTCAGACCAAGGTTGCTGTCATCAACATCTTTCAGATCAGCTCTGCCCCAGGTAGTGATCTCAGCCTTGCATGCATCGAAGATTCCGCCGGGAGTCATGTAACGAGGCTTATTCAGCTCGGATAATGCAGTGATCAGGCAGGGCATTTTAGCTTCTACTACATGATATCTGTCATCATACTGTCTCTGAACGATTACCTTGTCTCCCTCAACCTTGATGTCCTGTGCATAAGAGATTACGGGGATTCCAAGATGCTCAGCGATCTGAGGACCAACCTGTGCGGTATCGCCGTCGATTGCCTGACGTCCGGTAATGATCAGATCATAATCGATATTTCTCAGTGCACCTGCGATGGTGGTGGAAGTAGCCCAGGTATCAGCACCGCCCAGTACTCTGTCGGTAACCAGAATTGCATTGTCAGCGCCCATAGCCAGTGCTTCGCGAAGAGCATCTGCTGCCTTGGGAAGGCCCATGGTCAGTACGGTAACTTCTGCGCCGAACTCATCTTTCAGCTTCAGTGCAGCTTCCAGACCAGCCTTATCATCGGGATTCATGATAGCAAGCATTGCGCCTCTGTCAAGAGTTCCGTCAGGATTGAATTTAACACCGCCCTTGGTATCGGGCACCTGCTTAATACAAACAACAATCTTCATTGTATTTTCTCCTTACTTTTCTAATTATTCATTCAACAACGCTTACTTCAGCAGATCTGCAGAGATAACCATTCTCTGAACTTCAGAAGTACCTTCGTAGATCTCGGTGATCTTAGCATCACGCATCATACGCTCTACTTCGTACTCTCTGATGTAACCGTAACCACCGTGGAGCTGAACAGCCTTGGTAGTAACTTCCATAGCAACCTCAGCAGCATACAGCTTAGCCATAGCAGCTTCTACAGAGTAAGAGATCTTAGGATTGGTCTTGTACTCGTCCTTCTTGCGTGCAGCCTTGTATACCAGCATCTTGGCAGCCTCAACCTTGGTAGCCATATCAGCCAGCTGGAACTGTGTATTCTGGAATCCGGAAATAGACTTTCCGAACTGCTTTCTCTCCTTGGTGTAAGCAACGGTTCTCTCCAGAGCACCTTCTGCAATACCCAGAGCCTGGGAAGCGATACCGATACGTCCGCCGTCCAGAGTGTGCATTGCGATCTTGAAGCCCTGTCCCTGCTTACCAAGCATATTCTCCTTGGGGATACGGCAATCGGTGAAGATCAGCTCATAAGTGGAAGATCCCTTGATACCCATCTTCTTTTCCTTCGTACCGAAAGTAAATCCGGGAGTGCCTTTCTCAACGATAAAGGAAGAAATCTCCTTCATCTTTCTGCCTCTCTTCTCTACAATACCGGTAACTGCGATTACGATATATACATCAGCTTCTTTACCGTTGGTAATGAAGCACTTGGAACCATTGATTACCCACTCATCGCCATCCAGTACAGCCTTGGTCTGCTGACCCTGAGCATCGGTACCTGCACCGGGCTCGGTCAGACCGAAAGCACCGATCTTACGGCCGCTTGCCAGGTCGGGAACATATTTCTGCTTCTGCTCTTCGGTACCGAAAGTCATGATAGGATCAATACACAGAGAGGTATGTGCGGATACGATAACGCCTGTGGTTGCACAGACCTTGGAAAGTTCCTCAACACACATAGCATAGGTCAGAGTATCACAACCCTGTCCACCGTACTCCTTGGGAACGGGAATTCCCATGAAGCCGTACTTAGCCATCTTCTCTACGGTCTCTCTGGGGAAGGTTTCGGTCTCGTCAACTTCC
The DNA here is from genome assembly GCA_945929965.1 of uncultured Lachnospiraceae bacterium. Taxonomy (GTDB): domain Bacteria; phylum Bacillota; class Clostridia; order Lachnospirales; family Lachnospiraceae; genus Acetatifactor. The sequence goes on from CAMEOT010000049.1 coordinate 2,846, forward strand.
TGTGCAAGAGGTTTTACTTCGTTCTCGGCGAACTCTTTGAAGAGCTGTCTCGCCATCTCATGCTCTTTGGATAATGTAAAATCCATGATGTTAATCCTCCATTATTTATACTTGGTTGTAATTAGGAATCTCAAACTACTGTGCATCTACCGGAGTCTTGGTGCGGTCTGCATTGTATACATAGAAGCCCTTGCCGGTCTTCACACCAAGGTTACCGCCGCGAACCATCTTACGGATCAGAGGGCATGCACGATACTTGCTGTCGCCGGTCTCATTGTACAGAACATCCATGATTGCAAGGCAGATATCCAGACCTACGAAGTCGCCCAGCTCCAGGGGGCCCATAGGATGATTTGCACCCAGCTTCATAGCTGCGTCGATACCTGCGATATCGGATACACCTTCCATCTTGATGAAAGCTGCTTCGTTGATCATAGGGATCAGAATACGGTTAACAACAAAGCCTGCTGCCTCGTTAACCTGTACGGGAGTCTTGCCGATCTCTTCGGAGATCTTCTTGATGGTGTCTACGGTCTCTGCGGGAGTATTCACACCTGCAATTACCTCTACCAGTTTCATACGGTCTGCGGGATTGAAGAAGTGCATACCGATCAGAGGGCGGGTCAGTCCGTTACCGATCTCGGTAATGGAAAGGCTGGAGGTGTTGGAAGCGAATACACACTCGGGCTTGCAGATCTTGTCCAACTCACCGAAAGTGGTCTTCTTAACTTCCATGTTCTCAAATGCAGCTTCTACGATCAGATCGCAGTCTGCACACAGATCTTCTTTCAGACCCGGAGTGATCTTAGCTACGATAGCATCTACTGCTTCCTGAGTCATTTTTCCTTTTTCTACCAGTCTTGCATATCCTTTTACGATCTTGGCCTTGCCGCCGTCTGCCCACTCCTGCTTGATATCGCAGAGAGCTACTTCATATCCGTCTACCTGAGCAAATGCCTTTGCAATGCCCTGTCCCATGGTACCTGCACCGATAATACCTACTTTCATGGTAAATCCTCCTGATTTTTATATTTTTTATAAAAAATAATTAGCAATTCTTGAAAGGCTCTTTTACTTTTTCCTTGTTCTTGTCAAGGAAGAAAGCCATACCGTACTTCTGGTCTTCGGTCTCGAAGCAGTCGCCGAACAGCTTCTCTTCGATAGCTACTGCCTGATCCATGTCTGCATCCAGACCTTCATTGATAGCCTTCTTGCAGTTGCGGACTGCGATGGGAGCATTCTTGGCAATGGTGGCTGCCATCTTCTGTGCTGCTGCCAGCATTACTTCCTGTGCGCTCTTTACAATATTGCCGTCCGCATCTGTCTCAGCGCTGTATACTTCATTTACCAGACCGATTCTGTAAGCATCTGCTGCCTTGATATTGCGTGCGGTGTAAATCATCTGCTTTGCCATGCCTGCACCTACCAGACGAGCCAGTCTCTGGGTTCCGCCGAATCCGGGGGTGATTCCCAGTCCTACCTCGGGCTGTCCGAATACTGCATTATCGGAACAGATTCTGATATCACAGCTCATAGAGATCTCACATCCGCCGCCCAGAGCGAAGCCGTTGACGGCTGCGATTACGGGAATGGGGAAAGTCTCGATCTTGCGGAATACATCGTTACCCTTTTTACCGAATGCTTCGCCTTCTGCTTTGGTCAGGCTGCTCATCTCTCCGATATCTGCGCCTGCCACGAAGGACTTGCTTCCTGCGCCCGTGATTACCAGGCAGCGAACCGTTGTCAGATCTACTGCATCCAATGTAGCATTCAGTTCATCCAGTACCTGAGAATTCAGCGCGTTCAGTGCTTTCTCACGGTTGATGGTAATGGTCGCCACATTGCCATTCTGCTCATACAAAATGTAATCCATGTTTTTACCTCATTTCACATTTCAGTCAGTGTTTTCAAAACCACGCTAAGGCGATAGAGATTCTACCGCCCCAGCGAATTGTTATTATATTAATCCTCGATCTTAACGATGGTGGAGCATCCCATACCACCGCCGATGCACAGGGTAGCCAGGCCCGTCTTGGCACCTCTTGCCTGCATCTCATGCAGCAGAGTAACCAGGATACGGCATCCGGAAGCACCTACGGGATGTCCCAGAGCAATTGCACCGCCGTTGGGGTTCAGCTGCTTGTCTACATCAATGCCAAGTTCCTTACCAACTGCTACAGACTGTGCTGCGAATGCTTCGTTAGCCTCGATGATATCGAAGTCTTCGATCTTCATACCGGTCTTAGCCATTACCTTCTTGGTAGAAGCTACAGGACCGATACCCATAACCTCGGGGCGAACACCTGCCAGAGCGCCTGCTACGAAAGTAGCCATAGGCTTAACGCCCAACTCCTTAGCCTTCTCCTCGCTCATTACAACGATAGCAGCTGCGCCGTCGTTGATACCGGAAGCGTTACCTGCGGTAACGAATCCACCGGGATTGATAGCACGAAGCTTAGCCAGACCTTCGATGGTAGATCCGTGACGAGGACCTTCATCGGTATCGAATACGATGGTCTCTTTCTTCTTCTTAACTTCTACGGGAACGATCTCTGCCTTGAAAGCACCGTTCTTCTGAGCTTCTTCAGCCTTTAACTGGCTCTTTAATGCGAACTCGTCGAGTTCTTCACGGGTAAGTCCCCACTCTTCGCAGATATTGTCTGCGGTCTTAATCATATGATAATCATTGAAAGCATCCCAAAGTGCATCTTTGATCATGGTATCAACCATGGTTGCGTTACCCATACGATAACCATAACGTCCCTGAGGAATTGCGTAAGGAGCCATGGACATGTTCTCCATACCACCTGCTACTACGATATCTGCATCTCCGGCCATGATCATCTGTGCAGCCTGGTTAACACAGTTCAGACCGGAACCACATACCACGTTCATGGTAACTGCTGGAACTTCAATGGGAAGTCCTGCTTTAATGGCAGCCTGACGTGCTACGTTCTGTCCCTGCCCGGCCTGGATAACACATCCCATATATACCTGGTCTACTGCTTCGGGAGCAACGCCTGCTCTCTTCAGAGCCTCCTTAATCACGATTGCGCCCAGCTCCGGTGCAGGAGTTGTGCTTAAGGTTCCGCCCATGGTACCGATTGCGGTACGGCAAGCGCCTGCTAATACAACTTTCTTTGCCATTTGTTTGTCCTCCATTTTTTGTTTTCGATTGGTTTGCTTTCTGAAATGTTTTTAGATTGTTATTTTTTTATCATTTCACTGTTCCCATTTTAACATAGCGAAATCTGTTTTGCAATGCTTTTGTCAAAAAAATAACAAAATAACAAATGAAATTTTTAGATTTTATAATTCCTTTATTTTTGTGGTGCGGATCCACTCTTTTGTCCCCTCTATTTTCCGTACTTCCTGGGTATGTTTGGCAAGGAATCTGGTCAATGGATACACATCGATCCAGATCTCGTTGTCACTCTCTTTTTGCTCTTCATCGAAGACCAGCTCCAGCCCCCAGTGCAGATGGGTTACTTCTATATTATTCACATTCTCTGTGGTACTGTAGCCGGTATGTCCCATATAGCCGATCACATCCCCGGCTGTCACTGTGCTGCCTTCTTCCAGTCCTTCCGCGTATGGGTAGTTCTGCCGCAGATGCGCATAATAATAGTAGCGTTTTTTATCAAAGCTGCGTATACCGATGCGCCAGCCACCGTACTGATTCCATCCCAACGCTTCCACGGTGCCGGACTCAACCGCCGTAACAGGCGTTCCCACAAGCCCCATCATGTCATGTCCTAAGTGTCTTCGTTTGTACCCGTAGCTTCTTCCCGCTCCGAAATCATCATAATGGGTATAGTCAAAACCTCTCGCAATGGGAGAATAACCCTTTAGTCCATATTTTTTCTGCCAGATGATCTGTCCGTCTTCTCCGGTGATCTCCGCCTCGTATTCTCCCACCAGTCCTCCCAGCGCGGCACCGTAGGCTTCCAGATAATAGGGATAATATTTCATGTCCTTTGTCAGTTCTTCTATGTCCGTCTCTCCCTCTGCCCATTTCCCGGCTGCTTCGTTCAGAATCTTCAGTGCCTTTTTGTCGAACTCGCCACCGGTCCTGGCTGCCGTATATGCAAGCAGTGGGATCCATTCCACATGATGTTCTGTGTCAAAGGTATTCACGTCCCAGTCATAAGCCTGACAAAGCGCCTCATAGGATACCGTAAAATCCACCCATTTGATATAGTCTTTTCCTGTGACGGAGGTTGCGGTAACCACTGCCTGCTCCCCTCTTTCTGTCCGGGATGCCCCTCTGAATAAAAATACTCCCACCATTAAAAATAGAAGAAGCATCTCGATCCGGATCCCAGTCCGTAATCTTTTTTCCCTGTTCATTCCCCTGTCCTGCTCTTCATTTCTCCTTATAGGTTATGTCTATGATTTTTCCGGTATTCTGACAATTCGAAAATCTCCGGTCATAAAAAAGCCTGCCGGAATTTCCGACAGGCTGTATGTTTGTCCTATTTAGTTTTATGTTCCGGTCTATACTTCCGGCTCGATCAATCCGTAGGTGTCGCCCTTTCTCTTATAAACTACGTTCACCTGATCAGTCTCTGCATTGCAGAATACAAAGAAGCTGTGACCCAACAGTTCCATCTGTATGCAGGCATCCTCAGGATACATAGGCTTGATATCAAACTTCTTGGTACGAACGATCTTAATCTCGTCATCATCCGTGTAGTCATTCTCTACATATGCTTTGCTGAAAGAAGCTGCCGCCTGCTGCTTGTCAACGATCTTATTCTTATACTTTTTCAGCTGTCTCTCAATGATCTCTTCCACCAGATCAATGGATACATACATATCGTTGCTTACCTGCTCTGAACGGATAATGCTTCCTTTTACCGGAATGGTCACTTCAATTTTCTGACGCTCTTTTTCAACGCTTAATGTTACATGTACTTCTGTATCGGGATTGAAATACTTGTCCAGCTTGCCGATCTTTTCCTCCACTGCTGCTTTTAATCCTGGTGTAACTTCGATGTTTCTGCCAACAATAATAAACTTCATGCTGATCATCCCTTCCAAGTATTTATTTACAGGAATTTATGTTGCAACCCCTGTATTTATTGTATAGTCATTATAGCACAATAGCACAGCTTTTTGCAACAATTTAAGGAGTTTTTTACTTGTTTTTGACATTCTGTATGTCAACCCTAAAATCGACAAATCTCATCTTTTTTTGATTTTTATTACATCTTCACAAAACATTTGTTCCTGTTTTTTCGTAAATTCCTCTCCTGCGGAGCATGGTTTTTTCTGTGGATAATGTGTATAACTTGGTGTATAAGTAACTTTTATCCTATTTTCAGGCATTTTAGGTGTGGATAACTTATTTTGTAATTAAGTTTCTTTTATCTCGTTTTTACGTGTGTGTCACTTTTTTTGTGTACTTTGTATAGTTCTGTTTTGTCAATCCCTTTTTCATCGCGTAACAATATTTTGACAAATTGCACAATTCATTGTACAACTTATAGTTTTTCAGAAAATGAATCCGGTATAATAAAAGGCACTGTGCGTTTCCACACAGTGCCTTAGACTTACTGTTATATCATTAGAAGATCCGTCGAACTGCCAGTACCTTCTTGTAATCAGCGTTAGATACGATGATACCGGTTCTGGCGGTAGATGCATGAACAATCTGACCGTTACCGATGTACAGTGCTACATGACCGGAGTAGCAGATCAGGTCACCTGGCTGTGCATTGGCAAGTCCGTCAACTGCGGAACCCTGACTGCGGTCTGCAGAAGAAGAATGAGGAAGGCTTACACCGAAGTTCGCATATACACTCATTACAAATCCGGAACAGTCGGTACCGTTGGTCAGGCTGGATCCGCCGTATACATAAGGGTTACCAACGAACTGTAATGCGTAGTTGGCAACTTCTTTACCCATCTCGCTGTCTCCGCTGGCTGCATAAGTAACTGCAGGAGCACTGCTGGAAGAACTCTTACTACCGGAGGCTGCCTTGGCTGCCGCTGCGGCACGGGCTCTGTCTCTCTCTTCCTTCTCCTTCGCCAAACGCTTTGCTTCTTCCTCTTTGGATTCTGCTTCAACGAACTCGGTATGCAGAGAAACAAATTCTGTGGAGACCCATCCGAGACCTTCCTCGGTATCTACCTGTACCCAGCCGTCGGCCTCATCGGATACTACCAGGTCGTCCTCTAAGGGAACCAGCCCCAATACGGATGCCTCTAAGGAAGGCTCGGTACGTACTTTTAAGGTTGTGGTGTTAACGGTTGCCAGTCGGGTACCTACCTTCTTGGCAAGCTCTACTGCTTCATCGCCGGTCACACAGTACTCGGCTTTTACATAACCGGTTACGGAACCGGAAGAGATCTGATACCAGCCGTTCTCTTCGGAGATGAAGAGACCTACGGAATCGTCATATAACTTACCGACGATCTCACCCTGCTCACTGGGCATGCTTCTTACATTTACATAATCATTTACCTGTGCGATTACCAGATTCTTGAAAGTCTCTTCCTCGGATGCTTCCGGGGTGGTGTCCATCTGATCATCACGGATCACGGTCTCGATAATGCTTTCGATCTGCTTGCTATTGTTCGTACCGGCAGACAGGCTCTCTAACTTGTTGCCCTTTGCCAGGGTCAGCTCAATACCGCCGCTGGGAAGTACAGATGAAGATGCTGCTGCATCTGCGGTAATATTCATTCCGGAAAAAGCCATAACCGCTGCCATGGTGCAAACGGTAATTTTTACAGATTTACGAACCATTCTATCCTCCTGAAACTCTTGGAGCTGTCTTAATTTCTTAACTTATTTCTTTAAATTTTCAAATCATTTGTTACGAATTTATTACATCTGTTAACAAATATATCACGCAAAATCCCATTTGTCAATATAGTGAATTAATTGTCAAAGTCTCCAAAAATCCCCATTTCATGCGGGTTCGCAGCATTTTTACGTAAAAAGAGCCACCACATGGGTGACTCTTTTCTTCTAAAATTCTTCGCTTTTCTTTAAATTTTTTTAAGGTTTGTATTACTGATTTATGACTGGTTCTTTCCAGTGTTAGTTGACACTAAAGCAAAACTGCTCATGTAACAACACTT
>CAMEOT010000050.1 GCA_945929965.1 uncultured Lachnospiraceae bacterium
AACATGAATATTCCGGTTCACTACAGACTCTCCTACACCTTTGTGGTCTTGGCATGTTATCACCTCTATTTCCGACATATGTTGATTATAGCATATATTTCATTATTTATCTACAATAATTCTGACGTTGCTTTTATACATAATCTCATAACATACAAATAATTCAAAAGAAAATATGGTCAACTTGGCCACACTATCTCACACACAAAAATAGCGATATTGCTTCCGGTCTCCCTTCACAAAATCGCTATTTCTTCTATAATATATTAGACTTTCATTGTCTTGGCCAGAGAAGTAAGTAATGCTGCCATTTCAGGATTCTCCAAAACCTTCATAAGTAACTCTGCATCAACTCCATCCGGAACAGATACCGTTTTACTCTTTGGCTCCTGACCATGCATATTCGGACTGAGATTTTCCTTATTATAAAATGCACTTTCAATAAGCTCTGCATTCTTTCTACGATCTTCGTCTAAGATGTGCCCGTATACTTCCGTTACCATATCAGCCTGCGCATGGCCGGAATCACCCTGAACTGCTTTGATATCCCCGCCGCTCAGCTTCAACTTATAAGTAACACTGGTATGTCGGAGACTGTGAAATACCACATCAGGTAATCCCTGTTCATCAATTACTTTCTGCATTTTCTCCCTCAGATAGCTGCCACTGATAGGGTAGCCAAAGGTTGTTGCCATCACAAGATTATAATTATGATATTCACTGCCTAATGCGTCTATCAAATCATCCTGCTCCTGTTTTAACTCCTTCAGACATAAAGCAACCGATCTTGGGATAAACACTTTTCGTATACTACTCTCTGTCTTTGGTGTTTTTAATACTCGTACTGTTTTGTTATCTTTCGCCGTAGACGGAAAGATCAGAATAATGTCTTTTTCATCCAGTTCTTCAACGGCCTTCTTTGATACCCGTACCACTTCTTTATTTATAATGATATACGACCGGTTTTCCTCAATTGCCTCCTCCGATATATCCACACAGTCCCAGGTCAGCCCCCGTAATTCTCCTATTCTTAAGGTCGCTGTAAATGCCAGATGAAACGCAACTCTCAGCCATTTATTATCACAGGCATCCAAAGCCTGCATGAGCATTTCAGCTGTCCATATTTCTCTTTCCTTTTTCTTATATTTGGGAACTGTCGCATCTATCGCTGGGTTCTTCTCCATCAGCCCCCATTTTACGGCCTGTCTGAAACAACTCCTGAGAAGCTTATGTATATCATTGATAGTTGCAGCTGAGACGGTATGCAGTCCTTTCCTGTTTCTCGTACTCTTTACCGCCGGCATTTTCAATAATTCCTTATAATACTTTTCCATAAAGTGATTATTTATGTCAGACAGTTTGACATCGCCAATGGTAGGAAGAATGTAATTGTTAATGAGTGCCATATTTCCATCGTAGGTAGACACGCCCCATTTATTATGACCATAGATTTTCACATATTCATCCAAAAGCTCTTTAACCTTTACACACTTTGGTACCTCAAATTGTCCTAATGCTATTTTATAGTCTACTTCCTTCTTACGTTTATCAGCATCTTTCTGATTATCAAATGTCTCCCATTTTTGATGGATATTTCCCTCTTCATCCTGATATCTGTAAACTACGCAGTATTTCTTTCCTCTCCTTTGAATGGAAGCCATATCAATTCACTCCTTCCCGATTGTTGTCTACCCACTGCAAAAAATCATCTCGTTTAATGCGCAGAACCTTTCCGGCACCTACACAAGAAAATTTATCTGCCTGTATCCACTTAGTAATTGTTGACTTGGTAACCCCTGCTAAAACAGCAGCTTCCTCACGGGATATATATTCCTTTGTTTCCAATTCATTTTTCCTGTCTATCCTTTTTGGCTCTATCTGACTAATCAGCTGATACTCATTCTGTGCATTTAGAAAATTTTGAAAATCCTTCTTTAGAAACCACTTCTTATTTTCAAAAACAATCATTTTCAAAATCCACTTATATTTGCCATACTTGGAAAGCCTCACTAATTCGTCATATGAAATGCCCAGTAGTTCTGCCGCATCACATACCAAAATGTATTTACTACCTAACTCCTCCGTCGTCGGGATCCGTTCCAGCTTTTGAAATTTATTCTGACTTCGATACCATTTCTCAAATACATCCTTCGGAATACGCTTAACATAGTCTACTGTGAAGGTTTCTAAGTCATTCTCTTTCCAAGCAACATATATATCTGCATCATGCACCCCTAAAAGATTGGCTACTTCCCTGAATGAATAAGATGTTTTTTTCAATTCGATTCCGGGCTCTTCCCCATTGACCTTTCTATGCTTTACCTGATTTGCATACCATCTTTCAAAGCTCTCCAGATCCACGCGCATCTGACCACTTATCATCTCAGTCTTAAAAAAATTTCTATGAACGAGCCAGTAGCTCTCGGTTTTCTTTAATCCCAATAGCTTACGCATTTCCGGTACTGACATTGTTTTTCTTTGCCTTAAATCCTGACTAGTCTGAAATTGTTCCATTCTCGTCTTGATTGTCTGTGCATCACGAATTATTTCCATTCCGACTGTTACCTCCTTTCCCACAATATACCATGCATATATCCAAATGCTTTAGAAGGTAAATTATTGATTTTCCATCTTCTTATCCAGCCAGTCATCAAAGCTTTTCTTGGAAATACGGTACTTTGTTCCAATCTGAATCCACCGGAATTCATTTCTCTTTAACAACTCATATACGGTTGGTCTGCTGATTCCTAAGATTTCCTGTAATTCTTTGACGGTATAGCATCGCTTTTCTTCCATCACGCAATACCTTCCATCTTTCCATCCATGAAACCAACAACCTGTTTCTTTACCCGGAGCCTGATTTTGTGAATCTTCTGCTGGGCGGATTCATAAGTAATTCCCTGTTCCTCCGCAATATCAATCAGTGTCTTCTCCCTGCGGAGATATTTTTCAAATGTCTCCTTTTCCGTTCCTAAGATGGACAGCTGACGATTAAAAAGCTCATAGTCCTTTCTCATGTCCCGGAGTAAATAGGCATCTCTGATAAATTCCTCTGCCCGGTCCACACCTTCCATCACGTCACCGGAGAAATCACAGTTGATCAGTGCCTCTCTTGTCATTACATTTCTGATAGCCTTTTTTGCAGTAGGGTCGCTGGTGGATCCACCTGTCTGCACCCTGACTCCAAGATCTCCCAATGCCCTGTGACTGTTACTGTCTTTCTCACATTCAATCATGTATCGGAGTCCTTCCGTGTATCCGTCTACAATTCCCAAAAAGTCTATATAGTGCTTGATGATGATATCCACTCTCTTTGCCGAGCTGGCATCCACATATATCTTGATCAGGTTCATCTCTGCCATGTCAATCTCCTTTTCCTAACTAGATTTGGTAAGGATTTTCTTATCTTTACTCTTCCTTACAAGAAAGATTGTAGATTAACGTATCCTGAAAATCGTTCCCCAAACACTGAACAAAGTTCGGCGGGAGCGAACATTTACAATCCTGCAAGAACCTTCACTTGCGCAATGGCAGCTCTCCTTAATTCCTTGCTTTTAATCTGCTGCAAAGCAATAGCCATCTGCATCACTTCATCATCAATATCCTCATCCTGTTCCCCTGACAGATATCTGACAGAAGTATCAAGTGCTTTTGCAATCTCCTTCAAAACGCTGTATTTCAGATCAATCTTGTCATTCTCATATTCTGAGATAGTAGACTTCTTGGTAAACAAAATCTCTGCCAAAGCCTCCTGTGTCATGCCTTTCTTTAATCTGCATTCCTTAATTCTCTTTCCTAATGTCATTTCCATCTTTCTCTCCATTTCCAGAGCAAAAAACGGAAACAGACGCAATAAAGGAGTCGACAAAACGAATACCAATAAGACCGGTAGCTAATATGCCACCTGGCTCTATTTCCGTTTTGTCGGCTCCTAATAGTTCTATGCTAATTCCAGCTCGTTACAAACTCTTGATACGCAGTGCCGGCTCTGATGGTTCCTGCCAAATCTGACGGTTCAACTGCTATCTCACTTATTTGATTTTAATAATTTGCAGCTCTTTTCATGGGTTTCATTTTCCCCGGTTCTTTGCTTTTTTGAACACTCACCCGGACCTGTCCGGCTCTTCCGTCCTTTTCAGAACCTCGTCTGTTTTCCAGAACCATGACTCTCTCTTCATCTACAAGAACCACAATTTCTCTGTTACATTTCCCACAGGTAATGTCTATATTACATTGTCCCTGGCACTTCATCAGAATTCTGCCACATACCGGGCAGCTGACATATCTCTTATCTTTCCTATCTATCATCATCAAAATCCTCCTGGTTGATTGTTACCATTCAACGGATAAGGGAAAGGAAAACCATTGATGATTGTGAAATAACGGATGAGTTCCGATGTGCCGAAGTCCGCACCATCCGTCCTTTGTACTTCTCGCTGATCTCTTTTTGTAACTGACTCCATTCTATAAATTTACCGCTCCTCTACAAACCACATATTGTTATCTTCATAGAAAAGATGGCTCTCTCTTCCATTCACAATACATGTATAGCGTATTCCCACACCTCCGGCTTTTAGACTGGCCGCTCTGCGCACATCTGTTACTCTCTGTATTTCGTATACCTGGCCATCTTTCCAAATGAAGCTTCTCGGAAGGAGTCGGCCATCCTTGGTAAACTCAGCCATGACATTCACATATACCTTACTGCTTTCCATTCCTGACACCTCCTATCCGAAGTACCCATGAGGATGCACCGTATGATCTGCTTTCGCATCACAGGCTGACAAAATTCTGTCACGGTACATGAGTCCTCTCTGAATACTATAAAATCCAAATCTTCTTCGGATGACATCTACTGCATCATCCATCTTCATCTGCTTCTCCCGGAAACCCGGATCCGTGAAAAGATCCAGCTGCTCCCAGAAAGAATCTGTCACAAGATCGATTCCCCGGATTCCGATACTTCTGAGTGGCTTCTGAAAAAGCTCCGGCGAAAGCTGTTGTTTCTCATACTCATCTGCAGGCAGCCTGTAGCTTTCCTTATAAAGCCGGTACCCTGCTTCTGCGATTTCTTTTGTTATGTTGCTGGCATTCTTAAGCTTTACCTGCTTGGAAAAATGATAAAGGTCTTTGTCCCTTATACTGATTTCTACTGTCCGGCACCGGAATCCATTCTCTCTCAGTCTCGCCGCAACGCTTTCCGCCAGGATATAAAGAACAATCTTCACATCCTCATCTGTCTCCATATCCTTTGGTGTCGTTGTACTGTTACCTACGGACTTGACCGGAGCGCTGGTATTCTCAATCTTTACCGGGGAATCATCATAGCCATTGGCAAATGACCAGAGGATGCTTCCCATTTTGCCCAATCTTCCAATCAAAATTTTTTCATCCGTCTGTGCCAGTCCGCCGATAGTGGTAATTCCCATGCTATAAAGTTTTTTCGTCGTAGCACTTCCTACATATAATAAATCTGACACCGGTAGGGGCCACGCCTTTGTCTGGTACTCATCCTTGTTCATGGTAGTAATGGCATCCGGCTTTTTGTAATCCGATCCGAGCTTTGCAAAGATTTTGTTAAACGAAACACCGATACTCACGGTAATGCCAAGCTCTGACTTGATCCGGCTGCTGATTTCCTGAGCGACCTTATATCCATCTCCTTTGATTCCCGCACTGTCTGTCACATCCAGCCAGCACTCATCAATTCCATATGGTTCCTGCCTGTCGGTGTACTCTCCATAAATCTCATGGGTCATCTTGGAAAATCTCAGGTACAGATCCATTCTTGGAGGAAGAAAAGTGATATCCGGACAAACCTGTCTGGCCTGCCACAATGCCATCCCGGTTTTTACGCCATGCCGCTTTGCTATATAATCGGCAGTCAGTACAATTCCATGCCTTGCTTCCGGGTCGCCGCCCACCGCAACCGGCTTACCCCGAAGCTCCGGATGATGCAGAAGTTCTACTGATGCATAAAAGCAGTTACAGTCACTATGTAAAATTGTCCTGCTCATACATTCACCCTCTTTCTTCCGCTCATTTCTGTCTGTATGTCTGTTGTCTACAAGGGCTAATATAATACCATTCACAATGATAATCAAGTGAAGTTTTCTTCATGTTATCTGTCTGAATGATATTTTTATTGATTTTTCAATATTTTAATGGTATAGTGGATATACATTCATACGATGACAAGATACTTATCAAAGCATCAGAAAGGCTATTTATTATGAAAGAGTTAGGAAAGATCATCGCAAAGAACAGAAAAGAAAACAAAATGAAACAGGGTGAACTTGCAAAGAAACTGGAAAGCTATGATATTTTTGTAAAGCAGAACACAATCAGTGCATGGGAATCCGGCAGCACACAGCCAAGCGCCAGACAGCTTCTGGCCATCTGTGAAATACTTGATATTTATGATGTATATACGGAGTTTATTGGACAGAATCCAATCAATCCTTTCCGCAACCTGAATGAAGAAGGAATCAACAAGGTGCTGGATTACATCCGTCTGTTGGAAAAATCCGGTGATTATAAACTGGCAGAGATTATCCCGATTCACGTTATCAGAGAACGCAAAGTATTCTACACAACTGTTTCCGCCGGTACCGGTTCCTTCCTGGATGGGGAAGATTATGAAATGTACTCCTCTCCCGACATCCCGGAGGAAGCCACATTTGGTGTGCATATCAGCGGAGACAGTATGGAGCCCCGCTACCACAATGAAGAGCTTGTCTGGATTGAACAGACCGAACAGCTTGACGATGGAGAAATCGGCATCTTCTACCTGGATGGAAATGCCTATATCAAGAAATTCCAGAATAACAGAAAAGGAACCTACCTTATTTCCCTCAACAGGAAATATGATCCGATTCCCATCACAGAAAACAGCTCCTTTAAGATTTTTGGCCGCGTACTGTCTTAGTCCGTTTTATTGTACACCTTCTCTGATAGCATATGCATAGTGGGAGGGAAAGCTGTCGCTTTATCCTCTGTTTACAGGAAATTACAGCAAGGGAGGATTGAAGATATGGATACAGAAACTTTGACCTGCAAGGTGAGTGAGGCAAGAGCTGACTATGGAATCACACAGCAGCAGCTTGCCGATGCTACCGGCATCAGTGTCAGAACCATCATCAGCATTGAAAAAGGACATCAGCTTCCATCATTACTGTCCGCCATGAGAATCGCAAATTACTTCTCTCTTACGGTGGACCAGCTGTTTGAATATAAGAAAACCAATCCGGCGACAAGCAAAGGAGGTCTTGATCATGAATAATACAGTAATCAATTTTCAGACCATTGCCGTGGATTTCGATGGCACTCTCTGTTACAGTAAATGGCCGGACTGTGGTCAGCCGAACCAGCCACTGATCACCTATCTCCAGGAATGGAGGCGAAATGGTAATAAGTTGATTCTCTGGACCTGCCGTGCCGGCGAGGCTTTGTCGAAAGCTGTCGAATGTTGAACGATGCACCATTTTTGGTGGGTCATTCAGGCAAGGGAATCAACAAATCTTATGGAATGGAAAAATATCTGGAATATGTGGGACTCACACGGAAGGATGCCATAGCTTTTGGGGATGGACCCAATGATCTGGATATGCTTTCCTTTGCGGAAACCGGTGTCGCAATGGGAAACGGACTGGAGGAAGTAAAGAAGCTGGCTGATTTTGTGACCAAAGATATTAATGAAAATGGTATTGCATATGCCTTAAAGGAACTGGGGCTGATAAAGTAGTCCGGAAATAAGGGCTGTCCGGGAAACAATGTAAACATAAGTTAATATTTCTTTAATTTTGGAGTTATACTATTTACATAAATCAGATAGTATGATAATCTGTTTGGAAAATACTCGGAGAGTACGTGTAAATAAAGAAAAGAGGTATTAATTATGAAAAAGAAACTTGTTGCAATTGTAGCCGGTATAATGCTTTGTGCCGGATTATTAGCCGGCTGCGGACAGAAGGAAAATGTGCCGGAGAATACCGTAACGGAAAGCAGTGAATCCGAAGGACAGAAGGAAACAACGGCGGAACCGGAGGAATCAACGGAAGAAAAGGAATTGACGGGAACAATTGATGAAATAAAGGATTTCATGTTTGTCATTACGGATGAGAATGACACCGCATACAGTTTTGCCTTTGAAGAAAAACCGGAAGGCCTGGAAAATGTCAGCAACGGAGAAACCGTGACTGTAAAATACACTGGAACCATTTCAGAAGTAGACCCGTTTGAGGGAGAGGTGCTTTCTGTTGAAAAGACAAAATAAAACCGGAGCAGCCGTTAAATTATCAGCCGTTATTGTCATTTCCTCCATGATGCTGGGTGCCTGTGCAAAAACGGTTCAGAACCAGGAGATACCGGCTGCAACTTATATGGGTGGGAACGATACCATTACCGGGGTCTGCAAAGATCTGGACTCTGCGGGAGCCTCCCACGTAGATACCTTTCAGGAGTGGGTAGCTGATTTTGCGGATTCTGCCGGAAAAAAATGCGCAGCTGCAGGACGCCTGGTCAGATCCGAAAGAATTGAAGGCAGATGTAGGCAGTTGTATGGACGGCTGGGAGCAGAATCATGATTATTCAGATGCCGACTGCAGAATGACCGCCTTTCTCCTGCTGGATGGGATACTGCGTGCGGAATCAACGGAAGAAAATTATGAAGGCACCTACTTAATGTTTGACACGGAAGCAATAGATAACGTGGACAGATACAGTATCCTAAAAGAGAAAAGAGATATGTTTACCACCCTCTACGGTGAAAAAAGCGTGACGGATGACAAACATCCGGAAGCAGCATTTTCCGACAGCTGGAAGCAATATGGGTTTACAGTAGACAGTGACAGGATATCTCTTCTCAGCATAGTGATACATGATCCCTATTCGTTGAACGATGCACCATTTTTGGTGGGTCATTCAGGTGAAATAGGTCAGAATCCATATACTATGATTGCAATCATAATCTTAGTAGTTATATTTTTAATCTCTCTTGCTTTTTGCCAGATATATTACCGCAAATCGGAAGTGCACAGTGGGTCATGAACAAATGGATAATCTATATAATTCATTAAAAAACACTGTAAATCCAAATAAATAACAAAGTTAGTATAGGAGGTAATCTTTTGAGAACATTTGAGATAATATTA
>CAMEOT010000051.1 GCA_945929965.1 uncultured Lachnospiraceae bacterium
AAGTAGAGGAAGAGTTTGATGTGTAATGACTGATGAGTTTAAGTTTGACACATCACAGATAACCACGCTGGATGAACGTTTCGGCAAATGTCCTTATGCGACTGCGCTGCAAAAGTCAATATAAAAATGCAGGTTTTGGACAAAATAAGAATGTAGGTTTTCCTACATTTTTATTTTGTCTTTTTAATCATCATCAGTCATTAGCTGAAGCTGATCTTTTAATCTGTAGGAAGGACCATTAGACAACTTCCAGTTTGGTTAAGAGATGTATTCCGGTGCCAAAACGGTGCCAAGAAATCATGCAAATAAAAATAAGACGGCTAAATCTAAAGAAAATATGCAGATTTTAGCCATAAAAAGTATAGAAAATATATCGAAAAACGCTATTCATATAGCGTGAGGGTGGTAGAACCGTTGGTTCCGGCCGTGTAGCTACCATCATCGAGTAATCTTTGATAGATAGTATATAGCTTTTATGCTGGGGAAGTACTTGTACTTCCCCAGTTTTTTAAACAATAACTCAGAACAGTAATTCGGAACAGTAATTTAAAACAACAATTCAAAATATTAATTCAAAGATCAGTTTTTCTTTTAGCCATTTAGTGACACAGCTCTGTGTCGGATATTTCAAGATATTTACTTCAATTATTTGTATAATAGCATTATTTTTTAAGAGATTAGTTTGTAGAAAGTATACGTGCATAGGAAACATACAAGTAGTGATGTGAAAAATACATGCGAGAGAGGGGAATTATGGATTAGGTATGTGCCAGAGGTAGGAGAATACATGCGAAAAAAGAAAAAAGATGAAATAGGTATGTGCCAAAGGTAAGAGAATACATGTGAGAGAGGGTGAAATTATGAAATAGGTATGTGCCAGAGGCGAGGAAACACATGCGAAAGAGGGTGAAATTATGGATTTGGTATGTGCCAGAGGTAAGGGAATACATGCGAAAAAAGAAAAAAGATGAAATAGGTATGTGCCGGAGGCAAGGGAATACATGCGAAAGAGGTGAAATTATGGATTAGGTATGTGCCAGAGGTAAGAGAACACATGCGAAAAGAGAAAAAAGATGAAATAGGTATGTGCCGGAGGCAAGGGAATACATGCGAAAGAGGTGAAATTATGGATTAGGTATGTGCCAGAGGTAAGAGAATACATGCAAGAAAGGGAAAAATAGAGATAAAATGAAAAGCACTAAATGAAAAATGTACGGCGGGAGGAAAAGGCTATAAAGGATTTACTATATGAACAATTGATAAAAAGAGAACATTGGTTAAGGGATTTGAAACAAAATTTGGAAACAAGTATACAGAATGCACCATCAGGCAATCTGAAAATAATTAACTGCAGAGGCGTTGAACAATATTATTTGGACTCTGCTGAAACTAGAACATCCTATCCAAACGGAAAATATCTGCGAAAATCTGATCTCGAATTGGCAGGTAAACTTGCACAACGAAATTATGATGAGAAATTGCTGTCAGAGGTAGAAAAGCAATTAAAGAAC
Source organism: uncultured Lachnospiraceae bacterium (assembly GCA_945929965.1). Taxonomy (GTDB): domain Bacteria; phylum Bacillota; class Clostridia; order Lachnospirales; family Lachnospiraceae; genus Acetatifactor. The sequence goes on from CAMEOT010000051.1 coordinate 1,512, forward strand.
ATACAAAATATTATTAAAAAATATGAAAAACAAGAAATAGTACAGGTAGAAGAACTATATAGTGTCTATGACAGAATGAGTCCATCCAGGAAAAAAATGGTGGATTCGAGGATAATGTCGGATAAGGAATATGTGAATCAGTGGTCAACACAAATATATTCAGGTAAAGATTTTGAAGAAGGACAGGCAGAAATCTACACAGAAAAAAAGGAAAGAGTCAGATCAAAGTCAGAAAAGATCATTGCAGATATGTTGTACCATAAAAATATCCCATACAAGTATGAATGTCCTGTAACCCTAAAGGGATTGGGAACGATATATCCGGATTTTACCTGCCTGCGGTTAACAGATCGAAAAACGATTTTATGGGAGCATTTGGGAATGATGACAGATCCGATTTATTGTCAGAAAGCTATGAAAAAAATAGACATTTACTCAAAGAATGGGCTTATACAAGGTAGAGACATTATATATACATTTGAATCAGAAAAATACAGTCTAAATACAATGAGTGTGGAAAATCTCATCAGTCAAATATTTAGGACATAAATGATGTCCGAAAAAAGATGTGAATAATTCCGTATAATCAAACAGCTTCTGATAATATTTTGAAATGCAATTTTTGATAAAAGAAATATTTATGTTATAATAGAACATATAAGAAGTGAATAAAATACAGAAAAATCAGTGAAAAGGTAGAGAAATGGCAGAAAATGGCAGATAGAAGGCTTCTGACTTTAAGAAAAACAATAAGGTTTTATATTTGTATATGGAACATTTTTTTATTGTTCGGCTGTGCGAAGACTGAGATGGTGTCTGAGGACAATACAGTAACAAATGAAAATATTGCCAGTACCACCACAGGAACTATTGCAATAGAAACAGAAGCAATAGAAACAGAAGAAATAAAAACAGAAACGCAGGATGCAATCCAACCATCTTCCGATCAACCACCGGAAGCCGCGCCGGAGTATAAGATCATCATGGTAGGGGATATACTGCTGCACACTCCGGTGGAGGAAAGCTGTCTGCAGCCGGATGGAAGTTACGATTATGATTCGCTGTTTTCCCACACAAAAGAGGAGATCGCGGCGGCAGATCTTGCCCTGGTGAATCAGGAGGTGATCATAGGCGGTGCGGATCTTGGAATCTCCGGGTATCCCTGCTTCAATGCGGATTACAGTCTCTGCGATTCATTGGTGGGAGCAGGCTTCGATGTCATCTGTCATGCCACGAACCATGCTATGGACAAGGGACGTGCGGGGCTGGTAAACTGTGCAGAGCACTGGAGGGACGAATACCCACAGATCACTGTTCTTGGCATTCATGATACTGCGGACACCTCCACTTCCTGCGGCGCAGATCCGGCGATCATTGAGCTGGGAAATATACGGATTGCAGTCCTGAACTACACTTATGGGACCAACGGCATTTCTCTGCCGGCGGATATGCCCTATGCGGTGGATCTGTTGAGTGAAGAGCAGGTGGCGGCAGATATTCAGAGGGCAGAGGAATTGGCGGACTTCACCATCGTATGTCCGCACTGGGGAACGGAGTACAGGCTGACGTCAGATGCTTCCCAGGAGAAATGGACCAGGATATTTGCGGAAAACGGTGCGGATTTGATCCTGGGTACCCACCCGCATGTCATTGAACCCATAGAATGGGTGACAGATGAAGCGAGCGAGCATGAAATGCTGGTCTATTATTCCCTGGGCAATTTCGTGAACTGGACCTCCGGCACCGGAGAGGGAGTCGCTAACCGTATGGTAGGCGGCATGGCCGAGGTAACGCTTACGAAGAACGAGGATGGGGAAGTGGAGATCGCAGATTATGGGGTGAAAACGATAATCAGTCATGTGGCTTCCGGTCCCGAAGGTGTGACGACATATTTTCTGGAGGATTATCCGGAAGAACTGGCAGAGGAAAATGAGATCGTTTCGCAGGATCCGGAGTTTTCCAGAGAATACTGTGTCAATTTGTGTGATTTCGTATGGGGAGACCTGTGGAAGACAGAGTAGACAAGTGACATATAGTCTGTTAAAATAAAAAAAGTTGTTGATGCAACAACAAAATGTGACCTATTTTGCAGAATAATCAATAAGAAATATTTTTACTGCCGGCAAGGCGGCGTGTTATAATAAAAATACATATAGGGGTACGCAAACGAGAAGAGAGAAGGCAAAGGAGGAGTTACAATGAAACAACAGTTGGAACCGTTGTTTACGCCGTGGAAGATCGGAAACTGCGAGATTAAGAACCGCATTGTTCTGACATCCATGGGTGGCACAAACCTGTTGGGATGGATGGAAGTGAACCATTTTGACAAGGATGGTGCGAAATTTATTCTGGAGGTAGCGAAAAATAATTGCGGTCTGGTGCTTCCGGGATGTCAGCCGGTATACAATCCCATGTACGGACAGTGGCTGTATAAGAAGAAAAAAATGTATGAGGATCTGGCAAAGTGGATGCCAAAGTTCCACAAGACGGGAGCAAAGCTGTTCGTCCAGCTGACGGCAGGTTTCGGCAGATCGTTCACCATCAGTGAAATGATGGAGACCCTGTACACCAATAAGGCATTGCGGGTACTGGCGAAACCTTTTATGGATCTGGACAAGATTACAGCCGCACCCAGCCCGTCTCCGAACCGCTGGTCAGATAAAGTTCCTTCCCGGGAGATGACCGTGGAGGAGATTCAGGAGTTCATCACTGCATTCGGCAAGACTGCAAAATTATTAAAGGATGCCGGTGTGGATGGGGTGGAGATTCATGCGGTACATGAAGGCTATCTGTTGGATCAGTTTACTTTAAAATATGTGAATCAGCGAACCGATGAGTATGGTGGATCTTTTGAGAACAGATATCGTTTTGCTGTAGAGATCGTAAAAGAGATCAAGAAAGTCTGCGGACAGGATTTCCCTGTGTCTCTTAGGTACAGTGTGGAATCCAAGACCAAGGGGTTCCGTGAGGGAGCACTTCCCGGAGAAAGCTTCACAGAAGCAGGCCGTGATATGGCAGAATCCGAAAAAGCAGCGAAGTATCTGCAGGATGCCGGTTACGATATGTTAAACTGCGATAACGGTACTTATGATGCCTGGTACTGGGCACATCCCCCTATCTATATGCCGGAAAACTGCAATCTGGAGGATGTGGCGCATATCCGCAAATTCGTGGATATCCCTGTGGTATGCGCCGGACGTATGGATCCGGAGACGGCTGCGGCGGCCATTGCAGACGGAAGAATCGACGGTGCAGGATTCGCCAGACAGTTCCTGGCAGACCAGGAATGGGTGACCAAGCTGATGAATGATAAGGAGGACGATATCCGTCCCTGCATTTTGTGTCATAACGGCTGCTTCAACATGTGTCATTATAAGGGAGTTCCCAATGATCAGGCATTATCTGATTCCCTGCACCTGGCACGCTGTGCGGTAAATGCCGAGACCATGCAGTGGGAGAAGCACAAGATCATCCCGACCACCAGCCCGAAGAAGGTACATATTATCGGTGGCGGTATCGGCGGCATGGAGGCTGCCAGAGTACTGAAGCTGCGGGGACATGAGCCGGTGATTCACGAGCAGACAGATCACCTGGGCGGAACCTTTATTGCTGCCAGTGCGGAAAGCTACAAGGGAAAACTGCGGGATCTTCTGACCTGGTATCGGAAGCAGATGGCAGATCTGAAAATTGAGATTCATTACAATGAAAAAGTGGAGAGTATCGCCCCGTTTGCCGGTGCTCCCGTGATCATCGCTACCGGAGCAGTGCCCAGAGTATTGAAAAAAGTGCCCGGTCATGAGAAGATGGTTGAGGCATGCGAATACCTTACCGGTACTCCCGTAGGAGAAAAGGTTGCCGTCATCGGCGGCGGATTGACCGGCTGTGAGATCGCTTATGAACTGGCATTGCAGGGAAAACAGCTTACCATTGTGGAGATGAAGGATGATCTGATTGCACAGACCGGAGTATGTCTGGCCAACAGTTCCTATCTGAGAGAGTGGTTCGCCTGGAAGAAAGTGCCCGTATATCTGGAAACTACGCTGCAGGAAGTAAAGGATGACAGCATCGTATGCAAGGATGCTTCCGGAAAAGAGATCACAATTCCCTGTGACAGTGTGATCAGCTCCGCAGGATACATTCCCAATCCACTGGCACCGAAGGGCAGCAATGTCAGCCTGGTAGGTGACTGTGACGGTGTAGGCAATCTGCGAAGTGTCGTATGGCGCGCTTATGAAGTTGCCATGAAGATTTAAAGGGAGGGAAATCAATGAACTTAACAAAAGAGCAACAGGAAATATATGATGGAAAACAGGGAGCGACCCTGGCGAAGGTCATGCAGACGCTGGTGCGCTACGGCGAGCTGTTCGGTGCGGACGGTATGGTGCCTGTGACCAGTAAATACAACCATCTGGTAACCTCTTTCGGATTGAAAGCACTGGCGCCGGTGTATGAACTGATGAATCAGCTGATCGAATCCGGCAATGTATCCAAACAGAAATTTTCCGCCGATCCGAGACCACTGGATCCCAATGTGCCCAGTTCTTTTTTACAGGATTTTGTGTTCAAGAATTTCATGTACTCCAAGCAGGATGATTATGAGAAACAGCTGACACAGCTGGGTATCATGGAAAAGGATGCTTACACCTGCACCTGTTACATGGATGAAGTGGGAAATACCCCGGCCATGGGAGAGGTGCTGTCCTGGTCTGAGTCTTCCGCAGTGGTTTATGCCAACTCCGTATTGGGGGCAAGATGCAATCGTAACTCCGGTATCATTGACCTCATGGGCTCGGTAGTAGGCTATGTGCCCCGTTTTGGCCTGTTAACGGATGAAGGCAGAAAAGCCACCTGGATCGTGAAGATAGAGACAACGAAGAAGCCGGAAGCACAGCTGCTTGGATCTGCCATTGGTATGAAAGTGATGGCGGATGTTCCCTACATCGTAGGACTGGACAAATGGCTGGGCGGTGAGCTGGATGATGCTGCAAAGACTTATCTGAAAGACTTCGGCGCAGCGACTGCTTCCAACGGTGCGGTAGGTCTGTACCATGTGGAAAATATCACTCCGGAGGCTGTAAAATACGGAAAAGATCTGATTGCGGAGGATGCAAAGGTCTACGTGGTAGATGATGCGGAACTTCAGAGGGTCTATGAGAGCTATCCGGTGATCTGGAAAAAGAAGGATGCCAAGCCGAAGCTGTGTTTCATGGGATGTCCCCATATGAGTTTACAGCAGCTCATCGACTGGACGGAAAAAGTCTCTCAGAGCCTGAAAGAAGCCGGTAGAGCCAGAGTGTGTATTCCTACCGTATTCACAGCGGCACCTGCGGTACTGAAAAAGTTTCAGGAGACCCCTTATGCGGAGACATTAAAAGCAACGGGAGTCATTACTTCCTATATCTGCCCGTTAATGTATATGAATAATCCTCTCAGCGAGAAGATGCCGGTCATTACTTCCAGCAACAAGCTGCGTACCTATACCAGCGCAAGATATTATACCGATGCTGAGATCTTAGAGCAGATTACGAAGGGAGGAGCGGACAAATGAAAGAATTTAAAGGAAGAATCGTAGCCTCCGGAACTGTAACAGCCAAGGCACTGGTATCTCACGGGGGTCTGAACACACTGGCATCTTTCCAGAAGGCATTACAGTTCGGCGATAAAAAAGCAACCTGCGGAGATCAGAATAATCCCGACCTCTATGGTAAACAGATGGCGGGCAAAGCCCTGTGCCTGCCGACGACCATAGGATCTACCACCGGCGGACTGGTACTTTACTGTGCCTGCTCCATGAACAGGCAGCCGGCATGTATGCTGTTTTCCGAACCTATTGATTCCCTGGCAGCAGCCGGAGCTATTTTGGCAGATGTGTGGCTTGACAATGTGCAGATGCCTGTTATTGACAGCCTGGGGGAAGAGTTCCTGGAATATGTGAAGGATGACATGAATATTACCGTAAAAGAAGACGGTACGGTAGTAGTGGAATAATGCTTTAGATAACAAGCGGCTTTCGGAGATCCTCCGGAAGCCGTTTGTTGATGGATTTCAAAATCGCTGATAATGCACCGCACATATTATTTGGTCAGTTCAGCAACGACCTGATTGATGACCTTGCCGTCAGCCTTGCCCTTCAGTTCGCCCATAACAGCCTTCATGATCTGACCCTTATTTTTCGTAGCCAGGACATCGGAAAACTTTTCTTCCAGGATTGCCTTGACCTCCTCAGCAGAGAGCATCTTGGGAGCAAACTCGCTCATGATCTCATAGCGCTTTTTGTATTCCTCCAGTAGCTCGGTACGGTCTGCGGGGCAGGTATCGATCTGCTCCTTCACGGATTTGATCTCTTTTAAGATGGCTTCGTTGGCCATCTCATCGGGAATGTTGTCACGGCAGCCGTTGTCGATCCCTTTTTTCTTTACAGCGGATACCAGTGCGGAGATGGCATCCTTTCTGAATTTATCCTTTGCCTTCATGGCAGCAATCATAGCATCCTGTAATTCTTTTAATTTCATTGTGGTCTCCTCTCTGGAACAAAATCTCCAAATATTTTCTGTGTTTTATTATACTCCTACCGGTGAAAACTGAAAAGAAGAAAATGGGAATATCTGTCAGCTTATATCCGGCTTGTTTACACAGATATTACATGTTGTTTACCTGCCCAAGATAGTGTTGCTGCAACAGTTTTGGTAACATATAATGCGCCTTGGAGAAAAAAGCAACTGCGAAACAGGATGTAGCGTATCACAGCACGAATTTGCGGGCGGATGGTACTAAAGACACGGGAATTAACACAGGATGGAAGGAAAGAAGTAGAAGAATGACATATAGTGAAATTAGAAAAAATGAAGAAGTACTGGCATTTATTAAAAAGGGAAATGCGAATCTGGGAGCCATGGGATTCACCGATCATTCGGAGGCGCATTCGGGACTGGTGGCAGAGCTGGCAGCAAAGATTCTGAAAAAATTCGGCTATCCGGAAAAAGATATTGAACTTGTGAAGATCGCCGGATTCATGCACGATATTGGAAATGCGGTGAACCGCAGCCACCATGCAGAGTACGGGGCGCTGCTTGCAAATGATATTCTGAAGAAGACAGATCTGCCCCTGGAGGACCGGGTGCAGATCGTGTCCGCTATCGGATTGCATGACGAATCTACAGGAGGTGCCACAGATCCCATCTCAGCGGCGCTGATCATTGCAGACAAGACAGATGTCCGCAGGAGCAGAGTCCGGGAGAAGAATAAGGCAACCTTCGATAAACATGACCGCGTCAATTATGCGGTTACGGATACAAAGCTTAAGATCAATGTGGAGAAGAGAGTGATTTCACTGAATCTGCAGATTGATCCGAAGATCTGCAGTATGTATGAGTATTTTGAAATATTCCTTGGACGTATGATGATGTGTAAGCGCGCAGCGGAAGTGTTGGAGGCATCCTTTAAGCTGACCGTGAACGGATCTAAGGTGTTGTAAATTGAGAGTTAATTAAATAATCCCGTAGCCCTTGGCAGGGTATAAGAAACG
>CAMEOT010000052.1 GCA_945929965.1 uncultured Lachnospiraceae bacterium
CTCGCAAATGCCCATTTTACTAGGCTTTGCGAGCTTTTGAAAATTATTCAAACTCAATCGTTCCAGGCGGCTTACTGGTAATATCATACATTACCCGATTCACATGGCTCACCTCATTAATGATCCTGCTGGTCACCTTCTGTAATACTTCATAAGGGATCTGTGCGCTCTCTGCGGTCATGAAGTCGATCGTCTTCACGGCTCTCAGTGCGATGGCGTAATCATAGGTTCTCTCATCACCCATAACGCCTACGGATCTCATATTGGTCAGGGCTGCGAAGTACTGGTTGATTTCGCGGTCCAGACCTGCGTTAGCGATTTCCTCGCGGTAGATGGCATCTGCATCCTGTACGATCTTGACTTTCTCAGCGGTCACTTCGCCGATGATACGGATACCCAGTCCGGGACCGGGGAACGGCTGACGGAATACCAGATGCTCCGGAATGCCAAGCTCCAGTCCTACCTTACGGACCTCATCCTTGAACAGGTTGCGCAGAGGCTCGATGATCTCCTTGAAATCTACATAGTCGGGCAGGCCGCCTACGTTGTGATGGGACTTGATCACTACGGATTCACCGCCCAGTCCGCTCTCTACCACATCGGGATAGATGGTTCCCTGTACCAGGAAATCCACGGCACCGATCTTCTTCGCCTCTTCCTCGAATACACGGATGAACTCTTCGCCGATGATCTTTCTCTTATGCTCCGGCTCGGATACACCTGCCAACTTGCTGTAGAAACGCTCCTGCGCATTCACACGGATGAAGTGCAGATCGTAATTGCCGTTGGGACCGAAGACTGCTTCTACCTCATCGCCTTCATTCTTACGGAGCAGACCGTGATCTACGAAGACACAGGTCAGCTGCTCGCCGACTGCCTTGGATAACAGTACTGCTGCCACGGAGGAATCCACGCCGCCGGACAATGCACAGAGGACTTTACCATTACCAACCTTCTCACGAATTGTCTTAATGGACTCTTCCACGAAGGAATCCATCTTCCAGTCACCGCAGCATCCGCAGATACTACGTACGAAATTATACAGCATCTTGGAGCCTTCCACCGTGTGGAGTACTTCCGGGTGGAACTGGATCGCATACAGTCCGCGCTCTACGCACTCTGCTGCTGCCACAGGGCAGTTTGCAGTGGTAGCTACGGCACGGAAACCGGGTGCCAGCTTCGAAATATAGTCGAAATGGCTCATCCAGCAGATCGTATTCTCGGATACATCGGAAAACAGCTTGGAACTGCGGTCTACCTTCACCTCAGTCTTACCATATTCCCGAACGGCTGCACGTTCTACCTTACCACCCAGCACATGGGTCATCAGCTGTGCGCCGTAACAGAGTCCCAGCACGGGAACTCCTAAGTTAAACAGATCCTCGGAGCAGGTAGCTGCACCGGGTTCATAGCAGCTTGCGGGGCCGCCGGTCAGGATGATTCCCTTAGGATTCATTGCTTTTATCTTATTCAAGTCTGTCTTGTAAGAGTAGATCTCGCAATATACATTGCATTCTCTGACTCTTCTGGCGACCAGCTGATTGTACTGTCCGCCAAAATCAATGACAACTACCAGTTCTTTTTCCATGGTTGTCCTCCAGTATATTTTTCTGTCCTCTATTATAGGGTATGGTGCAGGGGAAGTCAAACCCTACTGCACCAGTTCTTCCAATTTTCCGAAGGCATAACCCATTTCTTCCCATTTTGTGAGCAGTTCATCCAGAATCTCCCCATTGGTCTTCGAGGTATTATGTAACAGCACCACCGCTCCGGGGTGGATCCTGCCTGTCAGCTTGGAAAAAGCTTCCTCGTGGCTGGGCTGTGCATCCACGTTCCAGTCCACATACGCCAGACTCCAGAAAAAAGTGGAATATCCCAGATCCTTTGCCATCTGCAGATTCGTCTCACTGTATTTTCCCTGGGGCGGCCGATAGTACATCGCCATCTCCGTGCCGGTGGTCTCCTGAAAAAGAGTTCTCACGTCATCCATCTCCTTCCGGAAAACCGCTGGATCAGAAATTTTCGACATGTCATAATGATGATAGGTATGGTTTCCCACTGTATGTCCGTCCTCCACCATGCGCTTCACCATCTCCGGCGCCGACTCCAGAAAATGTCCTACCACAAAAAAAGTCGCCGGTGCATCATGCTTTTTCAATGCATCCAATATAGCAGAGCTATTACCGTTCTCATAACCACAATCAAAAGTGAGATAGATCTTTTTCTCCTCCGCATCTCCCACATAATAAGCATTGTACTCTTTTAGTTCTTCCGCAGATGCCGTGCCGGTGGGCTGTGTTCCTTCTGTCCCGAATCCCAATCCCCAGTTTTCTGCTGAAAATAACGCTTCCGTGTTCTCCAGCGCAGTTCCCGCCGTCGCCTGTGTCTTTATTTCCCGCTGCATACGCAGACCGTAGGCAATGGCTCCGATGCTTCTTCCGAGGAAAAACATTGCCAGCAAGAGCACTCCCAGCATCAGACCATTCTTATAATGCTTCTTCATCAATACCGTCTTTTTTTCCCCGACTTCCCATACTTTTTTAAAAATAGGATTTTCCCACATCTTACGATCCCTTACCGGTATTACTACCTGTCTCTACCATAATATTCATTGCATTCTATGCCATACAGCTTTTCCTTTATGTCACAGCACAGCCTGCGTAAATACACAGTAGCGCCTCCTGTTGTATATATTATAAAAATGGATTCTTCGGAGCAACGCCATGGACTGCAAGGAAATGATCCTGTCAGAGGAGACCTATGACATTATCACAGACTTTTCCGCATCGGAATTTCTGGGAGATGACAATAATTGTTATGAACGCATCGGAGAAGATTTTTTGATTTTGTATCTGGGCAATCTGGGAATCCGCAATCCGAAGATTGATTTTTTCCCCTATCACAATATGCCGAAGCTTTACGGGCTCATGCAGCTATCTCCCTCCGGTGAGACGCCACCCGGTGCCGCTCCCTTTGATCCGGCAAGTCTGATTGCCAGTGGGATCACTCAGGTACAACGTCCGCCCCTAAGTCTCACGGGGCGGGGCGTGATCCTGTGTTTTATTGATACCGGTATTGATTATCGAAATCCTGTGTTTCTGGACGAGAACGGCAACAGCCGCATCCTGGCGATCTGGGATCAGACGGTTCAGACCGGGATACCACCTGAGGGGTTTAAATATGGTTCTGAATACCGCAGAGAGGATATTAACCTGGCGCTGCGCTCCGAGGATCCTTATTCCATCGTTCCCTCCCGGGACGAAAACGGACACGGCAGTATCCTCGCTGGAGTCGCCGCCGGCAGTGTCGTCCGACAAGGCAATCCTTATATCGGTGCTGCACCGGGTGCCGACATCGTTGTGGTAAAACTCAAGGAATGTAAGCAATATCTGCGAAGCTTTTATCTGGTGCCCGAGGGTGTTCCCGCCTATCAGGAAAATGATATTATGTTGGGCATCAAATACGCGGAATCCTTCGTGCAGCTCTTCGAGCGTCCGGTAGTCATCTGTCTGGGTCTGGGAACCAACCAGGGAGATCATGCGGGCAATTCTTCCCTGTCACGGTATCTCTCTTCCCTCGCTGTCCGCAGGAACCGTGCCGCTATCGTCTGCGGTGGAAATGAAGGGAACGCCTCTCACCATTACCGTGGAAGATTAAACGCTCAGACACCGGAGGAATCTTCCCGGGATGTGGAGATCCGGGTCAGTGAAGGCTGTATCGGATTCTGGCTGGAGCTTTGGGGCGCTCTGCCGGATGCTTTTAATCTGAGCATCCGCACTCCCGGCGGGGAAAATATTCCCGAACTGCGCCTTGGGTTGCAGCAAAGCGTGACCTATTCTTTTATCTACGAAAAAAGCAGAGTCACTATCGACTCTGCTCTTGTGGAAGAAAATTCCGGTGAAGAACTGATCCTTGTACGCATCCAGGATCCTACCCCCGGTATCTGGACCTTTCATGTCTCTGCTTCCGGTAGTTTATATAACGGCAATTTTCACATGTGGCTGCCTATCACAGAATTTCTGTCTACTCCGGTATATTTTCTCAATCCGGATCCCGACATGACTCTGACGGAGCCCTCGATGGCTCCGGAGGTTCTGAGCGTTTCTACTTACAACGCGGAAAACAACAGTTTTTACGCAGAATCCGGCAGAGGCTTTGGGCGCACCGGGCAGATCCGTCCGGACTTATCCGCTCCCGGAGTCAATATCTCCACCATTGACGGACGCCGTACGGGAAGCAGCATGGCTGCCGCTATCACTGCCGGAGCTGTGGCTCAGTTTTTCCAATGGTCAGTCATTGAAGGCAATAACCGGCTGGCGGAAAGCCGGGAGATCCGCAGTTATTTCATACGCGGTGCCGTACGTACACAGGGTCTGAACTACCCCAACCGGGAATGGGGCTACGGCAGGCTGAATTTAGAGGAGACCTTCAATGCCCTGCTCCGGGTATGACTATATGATCTCCTGCAGGGCATAGACCGGCTGCACACTGCAGACACCGTTAATCTTACGCACGCCGCGCTCCAGTTTTTCCAGTTCCTTTTCCGAGGTCACATCCGCTTTTACGAGGAAATCATATTCCCCTTCCACCTGATAGCAGGATGTAACCTCCGGTTGCTGCCGCATTTTATCCATAAATCCGGCATGATATTTTTTATGCTGCATCGTCACCTCTAAAAAAACTTCCATAATCCACCTCTTTTCCCAAGTCTTTCACTCGCCCATCGTATACGCATGTATAAATCCCATCCTATACACAGGCACAAGCCCATGCACAACTCATCCTACAATCGAGTAGGATAGCTCCTACTCGATTTGTATACCTTGTACACCATCTCGCTTAAAAGCTCGATGATGTACATTCGCCAAATACAGATTCTTGTGCAAGCACAAATCTGTACTTGTCTCATCGTATACACAAAAATAGGAGAAACACCGCACACGCGATATCTCTCCTCTTTGAAAGTGATTGCATCATACCATATTCTTTTCTTACTTACAAGTCGTCTGATAAATCTTATCAGAATTTTAATATTTCGGACAATAGAGACTTCTGTTTTGTACGTTATCTTCCATTTTCATCTGTGCTTTTGGAAAAAATTCTGGCATACCCATAAGACAACGGACGGTCCGTCATATCCGCAAATCGCAAAGGAAAATTCTCTTTTTCCTCCATGCGGTTCGGGCAGTCTCTCCTGCCGCACCCCAGACAGATTCCGGCACATTTGGTAAAAGGATCCTTTGTCAGCTCCGCATAAAATACCACACTTTTCTTCGGGATCATACAATACGCTGCATTACAGGTAACCGGCAATGCAAGCTTCTGCAGAAGCATGGGAAGGTTCGTCAGCCGCAGCAGACTGCTTATTTTTTGTTCTGAAGTCTCAGAAATCTCCCCACCTAAAAAATGCAGTCTGGCAACATGCAGATTCCGATGCACAACCACCCACTCTGTATAAGCCCGGTAGCTTTCTAATAATAGTTCACTGGACAGTACTTCGATCATATAACTCTCTGTCAGAAATCCGTTCTGCAAATACTTTTCCTGCAGTTCATCGATCCCTTTTCCCAGAGTAATACCTACAGCCAAAAAAGACTGATCCCTCCCGGGAAAAGTCTCTTGGATTTCTCTGTCCTGCCATCCCGCTTCTGTCTCCAGGCAGGGGATCATCTCACCTGCCAGTCGCTTCAGATTGGGATATTCTTCCGGATCATAATGATATTTTTCCATCACACTGTGCAGAAATTGTTCGTTCCTGCACAGTGCTGTAATTTCTGAAAAAAAAGTCTGCATGTCCACCTGTTCTCCCGGAATACCGGTGATCTCATGACGCAGGCATATTTTGCCTGCATCCGGTTAATTGTTTTTAATGCGCAGGCATCTGATGGCATTGAGAACAGCAAGTACCATCACTCCTACGTCTGCAAAGATAGCAACCCACATATTGGCGATACCCAGCGCACCCAGGATCAGGCAGATGGCTTTGACTGCCAGCGCAAATACGATGTTCTCGTAGACGATACGCAGACATTTCCGGGAAATCCGCATTGCCAGGGCAATCTTGGCGGGATTGTCATCCATCAGGACCACGTCTGCCGCTTCAATGGCTGCATCAGAACCAAGTGCTCCCATGGCGATACCGATGTCAGCACGGGACAATACCGGTGCATCGTTGATACCATCACCTACGAATGCCAGTTTTTCCTTCGCACCCTTCTCCTGCAACAGCTTCTCCACGCAGCTTACCTTGTCTGCGGGAAGCAGCTCACTGTGTACCTCATCCAATTTTAACTCACCAGCCACATGTTCTGCAACTGTTTTGCTGTCACCGGTCAGCATGACGCATTTCTTCACGCCGGAATTTTTCAGGGAGGCAATTGCTTCCTTCGCACCATCCTTGATCACATCGCTGATCAGGATGTATCCTGCATATTTACCGTCTACCGCCACATGAACCACTGTACCCACACCGGTATTTTCCGTATAAACCAGGTTCAGACTCTTCATCAGTTTTGCATTGCCGGCTGCCACCTGTCTGCCGTTCACTTTGGCAGTTACACCATGTCCGCTGATTTCCTCCACATCACTGACGTTAGAGGCATCCAGTTCTTTTCCATAAGCATTCTTCAGGCTCTTGCTGATGGGATGACTGGAATAGCTCTCCGCATAAGCAGCATACTCCAGCAGTTCTTCCTCTGTAAAACCCTGACCGGGATAGATGCCCGTTACATCGAATACACCTTTGGTCAGGGTACCGGTCTTGTCAAATACCACATATTTAGTCTCAGACATTGCTTCCAGATAGTTGGATCCCTTTACCAGAATACCACAGGCACTTGCCGCACCGATTCCTACGAAGAAGCTCAAAGGAATGGAGATGACCAACGCGCAGGGACAGCTGATTACCAGGAAGGTCAGCGCACGGATGATCCAGGTGCTCCAGGCTGCCGGGTTGCCCATGATCAGGTTGATCACAGGAGGCAGGATAGCCAGAGCCAGGGCACTGTAGCAGACTGCCGGGGTATAATATCTTGCGAACTTTGTAATAAAGTTCTCGGATTTAGACTTCTTCATGCTGGAATTCTCTACCAGATCCAGGATCTTGGATACCGTAGATTCTCCGAATTCCTTGGTTGTACGGATCTTTAATAGTCCGGTCAGGTTCACACACCCGCTGATCACATCCTGATCCACAGTGATCTCTCTGGGAACACTTTCACCGGTCAGGGCACTGGTATTCAGAGTGGATGTGCCTTCCACGACCACACCGTCGATGGGAACTTTCTCACCGGGACGTACCACAATGACTGTTCCGATCTCTACATCATCAGGATCTACCTGCTCCAGGCTACCGTCTTCTGCCTCGATATTAGCATAGTCGGGACGGATATCCATCAGTGCACTGATATTCTGACGGCTCTTGCCTACAGCGACCGCCTGGAACAATTCACCGATCTGGTAGAACAGCATAACTGCCACGCCCTCGGAATACTCTCCCAATCCCATAGCACCTACTGTTGCTACTGCCATCAGGAAATTCTCATCAAACACTTCACCATGCATGATGCCCAGAATGGCTTTTCTTAAAATATCATATCCGATTACCGCGTAAGGGATCAGGTACAGTAGTCCCAGCCACATCCCTTCCAGCGGAACAAAATGCAAAATAACTAATAAGATTGCCGCTACAATAATGCGGATCAATACTTTTTTCTGTTTCTTCGTCATAGAAATCCTCCTTGCTTTCCTACGAAATTATCAAGTCTCCCGGTAAAGAGAGGATCTGCTCTCCTTTCAGAAGTCAACCTATAAATAAATCTCGCAATCGTCCTCTACTCTCTTGCAGGCTTTTACTACGTTCTCCATAACAGTCTTCTCATCGCTGCCGTCAGCGAATTCTACTTTCATCTTCTGGGTCATGAAGCTAACAGTTGCATCGGTAACGCCTTCTACCTTCTTCGCTGCATCCTCCATCTTCAGAGCACATGCTGCACAATCTACTTCGATCTTGTAAGTTTTCTTCATGGTAATATC
Organism: uncultured Lachnospiraceae bacterium; assembly: GCA_945929965.1. Taxonomy (GTDB): domain Bacteria; phylum Bacillota; class Clostridia; order Lachnospirales; family Lachnospiraceae; genus Acetatifactor. Next base: position 8,035 of record CAMEOT010000052.1, read on the forward strand.
CTCTTCTTTCTCCATTAGCATTTCCTGATTTTTAGATGCTAATGATTTGCATTTAGTTTTAATATTCGTTCATATGAACCACTGTTCATACGTTTATATTACCATATGCCGGTAAAAAGTCAATACTGTTTTTAAATGTTTTGTAAATTGAAAGTTACGAGCCATGCAAAGTCAAAACGAAAACAGCGATCTGGGAGC
>CAMEOT010000053.1 GCA_945929965.1 uncultured Lachnospiraceae bacterium
CCAATCACGGTTCTTATTTTGCCTATGCGCGGCTCATTGCTCGCGTAACTTTCAAGTTATTGCAGGTAGGCGTTGATCAATTCCCAGGCTGCCTGTGTTCCGTAGCCCAGCCGCCATACTGCCACACCACCGATATTCTTCGTGGTCATCATGTTCAGCTTCACGGCGATGGATTCCGCATCCTCCAGCCAGATCTGGTAGGTAGCATCACCGGAGGTCCACTCCGCATAATTCTGACAGGTCTCTTCATTCCACTCTGCCGTCACACCGGCTCTGCTCATGAAATCTGCCTCATTGCGCATGGTAATGTATTCATCCGTCACATCTGTCCCTTCTGTCTTCCACAGGATAGTGTAGAACGGAAGTGCATTGACTACCTTATTCGCCGGAACCTCCTGCAGGGTTCTGTCCAGTCCATCGGATACATAACCGATACTTGCCACGCTTCCGGGATCCTTGCTGCCATGCCAGTGCTCATCATATCCCATAATGATAACATAATCAGCAACCTGTCCCTGAATATCCAGGCGATAATAATCATTGAAATTAAACGGTACGTAATTGTCTACGGAGAGTACCAGTCCCTTATTACGGCACTGAATGGAAAGTTCTCTTAAGAATTCCACATAATGAGGTCCGCAATCGCTGCTCAGCTGTTCAAAATCTACATTGATGCCGTCCAGTCCCAGGCTGACTGCCGTATCCGTCACATTCTGCACCAGGGTCTGTCTCGCCGTGGTGGATGACAACATATTTAATGTACTGATGGATATACCGTTTTCATTAGCGTAATTAAAGTTATCCAGTACGCCCCATACCTGCAGTCCCATATTGTGGGCGGTGGTTACATAATCCGCTGTTGCAAAGCTTCGGAATGCTCCGTACTCATCAGTCATACTGAACCAGGTAGGTGCGATCACGTTCATTCCCTTCGTACCGGATACCATGGAATACAGCGTATCGTTACCGCCGACGCCACCAATGGAATGCCATCCAAGACAGATCTTGCTGTCACCGGTGAGTGAAGTATATTCCGGTTCCTGATAATCCGTCACCGGAGTTTCGGTCTCTTCCGCGATATCTCCCAGACGCTTATTCTCCACATAGCCGATCACGGAATCCGCAGTCTTTACTTTACTCCATGTCTCCATCTGCTCTAAAATCTCCAGGGTATCTCCCTTCGCTGCCTGCGTCAGGATCGGGCTCTTCACACCGCCGCGTAAACGGACAGCTGTATCCTTCTTCAGCTGCGCCACCTGTCTGGTGCCCCATTCCGTATAGACCTGTACATGTCTGTCATAGCATTCATAGGAGTAATTCGTGAACAGCTTTACATAATCCGCAGCCACATATACCGTATCTCCTTCGATAAAGCTGATAACGAAGCCCACATCCTGCATTCCTTCCGTTGTGTCATAGGAAGTCTCGCCGAACACCGTCCGGATCACTTCCGTCGGAGTGGCATATAACAGCAGGTTCTCCGTCACATCCGCATAGAACACTTCATTCATATATTTATGCACAGTTGCCAGATCAAAATAGCAGACACCATCTCTGATAAGCGCCTGTTCTTCCACCATCTCATCCTGTAAAATAATAGCGCTTCTGTCTGTCTCTGACACCTGGTAGAATTCATTCCAGTCTGCTTCTTCTTTGCTGTAGGAATATTTATCCAGCAGCACCTTGCCCAGTGTTACGCCTCCGATCACAAGGATCAACAGGACTGCAATGATCACCGGTAATATCTTTTTCTTCATATGTGCTCCCATCCGCAGGGCCAACCTGCATCGTTTTTGCCCGTTCTTACGTTCCGCCCACATCGGCAGAACATTTTTATTCTATCACAGTTCCTCCATATAATACAAGGAACACATAAAAGTTCATTAGTACATGTTTATTCATACTTGTTTATTCATACATGTTTATTCATACACTGCAGGATACAGCCAGAGAGGCAATCCCGTTTTGCGCTCCTGCAGTGTATTCCCTTTTTAGATCTCAGATCTTCTCACGGGTGTGAGCTGACACTTTCTGTCCCTATATAGGAGTAAATACCGGTATCCACCATTTGCAGCAGCCTTCGACCAAAAGTATTCGTGAGACTTCCCTCAGTTGCCGCTTTCTTGCAGACACCTCTTCATTAAATATAAATGCCTCTGACAGTACTGGTAATAAAATGAAAAATTTGGAATTATGATTGTGAAATTATCCGTTGAAATATTATGACCAGACACGTATATGCCTGTAAGACATCTCCATACTATATTTTACAGATGCGCATAACCTATAAATACCCTAATACATTAACAGCTATCTGCATAATAAATAAAAATGGGATGAAATGGAACGAATCGTTCCCAGTAAATCAACAAGAATAAAGAAAAACCGTCAGCCTCCTCTCCGTACCGGAGTATCAGAGACATCTATGGGTTAGATTATATACTGTCGTGACTTGTTTGGCAAGCTGTTTTATTAAATTTTTTTAAAGAGTGAACTGCGTCTATTGACTAAAATATAGGGAAAGTATAAGCTATATACCATACCAATGCGAAGGCAGAAAGGAAGTGTTGTCGCATGAAAATAGAAAAAGTAAATGAAAATCAGATTCGCTGCACGCTGACCCGTGAAGATCTCGCCAGCCGCGAATTGAAAATAAGTGAGCTTGCTTACGGCACGGAAAAGGCAAAATCTCTGTTCCGTGATATGATGCAGCAGGCCAATTTTGAATTTGGTTTTGAGGCAGAAGATATTCCCCTGATGATCGAGGCCATCCCGCTGAATGCGGATTGTATCGTACTGATCATTACGAAAGTGGAAGACCCGGATGAGCTGGATACCCGTTTTTCCCGCTTTGCACCTTCCGTTACGGAAGATACCGATGAGGATGGTGACAACAGTTCCGCGGATGAGGTGCTGGATTTGTTCCGCCGCATCCAAAATGAGGAGACTACAGCCGAGACTCCCGCTGCTCCCACTCCCGAGGAAAACGACGCTGTCAGATCCCGCCTGTTCCGTATGGATACTCTGAATCAGGTAATCAACGCTGCCGTCGTGACTGCCGGTCATTATCATGGGTTCAGCACACTGTACCATGAAGAGGGGAATGCATACTATCTCGTTCTCACACAGGGTCCGGAAGACCGTGATGTATTCGACAGAGTCTGCAACGTAATCTCTGAATACGGAATTCCCAAACGCTCCACTGTGGCGAGCCGGACATTCTTAGAAGAGCACTGTACCACATTAATTGCCGCTCATGCCCTGCAGAGCCTTGCGAATGTATAAAAAAGTACAAAAAATAAGAGAGCTTCCATTTACGGGGCTCTCTTATTTTATAAAGTGATCGCTTTGTAGTTGCGTCAGACGCTTACAGTTCCTCGATCACTTTCATAAGCTCATCTACATCAATGCCATGTACCATAGCTGCCTCTTCCAGGGTCTCTCCCTGTGAAGCAGGGCATCCCAGGCAATGCATCCCTGCATCGAGGAGTACGGGAGCTACTTCAGGATTGGCACGTAAGATCTCACCAATGGTCATGTCTTTTGTTACTCCGGTCATATCGGTCTCCTTTCTGCCGTATAAGGCTTTTTTAGTATAATACTTTCCCCAAAAGATTACAAGAATATTCTTGTGCATCATCATTTGCTTCGCCAATGGCGCAGCTTCGTATCTCACATTTATTTCATGTTGGTGCGCTTTGTCCATGAAAAAGAGGTTTTCGTGCTTTGTGTGCAAGCACCCACGCACGGCAATCTCTTTTTCATGTCAGAGCTGATGTACAAAAGCGCGTACATTGCCTAAAAAGGTTGACACTTACCCTTGTCAGGTAGTACACTTTTATCGTAAAGAAACAGCTTGGGATACCAGCGCAACTGGTACTCTCAGTTGATAATATTAATTGTTTTTACCAGAAGGAGGTAAATTTTCATGGCAGAAGCATGGAGAGGCTTTAAAAAAGATGGCCACTGGGATGTAGACGTCAATGTACGTAACTTCATCCAGACCAACTACACTCCGTATGATGGAGATGAGAGCTTCCTGGAGGGACCTACCGAAGCAACCGATAAGCTTTGGGGCAGACTTCAGGAGTTACAGAAAGAAGAGCGTGAGCATGGCGGCGTTCTAGAATGTGAGACCGAGGTTGTATCCGGACTGACCGCTTATGGTCCTGGTTATATCGACGAGTCTATGAAGGATCTGGAGCAGATCGTTGGTCTGCAGACAGACAAACCCTTAAAGAGAGCATTCATGCCTTATGGTGGTATCAAGATGGCTCAGCAGGCTGCAAGCACCTATGGTTATGAAGTTAACCCTAAATTCGACAAGATCTTCAACGAGTATCACAAGACCCACAACCAGGCAGTATTTGATGCTTATACCGATGAGATGAAGATTGCTCGTCATACCCATATCGTTACCGGTCTTCCCGACACCTATGGTCGTGGACGTATCGTAGGCGACTACAGAAGAGTTGCTCTGTACGGTATCGATTTCCTGATCGAGCAGAAGCAGAAGGATAAGAAAAACTGCGGTACCGGCGTTATGACCGAGGAAATCATTCGTCTGAGAGAAGAGATCGCTGATCAGATCAAGGCTCTGCAGGGAATGAAGGAAATGGCTAAGATCTACGGCTACGATATTTCCGGCCCCGCTACCAACGCTAAGGAAGCTATCCAGTGGTTATACTTCGGTTACTTGGCAGCTATCAAGACCCAGAACGGTGCAGCTATGTCCGTAGGACGTATTTCCACTTTCCTGGATATCTATATTGAGAGAGACCTGAAGGAAGGCACCCTGACCGAGAAAGAAGCTCAGGAGCTGATCGACCATCTGACCATGAAGTTCCGTATGGTTAAGTTCGCTCGTATTCCTTCTTACAACCAGCTGTTCTCCGGCGACCCTGTATGGGCTACCCTGGAAGTTGCTGGTATCGGAATGGACGGCCGTCATATGGTTACCAAGAACGACTATCGTTTCCTTCATACTCTGGAGAACATGGGACCCAGCCCCGAGCCGAACCTGACTGTTCTGTACTCCAGCGCTCTGCCTGCTAACTTCAAGAAGTATGCAGCTAAGATTTCCGTAACCACATCTTCCATCCAGTATGAGAACGATGACGTTATGAAGCCTATCTGGGGCGATGACTACAGCATCTGCTGCTGCGTATCCGCTACTCAGACCGGTAAGGAGATCCAGTTCTTCGGTGCTCGTGCTAACCTGGCTAAGTGCTTATTGTACGCTATCAACGGTGGTAAGGATGAGAAGCATCTGGACAAGAACGGCAAACATATGCAGTGCGGTCCTGAAATCGCTCCTATTACTTCCGAGTACCTTGATTTCGATGAAGTTATGCATAAATATGACATCATGCTTGACTGGTGTGCATCTCTGTATGTTAACATCCTGAACCTGATCCACTACATGCATGATAAGTACTACTACGAAGCAGCTGAGATGGCTCTGATCGATACCGACGTAAGAAGAACCTTCGCAACCGGTATTGCAGGTCTGTCCCACGTAGCAGACTCCCTGTCCGCTATTAAGTATGCTAAGGTTAAGGTTATCCGTGATGACCAGGGTTGTGCTATCGACTTCAAGACTGAAGGTGACTTCCCTAAATACGGTAACGATGATCCCAGAGCTGATGAATTCGCTGTATGGCTGCTGAAGACCTTCATGGAGAAGATCAAGAAGAACAAGACCTACAGAAATTCCGAGCCTACCACTTCCGTACTGACCATTACTTCTAACGTTGTATATGGTAAGGCTACCGGTGCTCTGCCTGACGGAAGAGAAGCTTACAAGCCTTTCGCTCCCGGTGCATCACCTTCCTACGGTGCTGAGAAGAGCGGTCTGCTTGCATCCCTGAACTCTGTTGCTAAGCTGCCTTATGAGTACGCTCTGGACGGTATCTCCAATACCCAGACCATGGCTCCTTCCGCTCTTGGTCACGACCTTGACGAGCAGAAAGAGACTCTGGTACGTGTAATGGACGGTTACTTTGATCGTGGTGCTCATCACCTCAACGTTAACGTATTCGGTACCGAGAAGCTGTTAGATGCACAGGCTCATCCTGAGAAGCCTGAGTACGCTAACTTCACCATCCGTGTATCCGGTTATGCTGTTAAGTTCATCAGCCTGACCAAGGAGCAGCAGGATGATGTTATCGCAAGAACCTGCCATAAGAGTCTGTAATCCTTACAGGTTTCGAGATAATTGATGTATATGGGGCCGGGCAGTAATGTCCGGTCCTTTCTTTGGTAATACTATTTTTAACAACTTACCCCGCAGCTGCCTGCATGGCAGAGAATGGAGATTATTACAATGATCAAAGGCAGAATTCACTCATTAGAATCCTTCGGCGCAGTAGACGGACCCGGAATCCGCTATCTGATCTTCCTCAAGGGCTGCAATATGCGTTGTCAATATTGCCACAATGTAGATACCTGGAATCCTGACACTGACAATCTTATGACAGCAGATGAGCTGTTAGATAAGGCAGAGCGTTTCCGCAGCTACTGGGGCAAAGAAGGCGGCATCACCGTCAGCGGCGGTGAAGCTTTATTACAGATCGATTTTCTGATCGATCTCTTCCGTAAGGCTCACGAGAGAGGCATCAACACCAACCTTGATACTTCCGGACAGCCTTTTACCAGAGAAGAGCCCTTCTTCTCCAAATTCAACGAATTACTGAAATATACCGATCTTGTCATGTTGGACATCAAGCATATTGATGATGAGGAGCACAAAAAAATCACCGGTCATACCAACAAGAACATTCTGGACTGCGCAAGATACCTCTCCGAGCAGGGTATCCCTATGTGGATCCGTCATGTACTGGTACCCGGAATCACTGACAATGACGAATATCTGAAGAAAACAAGAGAATTCATTGACACTCTGAATACCGTTATGAAGGTAGAGGTTCTTCCCTATCACACATTAGGTGAATACAAATGGAAAGAGCTGGGAATTCCCTATAAGCTGGAGGGTGTAGAGCCCCCCACCGAAGAGAGAATTCAGAATGCGAAGAAAATTCTGGAGTTCAATAAATATAAATAAGTAACTGTAACTAATGATAAAAAATAGTAGAATTTTTCTCTCTGCCGCAAGATGATTTTAGGTCGGTT
>CAMEOT010000054.1 GCA_945929965.1 uncultured Lachnospiraceae bacterium
GCGGACAGCCTTCCCGCTGAAGCGTGCAGGCTGTTCCGTTCAAGCGGAATACGCATATTTTCCCTATCACGATGTCTTCCATAACAAATCACATCTGTGATTTGCTTGGGAAAAAATATTTTCCCCTTTTCTTATTATGCCATAGCACACTATAACATGTCACAATCCTATCCTGCTTGGTGTCTGTATCCATGAGAATGATATTAAACCGATCACAAATCAGATATCATCAAAATCTTCCCTGGTTGCCTTTGGATCTCCCAAAAATTCAAGATCAACCAGTTCATTACTGTTAGATCCGATTACCTGCGTCTGATTTCTGATATTCTATTTTATCCGCAAATGCATTGCAGGCCGGGCAGCATGCCTGTATTGCTTGAAAATTGTTTGCATTTTCCTTGTTCTTTGGAATTTTTTACCATACTCTGCGCTCTCAGTCTTCCTTCTCCCCGTCTTCCTCCCCCATTGTAAACAAAGATTTCCCATTATAGCAGTCCGGACTGAACAGTTCCTGCTTATGGGTGACCGGGGTAAATACCTTCGTCTCCCCGGGAGCGATTTCTTCATGGTTGAAGATCAGGCTGTATCCCTTTTGATTTTTGATCACGACCTGCTTAATATTATCGGACCAGCTGTAGGTCTCCATGACATTGCCGAATCCCTTCGGAAAATACCGGAAATCCAATGCGCAGGGATCTTCTTCGGTGGCATATTTCATGTATAATACGCTGTCCTGAAACATTCCGATGTGAACTCTCGGATTCACAATTCCCACAGCATCCCCCAGGTGGTATACCAGTGTGCTTCCACTCTGAACGCTGGACACTTCGATATAGACGCAGTCCTCGTATTTCCCGGCAATTTCGATCAGGCGCTGTTTCTCCTGTTCTTCCATCTGTGCAATCTCCCGCTGTCCTGTCTCCTGCAGAGCACGGATTTTTCTCACCATTTCATCCGCCGTATCCTCCGGCTCTCCCAGTGACATTTTTGCCGCTGCGGCAATGATCCGGTCCAGTGCATTTTCCGAAGTATCAAGACGAGCCAGTTCCTCCCGGTATTCCTGTACTACATTCCCATACGGCGATACCATCATATATTTCAGTGGGCAGTGATAGACCGTATTTCTGGTCTCATAGATCAGAACATCCTCCTCCAGAGAAGCCTTGACCAACGTGGATGTCGTGGCTACATAGACATTTCTTCCCAGCCGTGGATGTACATCCGCAGTCCCCGACAGATTGTACTCTCCGTCATATAGATAGGGCTCCCAGTTTCTCATCGTTACTTTTGCCTTTTTCATCCCGAATACCTCCTGTTTTTACTGAAAGTATACCAGATTCGGAGAATAATGTCATTCTACCGGTGGTTGATTTTTGTATACAGAGCAATTTATTAAAAAATGCGCCAGAAGACTTATCTGCCTTCTGGCGCATTCATTATTTTTCTCTTAGTACAGCTTCGCGCCTGCCGGAATATGGTTGTCCACCATGAGCAGGTTCAGCTTCTCTTCGCCGTTCTCCTCGCATACTGCGGACAGCAGCATACCACAGGACTCAATGCCCATCATGGCTCTGGGGGGCAGGTTGGTGATGGCGATCAGTGTCTTTCCAACCAGTTCTTCCGGCTCATAGTAAGCGTGGATACCGGAGAGGATGGTGCGGTCGGTGCCGGTGCCGTCATCCAGAGTGAACTGTAACAGCTTCTTGGACTTGGGTACTGCCACGCACTCTTTTACCTTAACAGCTCTGAAATCGGACTTGCTGAAAGTCTCGAAGTCTACGGCTTCCTCGAACAGGGGCTCAATCTTCACGTTGGAGAAATTGATCTTGCTGTTCGGAGTGAAGAATCCGTTGTTATCACCGGCGGTCTGAGCACCTTCTGCCCTGCCGTCAGCTTTCTTGGAAGCGCTACTGTCTAAGCTCTTCATTGTCGGGAATACCCAAGAAGAAAAGGTATTATTCCTTATTATTAAGTATTACCACGTGTTTATGAACTTTCTGAAGCGTATTATAACGTATTATTCAGTACCATGCAATCAAAATTCGTAGTAATCAAGTAGTAAATCAGCAATTATGTAGTTGTAATTCACACATTCAATCTTAAGGACTCTTCCCTAAAATATATCAAGACTGTGTGCTAAGTTTTCTATTGCTTCTTTTTTCTTTGCGTCTGTGACTTCCGCATATATATCCATCGTTGTTTCGATGTTAGCGTGTCCCATAACAGCCTGAATGACTTTAATGTTTGTTTCTTTTTCACAGAACCTCGTACAAAAGGTATGTCTTAAATGATGACAAGAAAAATGTGGAATGATAACCGGCTGACGCCTTTCCTTTTTAGCATTAACCACTTCCTCAGCATTGTAATTCTCCAATATCCTCTTAATCGTTCGATTAACTGTCTGGGGATTATGAATATTACCAAAACGGTTACAAAAAATGAAACCTGTCATGCCGTCAATGATTGTACTGTTAAAACCATTTTCCTTCTGTACCTCATATTCCTCTTTAAACGCATTATAAACCGCATCCATCATCGGAACAGTCCGTATACCAGCTTCTGTCTTTGGAAGTGACACTGCAAATTCTGACTTGCGTGTTTTACTTCCTTCTCTTGCATAATATGTCACACTATGATTGATACTGATCAGACGATTTTCAAAATCCAAATCTTCCCATCTTAACCCAATCACTTCTCCTATTCTACAGCCTGTACCTAATAATACAGTGAATAAAGGATGCCAGTGACAAAAAACTGGACTATTAGCAGTATAGTTCATAAATGCCCTTTGCTGCTCCACTGTTAATGCGTGTCTAACTCCTTTGTTCTTACCTGCTTTTTTCTTAATCTCTGCCATAACACCCTCCGAAGGATTCATACGAATAATACCATCACGAACTGCCAACTGAAATGTTGGATGAAGTACCGTGTGTATCGTATCAACTGTATTAGCCTGCAACTTCTTTTCATTCAATAGATAATAGTAAAAATACATGACATCGGAATACTTAATCTCTCCGATTTTACGTAATCCAAATCCATCTCTGACAAAATGGTCATACATATACATGTAATTTGATCGTGTTGTTTTTCGCAAATCGTATTTTGTAGACATATACCTATCAAATACAAAATTCAAAGTTGCATTACCAGCCACATACACATCTAATCCATCAAGCTGATTTTTTATAAGATTAGCTTCCTTCTCTCGTAGTGTCTGCAAATCTCTGGCATATACAAATCTGCGTTTTTTGAACGGATCAGTATAAGTATATACATACGTGTTATCCGTTCTCTGGGATTCCCCCTTTCGTAATGCTCTGCCTCTGTTGTCTTTCCTTGCTTTTGCCATCTCTACTCCTTTCTTCAAGGAAAGAGATTTTGCACCTCTGCATCCGGCGTATTAAGTAATAAATCAACACCAGTATGCAATAATTGAGTTATGGTCATTCCGTGACTGTCCGCATATTCTTTTAGCTTTTGCAGTTCGCTATCTGTTACCCTCACACTTAATGTGTTCAACTTTGGGGCATCAGATTTTGGTCTACCCATTTTAGCCATCTGTATGCACCTCCAATCACTTCTATATACCATTATACTTTTCGTATACGAAAAGTCAAGTGCTTTTTACCGCAAAATCTCTAATAAAAAAATCATTACTCCTACAGTCTAAAAGTTTCCAGATATTCCTCAAAAATATCACAGTTTACAAGAACCAGCTTGTCAACCTTATAGATTGCCTTCGCATCCTTTGCCATTTGTTCAAATTTGCTTTGACACATACTATACATTTCTGCTCCTTCTTTGTAGCGAACAAATCTTTTTCCATCTTTCATTCGCTTCACAACAATCACCTCTTTCTTCATATAATAAGCAGTATGTTATCTGCCCATGACAACCATGAAAATTTTTCCCAGCTCTCATCAGCAGACAAATCTTTAAAAAAATACAGTACAGGTGGCAGCTCATTACACCGCCCACATCGGTATCGCACCGTCAATCCTTGTTGACCGGAAATCTCCGGAAGTATCATTATTAAAAATATGTATCATCGCCCTGTGTAACTGCTTCACTTTTTGCCAGACATTTATCGCTCCTTGTCTTTACTTCAATACCCTATTTCAGCATTTCTTCGTATAAGAACCTTCCTTATTTATATAGGAAAGCAGACAGCTCTTGGCGTGTCCGCATAGTGGCTCCACATATTCCACACGTCCTGTACGCATTTGTCTATAAAATTGTCAAGGTACACTTACAGGCTCACGCCTGCATTTTGGATAAAATCAACTCCGGACTTATCAGTCCAAAAAGCACATAAACCACTTCCGTCTGCTATGAACGGTGTTGAAAAAATTATGTGCTTTACAAGAATGACAAGTTTAGAGTTCCAGTTTATCCGGCCCATACTTGCGGATAAGCTGAAATAAAACTTTTTTATGTATTCCATCTGCCAGCTCATACATTTCATGCAAAACTTTCAATTCAAGTGGTGTTAATGTATTCATATATGGTTTGTAATTATCCCCAACAAAAATCCCACCATCTCCTCCCTGTCTTGTATATATTGGAAAACCAAGAGATAAAGCCTGAATATCATTTTGTATCGTGCGAATGGTAACATTAAATTCTTCTGCCAATTCTTTCGCCGTGATGCGACGTCTAACCATCAGAATGCTAATTATTTCAGCTCTGCGATCTGCTGTATTCATGCTTTACCTCCTTTCTGTAAATTCTCCTATCTCATTGTAAAAAATGAACCGGAAAAAACCTTTCATATTCAGATAAGCTTTTTCTCCCAATCGCTTTCGATACAATCAGGGCTTACTTTTACATATCCAAAAGTTCCTATCTCCTCCGCTTTCTCTTATTGACTTTGCTATTTTCTGTTGCTAAAATCTTTTATGGATAAAATCATAAATTTATAAAAACACTTAAACTGCTATGGAGCTTCACGGACATCTCTTGCCTGCAATAAGCCATAGCAGTTTTTTATTGCTTATGCCAGTAGCTCTACAAAGCCAAACAGCCTAAAGTCAGTCCAAAAAATGGGCGATAACGCCCTTATGTGTTGTGGAACACTCGCCTAAGCTCGTACAACACGCAAATTCCCTACGGGAAATTTGCCAAAGATAGCAAGCACTGCCTGTGTTCCCTCACAGGCACCATTTCCCCAAGTTTCTCCCCAGCGTAAACTTGAAGAAATTGGCTTGCAATGGGAATATCCCCCTGACCCCCTAATGCTTCAAAAATCAGTAATTACCAAACCGGATTTTCTGATTTTTGCACGCAAAAATACTCACCGCCAGAAACGGCATATTACAAATCTTCTGTCTTAAATATGGAAGGGAAAGGATGAAGCAATGGCACAAAGAGAACGACAAAACGAACTGAAAATCTATCTAAGCGATGACGAACAGTACATACTCGAACATAAATTTAAAATCTCCGGCATGAAAAGCAAATCTGCCTTTATCCGGCACTTGATTCTGTACGGATATGTCTATGACGTAAACTATGAACACCTGCGGGAATACAACACTCTTCTCGCCCGTATCGGCAATAACTTAAACCAGATTGCCAAACGAATGAACGCAACTGGAAATGTGTATGAAGCCGATGTCAAAGAAGTAAAGGAGCTGATGAAACAGATATGGCAATCACAAAAATCCATGCTATCAAAGCAACCGTCCATAAAGCAGTAGCTTACATTTGCAACCCTGCAAAAACCGATGAAAGTATCCTCATTTCTTCCTTTGGATGCAGTCCTGAAACGGCAGCTTATGATTTCAAATTTGCCCTGTCAAAAACCAATCAGGCTGATCCAAACAAAGCCTTTCATCTGATACAATCTTTCATGCCCGGCGAAGTATCTTACAAAGAAGCTCATCTGATTGGCATAGAGCTTGCTGACAAAGTTTTGGAAGGAAAATACTCTTATGTTGTGGCTACCCATATTGACAGAGGACACGTCCATAACCACATCATTTTCTGTGCTGCAGATAACATCAATCATGAAAAATATCACGATTGTAAAAAGAGTTATTACCATATCAGGAGGTTAAATGATGAGCTGTGTAACGAGCATCAGCTATCAGTCATTTCTCCCACTGAGCAGCGTGGAAAGAAATACAAAGAATGGCTTTCTGACAACAAAGGTTCTTCATGGAAATCCAGGCTCAAAACGGACATTGATGAAGCTATACAAGCAGCCGATTCTTACGAGGATTTTCTTGAACTCATTCGGGCAAAAGGTTATGAAATAAAGGGCGAAACCTTTGTTGAATCTGACTTAAAATACATTGCTTTTCGTCCACTTGACAGAGAACGTTTTGTCCGTGGCAGCATCAAATCTCTGGGTGCGGAATACACCAAGGAACGTATTAAAGAACGTATCGAATCAAAGACTCTGGTTCAGCCACAAAAGCGTGTTCCTTTTCCACGAAAGCCAAAACCTGCTATCAAAGATTATTCTTCCAGAAAGCTCATTGATACCACTGAGGAAAAGTTTGAACACAGTCCCGGATTAAAGCATTGGGCAGACATTCAAAATCTAAAAATAGCAGCCGCAAGCTACAGCAGCGCAGACTCCATTGCCGAACTGGAAAAACAACTTGCTGCCAAGTCACTCCTTGCAA
>CAMEOT010000055.1 GCA_945929965.1 uncultured Lachnospiraceae bacterium
AGGGAAATTTATCTTCTATAGACCCATGAAGTTTTTCAAGAAATCAGTAGCCAAGTACTCCGGGGATTCGATAGCATTTCTTCACTAACTTTCAAGTTACACTAACTTGATTTGCCGCTATAGCAAGATTATGTTATATTAGGTTTATCTTAGAGAAATGAGTGAGAGTAATGGCTGGAATTGAAAAAGTAATTTTTATGAATATGTGTATGGTCTATGATAAAGAAGGTAATGTGGTGGCGCTGGATAAGGTTGGGAAGAATTATTCGGGAACGACGTTTCCCGGCGGGCATGTGGAGCCTGGGGAGACCTTTAGGGAGTCGGTAATCCGGGAAATCTATGAGGAGACCGGACTGACGATTCAAAATCCAAGACTGACCGGCATTTATCACTGGATGACAGGGGATATAAGGAATGTGGGCTTTTTATATAAAACGTCGGAATATGAAGGAAAATTGATCTCATCCGAGGAGGGAAAGGTCTACTGGATCTCCGGAGAAAAGTTTTTGAAGAAGCCGCTGGCACCCGGTATGGAGCAGGTGTGGCAGATGATGCATGATGAAGATGCACAGGAATGTTTGCAGACACTGACGGAAGAAGGCATTGTATCAAAGATCCAGTAGGTTATTTCGGAGGCAGGAGGAAAAATAAAATGATCAACAAATTACATATGGCAATGATCGAACTTTACCATGGAGATGCAAAGCGCATTCAGCATTTTTGCAAGGTACACAGCTATGCGAAACTGATTGCGGAAATGGAGAAGGTGGATGCTAAGACCTTATTTATTTTGGAGACGGCAGCACTGACTCACGATATCGGCGTCCACCTGTGTGAAGAAAAATACGGAAACTGTAACGGAAAATTACAGGAAAAAGAAGGACCGGCCGTTGCTGAAAAACTACTGGAAGATCTTGGTTTTTCCGGAGAAGTTTCCGAACGGGTACAGTATCTGATCGCCCATCATCATACCTATAACAATATAGACGGCATAGATTATCAGATTCTGGTGGAAGCGGATTTCCTTGTAAACATGTATGAGGACGAACTGTCTGAAGAAGCCTTGCAGAACGCCTATCGGAATATTTTCCGGACGGAAACCGGGAAAAAGATCTGCAGAGAGATGTATGATATAGCGTGACTTTTTGGTGAATGAAAAGACCACCGGAGAGCAGATACTGCTGTGTTTTGAGACCAATGAGGATTCGGATTAGAAAACGATGCTTGACTAGACGAAAGGAAACAGAAAAAAGGAGATTCCACATGAGAAATAGAAAAGAAGAAATATTAACGGTAGCTCTGCATCTGTTTGCCAGAGATGGCTATGAAGCTGTCTCGGTCAGTCAGATCGCCGGAGAGCTTGACATGACGAAAGGAGCATTATACCGCCATTACAAGAGTAAAAGAGATATTTTTGACTGCATTGTAGAGCGGATGGAGCAGGGAGACGGCGAGCAGGCAGCAAAGTATAACATGCCGGAAGACGATAAAGCGAGTAAGTCGGATCAGTACAAGACAGTGTCTTTGGAGGAATTTGTCGAATATAGCAAGTCTATGTTTGTATACTGGACGGAAGATGATTTCGCAGCATCGTTTCGGAAGATGCTGACAATAGAGCAGTTTCGGAGTGAAGAGATGCAGGGATTATATCAACAATATCTTTCGTCCGGACCTGCCACATATGTAAAAGATTTATTTGAGAGCTTGGGAATTGCACATGCTGAAGAGAACGCAGTCCGTTTTTATGCAACGATGTATTTTTATTACAGCGTATATGATGGTGCAGACGATAAGGAAAAAGTAAAAAATGAATTTGCATCGGCGATCAGCAACATGGCACAGGAATGGATAAAGCAACCAAAGTTAACACAGATCCGAAAAAGCTGACAAGTTTGTATGGTGTAAATCTAATCCGACAGAACCTATAATGAAGATGTCAGAAAGGAAGTGGTGATCATGTTATCAGAGAATCTTGTGATGTTACGTAATTTAAAGGGACTCGCACAGGAACAAGTGGCAGAAGTAGTAGAAATTTCAAGACAGTCTTATGCTAAATGGGAGCAGGGGGAGACGGTTCCGGATATTGAAAAATGTGACAGACTTGCATCCTTCTACGGAATTAAGCTGGATGCTTTGATGCACTATGATGAAAAAGTCGGGAATACCAAAATGGCTCCGCCACCGGAAGGAAAATTTTTATGGGGAACGGTAAAGCTGGGCAATCGCGGACAGATCGTAATTCCGAAAGAGGCGAGAGACAAGTATGGATTGCAGGAGGGTTCCCGGCTGGTGGTATTGGGCGATGAAGAAGGCATTGCCCTGATACAGGCAGAAAAGTTTGAAAGTCAGTTAAAAAGTGTGCTGGAACTAAGCAGAAAAATGGTTGCGGAGGACTAGAATATGAAGTGTTCAAATTGTGGAAAAGAAATGAGAAAAGGTTATTTATTCAGCAGTAAGGATGGAGCTTTCAGCTTCGCAAATGAAGTTCCCGGAGTATTTGAAAATGCAAAAAATGCAGATGGTTTTGTAGAGATCACAAAGCTCAAACCCAGTCACAGAACACAAATAGAAGCAGAATGTTGCGAAGAATGCAGAATGTTGGTGATTCGTTACTAAAGGGAATGCCATGAGAGTTGAGACAGATAGAATGTATCTTTATCCGGTAAGTAAAAAATAAGAAAACAGCTTGCAAAATAAATGGCACAGTGCTACTATAACCACGGAAAAAACAAGTTGGAGGTGAATTTCATGGACAGTTGCGATGGTTATGGGCGAAGTAGAAAACACGGTGCTTTTTCCTGCAAGTATGGTACAGCTGTCTGTGGAAAGTGACGGTCGTACTTTGATTTGTTGTGCATAGAGATTCATGCAGAGGAAGCATCGTGTGATGCTTCTTTTGTTTTGCCCTTTACGTTGCATCGAAGAATGAGAACGAGAAAGGAGAATTAGATTATGAACAAGAAATATTCCGAACTGGCAGAATTATTCCGTAGCGAGAAAACGGATGAGGAGATCCTGGATTTCCTCTTAAATTATCATAAGAACGATATTGCCGATATGATGGCGGGGATGACAGAGGAAGAACGGAAGCGACTGTATCACCTGTTGGGAGCGCAGAAGGTCGCAGAAATCTTCAAATACATTGAAGAACCCCGTAAGTATATCCGGGAACTGTCCGTGGAGAGTGCTGCGAGAGTGATCTCCGAGATGGATTCCGATGATGCTGTTGACCTATTGGAAGATCTGGATCCGGAGGAGAAGGAACAGATTGTCCGGATGCTGGACGAGGATGCAAAAAAAGATGTGAAGATGCTGCTGTCGTACGATGAGGAAGAGATCGGCAGCTGCATGACAACGAACTACATCTGCATCCCGGAAGACCTGACCATCAAGCAGGCTATGAGCGAGCTGGTGAAGCAGGCAGGAGAAAACGACAATATCATGACCATTTATGTGGTAGATGAAAAGGGTGTTTTCGCCGGAGCCATCGATTTGAAGGATTTGATCCGGGCAAGAGAAAATACGCACCTGGAAGATCTGGTGTTGAAATCTTATCCTTATGTGACCGATCATGAGAAGATCGATGATTGTATGGACCGGATCCTGGATTATGCTGAGGACTCGATTCCCGTATTGTCAGAAGATAAGAGAATCCTCGGTGTCATCACATCCGAAGATCTGATCGAAATGGTAGACAATGAGATGGGCGAGGACTATGCAAAGTTAGCAGGTCTGACCGCAGAAGAGGATCTGAAGGAGCCCACACTTCAAAGCATGAAAAAGCGACTGCCCTGGCTGATCATCCTGCTGTTCTTAGGCATGGGAGTGTCTTCTGTGGTGGGAATTTTTGAAAATGTGGTGGCGGTATTGCCTGTCGTGATCTGCTTCCAGTCGCTGGTACTGGATATGGCGGGAAATGTGGGAACCCAGTCCCTGGCAGTGACGATCCGTGTGTTGATGGATGAAAATCTGACGGGAAAACAGAAGTTCCAGCTGGTGGTCAAGGAGGTAAAGACCGGTTCCTTAAATGGTATTTTGTTGGGCGTGATGGCGCTTCTGTGCCTAGGAGTGTATGTGCATTTCTTCAAAGGTTATACCTGGATGGGAGCCTTTGGAATCTCCGGCTGCGTGGGAGTCTCCCTCTTAGTGGCAATGGCAATCTCCAGTGCCGTAGGTACGGTGATCCCCATGTTTTTCCATAAGATCAAGGTAGACCCTGCAGTGGCATCCGGTCCCCTGATCACCACGGTAAACGATCTGGTGGCAGTGGTAACCTATTATGGAATGGCATGGTTACTTTTGATCCGGTAACCGGACTGCCGGAAATCATCAGTGGGTCCGGTGGATAACAGTGGTGGTAATGGTGTTAGAAATTCAAAAATAAGGAGAGATTATGACTGAGATAGTATTAGGCTCCCATGTGGGAATGTCAGGAAAAGAGATGTTTTTAGGTTCTGTGAAGGAGGCGGCAGAGTACGGTGCCAATGCGCTGATGGTCTACACCGGGGCACCCCAGAACACGAGACGCAAGGAAATCGGAGAGCTGAGACTTGATGAGGGGCTTGCCTATGCTGAAAAAGCAGGCATCCGGGAGATCGTCATTCATGCTCCCTATATCATCAATTTAGGCAATATGGAGAAGCCGGAAATGTTCGATTTCGGTGTGGATTTTCTGGCAAGAGAAGTAAAGCGTGCTGCAGCTTTTCACAGTAAGGTGCTGGTACTGCACCCGGGATCTTCCTTAAGTGCCGGTGTGGAAGAAGCTGTGGAGCAGATCGCAAAGGGACTGAATCAGGTGCTTAACACAGACGACAGTGAGGTCAGGATTGCCCTGGAAACTATGGCGGGCAAGGGCAGCGAGGTCGGCAGAACCTTTGAGGAATTACAGATGATTTATGATAATGTGGAACGGAAGGACAGACTGCGGGTATGCTTTGATACCTGCCATGTAAACGATGCAGGATATGATCTGGTGAATGACTACGAGGGCGTGCTGGCGCAGTTTGACCGTGTGCTGGGACTGGACCAGATCGCGGTGATCCATGTGAACGACAGCCTGAATCCCTTAGGAGCCCATAAGGACCGCCATGCCAATATCGGACAAGGCACCATTGGCTACGACACGTTGCACCGGATCGTCCATGACGAACGGTTCGCAGGGGTACCGAAGATCTTGGAGACACCATGGCTCTGCGCCGAGGGAGAAACTAAGAAGACGATTCCTCCTTACAAGCAGGAGATCGCATGGCTGTTGCAATAAAAAGAGAAAGGAAGGATAAAGAATGGCAAAATTAGTAGTATTTTATTCCAGAGCAGACGAAAATTATTTTGGCGGTCAGCACCGCTACATCAAAGTCGGCAATACCGAAAAAGCGGCAAAAACGATTGCACAGATCACCGGAGCGGATCTGTTTAAGATTGAGCAGAAGGTACCTTATGCGGCAGATTATAATACCTGCGTGGCAGAAGCCAGAAAGGATTTTCAGGAGAATGCCAGACCGGAGCTTGTGAATCTGCCCACAAATCTGAACGCTTATGATGAGATTTACTTAGGCTACCCCAATTACTGCGGTACCATGCCCATGGCAGTATACACATTCTTAGAGACCTATGATTTCTCAGGGAAGACCATTCATCCCTTCTGCACTCATGAAGGCAGTGGCCTGTCACATACCGAGGACGATATCCGTAAGACCGCAAAAGGCGCGATCGTGGAAGAGGGACTTGCCATCCACGGAAGTAGCGTGGATAATTCCAAGAGCCTGATCGAAGGCTGGCTGTAGAAGCTGATAACTTGAGAGTTAGTAAAATAGTTGTTCTAAAATCCACGCAGAAAGGACTGCCCGCCCCAGACTCGGATGCTAGCTACAACTGTGGATTTTCTAAAGGAAAGTGGCCAGGTGCTTCTCATCATGACGGGGCCGCCTTTACGTTGCCATCCATGGCACTTATCGGCTAACGCGAACATCGTGTTCGCGTTGCCCCTGCGGCTCGACCATTTTCCAAGAAAATCTCACAGTCTTCGCCGCATCTACGCCGGGGGGAGCAGTCCTTTTCTGCTGGGTTACTGCTTCCCTAAATAATTTTAGAGAAGTCCTGTTGATTACTTTGGTGTAAATGACGTAATAATGACGTAT
>CAMEOT010000056.1 GCA_945929965.1 uncultured Lachnospiraceae bacterium
AGCAGGTAGAGGGTATAGTTGAACGATGCACCATTTTTGGCGGGTCATTCAACACTGAAAACGTCAATATTTTCCACTTTTCTATGCTCTCCATACTATCATACAAACTTTTTATTTTCAATAAAATATGATATTCTCATCCCTGTAACTCCGTCTCTAACTCCTGCAGTTCGGTTTCCGCCTCCATCATCCGTTCCAACAGGGTTTCCTGCTGGTGTTCCTCTGCATCAAGCTGGTTTTGCAGTTCCATCAGTTTCTCATAATCCGATGCCAGCGCCGGGTCTAAGAGCTTCATTTGAAGATCCGCGGCCTTTGCTTCGCTTTCCTGCAGCAGCTTTTCATATTTTTCTATCGACTTAAGTAAACGGGATCTGATCTTTCCGGGGTTATAGTAGGATTTCTTATCGAACACATCCTCTAGTGAGGGCTCCTTGCTGCCGGCACTCTCAGCCGCGTTGCCATTCGCAGTACCCGCTGATTTCTCCATTTTTCCGCCGGCAGTTCCTGCTGTCTTCTCCGTTTTGTTCTTCTCCAAAAGATATTCCTCATAGCCGCAAGGATACTGTTTTACTTCCTTTTCACCAAATTCCAGAATTCCTGTTGCAATCTGCCGGATAAAGTACCGGTCATGGGATACAAATAATACCGTTCCGCCGAAGTCCTTAAGCATCTTTACCAATGCTTCCTTACCCAGCATATCCATATGATTGGTAGGCTCGTCCAGAATCAGGAGATTGGGCCTTGTCTGGAACATTTTACATAAAGCAAGGCGTACCTTCTCCCCACCGGAAAGCTGCCCCATTTTCTTAAGCACCTCTTCCTGGGAAAAGAGAAAGCTCCCCAGGGCACTTCTTACCTCTTCCCGCATAAGCTTCGGGTATTCCTCCCAGAAATTATCCAGTACCGTCTGCTCCGGGTCTGCATCATTTACCACTGCCTTCTGCTGATCAAAATAACCCCATTCCACATTCGCACCTATGGTAAAGCTTCCGCCAAGGGGCGGCAAAATCCCTACCAGCGTCTTAAGAAGGGTAGACTTGCCCTTGCCATTCTCTCCAAGGATGGCAAGCCGTTCTCCCTTTCTTAACTGAAAGGATACCTCGCCCAGCTCCTCTTCATAGCCGATTTTCAGTTTCTTGGCCATCAATACTTCTGTATAGCTTTCGATCCTGGGTGTGAACATGGCATGAAAAGTCTTCGTATCAAACCGTCTGGGCTTCTCAATCTTCACCATATGTTCAATCGCCATACGCTTGGAACGGGTTGCCGCCACCTTCGTCGGCGTATTCTTCCATTTCTCAATCCACGCCGTCAGCCGCTCAATTTCCTTCTGCTGCGCTTCATAATCCTTCTCCTGCTTGATCATGTCCTCTTCTTTTCGTTTCATAAAAGCAGAATAATTTCCCGGATAGCGTTTGATCTTATGATATTCAATCTCGTAGGTAACATCGATGACTCTGTCCAGAAACATCCTGTCATGGGATACGATGACAACCGCCTTATCGTATTCCTTCAGGTAATTTTCCAGCCATTCTATCGTCGGCAGATCCAGGTGGTTGGTGGGCTCATCCAGAAGCATGATGTCCGGTCTGCTGAGCAGAAGCTTGATAAAGGCCACCTTAGTCTGCTGCCCGCCCGAAAAGCTTCCGATCGGGCGTTGCAGATCCTCCAACGGAAAACCGAATCGCTGAAACATCACTTCCATATCCCTTCGCCAGGTATAACCGCGCAAAGCCTCCATCTGTCGCTGCAATCGGTCATACTCATACATCAACTTTTCGTCTTCTCCCAGGCGAAGCTGTTCTTCGATTTCCTTCATCCGGTCCTCACAGGCAAATACCGGTGCAAAAGCCTTTCGGATCTCCTCCTCCACCGTCACTTCCCCATCTTCAAAACTGATCTGGCGCAGAAATCCGATCTGCTGCTTCCCCGCCATCGTAATGCCACATTCCTCATCACTGTCCGGGTTATTCATCTGAATATCCCCGGCGATCAGCTTCAGAAGCGTGGTCTTGCCGCAGCCGTTTCGTCCCACGACTGCTATTTTCTCTTTATCGTGAATCTCAAAATTCACATCCTCTAATATTGTGTCTGCTGCATACTGCACCAGCGCGTGTTTAATCTGATATCTCATTTTTCCTATTCTCTCTTAAACATCACTTACTTACAGGTATCCCATATACGGATCAGACAGTATCTACATTGATTCCGTATTTACGCAGATCTACTCTTCCATCCACAACCTCAACTCCATCTTCCAGCAGCAGATCCGCCTGTGCACCGGCACCTCCGAAGGCAAAGGCTCCCGAAAGTTCTCCTTTGGCATTGACTACCCTGAAGCATGGAATATGGTCAGGATCCGGATTCCTGTGCAGAGCATTACCGACCGTTCTTGCCATCTTCTTATCCCCTGCCAGCTCCGCAATCTGCCCATAAGTTGCCACATGCCCCTTGGGGATTCGCTTAACCGCCTCGTATATTCTTTTCGCCGGGCTGTCTGTCACCAGATCATAGCTTTCCGCAATCATTCGTTTCACATCTTCATCCGGTATGGAGCCGTCCAGAATAATGGTATTCCAATGCTCCTTATTCTGATGATATCCCGGAATGACCGACTCAAAAGCATTTCTCCAGAAATCCCTCCACTCCGGATTCGCCTTCACATTCAGGTTAATATAACCATCCCGCTCATAGGTCCATAAGAAAGCCTTCCGGCTTCCCTGCACTCTCACAAGCTGCCAGTTCGGGTCATGAAAAGGTGCTTCCTGATATGTATTAGGAAATGACAGGCCATATGCCAGGGCCTCTTCTCTCGTCTGCATAATGATTCTCCGTTTCTTTTTTCCGGCTTTTCTACCTATATCATATCCGCCTTGTCTTCTCAAATATTCTCCGTATACCTGCACCCCGGAAATCCTGTGCAGCCCCAGAACTCTCCATATCTTCCGTTTCTCTTCATGAGCGGCTGCCCACAGTTCGGACACAGCTTCGTGGCAGTTTTTCCGCCGCCGATTTTACCCAGTTCTTTTGCCAGCCGTTCAAACACCTGTTGGTTCATCCGACAGTCCGAAAGCGCCCTATGTGCTCCCTCCGTGGAAATTCCATAAAGCTCTGCCATATCTCCCAGCCTGTGATGGCGCAGATTCGGGTAACACAGTCTGCCCAGCTTAAGGGTATCCACATAATCATTGGTAAGAGTCTGTTGAAAGAATCTCTCACAATCCCGATACAAAAACTTCATATCAAAGCTTTGGATGTTATGCCCTGCCAGTATATCATTTCCTGCAAACTCAAGAAACCGGGGCAGAATTTCCTGAAAGGTTGAACGATGCACCATTTTTGGCGGGTCATTCAACCACTATATTTAGTACAAAGTTTTATTAACTTCCCAAATATAGATAATTAGTCTGTTACAAGTCTCATTATAACATAATATGACTGTTTGTGCCAACTACTTTTTCTTGATAATCTGGTTCACCTGCTACCATATAAATATTATTATATTGCTTCTCTGTCAAACGTAAAAGTCTCACTATTCCGGTTTTAGGTGCGTACTCTTCAATTCGTCTGTAATGTTTTTCGGACGCTTTCCTATTTTGCACTATCCGCATATACGCTTCCGGTGCTATTCGCAAATAGCCATCTTTATGTAAAAACTTTCGAAGCCTCGTATACTCTGTTTTAGTTCCCCATCTATCTGTTGGACTAAGAATAACAAGTAATCTCATTCCGTAATTCCCTCCATACTTTCAATCGGCAGAATCATTGGTACCTTTAATTTTTCCGTCGAAGCATCTAAAATAATCCTCTTCAAACTTTCCACCATAATATCAATCGCCGACATTACATTAACCTTGACTCCATCGACAATACAGGCATTATGTAATACATGCGCCAATTCTCTTCTTTCTGATTTTGTCAACTGAATGTTTGACGCTATATTGTTGTGTGCTACTAAATCAACTATTGCACGATACGGTTCTATCAAATCATCAGCCAGATTAAATGCATTCAATTGATTGTCATGATGTATTCCAAAAGTTGGATGAAAACCCGTTGCCACCAGTTTTCTTGCAATTGCACTTCTTACAACAGCATAGCCGTAATTCAGTCTGCTATTTATAGGGTCCTCACTTCTTCTGTTAAATCCCTCATGATAATATGAAAAATATTCTTTAGCAGCTAATGATTCGCAGTAATCCACATTTTCCTCATCTACAGTTGCCACATACTCTGCAATTCTTTCCGCACCATCCAAACCCATAATAGACAAAGCTCTGGATTGATTACTTATCTTTTGTTTTATAATATCAATCCATAACTCCATATATTTTTCATGTGTAGTATTTACCTGTGCATGCATTAATTTAGACTGCCTTGCATGACCTTCAAAGGGCAACACAATGGCTGTCGGTAAATATCTGTCATCCAGCGTCATCAGTGCCACCTTATTTTGACTTAAGATAGATAAATCCATTGTAGAAAGTCGTATATTAGCACCATGTACCATAATCTGATTCAAGTCCTCTATCGGCACAACTGCAATTCCATCGTCTGTTGTGATTTCCAATTGCCCTTCTTTTATGTGTATTTCTGCTGCATGACTAATTTCAAGTGTACGAAATCCCATAAATGTTACCTCTCAAAGCATCTTTAAGTATACATATTTTATTTCTTCCTGCCCCTCTGTGAAATAGGGCTTTTCATCAACTCCGACTTCTGCATTATCCGCATCAGTGCCTGTTTTTCTTCCTCTGTCAGCTTATTGTAACGGAGCTTGGTCTGCTTACAGAAAACCAACAGAAGCTGTTCTGCCCGGCTTCCTTCAAAGGCTGCCACTTCCTCCAAATCCTGTCGCAGTTCTTCTGCCACAGAGGTCTTCGGTGCTCCGTCATTTCTTCCAACGTGGGCGTTTCTGATATCTTCTAAAATGCCGTCCATGTCCTTATGTACCCGGCTACGGAAATAGTCGCCTTCTTCCACATGGGCTGACTGCAACAGATACATGGTTTTGTCCTGTTCCGTTGTCTGATACTTTTCCATGATTTCAGCCCTTGCCACATCCACCCATGTATTCAGGTTCTGTATCTGCATGGATGCAATCCCTTCCACATAGATTTGTATGTCGGCAAGAAGCTTTGTGAAATCCGGGTGGGTTGCCAGTTCACAGAGCAGTGCCGTATCCACCCGTTTACTCTTTAATAGCTCTATCATTTCGTCACTCAGATGCAGGTCAGAAAGCTCTGCATTCGGGTGACGTTTTGTTTCTGTCCGGGCAAGCAGATAATCGGCAGTCACACCGTAAAAGTCAGCCAGCCGGTTGATAGCATGATGGCTGATATCCTTGTAATCCTCCGATTCATAGCTTCCGAGGGCAGATTTTGACAGCCCGGTTTCACCGGCAAGCTGTTCCAAGGTCAGTCCCCGCTCTACCCGTAGGTCTTTTAATCGTTCCTGTATGGTTAATGCCACAGTATCATCTCCTCATAATCATTTTCTTCTCCATTCTACCACATTTCCGTAAAAGCGGAAAGTCCTGCCAAATGTCCTATATTTCCTGCCTTTCGGATATACGGCACAGCATGAAAAATAAGTGTAGACTTTTCTTAGTTCATCGATGAGCCGTACCTTGAAAATAAAGAAATGTCCACTCTTTTGTGGACGGGAAGGAGTTACATGCCACAATACGCTATTTTACGATTTGCAAAGCACAAGGGAGCCCCATCCGGGGCTCTGGAAGCCCACCACGAACGGAAAAAAGAACGGTATGCCAGTAATC
>CAMEOT010000057.1 GCA_945929965.1 uncultured Lachnospiraceae bacterium
ATTACAAAATGGGATTCTTGGGTTACAAACGGGATTCTCATGTTGCAATTCATCTTCTGCATACAACAGCAACGGATAACAGCAGCAATATACCGGATGTTAACGTATATGGACCTATAATTCCTATAAATGTTGACATTTTCATCTCTGCAAGATTGTAAAGATATAAGTT
This sequence comes from uncultured Lachnospiraceae bacterium, assembly GCA_945929965.1. GTDB lineage: Bacteria > Bacillota > Clostridia > Lachnospirales > Lachnospiraceae > Acetatifactor. Next base: position 173 of record CAMEOT010000057.1, read on the forward strand.
TTGCGGATTTCCAATAGGTGTCAGCATACTTCCAAGATTGGCTGCGAGTGTCTGAACTATGATTACCGGTATTAATAATTTTTCCTGATTACATTTCCGCAAAGTCAGCATTGCAAAAGGAACAAATGTGATCAATGACACGTCATTCGTAATAAACATGCTAAAGAAAAAACATAAAAAGACCAACACAAGCGATAACTGCATTGTATTTTTTGTTCTTTTTAATAGGCTGCTTCCAATCATATCAAACAAGCCATTTCTCTGAAGTCCTGCCATAACCGTCATCAGGCTTAATAAAATGCCCAAGACGCGGAAATCAATATAGTTTACATAATTCAATGTTGGTTTTACAAAAAAAGCGGATACCATTGCAAGTGTCGTTGCTACGCATAATACCGTATCTTTTTTTATAAAGCCTATTACTTTTTCTTTCATTATTAAATTCTCCAACGCTGTTTTTTGATCTGTTCTTCTTTTCTCAAATAAACAGCCTCATCCATAAAAGATATTAGTTCAAGAGTCCAAGCCTGTCTAATGCATGGTAAAGCCCTTCTTCATCAATATGTGATGTCACCATGTCCGCCCTCTTTTTCACTTCCTCTTTCGCATTCCCCATCGCAATGCCGATTCCGGCATAATCCATCATCTGCAGGTCGTTTGGACCGTCTCCGATTGCGATACTGTCCTCTCTGGGAATCCCCACATATTCCAGATAACGCTTCATCCCGGTTGCTTTATGGATGCCGTTGATTCCAACTTCGCCACAGTAATCATCCGCCCCGCTCAGGCTTAGTGCCACTACATCAAAATAAGGTTCCAGATCTGCATGCACTCTCGCCACTCCAAATGGCGCATCATAATAGATCAGCTTTTCTTCCTTCTCATTATTCCAGACATCTTCCTGAATAAAAAAATCTCCTATGAGCTGACGCAGATGCTCCTCCGTAATTCCCATATCGCTCATAATATTTAAAATCTGCTGTTCACTCCGCTTATTCATGACAACTCCTGCATCTGTCTGGAAGCAGTAAACAAAATTATTTTTTTCCATATAATCTACAATAAATTTTCTGTGTTCTTCATCAATGACAGCATGATAAATTTCTTTTCCATCTGCTATCACCTGTGCTCCTGCCGCCGTTACCATTCCGCTGAATCCAAGATCCAATAACATCTGCGGCAATTGAAAAAGACTTCGTCCGCTGCACACGACCAGTTTGTGACCGTTCTCTACCGCCTTTCTGATCGCAGTTTTGGTCGATTCCGGGATAATTCCTTTATCGTTTACAATTGTTCCGTCTACATCTAAAAATACAACTTTCTGATTCATACTTTTTCCTGTTCTCTATTTTTTCGGCTGTGAAATTGCTCATCACAATGTAAAGAATACTTCTTTTCCAGTTTTGAAATTACTATTACAATAGAAAGAATTCTTCTTTTCCAGCTGTGAAATCCACTTCAAAATCTTGTTTTATACTTGCGTCATAGTTTCCTAAATGAACGCATACAGATATATTTTATACATTTTTCCACAAAACAACAAGAGGTTATCACACATAAACACATTTTATCACAGACGCACTCTATGATGCATCTGAATATGCCTATGCACTGACAACCTCCTGTCTTTGCGCAATTTATTAATTTTAGATATTGAAAGCCAACTGTGTTGTACCTCTAATGATGTAAACCTTCTTATTTGATATATCCGGTTTTTACTAAAGGATTCTTAATCATCGGTGCTACAATGATCGCCACGATCATTTTTGCGATATCACCAATTATAAATGGGATCACACCAGCCATCAAAGCTGCCCGGAATGTCATTTCTGCCTCATAAGCAAGCCATGCTGTTCCGAGTGCATAACAGACTGCCGTTCCTAAAACCATTCCAACAAAATACATCACTCTTTTTCCCGGAAACTTCTCAATAAACCAGCCACTGATCATTGCCAGAAAAATAAATCCGATCAGATAACCACCTGTCGGTCCAAATAATTTTGCTGGGCCTGCCGAAAAACTTGAAAACACCGGAACTCCAACTAAGCCGATCAATAAATAAATCACATAAGACACCGTTCCTTTTTTCCATCCAAGCAATATTACGGTAAAATAAATTGCAAGATTCGTCAGGGAAATTGGAACCGGTCCGATTGGCACTGATAATGGTCCTAAAATACAGGTAACTGCGGTCATCAAAGCAATCATTGCAATCGTTGATGTTGATATCTTTTTCTCATTCATTGTTAACTTCTCCATACACTTTTATTTGAGCAGCCGTTCTGTCTATCCGTGAATACGTCTGACACGCAAAAATAGTGTTACTGTTTATGCGTACCTCGTTCCAATAACGCTTCGCTCGTACTCACTTATTCTATAAAATATCGCCTTAATTGTCAACCTATATTTTATACTTAGTTAACATTATGTGTGTAATAATTGCACATCTTCATCAGCAAGGTTCTGTTGATATCCGTGATTGTGTAAGTAAAACAAATACCGCCTCCCTCGCAACCCACAAAAAATGCGGCTTCTTTATTGCAGAGGAAAACGGTATCTATTATCCTTCCAATACGGTTAATAACAAAACTTACGGCATGCGGTATTTTATCCGATAAATCCGGCAAATCCGCATAATAGCACGATTGCACCAAGAATGATACGGTACCATCCAAACACTTTGAAATCGTGTTTCTTAATATATCCCATTAAAAATTTAATTACAACGAGCGACACTGCAAATGCAACAACCATTCCCACCACAAGGATTACACCTTCCTGAGAAGTCATAGTTGCGTTCATCAAAAACTTTGCACCTTTCAAAAGACTGGCTCCAAACATGACTGGGATTGCAAGGAAAAATGTATATTCCGCTGCAACAGTTCTGGAAATTCCAAGTAATAATGCTCCGACAATTGTTGCTCCAGAACGGGATGTTCCTGGAAAAATCGCTGCAATCAGCTGAAACATTCCTATCCAGAATGCCAGTTTATAATCAATTCCGACAAGGGTATTCACCTTTGCCTTTTTTCCTTTGTGATAATTCTCAATCACAATAAATGCTACACCAAACAGGATCAACATAATTGCTACTGTCTGGTAATTGTAAAATAATGCTTCCAGCTGTTCATCAAAAAGTACACCTACGATTGCTGCCGGTACGCAGGATACTAAAATGTGAAACCACAGTTTAAATATATCCCATTTTATATACGCACCTGCGCCAGTTTTCGCCAATGGTTCCTTGTTATCCTTTTTTCCAAATGGCCAGATCTGATTCCAGAATAAAATTACAACTGCGAGAATCGCTCCAAGCTGGATCACAACTTCAAACATACTGTAAAATTCATCCGATACATCCAGCGATACAATCTCATTTAGAAGGATCATATGTCCTGTGCTGCTGATTGGAAGCCATTCTGTAATACCTTCCACAATACCAAATAATATTGCTTTTAAAATTTCTATCATTTTTTCCGCCTTGCCTAAATTCTGGCAAACACCTTTCTTTCTTTTTTATGCTTCATAAAATGAAAAAAGAACCCACATTGCTATGGATTCTTAAGAGGCGACAACCAGATTCGAACTGGTGATCAGGGTGTTGCAGACCCACGCCTTACCGCTTGGCTATGTCGCCATATTATTAAATTATGCATCACTGCAAGTGACTCCGACGGGAATCGAACCCGTGTTACCGCCGTGAAAGGGCGATGTCTTAACCGCTTGACCACGGAGCCTTATATTTAAAAAAACTCCCCGAGTAGGGCTCGAACCTACAACATCACGGTTAACAGCCGTGCGCTCTACCATTGAGCTATCGAGGAATATATAGTTACTAACAACTCCGTAGTACAGAAAATGACGTAGATTGGTACGTCACTTAATTACTATATATCATAACTGTTAAAATTGCAATACTTTGTAAGTTATTTTTTGTACATTCAAAACTTCATACAGATTCCGAGTTTCTTTGGTCAAGCCCTCGATCGATTAGTAACAGTCAGCTCCATGTGTTGCCACACTTCCACCTCTGCCCTATCTACCTTGTAGTCTTCAAGGGGTCTTACTCCCGAAGGAGGGATATCTCATCTTGAGGGGGGCTTCACGCTTAGATGCCTTCAGCGTTTATCCCTTCCGGACTTGGCTACTCTGCCATGGCTCTGATAGCCAACAGATACACCAGTGGTCCGTCCATCCCGGTCCTCTCGTACTAAGGACAGCTCCTCTCAAATATCCTCCGCCCGCGCCGGATAGGGACCGAACTGTCTCACGACGTTCTGAACCCAGCTCGCGTACCGCTTTAATGGGCGAACAGCCCAACCCTTGGGACCTACTACAGCCCCAGGATGCGATGAGCCGACATCGAGGTGCCAAACCACTCCGTCGATGTGAACTCTTGGGAGTGATAAGCCTGTTATCCCCAGGGTAGCTTTTATCCGTTGAGCGATGGCAATCCCACTTTATGCCACCGGATCACTAAGTCCTAGTTTCCTACCTGCTCCACCCGTCGGTGTCGCAGTCAAGCTCCCTTCTGCCTTTGCACTCTTCAAATGGTTTCCGACCATTCTGAGGGAACCTTTGAGCGCCTCCGATACCCTTTCGG
>CAMEOT010000058.1 GCA_945929965.1 uncultured Lachnospiraceae bacterium
AGGAAAGGTTCCAGAGCACCCTCCTAGCAAGATCGTACCCTGGAACCATGGTTTATAACCATGTACATTGTAACAGTTTATACCCGGGTAGGGCAACATATTTTTACCCGAGAGCAGTGAATTTCTTTGCCCTGTATGCCAGGAGGGAACTTTGGTTTTCCGGGACTACTGTAATCGTATCATACGATTCGAGAACGGAAGTCATGAATGGCTCAGGATCCCGCGGCACAGATGTGACAATCCCAAGTGCAGACGGATCCACCGGATGCTGCCGGATATCCTTGTTCCATACAAGCATTATCAGGAAGAAACCGTATCCGGTGTGTTGGACGGGATTGTAAGTCCTGATGATGAGGATTCAGAAAACTTTCCATCGGAGAAGACCATGATCCGCTGGCATCACTGGTTTATGGCAAATCAGATGAATATCGAAGGACAAATGAAATCCATAGGCTATCGTCTGCTGGGATTTAAGGAGGAACTGTTAAAATCCGGCGTTTCACTGCTCACACATTTGAAAAGTTCCATTCCTGATGCATGGCTGAGGACCATTCTCAGGTATATTTATAATTCCGGGAATGCATTGCAGCCGTTTTATTAGCGGTGTTTTTACCGACTTTGTTTTCACTGTCCATGAAAACCACTGTATGATGATCCAAGAAAGGAGATTTATACAGCCATGAACAAAAGCAAAACCTTAGTAAAAAGCCAAAACCGCGACGAAACTGCTCTGCAAAAGTATGCCATGATATCACCGCTTCTCGATGAAAACCTGGATCCGGCTGCAGCCTGTGAACTGCGAAAACAGCTGGCCGACCAGTACGGAGTATCAGAACGCACGCTGCGCCGGTATGTCAATGCCTACCATGCCAATGGGTTCGATGGCCTGAAGCCTGCGGAACGTGTCCGGTATCGTAAAAATGCCATGCCGGACAACTATGAGGAACTTCTTGAGGAAGCCATACAGCTCAGGCGGGAGGTACCGCGCCGCTCCATTGAACAGATCATCCTGATCCTTGAGATGGAGGGAAAAGCCGCTCCCGGAGTTCTGAAACGCCCGACACTGCAGAGGCATATGTACCAGGCCGGATTCGGCGCGGTCCACATGGACATCTACCGGGATGCCAGGAAAAGTTCGTCCAGACGTTTCTGCAAACCGCACCGGATGATGCTGGTTCAGGGTGACATCAAGTATGGTCCTAAGCTTCCTATTGGCAGGAACGGGGCCATGGTGCAGACGTATCTTTCCTCTGCCATTGATGACCATTCCCGCATGATTCTTGCCTCTGAGTTCTACGATAATCAGGAAGAAGCCATTGTGGAGGACACCTTTCACAAGGCAGTTTTAAAGTACGGACGTTTTGACAAGTGCTACTTTGATAATGGAACCCAGTATGTTGCAAAGCAGCTGAAACTCTCACTTGCGAAACTTTCCATCCGGATTGCCCATGCGCCCATAGAAAGTGGAAAATCAAAAGGAAAAATCGAAAAATTTCATCAGGTGGTGGATGATTTCATAGCGGAAGCAAAGGCAAAGAAGATCCGCACACTGGAGGAACTGAACCATTACTGGAAGATCTATCTGGACGAATACTACCACAACCGTGCCCATGAGGGAATCCGGGAATACTATAAAAGTCTGGGAGTCACGGTGCCGGATGAGGGAATTTCCCCGCTTCAGGAATTCAACCGCGACACCCGCCCATTGGTATTTCTGGATGCCGCAGTGGTCGGGGAGGCATTCCTTTATCATGAGTCCCGTAAGGTGGACAAAGGCGCCTGTATCAGTTTTCAGGGGCGTCGTTATGAAACCAGGACACAGCTCATCGGAAAAACAGTTGAGATTGCATACGATCCGGCATCCCCGGAGATCATCACGGTAAGCAGTCAGGGAATGGAACCTTTTCAGGCAGAACCGCTTCAGATCGGTGCTTACTGTAAATCCGGCCAGGAACTGCCTGACGGCATGAAAGAAAAAGAACCGGAAACTTCGAGATTCCTGGATGCACTGGAAAAGAAACATATGGAAACTGCAAAACGCTGCGCAGATGCCATCTCCTTTGGGGAATATAAAAAGGGGGTGGATGAGAATGTATGAGACTTTTTACCATATGACCCACACACCGTTCTCCAGAAATGTGCCACCGGAGGCACTGTACGAATCAAGGGCAATGGAGGACTGCCTCGGAAGGCTTGCCTATGCAGCCGACCGTCAGCTGTTTGCAGTTGTCACGGCGGATGCAGGCTGCGGTAAATCAACCCTGATCCGCAAGTTTGCCTCCAGCCTGCCAAAGGAAAAATATATCTTCCTGTATCTGTCCGACTCCAAGCTGACACCCAGGTGGTTTTACAAAGGACTTCTGGATCAGCTGGGATTTGAGGCAAAGTTTTACCGCGGGGATGCCAAACGCCAGCTGCAGAAGGAAATCGAGATCATCCGCGGCGTCCATGGGCAGCGTGTGGTATGTGTGCTGGATGAAGCCCATCTTCTGGAGAAGGAAACAATAGAGGAATTCCGTTTCCTTCTGAACTATCATTTTGACTCCGAGAGTCCGATGGCACTTGTCCTTGTGGGTCAGACGGAGCTGTGGGATGACAAGCTCCGCCTCAAACGCTACGATGCAGTCAGACAGCGGATTGACATTAACTGTGTTCTGCCCCATCTGGACCGGGCGGAAACCGAAAAATACATCCAGTCCCACCTGGCCTACGCAGGGGTAACGGACCGGGAACTGTTCAGCCGGCGGGCACTGGACGAAATCTTCCGTATTTCGTCCGGCATACCAAGGCAGGTCAACCGTATCTGTGAAAAAGCATTGATGTATGGCAGCCAGCAGAGCCTGCATGTAATCGATGACCAGGACATTCTCTATGTCAGCGAACATGAGATGCTGAAAGGAGGCGGGCAGACATGATTCTTTCTTACCAGTATCCTGTCGTATATTTTTACAGTGATGATCCGGAGGATTCTGAAGTGATTCAGAAAGAAGGATGTATTGAACCCATCCGGATCCGCAGGGAACCCTATGAGGCTGTCGTAACGGCTGGGGGATACAGTTTCCACATCCTGTTCGGATCACAGTGCAACGGAATGTTTTTGTGTATTCCCGACTGGCGTGTGGGCTGTGAACTGTCCTATCTGGATGATGTCTTCTGGAATCACGAATCGATTATGGGAAGGGATGAATCCTTTGGATACGAAAATGCTACTGCCGTCGCATATGCGCTGAAAGAACTTAAGGCTGTTATTGAGTGAATGCGATATTATCCGGGGCGTTACGTCCCGGATAACTAAAACGGAACCTTGGACACGAATGTAAGCAGTTATCGGACAGTGAAACGAATCAAGTTAAGGACAACTTAGGGAATCATAAACA
>CAMEOT010000059.1 GCA_945929965.1 uncultured Lachnospiraceae bacterium
GTATACCTTTATGTCCCGAACCATCGCCTGGATCCGGACAAGCTGCTCCGGTTCTCCCGCCGCTTATCAAAGCATCTCGGCCGCAGGCTCCGGGAAGGAGAGGTTAAGATCTACATAGACGAGGCACAGCTGCTCTTTAACTCCAGGGAATACGCTTCCCCGGATCGGCGTGCCTGGCTGTCCTTCTTCTCCCAGCACCGTCATTATGGCTATGACGTGATCCTGCTCGCACAGTTTGACCGGATGCTGGACAGACAGATCCGGGGACTGATCGAATACGATTTCGTACATCGTAAGATCTCCAACGCCGGAAAGATCGGTGCTGTGCTTGGGTTCCTAAGCCGGGGGAATATGTTCGTCTGTATCAAAAAGTGGTATCCCATGAAGCAGACAGTGGATTCCAACTTCTTCTGGGCGAAGAAATCCGTCTATGAGCTCTATGATTCCTACAATCATTTTGAGTTAATTGACGAAAAAGCGAATAAAAAAGAGGTGCAGCGCATGAGACGGATGAGCGGGGTTTAAGGGGCCCCGCGAAGCCGGCGCAGGCGCTGGCGCCACGCCCTGTAATACGTGGTCTCAAAAACCATTGTCCGACACGGGGAAACGTGCTTGTATTCTGGCAAAAGTGGCAAAAAATAAATTTGCCCCAGAAGCCTTTTGGGCAAAAATCGAAAAATGCCGATTTTGTCCGACAAATTAAGTTTTAGGGGGTCGGAAAATGCTCGACAAAAGACAATATAACGATAACATCCTATACCATGACATGCCGCTGGAGGATCAGCATGAGTGGTTCGGATATTCTCGTAACAAATTTTTACATAACATAGACACTTTTTATTATTCTGTGAAGTTCCGGAATGACTTCAGGCTGAAATCCAAGGATCCGCAGGTCGAGAAAATGCGCAAGTTCTTTAAGCTGCAGTATAACTATCTGAACGGAAACGAAGATCAGCCGGAACTGTATCTGCCGAAACTCGGCAAGAATCTGTATCTGAAGCCGGTGACCTTCTCCCGGTTCTATACAACGTGCTTAAGTTACCCGGAGTACTTTGATATATTTTTGGCTCCGGTGGTTCCGAAAGCGGCAGATGGCGGTGAATCCGTCACCTGTGAATGCGTGGTGCAGATCCGTTCCTATATGCTTTGGATCATGGGCGTCCGGGATGCCTTTGAAAACAGTTACCGGTATGTCAAGAATATCGCAGAATACTTCGGTCTTGAAATTGATTTTGTTCAGGAGAACCGTGTGGATTACTGCTGGCACTCCAACTATCTGAAAGATCCGGAGACCTTCTTCTCACCGGAGAACTTCTACAAGATGCGTGTAGACAGGTTCAAGAATGCAACCTATGTCACAAACAAGGTCGGCTCCGAAGACTATGAGATCGACTATGTGGCACTGGGGAAGCGTTCCGATAAGGTATTCGTCAGGATCTATCAGAAGACCCGGGAAGTCATCGAACAGAATTACAAGCCGTGGTTCTTCCAGATCTGGGAAATGAACGGATTGATCTCCAAGTATGACAAATGGGTCTATGAACGCTGCTATCAGAAAAAGAACTGGTTCTATCGGTATACTGCAAGACTGGAGTTCTTTCTGGAGCATGGTCAGGATCCGTATTATACAAATTATGTTCGGCAGATCCTGGACGGTACACTGACCATAGAAGAGGATGATCTGATCCGGCTGGCTGATAAACTTACACCAAAACTCAACTACGTGGTAAATGTGGAATATCAGACCATGCGCAGACATTCCAAGAGCTATGATCTGATCCCGTTCAAGGATCACCGGAACAAGGGAGAATGCAAGCGGATCTATGACTATTTGGATAACCGGAAGCTGATCATTGACTATCTGACGGAACGGGTTTTCAAGATGGTAGAGAAAACCGGGGATTCCAAGAAGTACCGGAGACCGTACTGTGGTTTTTGGAAAGCTCTCCGCAGCACACGCTGTATTGACATGAAAATGACACCGGATGAGGTGAAGCTGGTAAGAAACTACAACCGGAAGCTTTCCGTGGAGTCCATGAAAAAGCGTGTGATCGGGTCAGCGGTGACCCTTGGTATCTATATGCGTGGGATCAATGAGGACAGTCCTCTGCAGGACTGCTTTGAAGCACTACTCCGGATGAACGATAACGATATCATGGAAGCACAAAGATATAAACAGAAAAAACTCCGGCAGTTTAATGAGGATGAACTTGCCGAAGTCTTCGTATCTTCTGAAAAGCACCGCTTCCGTCTGCTGGATGAAAGTGACGGCACTCTTTACGATTATGATAGTATAAACAACTTAGATTTGCAAGGGGGAAATTCACTTGACCATCCAACAGCTCCGTGACGTATACATAAACAACCGGAGTACTTATTGCAGCACGGATACTATACTTAAGTATACGGATGATTTGGATTTGTTTTTCCGGTTCCTGGAAAGTCATTATCGGGTATATCCTGCCGTGAGCAGCTTTGATGCACTTACTGGATCTATCTACATGGATTTTATTCTGGAGCTGCGTACCAGGAAGATCAAGAACTCTTCTATCCGGAGCTATTGCAGATCTGTAAAGGCGTTTCTGCACTGGACATATGAGAATAACTTTAGTCCGGATTATTTAAAGGGCGTGAAGCTGCCGAAGGATGATGCCGTGGCTGAGCTGCCATTATTCGTTGAGGATGTGGTAAAGATCGATGCGCTTTTCGATCGGGGCACAGAGCAGGGGCTGCGGAATTATTGCATCTTTCACCTGTTGCTTGACTGCGGCCTGCGCCGACAGGAAGTGTGTCATCTGCAGGTACATCATCTGGATCCGGAGCGGAACATCCTGCACATCGTCAATTCTAAGGAAAACAAAAGCCGGTTTGTATTGATCCCGGACTTTCTGATCAGCGCATTGCAGGAGTATGACCAGCGCACCGGTATTACTTCCGGATATATGCTCCGTCAGCTTCGGGATTCGGAGCGTCCGCTTACATATAACACGGTGAAGATGCTTTTTCAGGATCTGAAGATCAGTACCGGTATAGATCGGCTTCATGCGCATCTGCTCCGTCACACGTTTGCGATCTCTTACCTGATCGGCGGCGGTAACCTGGAATTTTTACGTGTGTTTCTGGGGCATTATGATTATGCTGCAACGAAAACCTATGTCGCCATGGCTGCACAAATGAAGTTGCTCGGTGCTCCGGTGTATCAGCTGGATCCGATATTTTTCCAGCGTGGCTACTAGACACCATTAACAAGAGGTCAGGGTGTCTAGTGAGTTTCCGGGGACAAAAAAAGAACCGTCCCCGGAGCTCCTAAGTCTCCAAAAACAGTCCTCTTGAGTGCACCGCCAGGGGCTCGAACCCTGGACACCCTGATTAAGAG
>CAMEOT010000060.1 GCA_945929965.1 uncultured Lachnospiraceae bacterium
TAAACAGACGATGGTAGCTGCGTTAGTTTTCGGGGGCATAGTAGTTGCAGTAGTTATCGCTACCTTTGTACTTGCGTTATTTGCATTCCCGGGACAGCGATGATACTAACAACTTCTAAAAAAGCAGATCATCTTAAATTATTATAAGGTGATCTGCTTGCGGCTTATTTAGCAACGATATATTCCATTTCATCATTTGCAGAAAGAATGTCTAAAAGTCTGAACACAGGACCTGTTGGGTGTGTTCTTCCTCCCTCCCATGCTTCTACTGTTTTAATCGAAACGCCCATATATGACGCAAATACACTTTGGGTCATGCCAGCTTTTTTTCTGACATCTCGTATTTCTTTTCCACTATATTCCCTGATAGGTAGAATCATATAGGTTTTTACAGTAGCTTCGCCAGTTCCCTTTTCATATGCAATAGCTTCCTCGAGTCCCTCTTTTAAATCATCAAATAATGAACTCATAGAAAACACCTCCTATTTTTGGCTGCTTCCTCTTTCAATGACTTGCACATTTCGGATAAACGGAGCCCCTTTCCCGCGTCAGCGGTGTAAGAGGCTCGCACCAGCGGTGCGTTATCCGTTTGTTGCTATTTGTTAATAGGTTCCATATTTCTCATGTTCTTACCATTCATCTCCAAGCGGTAGGCTCCACTAAGCATGCGTGCAAGGCACGCCTCTGCATAAGTATGATCCTGAAACATATCGTACCAGGCAGATACGGGGAACTGAGAGATTACAAGGATGGATTTATGTGGATCTCGGCTGTCGAATACCTCAAATAGGTTTCGGCACTTATTAACATCCATGTTCATCAATCCAAAATCGTCAACGACAAGAAGATCATAGCCTGCGAACAAATTTAGTTCTTCTTGATAAGTGTCAAGCTTTTCGGCTTTGGACAACTCATTTATCAACTGGCTAGCCTTCATGTACCGGGCTGTCTTGAACTGCCGCAGGGCACAAATACAAAGTGCATTGGCGAGGTAACTTTTACCGGAACTGGTTTTTCCTGTTATGACAAGATTTTTTCCCTGTTCAATCCATTCACATTTGGAAAGTTCCTCTATGATGTGCACATCAAGCTGCCGCTCCGGATTATAAATCGTTTCATCCAGATCAGCTGCGGGATATTTCAAGGTTGCCTTTTTGATAAAACGATTCAGTTTCTTGGAATAGCGCAGATTCCATTCTGCATCCACGATACGCTGTATTTTTTCTCTAAATGGAAGGAGTTCTGCATTGGGATCTGCAAACACTTCCTCCAATGCTTCTGCCATACCTGAGAACCGCATACTTTTAAGCTTGCTGCAGATTTCATAGTCCTCTGTGGAAAGTTGGTTTTTATTTATCATCGATACTCCTCCTTCCCTCGTAAGTTGCTGTGTTCCGGAAGCGAGGATGTGGTCGGTACCGAATGATTGTCCTGCATGTTTTTCAGGAGCTTTTTGAAATAGGAATACCTACAGGCATTACTTTCCACGCACGTTTTTGCGATATCTTCCAGCAAAAGTCTGGATTGATTTTTACACATATGAAGAATGCCGTTACAACTGTTATAGGCTTGTTCTTCGTGCTGGGGTGCAAGAAGCACGGCATCAATAAGTTTGACCATATATGGACCGATGCTTGAAGCCCAGCGTCTGTAATAAGCACCATCTTTAGAATTCACTTCTTTGTAGTATTGATGCTCAGGGGCCATGTGTTCCGGCTTGGTGATGTATTTGGGAAAATCCTTGTAGGACCTTCTATGAGTACAAATCAGCTTGTTATTCCGGTCACAGATACGTATCTCTGCCATTGTAGCCTTAAGAATTGCAGGCTGGTTGTAATACGTGTACAATACTGAATAATAGTGGTCATCATACAATAGATGGTAATTATTCGGTACACGGGCAAAGTATTTATAATCACACAGCAAGAAAGATTCACCGGCAAGTGGCTTCATCTGTGGTTTGTCATATCGAAGAAAACTTTCCATCTTGGAAAGGGACTGGGAAGTCCTTTTCTCGTTGTTGATGTCCGCTATTTTTTGCCGTACATCACGATTGATATCTTCGATACTGTAGTAGACCTTTTCTTTCAGGTCTTCCAACAGATGCGTCTCCAGAAACTGAACGTACTTCTCCACCGTTGGTTTCCCCTTCGGCTTGCGAGGAGGCGGTGGAAGAATTACTACATCGTAGAAATTCTCCAAGTCCTGATAGGCACTATTGATTACCAGTTCATCCTTGGTATGCTTGGTGATTGCAGTTTTTAAGTTGTCGGGTACGAGATATTTAGGCACTGCACCATAGGCCTCCAATGCATGAACAGTACCGGCAATGAAGTTGGGCAGTTTTTCATCCTCAAAGGCTTCCGCATAAACAAGGTTGCTTACTCCAACAGTGGTAACGAAAAAATGTACCTTTTTAATTTCACCGGTTGATGAATCCACAAGAATTTCCGGTTGATCACCGACCCAGTCGATGTAAACCTTTTCTCCGGGAATCCGTTCTACTACCATGCTGACAGCTTCCGAGCCGTAATGCTTTTCAACAAAGCGTTTGAAATACAGACAATACTGTGTGTATTGATAACCGGAAGGACAGTCCTTCTTGTACTTCAGCCACAGATAAAAGAGATTTGCTTTGCTTCCTGGCATAGTTAGCCGCTCATAGACAGCTTGGTAATCAGGCATAACGGAATCATCTTTTCTGCGGAGGTTTTCTGGCGGAAAGAATAGATGTTCCACTTCCTCTGCCGGCATTTGTTTCAGCGTATCAAGATCTTTACCGGATTCTTTGAACCGGTTCATGATCAGAGTAATTGTGCTGCAGCCGACTTTGTATCGGCTACGGCAATCATCATAGGATATGCCACGCTGACGCATATCTATGATTCCAAGAATTGTAGTACAGTTTTGCATAATCGTATGCTCCTTTCTCGTATTTACTACGAGAAAACTATACCACAACAAATCAGCGCACCGATGTTCCGATCAGATACACCGGTGGAACAACACGTTCACACCGTTTCAAGCGAAAGTCTCACACCGATCGGGCGAAATTTGCA
>CAMEOT010000061.1 GCA_945929965.1 uncultured Lachnospiraceae bacterium
ATCTCCACGGAGCCGCCGCGATGTCCTGCCACCTGCCATGCTTTATTGGTTTTTGCGTCCGGAAATACTACAATAAATCCCTCCCGGTCCGCTACATTCATCCAGCTTGTGGCATATGCCTGTCCCCAGCCGCTCTGTCCGCCTCCATGGCAGGAAATCACCAGCGGAACCGGATGAGAACCATCATAACAAGGCGGCACATATTCCACCCAACTACTTTCCTCGTCTCCTACCAGCACCTTGCTGATCTCTGTCAGATTTTCCGGCATTACGTGAGAATTCTGATCATAAAAACCACGCACATTCAGAATATCTCCCTGCGGATGCCGGATGTTAGAATCCCCGGTCACACTTCTGCCCGGTGTCAGATGAATTTTACTCATAGATATATCCCCTTTCTGATACGCTTCTCGTTGTGCTTATTATAAATCACCCATCCTCCTTCTTCTATGTACAGAACATCCATTTTTCGCAAAAAAGATGGTGCAGCTTTTACATAATGTCTTTCTTTCATTCCGGCAAAGCTTCCAGTAAATTTCCGTCTCGCTATTTGACAAATCTCCACCGGTATGTTATGGTAATTTCAGTATTATGAAAGAGAGGTAATCCCATGCAGTTTATGATTCTTGCCATCTGATCACGCAGCCTGTAGGACGTCAGGCAGACCATGGAAGCACTGTGTCACTCGAATCGGAATCCTTTTTCGATGATTATTATCCGAATCGGGCCATGGTTTATTTGTTGTGGGTATGGAAGAATCACAAGCAGGGATTTTGACAGAAAGATCGTGTACCGCTGTCCGTAAGACAGCCGGGTATGCATCCCTTTTGACGAGCAAAATACTTCGCCTGCTTATCAGGTTCTTCCGTATGCCGGAGGAACCTTTTTTGTTATTCATTTAATTTGAAAGAAACGAGGGGTATTATGTTATATCAGATTCACAATGGAGCAGTCCGTTTTGCTGCGGACACCATTTTAGAGCATATCAATTTTGAGATCAGAGATACGGAAAAAATCGCAATCGTAGGGCGGAACGGCTGCGGCAAGACCACCCTGTTAAAGCTGATCGCAGGGGAGGTAGACCTGTCCAAACGGGACAGCGATGAGGATATCTACATCGCCAGAGCCGGTAATCCGGTCATCGGCTACTTAAAGCAGATGGCTTTTGAGGATGATTCCGTCACACTGGAGGCCGAGATCCGGAAAGCTTTTCAGCCGATCCTTGACCTGCAGGCCCGGATGGAGACGCTGCTTACCGAGCTGGATCGTCCGGATCTGCCTGCCGAAGCAACCGAAGAGCTCGCCCGGAAATATGCCTCTGCCGAGGAGCGTTTTGCCTGGATGGGCGGCTACGATTACGAACGGGAATACGATATGGCCTTAAAGCAGTTTGGCTTTCCTGCAGAAGTCAGAGACAAGCGGCTCTCCGAATTTTCCGGAGGACAGCGCACAAAGATCGCCTTTGCAAAGCTTCTGCTGTCCAAACCGGATATCCTGCTCTTAGACGAGCCTACCAACCACCTGGATATCGCCGCTGTGGAATGGCTGGAGGGTTATCTGAAAAGCTATAATCGTGCTGTGGTGATCGTCTCCCACGATCGGATGTTCTTAGACAAGATCGCAGATGTGGTCTATGAGATCGAATACGGCACCGCCACCCGGTATCCCGGCAATTATTCTGCCTTCGTAGAGCGCAAGCGTCTGAACTGGGAAAAGCAGCTGAAGGATTACACCCAGCAGAAGAAGGAGATCGAGCGGCTGACCGCTCTGATCGAGAAATTCAAGCACCATCCGACCAAGGTCTCCATGGCCTGGTCCAAGCTCAAACAGCTGGAGCATATGGAGAAGATCGAAGCTCCGGCCCGCTATGACCTGCGGACCTTTCATGCCAACTGTACACCGAAGCGTGAGACCGGCAAGGAGGTGCTAACTGTCAGCCATCTGCAGATCGGCTACACACCGGAACATATCTTATCTGAGGTGTCCTTTACCATGAACCGGGGACAGAAGCTGGCTGTGATCGGTGCCAATGGAACCGGAAAATCCACGCTCCTCAAGACACTGACCGGACAGCTGCCTGCACTGGGCGGCACCAGCCAGTTTGGTTTTCAGGTGGATGTGGGTTACTTCGATCAGCAGATCGCCCAGTATTCCAGTGAGAAACCCGTACTGGATGATATGTGGGATGAATTTCCGGATATGACCCAAACGGAAGTCCGCACTTTACTGGGTTCCTTCCTCTTTACCGCGGATGACGTCTTTAAAAAAGTGTCCATGCTGTCCGGCGGTGAAAAAGGTCGTCTGGCGCTGGCCAAGATCCTGAAGCGCCGTCCGAATCTTCTGATCCTGGACGAGCCTACCAACCACATGGACATCGTGGGAAAAGAAACGCTGGAGGCCATGCTGAAGGATTTCAACGGATCGGTGCTCTTCGTCTCCCATGACCGTTATTTCGTCAGCCAGATAGCCGATTCCCTGCTGATCTTTGAGGAAGATTCAACTGACCCAGGAGCCTCCGACAGCCGGAATAACACCTTCTTCCAGGTGCAGTATTATCCGTACAGCTACGAGCAGTACCAGCAGGACAAGACCGGGCAGCCGGACGAGGCGCAGCTGCTAAAGGGAATACCGGACGCGAAGAACAAAGGCAGTCAAACCGGGACTTCGACTGGCAGTTCAGACCGCACCTCCGAGAGTACAGCCGCCTCTGTCCCGGCTTCTGACCGTACTGTCTCCGGTTCCGGCTACAATCCGGGAAAAGAGCTGTCCCGGCTGACCCGGAGACTTGCCAAGGTAGAGGAACTGATCTCCCAGTGTGAAGCAGAACTGCAGTCTGCCAGAGACGAGCTGCTGAATCCGGATTATGCCTCTGATTACGGGAAGCTGTCCGAGATCCAGGCGTCTATCACCGCGAAGGAACAGGAGCTGGAGGAACGGATGTATGAGTGGAGCGAGCTGTCGGATCAGATAGAGGAACAGACAGAAAAATCAGCAAGGTAAGCAAGAAGCTTGGCAGCCTTCCTTTTCATTCTGCAGGATTTCTGATATAATACTT
>CAMEOT010000062.1 GCA_945929965.1 uncultured Lachnospiraceae bacterium
TGTTTATTGTACAATTAAAATACCAAAAGTTGCAGAGGGCAATCCCAAAAGTTGCATGAGGATTTTCCCTATTATTGCAGATGCGTTTGGTATTTCTCTAAGACCACAGTAAATACTGTAGTTTTAGAGAAATATCAAAACATCCATTGCAGGCATACCAAACCTTATGTATCCTTGAAATGTCGTTGCGGACAACATTTTAAGGAGGAAAGGAGTATGCTTACAATGGACAAGGTACATTCTATCAGACAGCTCTATTATGAGCAAGGAAAAAACATACCTGCCATTATCGCAGAAACCGGTTATGATCGAAAAACCATCTGTAAATATATCGACATGACCGATTTTAATACCCCGGAGCCTAAAGCAAAGGATCCGGAGAACATCTGTCCTAAACTGGACAATTATAAACCGCTGATTGACGAATGGCTCGCCGGAGACAGAAAAGCTCCACGCAAGCAGCGCCATACAGCCAAAAGAGTCTTTCACAGACTCCGCAAGGAAGCCGAGGACTTTGACTGCTCCTACAGGCTTGTTGCACAGTATGTGGCCTACAGAAAGTCACAGCTGCACCTTGATAACAGAAAAGGTTATTTACCTCTTATCCATCATCCGGGTGAAGGACAGGCAGACTTTGGAGCTGCACAATTCTATGAAAACAGCAGATGCCATAATGGCAAATATCTTGTGCTTTCTTTTCCATACAGTAACGGTGGATATCCTCAGCTGATGTATGGAGAAAACGCAGAGTGTTTCATGGAAAGCATGATTACTATCTTTGAGCACATCGGCGGTGTCCCTACAGAGATCTGGTTTGACAATACTTCAACCATTGTCACCAAAATCCTGAAAAACGGTGGCCGGGAACTGACTGACAAGTTCCTGCGCTTCAGTGAACACTATGGATTCAGCTGCCGGTTCATGAATCCGGAATCCGGCTGGGAAAAAGGAAATGTTGAAAACAAGGTTGGTTATTCGAGAAGGAACTTCCTGGTTCCTGTCCCGCATTTCACCAGTCTGTATGATTTCAATCAGAACCTGCTCGCCGAGGCTGATGCGGACATGGATCGTGAACACTATCACTACGACCAGACGATTCTGGAACGCTATGATGCTGACCGTAAAGCAATGCTTCCTTTACCGGATACTGCCTTTGATACGGCAAGGTACGAGACCGTTGTCACCGATAAATGGGGACGCTTCACCCTGGAATCAGGAAAGCACGAATACTCTGTTTCCCCGGACTACTCGGAAACCACAGTAATGCTGAAAATCACAGCAACTCAGATAATGGTGATGGATATGAAACAGCACCTGATTGTCACACACAGAAGACTTTATGGAGATCAGAAGCAGTCCAGCATGGAATGGGTGCCATATCTTACGGCTATCTCCAGAAAACCACGTTCCCTGTTCAACAGCGGGCTGTTTGACATGATGCCGGAAAATATGCAGCGTTACATGAAACAGTGCAGCAGTTCAGATCGCGGAACAGTACTGAAAGTACTGGCAGAGCTGACGAACCGCACCGGCTTTGACAGTGCCCTTCAGACAGTAGACCAGGCATTGCTCTATCAGGTCAAGGATCCTGACAGCCTGAAAAATCTGTACCGCCGGCTTTATGCGGATGTTCCGGAGCTTCCACTGCTTCCACCGCAGAACGGGGTTCCCAAAATCGTACAAATGCCTGTGGATCTGTCCTCTTATGACAAACTCCTTCAGAAAGGAGGTGCTGTAAATGGATGAATACAAAGAACCCATCGCCTCATGCTGTAAACAGTTGAGACTGTCGGTGAATCTCGTGGAAAATGCGATGATCCAGACCGGCGAGAGCCATCAGGAATACCTGTATAATCTTCTGAAAGAAGAAATACGGTATCGCAAAGCCACCAGAGTTGCAAAGCTGATCAACACGGCGGGATTTCCACTACAGCACAGCTTTACATCCTTTGATCCGAGCGAAGTACAGTTTCCGGCCAGTGTCACTATCGAGAGCCTCAAGGCATTGGATTTTTATCATTCAGGAAATAACCTTGTGATGTATGGCAGTACCGGAACAGGTAAAACGATGCTGTCCATTTGCATCGGCATGGAAGCCTGCAAAAAAGGGATTCCGGTGAAGTTCTTTAGAACTGCCGCACTGATCAACCAGCTTTCCGAGGCGCAGGAACGTGGATCACTGTCCCAGCTTCACAGAAAGATGGATAAAGCAGAGATCATCATTCTGGATGAATTTGGCTATGTCCCTTATAACAGAACAGGCTCACAACTGCTCTTTGATTATCTTTCTGAGATCCATGAAAAGAAAGTCATCATACTGAATACAAATCTGGAATTCTCCAGATGGGTAAATGTGCTGTATGATGAACAGATGACGGCAGCACTTGTGGGGCGTCTGACGCACCACTGCCACCTGATTCTGTTCCCCGGTGAAAACAATCGCCTTCGTGAATCAAGCATCAACGAGCTTTTCGCTTCCCGGAAGGGAGGTGCACAGGATGGCTGAAGATAAAATTTTCAAGGTTCAGGATCAGACCGATTGTCTCCATGACTGTCCTACGGTGTATGATTTCCTTAAACTTACTGATGAAATGGTCAAAACCATCATCGAGCTGGATGAGGAACTCGTCCGTTGGCGTCAGGTACTCATCAAGTATCTGCCACCGGAGTGGGCAGACGGTCTGCGGCAGGATATCTTCAATAACACATCCCGTTGTTTCGAAGGTGAACCTGCATACGATTTATATGTGAACTGGATGTGTGGAGGTGTGGATCCCCAACAGGAGGACTCACAAACCGAGCGCATGCATCGGTTGGCAAACGGAACCGATGAAACCAGTATTACATATCTGTAACTAAAAACAAAAGTATGTCTGCAACGACATTTCTCCGGCATAGAAACTACGCTGGAGATACATGCAAAAATGAGGAATTTCCCGCTGCAACTTTTGGGAAAGCATTCTGCATTTTTAGGTATTTAGGGGTTGCAAAAAACA